>NZ_JBIRUZ010000003.1:161240-377615 GCF_044386545.1 Streptomyces sp. NPDC020489
GCGTCAGCGGGAGGCGGCGTCGGGCGACACCGCGGCGAGCTCGTCCGGGGTCCCGGACGACGGGGCCGCCTGCCCGGCGGGGGAGGAGGAACCCGCTCTGGCGGCCTGAGCGCCGCGAACCGGCCCGGCGTCAGCGGGAGGCGGCGTCGGGCGACACCGCGGCGAGCTCGTCCGGGGTCCCGGACGACGGGGCCGCCTGCCCGGCGGGGGAGGAGGAACCCGTCCTGGCGGCCTGAGCGCCGCGACCCAGCTCGGCGTCAGCGGGAGGCGGCGTCGGGCGACACCGCGGCGAGCTCGTCCGGGGTCCGCGGACCTGGGGAGTCGTCGGCCAACAGCCCCTGCTCCCGGAGCAGTCGGGCGGCCGCGACCCCCCAGGGCAGCCGCAGCCCCGCCTCCCGCAGCAGTTCCGTGCGGGCCAGCATCGCGGCGGCGGGGCCGGTGTGCGCGCCGGCACGGGTGAGCAGCGCGGCGTCGTCGGCCCAGCGCAGGGCGAGGTCGACGTCGTGGGTGGCCATCACCACCGTGGTGCCCGAGGCGCGCAGGGCGTCGAGGGTGGTCAGCAGCCGCTCCTGGCCGTCCGGGTCGAGTCCGGCGGTCGGCTCGTCGAGGATCAGCACGCGCGGTCGCATCGCCACGGCGCCCGCGATCGCGGTCCGTTTGCGCTGGCCGTAGGAGAGCAGGTGGGTGGGCCGGTCGGCGAGCGCGCTGATGTCCAGGGCGGCCAGCGCCTCGGCCACCCGGGTCCGTACCTCCGCGTCGGGCAGACCGAGGTTGAGCGGTCCGAAGGACACGTCCTGGGCGACGGAGGCGGCGAACAGCTGGTCGTCCGGGTCCTGCACGACCAGCTGCACGGTCGTCCGCAGCCGGGTCAGCCCCTTGCGGTCGTACGACACCGACCGCCCCTCGACCGACAACGCGCCGCGGTGCGGCCGCAGTCCGCCGCTGAGCAGCCGCATCAGGGTGGTCTTGCCGCTGCCGTTGCGGCCCAGCAGGGCGAGGGCCCGCCCCTCGCGCACCTCGAAGTCGAGGCCGTCGAGCACGGTCGGACCGTCCTCGTAGGCGAAGGACGCGCCCCGCAGGGCGACCAGTGCGGGCTCGCTCATGACAGCGGCCTTTCCAGGACGAGGGTGAGGGCGGCCACCGCCACGAGCAGCGCGACGCTGGCGGCCGTGAAACGGACCGAGACCCTGGCCTCGGGCACCAGCACGCGCAAGGTGCCGTCGTAACCGCGTCCGGCGAGACCGTCCTGGAGCCGGGCGGCCCGGCTGAACGCCCGGACGAAGGCGGTCGCGCCGAGCCCGGCCAGCGACCGCCACTCCGCGGCCCGGCCGGTGTGCCCGAGCCGCGCGGCCTGCGCCTCCCGCACGCGGCGCACGGAGTCCAGGAGCAGGAAGCTCATCCGGTACGTCACCAGGGCGACGTCCACGACGGGTGCGGGCACGCCCGCCCTGACCAGCCGGGGCAGCAGGTCCGACATGGGGGTGGTGAAGGCGAACAGCAGCACGCCGAGGGAGGCGGCCGACGTCCGCAGCAACAGCTCCCCGGCGCGCACCCAGCCGCCGTCGGCCGGGGCGACGAGACCGTCGGGGCCGCCGACCTGGACCAACAGGGTGAGCGCCCCGGTCGCGCAGAAGCCCAGCGGTACCCGGTAGGCGCGCCACAGCCGCCGGGCGGGCACCCCCGCCGGGCCCAGGAGGACGGTGACGGACGTCAGCAGCACCAGGGCGGCGCCCGGCCAGGGCGGCAGGGAGATGGCCAGGACCGTCAGGCCCAGGCCGAGGACGGCCTTGTCCACGGGATGGCGGCGGCGCCAGTGGCTGCTGTGCGCGGCCGCGTCGATCGGCAGCACGCGGGATCAGGTCCGCTCGGTGGCGGACTCGTCCCGGGCGTCCTCGGACTTCTGTCCGGCCAGTGCCCGGGCCTCGCCCTGCCGACGGCCCCGGCGCAGTCCGAAGTAGTAGGCGAGGACGCCCGCGCCTCCTGCCGCCTGGAGGGCGAACAGCGCCGACTCGATCTCGCCGGACGGCGGTTCGTACAGCGGCGAGAACCAGGGCTCGTAGTCCGGCTCGATCTCGGTGATCGCGGTCTCGGCCTCGGAGTCGGAGCCCGTGAAGGGCTCCTCCTTGTGGTCGCCCAGCCCGAGGGCCAGCGGCAGCACGGCGAGCGCCACCACGACGAGCAGCAACAGCGTGTTGATCTTCGCGTTCCGGCTCATCGGGCCACCGCCTGCGTCCCGGTGTCGGCCGCGGCCTTCTCCGGACGGCTCAACAGCACGCCCAGCCGCGTCAGTTCGCCCTTGCTCGACTGGACCAGCAGACGCATCACGAACACCGTCAGCAGCCCCTCGCTCACCGCGAGCGGGATCTGCGTGACGGCGAAGATGGAGCCGAACTTGCCGAGCGCGCCCAGGAATCCGCTGCCGGGGTCGGGGAAGGCGAGCGCCAACTGCACGCTGGTGACGCAGTAGGTGGACAGGTCGGCGAGGAACGCGCCGAAGAACACCGCCACCATCAGCGGCGCACCGAGACGCCGCAGCAGTCTGTAGACGCCGTATCCGGCCCAGGGCCCGACGATGGCCATCGAGAACACGTTCGCGCCCAGCGTGGTCAGGCCGCCGTGGGCCAGCAACAGCGCCTGGAAGAGCAGGGTGATGGTGCCCAGCACCGCCATGATCGGCGGGCGGAACAGGATGGCGCCCAGGCCCGTGCCGGTGGGGTGGGAGCAACTGCCCGTCACCGAGGGCAGCTTCAGTGCGGACAGGACGAAGGTGAAGGCGCCCGAGGCGCCGAGGAGCAGGGTGCTCTCCGGATGCTCCCTGACTTCACGCGTGAGTGAGCGCACTCCGTGGACGACGAATGGCGCGGACGCGACGCCCCAGGCGACCGCGTGCGCCGGAGGCAGAAATCCCTCGGCTATGTGCATGGCTCAGCAGACCCTCTCCAGCACCTCGTGGATGGTTGACGCGCCTTGGCCGGTCTCCTGGCTCACGGGTCCCACCGCCCGGTGCTCCGCCTTCCCGGGTCACAAGGACCCAGTGGCTGCCCGCGAGGGCCGGAGCCGGACTTCCCGATCACAGTGGCGAGGGCCGCACCGGCATCACACCGGATTTCCCGTTCACCAAGGCCTGGCGAGAGTAGTGCCCTCGTCAAGGCGCTGGCAAGCGCCGACAGGGGGCGCGCAGACGGCGCCCCCCGGCTCGTACCGGGCGCACACCGGGGCGGAGCCGAACGCCGCGCGCACCGCGGGATCCACGCCCGCGGTGCGCGACGGCACCCCCGTACAGCCGCGGCGGCCGGGAGCACGCCCGGGCCTGACGGCCAGGAGGTGACCCGAGGGGCGGGCCCGCGGACCAGCCCCTCTCGTGACCGCTTAGGGTCAGCACGTCCCGTCCGTCGTCGAGCCGGAGGTCGCCGCATGCGGATCTCGCAGCGGGCCGAGTCCGTCGCCCCCTTCTACGCCATGGAGTTCGGCAAGCACGCCGCCGCCCTGGAGGCCCAGGGCCACCACGTGGTCAAGCTCAGCCTCGGCGAGCCCGACTTCGGCGCGCCCCCGGCCGTCGTGGAGGCGATGCGCGCGGCCATGGACGGCCGGCCCATGAGCTACACCGAGGCGCTCGGCATGCCCGCCCTGCGGCAGGCGATCGCGGGGTTCTACGGCGAGCGCCACGGCGTCGACGTCGACCCGGGCCGCGTCGTCGTGACTGCCGGCGCCTCGGCCGCCCTGGTGCTGGGCGCCGCCGCGCTCGTCGACCCCGGGGACGAGGTGCTGATCGGCGACCCGTCCTACCCCTGCAACCGGCAGATCATGGAGAGCTTCGGCGCCCGGGTCAGGCTGGTGCCGACCAGCGCGGCCTCGCGCTTCCAGCTGGACGCGGACTCCGTGCGGGAACACTGGACGGACGGCACGCGCGGGGTCATGGTCGCCACGCCCTCCAACCCGACCGGCACCTCGGTACCGGGCGACGAGCTGGCCGCGCTGTGCGCACTCGTCCGGGACCGCCAGGCCTGGCGGATCGTCGACGAGATCTACCTCGACCTCGGCGACCACGACGACCAGGACCGGCCGCCCCGCAGCGCCCTGTCGTACGACCCCGACGCCGTCGTCATCAACAGCTTCTCCAAGTACTTCGGCATGACCGGCTGGCGGCTCGGCTGGTGCGTCGTCCCGGAGATCCTCGTACCGGCCCTGGAACGCCTCGCCCAGAACTACTTCCTGTGCGCCTCCACCCCGGCCCAGCACGCCGCCCTGGCCTGTTTCACCCCCGACTCCCTCGCCGTCTGTGAGGAGCGGCGCGCCGAGTTCGGGCGCCGGCGCGCGCTCGTCCTGGACGGCCTGGCGCGGATCGGGCTGCCGGTGCCGGTGCCGCCCGACGGGGCGTTCTACGTCTACTTCGACGTCAGCGGCACCGGGCTCACCTCGTGGGAGTTCTGCGCCCGGGCACTGCGGGAGGCGCATGTCGCGCTCACCCCGGGCCGTGACTTCGGGGTGGGGACGGCGGACACGCACGTGCGCCTGTCGTACGCGGCCTCCGGCGACACGCTGCGCGAGGGCCTGGCCCGCCTCGGGACGTTCGTCGCCGGGCTGACGTAGCGCATCGCTTCACGGAACGCACACATCAGGCCCCCACAACTTTAAAGTTCAAGCGTTACTGTGCAGGCTCCCCCACAGCACAGGAGAGTCGTGTGAGCGACGGCGACGTAGTGGTGATCGGCGGCGGCTACGCGGGAGTCCGCATCGCGAGGAGGCTGGACGCGACCGCGCGGGTCACGCTGGTGGACCGCAAGGAGGTCTTCTTCCACCGCGTCGCCTCGCTGCGGGCGGGCGTCCGGCCGGAGTGGTCGATGACCCCCTTCATCCCGTACGACCGGCTGCTCAGCGGCGGCCAGGTGGTGCTGGGCAAGGCACTGCGGATCGACACCGAGGCCCGGCAGGTCGTCCTGGCCACGGGGGAGCGGCTGCCCTACGACGTGGTGGTGATCGCCACCGGCGCCGACTACCCCGAACCGGCCCGCTTCAACGGCACCACCGTCGAGGAGGCCGCGAAGGCCTTCGCCGGGCACCAGCAGGCCGTCGCCGGCGCCGGGCACGTCCTCGTCGTCGGCGGTGGGCCCTCCGGGGTCGAACTCAGCGCGGAGATACGGCTGGCCCGGCCGGACGCGCGGGTCACGCTCGCCCACTCCGGTCCCGCCCTGCTGCACGGCACGGGCAGCGAACGCGCCGGACGCAAGGCGCTGGCCTGGCTGGAGGCGCACGACGTGGAGGTGCGGCTGAAGTCGTTCATGTCACCCGGCCTCGAGTTCGGCACCTATCGCGACGCGCGCGGCGAGGTCCTTGAGGCCGACCTCTCGTACTGGGCCACGGGCACCACGCCCAACACGCTCTGGCTCCGCCTCGGCGGCCACGGGGACTGGCTGAACCCCTCCGGGCACGTCAAGGTCGACCGGACGCTCCGGGTCGACGGCCGGCCGGACGTCTTCGCGGTCGGTGACGTCAACGACGCCACCGAGCTCAAGATCACCCCCGCCGCCCTGGCCCAGGCCGACCTCGCGGTCCACAACATCCGCGCCCAGCTCCAGAGCCCCGGCAGGCACCGCAAGGAACCCCGCTTCTACCGTCCCGTGCACCGCACCCCGCTGATCGTGCCCTTCGGAGGGGCCGACGGCCTGACGCTGCTGCCGGTGCCGGGCGGGGAGAGCGCGGTCCTGGGCGGCCGTACCTCCGTCCTGGCCAAGGCGAAGACCCTGATGACGCCGTACATGCGCAGGCAGTTGGGGTACACGGCCGCCTGACGCCCCGCACCGGGCAAAAGGGGACGCCCCGGCCGGCCCGCACGGGCCGGCCGGGGCGTCCCCGGTGCGCTGACTCAGACCAGGTCGAAGCGGTCGGCGTTCGACACCTTGACCCACGCCGCGACGAAGTCGTTCACGAACTTCTCCTTCGCGTCGTCGCTCGCGTAGACCTCGGCGAGGGCGCGCAGCTCGGAGTTGGAGCCGAAGACCAGGTCGGCACGGGTGCCGGTCCACTTGACCGCGCCCGAGGCGTCACGGGCCTCGAAGTGGGTCTGGTCCTCGGAGGTCGACTTCCACTCCGTGCCCAGGTCGAGCAGGTTGACGAAGAAGTCGTTGGTGAGGACACCGGGGGTCTCGGTGAGGACACCGAGGGACGTCCCGCCGTGGTTGGTGCCCAGGACACGCAGGCCGCCGACGAGGACGGTCATCTCGGGCGCGCTCAGGCCGAGCAGGTTCGCCTTGTCGAGCAGCAGGTACTCGGCCGGCAGGCGGTTGCCCTTGCCCTGGTAGTTGCGGAAGCCGTCCGCGGTCGGCTCCAGCGCGGCGAACGACTCGGCGTCCGTGTGCTCCTCGGTCGCGTCGACACGGCCCGGGGTGAACGGCACCTCGACGTCGTACCCGGCGTCCTTGGCGGCCTTCTCGATCGCGGCGGCACCGCCGAGGACGATCAGGTCGGCCAGCGAGACCTTCTTGGCGCCGGAGGCCGCGTTGAAGTCGGCCTGGACGCCCTCCAGGACGCGCAGGACCTGAGCCAGCTCGTCGGGCTGGTTGACCTCCCAGCCGACCTGCGGCTGGAGACGGATGCGGGCGCCGTTGGCGCCGCCGCGCTTGTCGCTGTTGCGGAAGGTGGACGCGGACGCCCACGCGGTCGACACCAGCTGCGAGACGGTCAGGCCCGAGGCGAGCAGCTTGGCCTTGAGCGCGGTGACGTCGGCGGCGTCGATGGGCGCGCCCTCGGCCTGCGGCAGCGGGTCCTGCCACAGCAGCGTCTCCGCCGGGACCTCCGGGCCGAGGTACAGGGACTTCGGGCCCAGGTCACGGTGGGTCAGCTTGTACCAGGCGCGGGCGAAGGCGTCCGCGAACTGGTCCGGGTTCTCGTGGAAGCGCTTGGAGATCTCGCCGTAGATCGGGTCGAAGCGCAGCGAGAGGTCGGTGGTGAGCATCGTGGGGCGACGCTTCTTCGACGGGTCGTGGGCGTCCGGGATGATCTCCTCGGAGTCCTTGGCCACCCACTGGTGGGCGCCGGCGGGGCTCTGGGTGAGCTCCCACTCGTAGCCGAAGAGGATGTCGAAGAAATCGTTGGTCCACCGGGTGGGCTGGGTGGTCCAGGTGACCTCGAGACCGGAGGTGATGGCGTCGCCGCCCTTGCCGGTGCCGTAGGTGCTGGCCCAGCCGAGGCCCTGGTCCTCGATCGGGGCGGCCTCGGGGTCGGCGCCGACGTTGTCCGCCGGGCCGGCGCCGTGGGTCTTGCCGAAGGTGTGACCACCGGCGATGAGGGCGACGGTCTCCTCGTCGTTCATCGCCATCCGGCGGAACGTCTCACGGATGTCGCGGGCCGCGGCGAGCGGGTCCGGGTTGCCGTTGGGGCCCTCGGGGTTGACGTAGATCAGACCCATCTGGACGGCGCCGAGCGGGCTCTCCAGCTCGCGGTCGCCGGAGTAGCGCTGGTCGTCGAGCCACGTGGTCTCGGGACCCCAGTACACGTCCTCGTCGGCCTCCCAGACGTCGGCGCGGCCGCCGGCGAAGCCGAAGGTCTCGAAGCCCATCGTCTCCAGCGCCACGTTGCCCGTGAGGATCATGAGGTCGGCCCAGGAGATGGACTGGCCGTACTTCTTCTTGACCGGCCACAGCAGACGGCGGGCCTTGTCCAGGTTGACGTTGTCCGGCCAGCTGTTCAGCGGCGCGAAACGCTGCTGACCACGGCCGCCACCGCCGCGGCCGTCGCTGATGCGGTAGGTGCCGGCGCTGTGCCAGGCCATCCGGACCATCAGCGGGCCGTAGTGGCCGAAGTCCGCCGGCCACCAGTCCTGGGAGGTGGTCAGGACCTCGGCGATGTCCCGCTTGACGGCCGCGAGGTCGAGGTTGCCGAACGCCTCGGCGTAGTCGAAGTCCGCACCGAGCGGGTTCGCGACGACCGGGTCCTTCGCAAGGATCTTCAGGTTGAGCCGCTCCGGCCACCACTGACGGTTGCCGCCGCCCTGGGTGGGGTGTGCGGCGCGGCCGTGTGCGACCGGGCATGTGCCTTCAGCGGCGCTGTTCTCGGACATGTGGGGAAATCCTTCCGGGTGTGGTGCTCAAGCCTTGCGGGCGGTGGAACAGGTGGGGCACAGGCCCCAGTAGATGACCTCGGCCTCGTCGATCGAGAAGCCGCGGTCGTCGGAGGCGGTCAGACAGGGCGCGTGGCCGACCGCGCAGTCGACGTCGACGACCGCCGCGCACTCCCGGCAGACCAGGTGATGGTGGTTGTCGCCGACCCGGCCCTCGTACCGGGCGGGACTGCCCGGGGGCTCGATACGTCGGACGAGTCCCGCCGCGGTGAGCGCGTGGAGGGCGTCGTAGACGGCCTGCACCGAGATGTGGCCGACCCGGTCCCGCACCCCGGAGGCGAGGGCGTCGACCCCGAGGTGGTCGCCTGCGCGGACGGTCTCCAGGAGCGCGACGCGGGCGGCCGTCACCCGCAGGCCGGCGCCCCGCAGGTCCTCTGCGGTGGTCGGGGGCTGCGGTGAAGTCATGGGGGCCAACCTACCCCCACAAACACGAATGGTTCAAGAAATGGATTCGTTCCAATTTTGTGCGAGGTCGCGTGACCCGGCGTTCGCCCGCCGTTCGCCAGGCGGTCGGCTGGATTGGGGCAGGGAGGCGGGGCGTGTCAGCCGGTTGGACTGAGAAGGGGAGGTGGGCATGTCAGCCGGTCGGACGGAGACGGGGAGGTGGGCGGGTCAGTACACGTCCCGTACGTACCGCTTCGTCGAGGCCAGCTGCTTCACATAGGCCGCAGCCTCCTGCTCGCCCAGCCCGCCGTGCGCGACCGCGATGTCCCTCAGCGCCCGGTCCACGTCCTTGGCCATCCGGGAGGCGTCGCCGCAGACGTAGAAGTGGGCGCCGTCCTGGAGCCACCGCCACAGCTCGGGGCCGTGCTCGCGCATCCGGTCCTGGACGTAGACCTTCTGACGCTGGTCGCGGGAGAAGGCGGTGTCGAGGCGGGCGAGCGTGCCCTCGTCGAGCAGCTCGGTCAGCTCCTGCTCGTAGTAGAAGTCGCTGGCCCGGTGCTGTTCCCCGAAGAACAGCCAGTTCGGCGCCCGGTGCCCGAGCGCGCGCCGCTCCTGGAGGAAGCCCACGAAGGGCGCGACGCCGGTGCCGGGCCCGACCATCACCATCGGCGTCGAGGGATCGGCGGGCGGCCGGAAGTGCGGGGAGGCCTGCACGAAGACCGGCACCTCGGTGCCCGGCGCGGCGTCCGCGAGGAACGGGGAGCAGACCCCGCCGCGCGGGATGCCGCGCAGGTTCTCGTACCGCACCACCGAGACGGTCAGCGAGACCAGGTGCGGGTCGACGAGCGGGCTGGACGATATGGAGTACAGGCGCGGCTGGAGTTTCCTCAGCACCCCGGCCCAGTCCCGGGCGTCCGCCCGCACCGGGTGCTCGGCGATCACGTCGACCGCCTGCCGGCCCCAACTCCACTGCGCCAGGCCGTCCTTGTTGTCGGGCCGCAGCAGCTTCCGCAACTCCCGCCCGTCCCGGACCCGTTCGGCGACGAACCGCAGCAGGTCGGGCGTGACGCGGGTGATGTCGAGATGCCGGTGCAGGGCCTCGCCGAAGGGGACCTCCCCGACGCCGGCGACCGTCACGACGGCCGACCCGTCGACGCCGGTCACCGCCAGCCACTCCTCCACCAGGGCGGAGGAGTTGACCGGCCGCACCCCGAGCGCGTCCCCGGCCTCGTACGACAGGCCGGTCCCGCTGGTGTCGAAGGTGAACCGCCGGACCTCCTTGCCCGCGCCGGGCAGGCTCAGCAGCCGGTTGCCGACCAACCGGCCGGTGGTGGGCGCGGGTTGGGGCGCGCGGGCGGACTTCGCCGGGGCCCGGACCGGCGAGGGTGCGCCGCCCAGCGCGGACAGCACCTCGTCCAGCCAGGCGTCCGCGGTCGGTTCGTAGTCAGGCTCGCAGTCCGTACGCGGCGCCAGCCGCACCCCGCCCAGCTCGTCTAGGCGGGCGTCGAGCCGGCGCCCGTGGCCGCAGAAGTCGTCGTAGGAGGAGTCGCCGAGCGCCAGCACGGAGTAGCGGACCCCGTCCAGGCGCGGGGCCTGCTCGGCGGCGAGCCGGTCCCAGAAGCCCGAGCCGTTGTCGGGGGCGTCGCCGTCGCCGAAGGTACTGGTGATCAGCAGCAGGTCGGCGCCGGTCGGCAGGGTGCCCGGGTCGGTGTCGTCCATGCCGACCAGCACCGGCCGGTGCCCGCTCGCGGAGAGCCGGTCGGCCACGGCGCCCGCGAAGCCCTCCGCGTTCCCGGTCTGCGAGGCCCACAGCACGACCACCTCACGGCCGGGCTGGGGCCGGGGGGCCGACGTCGTCCGCGAGTACATGCCGGCCAGGACGCCGTTCACCCACAACGCGTGCTCGGCGCTGAAGGGCGCGTCCGGCGGGAGGACCGGGACGCCGGGGGCGCCGGAGTCGATGCCCGCGAGGAAGCCGGTGAGATACAGGCGCTCCTGCGCGGTCAGGACGGGCGGCGGGGCCGGGTCGAGCCCGAAGGGGTCGGCGGCGGGGATCACCGAGGTCGGGACGACGGCCTCGGGCGCGGGCAGCGGGGCCGGTGCGGGAGCCGGTGCCGAGGAGACCCGGGTCAGGGACACCGCGCACACCTTGAACTCGGGCTGGAAGGAGATCGGGTCCACGGCGTCGCTGGTCACCGCGTTGACGCAGCGGTACTCGCCGAACAGGTCGTTCCAGTGGAACGGCGCGAAACAGCAGCCCGGCCGCACCCGGTCGGTCAGCACCGCGGGCAGCACCGCCCGCCCCCGCCGCGAGGCGACCTCCACCCCGTCGCCCTCGGCGATCCCCAGCCGCCGCGCGTCCTCGGGATGCAGCTCCACGAACGGCCCGGGGTTCAGCTTGTTGAGCTTGGCCACCTTCCCGGTCTTGGTCAGCGTGTGCCACTGGTGCTGCACCCGCCCGGTGTTCAGGACGAACGGGAAGTCGTCGTCCGGCAGTTCCGCGGGCGGCAGATGCGGCCGCGCGTGGAAGACGGCCCGCCCGCTCGGGGTCGGGAACCGCAGCGTGCCGTCGGTGACGTACCGGATCGGGTTGCGGGCGGGCCCGGTCTCCTCGGCGGCCGGCCACTGCACGGGCGTGGCGCGCAGCCGTTCGTGGCTCACCCCGCGCAGGTCCCACCCCGTGACGGGGTTCCAGGCGCGCCGGATCTCCTCGAAGACCTGCTCGGCACTGTCGTAGGAGAAGCCCTTCTCGTACCCCATCTCCCGGGCGACGGCCGCGATGATCCGCCAGTCCGCCATCGCCTCGCCGGGCGGGTCGGCGACCTGGCGGGTCAGGGTGAGGCCGCGCTCGCTGTTGACGAAGACGCCCTCGCCCTCGGTCCACAGCGCGCCGGGGAGCACGACGTCGGCGTAGGCGTTGGTCTCCGTCTCGGTGAAGACGTCCTGGGTGACGACGAACTCGGCCGCCTCCAGGCCCTCGATGACCGTGCGGCGGCCCGCGACCGAGGCGACCGGGTTGGTGCAGATGATCCAGCAGGCCTTGATCTCGCCGTCGGCCATCTTCCGGAACATCTCGACGGTGCCCTTGCCGACGCCGTCCTTGCGCAGGGTCCCCTCCGGCAGCTCCCACAGGTCCTCGACGAACTCCCGCTCGGCGTCGACCAGTACGGACCGCTGGCCGGGCAACCCGGGGCCCATGTAGCCCATCTCACGCCCGCCCATGGCGTTGGGCTGGCCGGTCAGGGAGAACGGGCCGCTGCCGGGGCGGCAGATGGCTCCCGTGGCGAGGTGCAGGTTGACCAGGGCGTTGGTGTTCCAGGTGCCGTGCGTGGACTGGTTCAGGCCCATCGTCCACAGGCTCGTCCACTCACCGGCCTCCCCGATCAGCCGGGCGGCCTCGCGCAGGTCGTCCTCGGCGAGACCGGTGATCTCGGCGACGGAGGCGGGCGCGTAGTCGGCGAGGAACTCCGGCATCGCCTCCCAGCCCTCGGTGTGGGCCTCCACGAAGGCGGGGTCGGTGTGCCCGTTCTCGACGAGCAGGTGCAGCAGGCCGTTGAGGAGGGCGAGGTCGGTCCCCGGCCTGACCTGGAGGAACAGATCGGCTTTGGCGGCCGTCGCGGTACGCCGCGGGTCGACCACGATCAGCTTGGCGCCCGCCTTGACCCGCTCCATCATCCGCAGGAACAGGATCGGGTGGCAGTCGGCCATGTTCGACCCGATGACGAGGAAGACATCGGCCCGGTCGAGGTCGTCGTACGACCCGGGCGGCCCGTCGGCGCCCAGCGACAGCTTGTAGCCGGCCCCCGCGCTCGCCATGCACAGCCGGGAGTTGGACTCGATCTGGTTGGTGCGGACGAAACCCTTGGCGAGCTTGTTGGCCAGGTACTGCGCCTCCAGGCTCATCTGCCCGGACACGTAGAAGGCGACGGCGTCCGGCCCGTGCTCGTCGATGATCGCCCGCAGCCGCCGCGCGGTCTCCCCGATCGCGTCGGCCACGGGCACCGGGATCGGCTCCTCACCCCGGTCGTCCCGGACCAGCGCGGTGGTCAGCCGTCCCGGCGCGGACAGCATGTCGGCGGTGGTGGCCCCCTTGGTGCACAACCGCCCCGCGTTCGCCGGGTGCGCCTTGTCCCCGGTGGCCTTCAGGACCGTGCGCCGCCCGTCGGGCCCCATCCCGACGTCCAGCACGATGCCGCAGCCCACGCCGCAGTACGAGCAGACCGAGCGCACCTGGGACGTGGCAGTGGTGGGGGTCACACGGGGCCCTTCATCGGCGGTCGGTCGTGGTCGAGAGCGTACGAATCGCCCATTACGCCGATGTCACATGGCTCGATCATGAGGAGTTACGTCGGCCACACAGCCGCCCGGGGCCCGATGTGAGGGAACGGGTCTGTCGCGGTCCGTGTCGCTGTTGGGCCGAACGGGTGACTTGGCGTAAGAATTGGCTGGTGCAGGCAATGAAGGCGAGCGAGTCCGGGGGGAACCGGTGAACAGGTACGACGTCACCGACGAACAGTGGGAAGGGCTCGCCCAGGTCGTTCCGTTGCGTGGCCGGGACGCCTGGCCGTCCGCGGTGGACCACCGGGTGCCGCCGGAAGCGGTGACGGAACCCCGCCGCCGCTTCGTCGTCCTCAGGGTCAACGTCTTCGGCGACGCCCGCGAGGTCGCCGAGACCCTGATGGCCGGTATCCCGGTCCTGCTCGACCTCACCGGCGCGGAGGGCGAGGTCGCCAAGCGGGTCCTCGACTTCAGCACCGGCGTCGTCTTCGGCCTGGCCAGCGGCATGCACCGCGTCGACCGCAACGTCTTCCTGCTGACCCCGCCCGGCATGGAGGTCAGCGGCCTGATGGAGACGGCGGGCGCGCCCGGCCTCTGAGCCCGGTCCCCCGATCGTGGGAAGCCGCGTCGGCGGAACGGTTCGCCTGACAGGCGGAGTTCTACGGTCCGGACATGGCCGTGCACCCAGCGTCAGAGGCGTCCGTGTCCGCCGAGCCCCCCGGCGCTCACGAAGAGCAGCAGGATCACGAACGGCACGACGAGCACGAAGGGCACCAGGTCCCCTCTCCCCGGGTCCCGGTGGACGCGGAGACCCGGCCTAGCCGCCCCCACCTCAGCGAACTGCGTCTGGCGGCCTTCGCCGTCCACCGCCGCGTCCGGTTGCCCCTCGGCCCGTGCACCCTCCTGGTCGGCCCCAGCGGGTCCGGCAAGACGAGCGCGCTGCGGGCGTACGAGGCGCTGGCCCGGCTCGGCGCGGGCGGCGAGGTCGGGGAGGTGTTCCCGGACCCCGGGGCCTGCGTGCCGCAAAGCGCGCGGCCCGACGCCGGACGGCGGCGGGGCTTCCACATCGGATGCACGGCCGACGGACCCGAGGGGCCGGTGCGCCTCGACGTCGCGGTGCAGGCCGAGCCCGAACTGCGGATCGTGGGGGAGCGGTTGACCGCGGACGGGGTCGTCCTGCTGGAGACCGCGCTGCGCGACCCCTCGCGGCGGGCGGTGCAGGCCGCCTGGCACACCGCCGGGTCCGCCGCGGTGACCCGCGCCCCGCTCCCCGACGACCGGCTCGGCACCGCGCTGCTCCCGTTGCGCGTGGCGGGCAAGACCGACGGCCAGCGCCGGGTGCTCGCCGCCGCCGAGCAGATGGTCGTCGCCCTGCGGTCCGTGTTCGCCTGCGACCCCCGGCCCGACCGGATGCGCGCGCCCGTCCCCACCGGCTCCGGCCGTCTCCTGGGCGGCTGCGACAACCTCGCCGACGTGGTGTTCCGCACCCGCGCCGAGTGCGTCCGCCGGCACGCGCAGTTCGTCGCGGCGGTCGACGCCGGGTGCGCGGGAGTGGTGACCGGTGTACGCGCCGAACTCCTCGGCGACGGCACGGTCCGCGCGGTCCTCGACCGCGGCGCGGCCGGGGGTGCGGTCGGCGGTGCGGTGCCGGGGCGGCCCGGCGGCGGTACGACGCTGGAGCGGCTCGGGGACGGCGAGTTGAGGTACCTCGCGCTCGCCCTCGTGCTGTTCACCGGACCCGGGGTGCTGGAGGTCGACCCGGTCGGTGAGGTGCCGGCGGCGATGCAGACGCTCACCGTGCTCGCCGACGGTTTCGACCGGCGCCTGGACCCGCGGCAACGGGACGAACTCCTGCGGCTCGCGGCCCGGATGTGCGACCGCGGGCACATCCGGCTGCTCGGCACGGTGACCGACGCGTCCTGGGCGGCGCGGGCCGAGGGGGTCACGGTGGTACACCTGGACGCGTGACAGACCCTCTCGATGTGCCGAAACTCCAGCGCAGGCTGGCCGAGTTCGCGGCGGCGCGGAACTGGCAGCCGTACCACACCCCCAAGAACCTCGTCGCCGCGCTCAGCGTGGAGGCGTCCGAACTGGTCGAGATCTTCCAGTGGTTGACGCCGGAGGAGTCGGCCCGGGTGATGGACGACCCCGACACCGCGCACCGCGTCACGGACGAGGTCGCCGACGTCCTCGCCTATCTGCTCCAGCTCTGCGAGGTGCTGGGCATCGACCCGTTGGCGGCCCTGGACGCGAAGATCGACCGGAACGAGCGGAGGTTTCCGGCGCCGTAGGGGTGTTGCGGGGTGGGTGGAGCAGAGGTGAAGCGGGTCCGCGGGGAGTTGGGGCGGGCCCGCGGGGTGGGTGGAGCGGGGCCGCGGGGAGTTGAGGTGGGCCACGGGGAGTTGAGGCGGGCCCGCGGGAAGAGTGGACCGGGTCCGCAGGGGGAGCGACTCGATCCGCTTTCACTCTCCGCAGTCAAAATCCGGCCCGAAATCGATTTGTTGTCCGCAGATTTCCGCCTTCCTCTGGCTTTTCGTCCCGCCGACCCTCACTCTGGGTAGTGGACAACGGAGTTCGGGCGGCGGACAGGGGCGGCGCATGGATGCGGTGCGGCTCATAGTGACGAGCAGGCGTGCCCTCGCGGCGAGTGGCGCGGTGCCTCAGATCCTGACGGAGGTCTGGCAGGCGCAGGCCCTGGCCCAGGCGATCGGCAGCAGGCTGGCGGTCTCCGGCCCGCCCCGACTCCGGGGCGAGGCACTGGGGTTGACCGAACTGGCGGGCAGGGGCTGCGGCGTCCTGGACACCCCCGAACTGGCGACGGACGACCTGCGCGCCGCCCAGCTCACCGAACTGGGCGACGCCCGCCAGGTCCTGCTCTGCCTCGGCGGCCTGCTCGGCGAGGTCGGAATCGCCCTGGTCGGCCTGGCCTGCGCAGCGGACGACGAGGGCGCCTACTGGCAGTGCATGGAAGCGATCGACGCGGCCGACGAAGCACGCGACCGCGTCCTGGAGATGCTCAGCAAACTGGCCGACCAGGACCAGGCGTTCCCGGAACGGGAGGCGGGCTGAACCCACGGGGGAGCGGGCGGCGATGCCCGTCCGGCGCCCCGCCGGCGCCCCGCCGGCGCCCTGGTCTCCGGTGCCCCGGCGCCCTGGTGTCCCGGCGTCTGGGCGTCCTGGCGCCCTGGTCTCCCGGTGTCCTGGCGCCCTGGTGTCCCGGCGCCCTGCCTCCCGGCGTCTGGGCGTCCTGGCGCCCTGGTCTCCCGGCGCCCCGCCGCCCCGGCCTCCGGGCGCCCCGCCCGCCCCGGCGTCCCGCCGCCCTGGCCTCCGGGCGTCTGGGCGTCCTGGCCTCGTGGCGCCCTGGCCTCCCGGCGTCTGGGCGCCCTGGCCTCCGGGCGCCCCGCCCGCCCCGGCGTCCCGGTGCCCCGCCGCCCCGGTCTCCCGGTGTCCCGGCGCCCGGCCGTCCCGGCCGTCGAGGACCGTGCGGCGCCCCGGCGTCCCGGCGTCTGGGCGCCCCGCCCGCCCCGGCGCCCTGGCGCCCTGGTCTCCCGGCGCCTCGCCGTCCCGCCGCCCCGGCGTCCCGGCACCCTGGCGCCCCGCCGCGCTGGCCTGCCGCCGCCCCGGCGCCCGGGCGCCCTGGCCTCCCGCCGCCCCGCCGCCCCGGCGTCTGGACGTCCTGGCCTCCGGGCGCCCCGGCCCCCGCACCCCGCCGCCCCCGCCTCAGCGCACCTCGTTCTCCTCCACGGTCCGCCCCGCCGACTGCAGATCCGCGTCCAGGGCGGAGAGGTCCGCGTTGAGGGCCGCCATCAGTTCCTCCATCTGTTGCAGCAGCCCCTTGGGCTGACCAGTGGGCCCGGCACCCTGCTGCGGGACGGATTCTTCGGACAAGACGGCCTCCTCGGCCCAGGCCCCCACCGGAGGCCGACACGGGTGACGCCCGGCGCTGACCGGCCGGCGCGGGCGCCGGTCGGTCCGGCTCCGGTCGAGCAACGATCATCACCTTCACCGGGTCACTGGCCCGGGCAGCCCCCGTGCGCCGCGTTGACGCAATTTCACCCGACCGGGCAGGGGCCGGACGGCAGGGGCGGACGGGGCCGACCGGTACGGCAGCGTGCAGGATGGAGATATGGATCTTCGCATCTTCACCGAGCCCCAGCAGGGCGCCACCTACGACACCCTTCTCACCGTCGCCAAGGCCACGGAGGACCTCGGGTTCGACGCGTTCTTCCGGTCGGACCACTACCTCAGGATGGGTTCCGGCGACGGACTGCCCGGCCCCACCGACGCCTGGATCACCCTCGCCGGCCTCGCCCGTGAGACCAAGCGCATCCGCCTCGGCACCCTGATGACCGCCGGCACCTTCCGGCTCCCCGGCGTGCTCGCCATCCAGGTCGCCCAGATCGACCAGATGTCCGGCGGCCGCGTCGAACTGGGCCTGGGCGCGGGCTGGTTCGAGGAGGAGCACAAGGCGTACGGCATCCCCTTCCCCAAGGAGAAGTTCGGCCGCCTGGAGGAGCAGCTGGAGATCGTCACGGGCCTGTGGGGGACCAAGGCCGGTGACACCTTCGACTTCCACGGCACGTACTACGACCTCACCGACTCGCCCGCGCTGCCCAAGCCCGTCCAGGACCGGATCCCGGTCCTCATCGGCGGCCACGGACCCTCCCGCACCCCGCGGTTGGCGGCCCGGTTCGCCACCGAGTTCAACATGCCCTTCGCGTCCGTCGAGGACTCCCGGCGTCAGTTCGGCCGGGTGCGCGCCGCCGCGGAGGAGGCCGGCCGCGGGGGTGACGGGCTGACGTACTCCAACGCCCTGGTCGTCTGTGTCGGCAAGGACGACCAGGAGGTCGCCCGCCGCGCCGCCGCGATCGGCCGCGAGGTGCCGGAGCTGAAGGCCAACGGTCTCGCCGGTTCCCCGGCCGAGGTCGTCGACAAGATCGGCCGTTACGCCGAGGTCGGCTCCAGCCGGATCTACCTCCAGCTCCTCGACCTGCACGACCTGGACCACCTGGAGCTCATCTCCGCACAGGTGCTGTCGCAGCTGGCGTGACGCCGCACGACGACCGCCCGGCGGACCGCGCCCCACGGCCCCGGTCCGCCGGACCGTCCGCGCGGGCTCGCCGCCGCCCTCACGGGCAGGCGGCGGCCCGGTCGGCCGCGGGCCGGTGCCCGTGGCCCGGCGCCGTGCCCGCCGCCGCCCGGTAGACCTCCAGCGCCGACCGCGGCGCCCGCCCCAACAGCGCCCGTAGCGCGTTCTCCGCGATCCCGGCGCCGTCCAGGAACCCGCCGGCGATCGCCGAGTACGTCCCCACCAGCATCGGCACCTGATACGGCAGTGCCGCACCGCCCGCGATGAGCGCCTCGCGCGTCGCACCCAGCGTGGCCGGGACGTACGCGCCCCCGACCGCCGCCGCCAACTCCGCACCCCCCACCGTCCGTTCGCCGACCAGCTCGTACACCCGCCCGGCATGCTCCCGCGGCGCGCTCACCACCCGGGCCGCCACCGCCGCGAGGTCGGCGCGCGCGACGGCGGCCAGCCGGCCCGCACCGAGCGGGGCCGTGATCGTCCCGTCGGGCGCCGGGGCGGCGATGTCCGCGAGGAACTCGGCGTAGAGGCCGTTGCGCAGGACCGTCCAGGCGACCGGGGAGCGCCGCAGGCGCCGTTCGGTCCAGCGGTGGGCCAGCGCGTAGGGCAGGTGGTCGCCGTCCCCGCTGAGGCTCGTGTAGACGAGGTGCCCCACCCCCGCCCGCTCGGCCGCCGTGATCGCCGCCTCGTGCCGTGCGACGACCACGTCGTCCTCTCCGTACCCGGCGGAGATCAGCAGCAGTGTGTCCACGCCCGTGAAGTCGAGCGAGTCCGGGTCGTCGAAGTCCACGCGCCGCTCGGCCGCCGAACGCGCGGTGCGGCTGCCGAGGACCACGTCGTCCCGCCCCGCCAGTTCGGCCGCCACGAGCCGTCCGAGCGCGCCGCCCGCGCCGGTCACCAGAATCATCGGAATTCCCCCTCCTGAGCTGTGTGTTCCCATCATGGGAAGCGGATCCGGATCGCATAAGGAGGCACATCGATGTCAGCAGGGCACACCGCGGTAACCGCCCCCGCCGCCCCCGCCGCGCCGCGCACGCCGGACGAGCCGGTGATCGTCTGCGACACCCCGCAGGACGAGTGCGGCGTCCGGGACGTCCTGGACCGGCTCGGTGACACGTGGTCGGTCTACGTGGTCGTCGAACTCGCCTCAGGCATACGGCGGTTCAAGGAGCTCCAGCGCGCGATCCCCGGGAACATCTCCCAGCGGATGCTCACCCTCACCGTGCGGCGCCTGGAGCGCGACGGGCTGGTGCGGCGGACGGTGTACCCGACCATCCCGCCGCAGGTCGAGTACGAGCTGACCGACCTGGGCCATAGCCTCACCCACCTCGTCAAGGCGCTCGCCGACTGGTCGATCGCCCATCGCCCGGCCATCGCCGCCGCCCGCGAGACCTGGGACGCCGCAGGCGCCGTCCAGGGACGATAAATCGAGAGTGCGTACGGGGCGCCCCAGGGTACGTTGAGCGGGCCCATCACCTTGCAGAACGGCGAGAAGCCGCAGCTCAGAAGGATCCCAGAGGTGTAATCACCGTGTTCCTCACGATCAGTACCACCGGCACCCCCGAACGCCCGGCGACCGACCTCGGCTTCCTGCTCCACAAGCATCCCGAGAAGGCGCAGACGTTCTCCACCTCCTACGGCACCGCGCACGTCCTCTACCCCGAGGCCGACGCCGAGCGCTGCACGGCGGCGCTGCTGCTGGAGGTCGACGCGGTGGCACTGGTCCGGAGGGGCAAGGGCAAGGGGCGCGGCGGCGCCCCCGACGCGGCGCTCGCGCAGTACGTCAACGACCGTCCCTACGCCGCGTCCTCGCTGCTCGCCGTCGCGCTGAGCGCGGTGTTCTCCAGCGCGATACGCGGCGTGTGCAACGCCCGCCCGGAGCGGGCCGCGCAGCCCCTGCCCCTGCGTATCGAGGTGCCCGCGCTGCCCGCCCGAGGCGGCCCCGACCTGGTGCGCAAGCTGTTCGAGCCGCTCGGCTGGGCGGTCACCGCCGAACCGGTCGCCCTGGACGCGCGGTTCCCCGAGTGGGGGGACTCCCGGTACGTCGGGCTCGTCCTGGAGTCGGAGCGCCTGACCCTCGCTGAGGCCCTGCGCCACCTCTACGTCCTGCTGCCGGTCCTCGACGACGCCAAGCACTACTGGGTCGCCTCCGACGAGGTCGACAAACTGCTGCGCGCCGGTGAGGGCTGGCTGCCCGACCACCCCGAGCAGAAGCTGATCACCAGCCGCTACCTCTCGCGCCGCTGGTCCCTCACCCGCGCCGCGATGGAACGCCTGGAGCTGGTCCGGCTGGCCGAGGCAGACGACAGCGAGGTCGAGGAGATCGACAACGCCGTCGAGGCGGAGACCGAGGACGAGGAGAAGCCGACCCCGCTCGCCGTGCAGCGCCGGGACGCCATCATCGCCGCCCTCCAGGCCTCCGGCGCCGCACGCGTGCTCGACCTCGGCTGCGGGCAGGGCCAGTTGGTGCAGGCGCTGCTCAAGGACGTGCGGTTCACCGAGATCGTGGGCGTCGACGTGTCGATGCGGGCTCTCACCATCGCCTCCCGGCGGCTGAAGCTGGACCGCATGGGGGAGCGGATGGCCTCCCGGGTCCAGCTCCTCCAGGGCTCGCTGGCGTACACCGACAAGCGGCTCAAGGGGTACGACGCCGCCGTGCTCAGCGAGGTCATCGAGCACCTCGACCTGCCCCGGCTGCCCGCCCTGGAGTACGCGGTGTTCGGCGCGGCCCGTCCCCGCACGGTCCTGGTGACCACCCCGAACGTCGAGTACAACGTCCGCTGGGAGTCCCTCCCGGCCGGCCACGTCCGGCACGGCGACCACCGCTTCGAGTGGACCCGCGAGGAGTTCCGGAGCTGGGCGTCCTCGGTGGCCGAACGCCACGGCTACGACGTGGAGTTCGTACCCGTGGGACCCGACGACCCGGAGGTGGGCCCGCCCACCCAGATGGCCGTGTTCGTGATCAGGACCGAGAAGGAGGCGAAGGCGGCATGACCGAGAACCTGACCAAGGGGCGTGTCCTGCCCGTCACCGACCTCTCCCTCGTCGTCCTCGTCGGCGCCTCGGGCTCGGGCAAGTCCACCTTCGCCCGGCGGCACTTCAAGCCCACCGAGGTCATCTCCTCCGACTTCTGCCGGGGCCTGGTCTCCGACGACGAGAACGACCAGAGCGCGACCCGGGACGCCTTCGACGTGCTCCACTACATCGCCGGCAAGCGGCTCGCCGCGGGCCGCCGCACGGTCGTCGACGCCACCAGCGTGCAGTCGGACTCCCGGCGGCAGCTGATCGACCTGGCCAGGCAGCACGACGTCCTGCCCATCGCCATCGTGCTCGACGTGCCGGAGGAGGTGTGCGCCGAGCGCAACGCGGGCCGCACCGACCGCGCCGACATGCCGGTGCGGGTCATCAAGCGCCACATCCGCGAACTCCGGCGCTCCATCCGGCACCTGGAGCGCGAGGGCTTCCGGAAGGTGCACGTCCTGCGGGGCGTGGAGGAGATCGAGAACGCCACCGTCCGCACCGAGAAGCGCTTCAACGACCTCACCCACCTCACCGGCCCGTTCGACATCGTCGGCGACATCCACGGCTGCTCGTCCGAACTGGAGTCGCTGCTGGGCAAGTTGGGCTACGTCGACGGCGTGCACCCCGAGGGCCGTACCGCGGTCTTCGTCGGCGACCTCGTCGACCGCGGCCCGGACAGTCCGGGCGTGCTGCGCCGCGTGATGTCGATGGTGAAGTCGGGCAACGCCCTGTGTGTGCCGGGCAACCACGAGAACAAGTACGGCCGTCACCTCAAGGGCCGCAAGGTCCAGCACACCCACGGCCTGGCCGAGACCATCGAGCAGATGGAGAGCGTCTCTGACGAGTTCCGGGCCGAGGTGCGGGAGTTCATCGACTCTCTCGTCAGCCACTACGTCCTGGACGGCGGCAAGCTGGTCGTCTGCCACGCCGGACTGCCGGAGAAGTACCACGGCCGCACCTCCGGCCGGGTCCGTTCGCACGCGCTGTACGGCGACACCACCGGCGAGACGGACGAGTTCGGGCTGCCGGTGCGCTACCCGTGGGCCGAGGACTACCGGGGCCGGGCGGCGGTCGTCTACGGCCACACCCCGGTCCCGGAGGCGACCTGGCTGAACAACACCATCTGCCTGGACACCGGTGCCGTCTTCGGCGGCAAGCTCACCGCTCTGCGCTACCCGGAGCGGGAGCTGGTCGACGTACCGGCGGAGCGGGTCTGGTACGAGCCGGTGAAGCCGCTCAAGGCGGAGGCGCCGGGCGGCCACGACGGCCGGCCGCTGGACCTGGCGGACGTGCGGGGCCGACGGGTCGTGGAGACCCGGCACCAGGGACGAGTCGCGATCCGCGAGGAGAACGCGGCCGCCGCCCTGGAGGTCATGAGCCGTTTCGCGGTGGACCCGCGACTGCTGCCGTACCTCCCGCCGACGATGGCCCCGACCGCGACCAGTCACGTCGACGGCTACCTGGAGCACCCGGCCGAGGCGTTCCGGCAGTACGCCGAGGACGGGGTCGCCCGGGTCGTGTGCGAGGAGAAGCACATGGGGTCGCGGGCGGTGGCGCTGGTCTGCCGCGACGCGGAGACGGCCCGCAGGCGCTTCGGCGTCGGGGGCACCGCCCCCTCCGGCGAGGCCGGCAGCGAGGCAGGCCCGACGGGCTCCCTCTACACCCGTACCGGCCGCCCGTTCTTCGACGACGCGTCGGTGACCGAGGAGATCCTCGGCCGGATCCGGGCGGCGGCCGACGAGGCGGGCCTGTGGGCGGAGTTGGACACCGACTGGCTGCTGCTCGACGCCGAGCTGATGCCGTGGTCGCTGAAGGCGTCGGGACTGCTGCGCTCGCAGTACGCGGCGGTCGGCGCCGCGTCCGCGGCGGTGTTCCCCGGTGCGCTGGCCGCCCTGGAGGGCGCGGCACAGCGCGGCGTGGACGTGACGGACCTGCTGGGCCGCCAGCGTGAACGCGCCGCGAACGCCGAGGCGTTCACCGAGGCGTACCGGCGGTACTGCTGGACGACCGACGGCCTCGACGGCGTACGCCTGGCCCCCTTCCAGGTCCTCGCGGTCCAGGGCCGCAACCTCGCGTCCCTGCCGCACGACCGGCAACTGGCCCTGCTGGACCGCCTGGTGGAGCACGACGGCACCGGCCTGCTCCAGACCACCCGGCGCCTCTACGTCGACACGGCCGACCCCGAGTCGGTGCAGGCGGGCGTCGACTGGTGGCTGGAGATGACCGGCCGCGGCGGTGAGGGCATGGTCGTCAAGCCGCTGGACGCGGTCGTGCGCGGCGCCGAGGGCCGTCTGGTGCAGCCCGGCATCAAGTGCCGTGGCCGCGAGTACCTCCGGATCATCTACGGCCCGGAGTACACCCGACCGGACAACCTGACGCGGCTGCGCCAGCGGTTCCTCAACCACAAGCGCTCCCTCGCGATCCGCGAGTACGCGCTCGGCCTGGAGGCTCTGGACCGCCTGGCCGAGGGGGAACCGCTGTGGCGGGTCCACGAGGCGGTGTTCGGGGTGCTGGCGCTGGAGTCGGAGCCGGTGGACCCGCGGCTGTGACGGTCAGCCGACCAGCCGGAGGCGCTCCCGGCTCACGCCGACCCGCACGGTCTGGCCCCAGGTCAGTTCCAGGGCGTCGGACTCCATGCCGTCCCCGAAGGCGATCAGCCGCTCGGACTCGACGGTGAGCCGCAGCGCGGACCCCGCCGGGAGTTCGCCGGCCACCCGCGAGGTGCCGGTGGCCGGCGACGGCCAGGCCTCGCGGACGAACCACAGGAGGCGGTCGTCGGTGGGGCGGGGCAGGGGCAGGCCGCTGCCGCGTTCCTGCCAGACCGACCGCACCCACCCGGTCGCGCCCGTGCCCGTGCCCACCAGCACGCCCGAGGAGGCCTGGGCCTCGACGGCACCCCCGTCGTCGTCGAGGCCCAGGCGGTAGCGGGCGGTCTGGTGGCCGGGGGCGCCCAGGTAGATCTCGTTGAGGGCGACCAGGCGCTGGGTGTCGTCGGCGACGGCCTCGACCATGGTGAGTTCCTCGGCCGCCGAGCCGGTGGCCCGCAGCAGGGCGGCCGTGTCCGAGGGGCGGTGCCGGACCAGGACCCCGGGGTTGCGGCCGGGGTCGGCGTCGATGCCGAGCACCGGCTGGCCGGAGAGGTACTTGGCGACGTTCGCCACCAGTCCGTCCTGGCCGACCACGACCACCACGTCCTCCGGGGCGAACAGGAAACGGTCCAGGTCCGCCCGCTCGACCCGGGACTGACGCCAGGTCAGGGGGATCGCCGAGGTCACCTCCGCCAGCGCCGCGCGGGTACGGCGGTGGCGTGCGGCGACCTCCTCGATGTTCCGGCCGCGGGAGGAGAGGAAGAACGCGGCCTGGCCGTGGGTGCCGTGGTGGGCCACCAACTCCTCGTACTCCGTGGTGCGGTGGACGAGGACGACCCGCGGGGCGAGGCTCATGCCGGGTCCCGTGTGCCCAGCTTGGCCAGCAGACTCGTGAGGACGTCGGGGGAGAGCGTGAGGCTGTCGATCCTCGGCAGGTTCTCCGCCAGCCGGGTCCCGGTGAGGGCGTGCAGGACCGCCACGTCCACGCCGGTGTGCACCTGGAGCCAGGCGGCCTGCGCCTGGGCCCGCGCCTCGCCGATCTCTCGCGCGCCCTCGGCCTCGGCGCGGGCCAGCCGCACGGACCGCTCGGCCTCGGCCTCGGCGAGCTTCAGCGACCGCGCCGCCTCCGCGCCGGCCCGTACCGCGTCGGCCGCCGCGTGCTCCTCCGCCTCACGCCGGGCGTTGGTGCCGCGCTGCTCGACCAACTGCTCCTCGCGGCGGGCGAGTTCGATCTGGCTGGCCAGTTCGTTCTCGGCGATGGTCCGCTCCCGCTCGACCGCCACCGCTCGCCGCTCGTAGGTCGCCCGGTCCGCCTCCTGCTGGATCTGCTCGCGGGCGGGTGTCCGCAGGGCTCGTTCCACGTCCGGTTCGGGGCGCAGGGCGACCACGCGGACCGCCACCACCTCGATGCCGGTGGCAGGCAGCCGCGGCTCCGTCGCCAGGCCCGCCGCCACCCGCTCCCGGACCGCCGCCACCCCGTCGACCAGCGCCGACGCCAGCGTCGTACGGGCGAGGACGTCCAGCGCGTGCTGCTGGGCCGTCTCGGTGAGCAGGGTGCCGAGCTGCTCCAGCGGGGTGCCGCGCCAGGCGCCCGTGTCCGGGTCGACGGAGAAGTCCATGCGGGCCGCGGCGAGCGCCGGGTCGCTGATCCGGTAGGTCACCGTCGCCTGCACCGTCACGTCCTGGAAGTCGGAGGTGCGGGCGTGGAAGGTCATCGCCAACTCCCGGTCGTCGACCGGGACTTCGGAGAGCGC
Source organism: Streptomyces sp. NPDC020489 (assembly GCF_044386545.1). Classification (NCBI taxonomy): domain Bacteria; kingdom Bacillati; phylum Actinomycetota; class Actinomycetes; order Kitasatosporales; family Streptomycetaceae; genus Streptomyces; species Streptomyces sp. NPDC020489. The sequence goes on from NZ_JBIRUZ010000003.1 coordinate 186,468, forward strand.
GGCGGTCAGTGCCCGGAACCAGAAACTCAGGCCCGGTCCGTCGTGCAGCAGCTTTCCGCCGCGGTGGTGCCGGATGTGCGCCGTGGGCGCTCCGCGCAGATGGCGCCAGCCCAGGCGCCGGGTGATGTCGGCCACGAGACCCCCTCTTTTCGTCTTGTGGACGATAACCGTGGGGCGCGCTTATCGTCAAGGGGACGAATATGCGAAGTGGGTCAAGGTGGGGGTGAAGACGGTCTTCGGTGGTCAGGATGGAGGCATGGGATTCCATGTCGACTCCGAGGCCGGGCGGCTCAGCCGCGTCATCCTGCACCGGCCGGATCTCGAGCTCAAAAGGCTCACCCCCAGCAACAAGGACGCGCTCCTCTTCGACGACCTGCTCTGGGTGCGCCGGGCGCGCGCCGAGCACGACGGCTTCGCGGACGTGCTGCGCGACCGCGGGGTCGCCGTCCACCTCTTCGGCGACCTGCTCACCGAGGCCCTGGCGATCCCGGCGGCCCGCACCCTCGTCCTGGACCGGGTCTTCGACGAGAAGGAGTACGGTGTCCTGGCCACCGACCACCTCCGTGCCGCCTTCGAGTCACTGCCCGCGCCCGAGCTCGCCGAGGCGCTGGTCGGCGGCATGACCAAGAGGGAGTTCCTGGACGCCCACGAGGAACCGGTCTCCGTCCGCTTCCACGTCATGGACCTGGACGAGTTCCTGCTCGCCCCCCTGCCCAACCACCTGTTCACCCGCGACACCTCCGCCTGGATCTACGACGGCGTGTCCGTCAACGCGATGCGCTGGCCGGCCCGGCAGCGGGAGACCGTCCACTTCGAGGCGATCTACCGGCACCACCCGCTCTTCCGTGACGAGACGTTCCGGGTGTGGAGCGAGGGGCAGTCCGACTACCCGTCCACCATCGAGGGCGGCGACGTCCTCGTCATCGGCAACGGCGCGGTCCTGATCGGCATGAGCGAACGGACCACCCCCCAGGCCGTGGAGATGCTCGCGCACAAGCTGTTCGCCGCCGGCTCCGCGCAGACGATCGTGGCGCTCGACATGCCCAAGCGCCGCGCCTTCATGCACCTCGACACCGTGATGACGATGGTCGACGGCGACACCTTCACCCAGTACGCCGGGCTCGGCATGCTCCGGTCGTACACCATCGAACCGGGCGTCGGAGACAAGGAGTTGAAGGTCACCGACCATCCGCCGGAGCACATGCACCGCGCGATCGCCGCCGCCCTCGGGCTCAGCGAGATCCGTGTGCTGACCGCCACCCAGGACGTGCACGCCGCCGAGCGCGAGCAGTGGGACGACGGCTGCAACGTCCTCGCCGTCGAGCCCGGTGTCGTCGTCGCCTACGAGCGGAACTCCACCACCAACACCCATCTGCGCAAGCAGGGCATCGAGGTCATCGAGATCCCCGGCAGCGAGCTGGGTCGGGGGAGGGGCGGGCCGCGCTGTATGAGCTGCCCGGTCGAACGTGCGGCCGTATAGTCGCACACCCTGCTGTATATAAATGCCAAGCGTCGTATAGACTTCCAGGAGTACCTGTCACCCGCATCTCTGGAGCGCCCGCATGGCGACCGTCCCGACCGCCCTCGCCGGGCGCCACTTCCTCAAGGAACTCGACTTCACCGAGCAGGAGTTCCTCGCTCTGGTCGAGTTGTCCGCGCATCTGAAGGCCGCGAAGAAGGCCGGGACCGAGACCCAGTACCTGCGCGGCAAGAACATCGCGCTGATCTTCGAGAAGACCTCGACGCGCACCCGCTGCGCGTTCGAGGTCGCGGCGGCGGACCAGGGTGCCTCGACGACGTACCTCGACCCGTCGGGCTCGCAGATCGGCCACAAGGAGTCCGTCCGGGACACCGCGCGCGTGCTCGGCCGGATGTTCGACGCCATCGAGTACCGCGGGGACAGTCAGCAGAAGGTGGAGGAGCTGGCCGCGTACGCCGGCGTGCCCGTCTACAACGGCCTCACCGACGACTGGCACCCCACCCAGATGCTCGCCGACGTGCTCACGATGACCGAGCACAGCAGCAAGAGCCTGGTCGACGACGGGTTCGTGCTCGCCTACCTCGGCGACGCCCGCTTCAACATGGGCAACTCCTACCTGATCACCGGCGCCCTGCTCGGGATGGACGTCCGGATCGTCGCCCCGAAGTCCTACTGGCCCGCCCAGCACGTCATCGAGCGTGCCCGCGAGCTGGCCGCGGACAGCGGTGCCGTGATCACGCTCACCGAGTCCGTGGCGGAGGGCGTGCGCGGTGCCGACTTCGTGGCGACCGACGTCTGGGTCTCCATGGGCGAGCCCAAGGAGGTCTGGGACGAGCGGATCGCCGCCCTCGCCCCGTACGCCGTTACCATGGACGTCCTGCGGGCGACGGGCAACCCGGACGTCAAGTTCCTGCACTGCCTCCCGGCCTTCCACGACCTCGGCACCAAGGTCGGCCAGGAGATCCACGACTCCCACGGCCTGGAGAGCCTGGAGGTCACGGACGAGGTCTTCGAGTCCGCCCACTCCGTCGTCTTCGACGAGGCGGAGAACCGGATGCACACGATCAAGGCCGTACTGGTGGCGACCCTGGCCTGACGGTCACGCCGGCCGCCACTGCGGGGGCCTCGCCGGCAGCCTGAACCACACCGCCTTGCCCGACTCCGTGGGCCGGTGCCCGCAGGACGAGCTCAGCGCCCGGATCAGCAGCAGCCCCCGCCCGTGCTCCTGCCAGGGGTCCGGCGCCACGTCGGCCGGGCGGGTCAGATCGCCCGGCGGCGCCGGGTCCGGGTCGTGCACCTCGACCTGGCAGCCGCTCGGCAGCAGTTCGACGACCAGCTCTATGGGCGCGTCCCCCGCGGTGTGCTCCACGGCGTTCGCGACCAGCTCGGCGGTCAGCAGCTCCGCGGTGTCGCAGTCCGCCCCGTGCTTCAACTCGGCCAGCGCCGTGCGCACCAGTGCGCGGGCGACGGGGACGGCCGCTGCGGAGTGCGGCAGCGCGATGCGCCAGGAGGCGGAGGCGGCGGAGGGGCGATCTTGCAAGGCGGTTCCGTTCATGAGCAGGCTGTCCTGCTTTCAACCGTATGAATGGTACGGCGCCGTCGGCAGAGGCGTCCGACGGGCACCGCGGGGGACCTTCGGCCCCGTTGACGGGCGGCTTACCCCGCACAACGCCCTGCCTCGCGCGGCTGCTCCCGCCGTAGCCGCTCTGTCGACGAGCCGTGACGGATGTGACGGGACCAGGTCACATCCGGCGGCCCGGTCGCACCCTCGTGTTATCGCGCACTCGTGACGACAGTCAAAGATGAGTGATAGCTTCGGGGGGTAGAGCGTGGGATCGCGCACCTTGTCCGTGTACGAGGAGGCCGCACCGCATGAGTCCCTTCACCGGCTCCGCCGCCCGCACCGCCCGCTGGGAACACCTGCGCGTGGAGATCACCGCCGGCGTCGCCACCGTCACCCTCGCCCGCCCCGACCGACTCAACGCCCTCACCTTCGGCGCCTACGCCGACCTGCGCGACCTCCTCGCCGAGCTGTCCCGGGAACGCTCGGTGCGCGCCCTGGTGCTGGCCGGCGAGGGCCGCGGCTTCTGCTCCGGCGGCGACGTCGACGAGATCATCGGCGCGACCCTCGCCATGGACACCGCCCAGCTCCTCGACTTCAACCGGATGACCGGGCAGGTCGTGCGGGCGGTACGGGAGTGCCCGTTCCCGGTGATCGCCGCGGTGCACGGGGTCGCGGCGGGCGCGGGGGCGGTCCTGGCCCTCGCCGCGGACTTCCGGGTTGCCGACCCGACGGCCCGGTTCGCGTTCCTCTTCACCCGGGTGGGACTGTCCGGCGGGGACATGGGCGCCGCGTACCTGCTGCCCCGGGTGGTGGGACTCGGCCATGCGACCCGCCTGCTGATGCTGGGCGAGCCGGTGCGGGCGCCGGAAGCCGAACGCATCGGCCTGATCAGCGAACTCACGGACGAGGGCGGGGCGCACGAGGCGGCCACGGCGCTGGCCCGCCGCCTCGCCGACGGCCCGGCCCTCGCGTACGCCCAGACGAAGGCCCTGCTCACAGCGGAGCTGGACATGCCGCTGGCGGCGAGCGTGGAACTGGACGCGTCCACGCAGGCGTTGCTGATGAACGGCGAGGACTACGCCGAGTTCCACCAGGCGTTCACGGAGAAACGGCCTCCCAAGTGGCAGGGGCGGTGACCATGACGCCGTCAGGGGCGCGGGGCTGTGTCACACCTGCGGCCACCGCCGCGCGGGCGCGACCAGCCACAGGGGACCTTCAGTCGCCGACGATGACCAGCCACCCCCTACGCGTCGCGATCATCGGCGGCGGCCCCGGCGGCCTCTACGCGGCGGCGTTGCTCAAACGCCTCGACCCCGCCCGCGAGATCACCGTCTGGGAGCGCAACCCGCCCGACGAGACCTTCGGCTTCGGGGTGGTCCTCTCCGACGAAACCCTGGGCGGCATCGAACACGCCGACCCCGAGGTCTACCGGGCCCTGCACCAGGAGTTCATCCGCTGGGACGACATCGACATCGTGCACCGTGGCACCCGGCACACCTCCGGGGGCCACGGCTTCGCCGCCCTCGGCAGAAAACGCCTCCTGGACATCCTGCACACCCGCTGCCACGACCTCGGCGTGGACCTCCGCTTTCGCACCGAGGCCCCGCCCGACCTCGCGACCACCCACGACCTCGTCATCGCCGCCGACGGGGTCAACAGCACCACCCGGCAGCGGCACGCCCAGGTCTTCCGCCCCCACGTGACCACCCACCGCTGCCGCTACGTCTGGCTGGCCGCCGACTTCGCCTTCGACGCCTTCCGCTTCGAGATCGCCGAGACGGAACACGGCGTGATGCAGCTGCACGGCTACCCGTACGCATCCGACGCCTCCACCGTCATCGTCGAGATGCGCGAGGAGGTCTGGCGCGCCGCCGGCTTCGACGAACTCGACACCGCCGCATCCGTCGACCGCTGCGCCAAGATCTTCACGGACGCGCTCGGCGGCAGGCCGCTGCGCTTCCACACCTCCGCCTGGACCACCTTCCGCACGGTCGTCAACGACCACTGGTCCCACGGCAACACCGTCCTCCTCGGCGACGCCGCCCACACCGCGCACTTCTCCATCGGTTCGGGCACCAAGCTCGCCGTCGAGGACGCCCTCGCCCTGGCCGCCTGCCTGGAGGAACAGCCGTCCCTTCAGCAGGCGTTGGCCGCCTACGAGACCGAACGCAAACCCGTCGTCGCCTCCACCCAGCGAGCCGCCCGCGCCAGCCTGGAGTGGTTCGAGAACGTCGGCCGCTATCTCGACCAGCCGCCCCGCCAGTTCGCCTTCAACCTCCTCACCCGCAGCCGCCGCGTCACCCACGACAACCTCCGCCTGCGCGACGCCCGCTTCACCGCCGCCGTGGAGCGGGAGTTCGGCTGCCCGCCGGGCACGCCCCCCATGTTCACCCCGTTCCGGCTGCGCGGTCTGACCCTGCGCAACCGGGTCGTGGTCTCGCCGATGGACATGTACTCGGCCGTCGACGGCCTCCCCGGCGACTTCCACCTCGTCCATCTGGGGGCGCGGGCGCTCGGCGGGGCGGGGCTGGTGATGACGGAGATGGTGTGCGTCTCCGCCGAGGGCCGCATCACCCCGGGCTGCACCGGCCTGTACACCGGGAAGCAGGCCGAGGGCTGGAGGCGGATCACCGACTTCGTGCACGCCCAGGCCCCCGGCACGGCGATCGGGGTCCAGCTCGGCCACAGCGGCCGCAAGGGCTCGACCAGGCTGATGTGGGAGGGCATCGACGAACCGCTGCCCGACGGCAACTGGCCGGTCGTGGCCGCCTCCTCGATCCCCTACCGGCCCGGGAACCAGACCCCGCGCGCGCTCACCCGCGCCCACCTCACCGACCTGCGCGAGCAGTTCACCGCGGCCGCCTGCCGAGCCGCCCGCGCCGGGTTCGACCTGCTCGAACTGCACTGCGCTCACGGCTACTTGCTGTCCGGTTTCCTCTCCCCGCTCACCAACCTCCGCACCGACGCCTACGGCGGCTCGCTGGAGAAGCGGCTCCGCTTCCCCCTGGAGGTCTTCGACGCCGTCCGGGGCGTGTGGCCCGAGGAACGGCCCATGACCGTACGGATCTCCGCCACCGACTGGGCGGAGGGCGGGACGTCGGGCGCCGACGCCGTCGAGATCGCCCGCGCCTTCGCCGCGCACGGCGCCGACGCCATCGACGTGTCGACGGGGCAGGTGGTGGCCGAGGAACGGCCCGCGTACGGGAGGTCGTACCAGACGCCCTTCGCGGACCGCATCCGCCACGAGACCGGCGTCCCGGTGATCGCGGTCGGCGCGATCTCCTCCTGGGACGACGTCAACTCCCTGATCCTGGCCGGGCGGACGGACCTGTGCGCACTGGCCCGACCGCACCTGTACGACCCGCACTGGACACTGCACGCGGCCGCCGAGCAGGGCTACGACGGCCCCGGGGTCGTCTGGCCGGACCCGTACCGGGCGGGCAGCCGCCCTCCGCGGACGGGGCGCACGGACGCCCCCAAGCCCCGTCTGACGCTCGGCACGTGAGCGGCCGGGGGAGTGACCGGCCCGGACAGCGCTCCTCCCCCCGCCCGACTCACCCGCCGACGAACGCCGCCCCCGCGTCCCGCAGCCGTCGGTGCAGCTCCCGGAACACCGCCGCCGAGCGGCTGCCCGGCCAGTCCTGCGGCAGCAGCCGGGCGGGCAGCCCGGGGTCGGCGTAGGGGAGGTGGCGCCAGGAGTCCAGGGCGAGGAGGTAGTCGCGGTAGGCCTCCTCGGGCGGGGTGTCCTCGGCCGCGCGCTCCTGCCAGCGCCGCAGCACGCGCGCGTGGCGGTCGAGGAACTCCTCGTGCTCCTTGGCGATCGCGGCCAGGTCCCACCAGCGGGCGACGGCCTCGGCGGTCGGGGCGTAGCCGAGGTGCTCGCCGCGGAAGAAGTCGACGTACGGGTCCAGGCCGAGCCGCTGGAGCACGTGCCGGGCCTCCTCGTGCAGGCGCGCGGGCGCGATCCACACACCCGGCGCCGCGGTGCCGAAGCCGAGTCCGGCCAGCCGGGAGCGCAGCACGTGCCGCTTCTGCCGCTCCGACTCCGGCACGGAGAACACGGCGAGCACCCAGCCCTCGTCCTCGGGCGGTTCGACGGCGTAGATGCGCCGGTCGCCGTCGTCGAGCAACTGGCGCGCGTCCGGCGACAGTTCGTACCCCGCCGCCCCCTGTGCGGTACGGGCGGGCACGAGCAGACCGCGGCGTTTGAGGCGGGACACCGAGGAGCGTACCGAAGGGGCGTCGACGCCGACCGCCGCGAGCAGGCGGATGAGCTCGGCGACCGGTACCGGGCCGGGCACGAAGCGGCCGTAGGCGCCGTAGAGCGTGACGATGAGAGACCGTGGTGCATGCTGGTCGGACACGTTGATCATCTTAGGTCGTCGGCATCACGGCTGGTCACCCTCGGTGCGCAACCTGAACCTCTGGAGCTTGCCGGTCGCCGTGCGCGGCAGCGCGTCCAGGAAGACGAACTCGCGCGGACACTTGTACGGCGCCAACTCGGCCCTGACGAAGGCGCGCAGTGCCTCGGCGTCCCGCTCGGCGCCCTCCTTGACCACCACGTAGGCCACCACGACCTGTCCGCGGGCCTCGTCCGCCCGCCCCACCACCGCGGCCTCCACGACGTCCGGGTGCCGCAGCAGCGTGTCCTCGACCTCGGGGCCCGCGATGTTGTACCCGGCCGAGATGATCATGTCGTCCGCGCGGGCGACATAGCGGAAGTAGCCGTCGTCCTCGCGGACATAGGTGTCCCCGGTGATGTTCCAGCCGAAGCGCACGTACTCGCCCTGCCGGGGGTCGGCGAGATACCGGCAGCCGACCGGCCCGCGCACCGCGAGCAGTCCGGGCTCCCCGTCCGGCCTGTCCCGGCCCTCCTCGTCGACCACGCGCGCCTGCCACCCCGGTACGGGCACCCCCGTGGTCCCCGGCCGGATCCGCTCGTCGGCGGCGGAGAGGAAGATGTGCAGCAGCTCGGTGGCGCCGATGCCGTTGATGATCCGCAGCCCGGTCCGCTCGTGCCAGGCCCGCCAGGTGGCCGCGGGCAGGTTCTCGCCGGCGGAGACGCAGCGGCGCAGGCAGGAGGTGTCGTAGGCGGGAAGTTCGTCGAGCATCGCGCGGTAGGCGGTCGGCGCGGTGAACACCACGGACACCCGGTGCTCGGCGATCGCGGGCAACAGCTGCCGGGGACCGGCCTGTTCGAGGAGGAGGGCGCTGGCCCCGGCGCGCAGCGGGAAGATCACGAGCCCGCCGAGACCGAACGTGAACCCCAGGGGCGGACTGCCGGCGAAGACGTCGTCCTGCCGGGGCCGCAGCACATGCCGCGAGAAGGTGTCGGCTGTCGCGAGCACGTCCCGGTGGAAGTGCATGCACCCCTTGGGGCGCCCGGTGGTGCCGGAGGTGAAGGCGATCAGCGCCACGTCGTCGGACGCGGTCGCCACGGCCGGGTACGGGGTGTCGGGCGCGGTCCGGCGCAGCAGGTCCTCGGGCGCGTCACCGCCGTACGTCGTGATCCTGAGCCCCGGTATCTCGGCCTTCGCGAGGTCGTCGACCGAGCGGATGTCGCACAGTGCGTGCCCGACCCGCGCGATCTCGCACATCGTGGCCAGCTCGTGCGGCCGTGCCTGCGCCAGGACGGTCACGGCGACCGCCCCCGCCTTCAGCACCGCCAGCCAGCAGGCCGCGAGCCAGGGGGTGGTGGGGCCGCGCAGCAGCACGCGGTTGCCGGGGACGACGCCGAGGTCGTCGGTGAGCAGATGCGCGATCCGGTCGACGCGGGCGCGGAGCGTGCCGTAGGTCCAGGTGGGGCCGGTAGGGGTGTGGAAGGCCGGACGGTCGTCGGGCGGGCCGGTCAGCAGCTCGGCGGCGCAGTTCAGCCGATCGGGGTAACGGAGCTCCGGCAGATCGAAGACCAGTTCGGGCCACTGGCCGGGCGGGGGGAGATGGTCGCGCGCGAAGGTGTCGACGTGTGCCGAGACGTTCATGGCGGTTCGCCCCCTTGCCTGATGGCCTGCCTCGTGGGCGTCGTGGGTGGGCTCGCGGAAGGAGCGTATCGCGTTGGTGACGACAGTCAATGGGACGCGATATCGTCGAAGGGTCCAGTGGAGAGAGGGGACCGGCAATGCCCGCATTCTCGCTCGATCCGGCACAAACCGCCTGGTGTGCGGAGCTGCGTGCCACGGCCGCCGACCGGCTGCGCCCGCTGGCGGAGAAGGGCGAGCCGGGGCGCGTGAACCGGCCTCTGGTCGCCGAGCTGGGGCAACTGGGCCTGCTACGGCGGCTGTTCACCTCCGGCGCCCTGGACCTCTGCCTGATGCGCGAGTCCCTCGCCTACGCCTGCACGGAGGCGGAGACCGCCCTCGCGCTCCAGGGCCTGGGAGCCCACCCCGTGCACGCCCACGGGACCCCGGCCCAGCGGGAGCGGTGGCTGCCCGCGGTGACGGAGGGCCACGCGGTGGCGGCGTTCGCGCTGAGCGAGCCGGGGGCCGGGTCGGACGCGGCGGGGCTGGAGTTGCGGGCGGAGGCGGGGACGGAGACGGAGTCAGAGGCGGGCGGGGCGCCGGGTGCGGGCGCCCCCGGTGACGTGCTCGCCGCGGACTCGTCCGGCGGTGCCCCGCGCCCCGACCCGCCCCTCACCGCCAAGCCAGACGGCACCGCCCGCTGGCGGCTCACCGGGGAGAAGTGCTGGATCTCCAACGCCCCCGAGGCCGACTTCTACACCGTCTTCGCCCGGACCACGCCCGGCGCCGGCGCCCGCGGGGTCACCGCGTTCCTGGTCCCCGCAGACCGCCCCGGCCTCACCGGCACCGCCCTGGACATGCTCTCGCCGCACCCCATCGGCGCCCTCGACTTCGCGGGCGTGCCCGTCACCGCCGACGACGTCCTCGGTGAGCCCGACCGCGGCTTCCGGGTCGCGATGGGCACGCTCAACCTGTTCCGGCCCAGCGTCGGCGCGTTCGCGGTCGGCATGGCCCAGGCCGCCCTGGACGCCACCCTCGCGCACACCGCCCGACGGGACGCGTTCGGCGGCAAGTTGAAGGACCTCCAGACGGTCGCCCACCGGGTCGCCGAACTGGCCCTGCGCACCGACGCGGCCCGCCTGATGGTGTACGCGGCGGCGACGGCGTACGACGAAGGCGACCCGGACGTCCCCAAGCGCGCGGCGATGGCGAAGCTGCTGGCCACCGAGACCGCGCAGTACGTCGTCGACGCGGCCGTCCAACTGCACGGCGCCCGCGCCCTGCGCCGCGGACACCTCCTCGAACACCTCTACCGCGAGGTACGCGCCCCGCGGATCTACGAGGGCGCGAGCGAAGTACAACGCGGCATCATCGCCAAGGAGTTGTACGCCCGGACGGAGGCGGAGCGATGAGCACCGAGCGCGTCAACCCGCCCGAGCTCTCCCCGCCCGCGGGGTTCTCCCACGCCGTCGTCGCCACCGGCACCCGTGTGGTCTTCCTGGCGGGCCAGACCGCCCTCGACACGGACGGCAAGGTCGTGGGGGAGGGGCTGGTGGCACAGTTCGAGCGGGCGCTCACCAATCTGCTGGCCGCGCTGCGGGCCGCCGGCGGCACCCCCGCCGACCTCGCCCGCGTCACCGTCTACGCCAGGGATGTGGCGGACTACCGGACTCGGGCCCCTGAACTGGGGCGGATCTGGCGGGAGTTGGCGGGCCGGGACTACCCGGCGATGGCGGTCGTGGAGGTCGTACGGCTGTGGGACGAGGAGGCGCTGGTGGAACTGGACGGCTTCGCGGTGCTGCCGTAGCCGGACGCGCCGCGGAGGGACGCGCACCCGCGCCGCCGGACAGCCCATCCGGGCACCGCCGGCCGAGGGCTCACAGCTGGGCGCTCACGGCCGGGCGCTCATGGCCGAGGGCTCACGGCTGGGCGCTCACGGGCGAGCGCTCACGGCCGAGCGCTCACGCGGCCATCGCGAGCTGCGTGACCGGCCCGACGACGCTCCCGTCCGGCCGCAGCTCACCGGTGTCGTCGAAGACGATCGCCCCGTCGCACAGCAGGCTCCAGCCCTGCTCGGGCCGGGCGGCCACGACGTGCGCGGCGTGGGTGTCGGAGACGGGGCAGGAAGACTGGTGGGAACACATGGCGACCTCCACGGCGGGAGGACGATCCGTACGGGTCGTCCGTATGGATAGACCATGCGCCCGCCGCGGACGCATCGGAACAGCCGGGCGGCAACCGTGACAACACGCGGACAACACCCTGACCGATCCACGAAGACCGCCGCGGACTCGCCACCGAAGGAGTGACGATCACGCCGGTCGCCCCGCCTTGCCGGTACCAGTGGAGGCCCCTGTTCCCCTTTCCCGGGAGGCTCTTCCATGCCCGTCCGCCCCGCCTTCGTCCTCGCCGCCCTGCTCCTGCTGGCGGCCGCCCCCACCGCCGCCGCGGACTCCTACGAGACGGTCACCGTCGACCCGACCGGCACCGTCGCCGCCGACGGCACGGTCACCCTCTCCGGCACCTACCGCTGCCTCGGCAGCACCGGCCCGGCGTTCGTCAGCTCCTCCATCGGCCAGAAGTCCCCGACCCTCCGCCACGGCATCGGCGGCACCCGCGCTGTGTGCGACGGCGTCGAGCACCGCTGGGAGAACACCGGCAGGCCCGCGCCCGGCTCGCTGGAGCCCGGCACCGCCCAGGTGGAGGCCACGGTGATGGAGTTGCGCCCGCAGGGCGGCCTGCCGCTGCCCCACTTCCACGCGGCCCGGCAGCAGGGGATCACGCTGACCCAGCGCTGACCCGGACAGCCGGTGAGGCTCGCCGCAGACAGCGCTCCGGCCGCGATTCCCGAGGGAGCCGCGGCCGGAGGGGGGACGTCGAGCCGGGTCAGATGTCCCGGAAGATCTCGATCTGCGCCCCGATCGAGTTCAGCCGCTCGGCCAGGTCCTCGTAACCGCGGTTGATGACGTACACGTTCCGCAGGACCGACGTGCCCTCGGCCGCCATCATCGCCAGCAGGACGACCACGGCGGGGCGCAGGGCGGGCGGGCACATCATCTCGGCGGCGCGCCAGCGGGTCGGGCCCTCGACCAGTACCCGGTGCGGGTCCAGCAGCTGGAGCCGGCCGCCGAGGCGGTTCAGGTCCGTGAGGTAGATCGCGCGGTTGTCGTAGACCCAGTCGTGGATGAGGGTCTTGCCCGAGGCGACGGCCGCGATGGCCGCGAAGAACGGCACGTTGTCGATGTTCAGGCCGGGGAACGGCATCGGATGGATCTTGTCGATCGGCGCCTCCAGCTTGGAGGGGCGGACCGTCAGGTCGACCAGCCGGGTGCGGCCGTTGTCGGCGAAGTACTCCGCCGTACGGTCGTGGTCGAGGCCCATCTCCTCCAGGACCGCCAGCTCGATCTCCAAAAACTCGATCGGCACCCGGCGCACCGTCAGCTGCGACTCCGTGACGACCGCCGCGGCCAGCAGGCTCATCGCCTCGACCGGGTCCTCGGAGGGGGAGTAGTCCACGTCGACGTCGATGGTGGGCACGCCGTGCACGGTCAGGGTCGTGGTGCCGATGCCCTCGACCCGGACGCCGAGCGCCTCCAGGAAGAAGCAGAGGTCCTGGACCATGTAGTTGGAGGAGGCGTTGCGGATGACCGTGACGCCGTCGTGCCGGGCGGCGGCCAGCAGCGCGTTCTCGGTCACGGTGTCGCCGCGCTCGGTCAGCACGATCGGGCGCTCGGGGGAGACGGACCGGTCGACCTGTGCGTGGTAGATGCCCTCGGTCGCGGCGATGTCGAGCCCGAAGCGGCGCAGCGCGATCATGTGCGGCTCGATGGTGCGGGTGCCGAGGTCGCAGCCGCCGGCGTAGGGCAGCCGGAAGCGGTCCATGCGGTGCAGCAGCGGGCCCAGGAACATGATGATCGAGCGGGTGCGCACGGCCGCCTCGGCGTCGATCGCGGCCATGTCCAGCTCGGCCGGCGGCACGATCTCCAGGTCGACGCCGTCGTTGATCCAGCGGGTGCGCACCCCGATGGAGTTCAGCACCTCCAGAAGGCGGTAGACCTCCTCGATGCGCGCGACGCGGCGCAGCACCGTGCGCCCCTTGTTGAGCAGGGAGGCGCACAGCAGTGCCACGCACGCGTTCTTGCTCGTCTTGACGTCGATGGCGCCGGAGAGCCTGCGTCCGCCGACGACCCGCAGATGCATCGGGCCCGCGTAGCCCAGAGAGACGATCTCGCTCTCCAGGGCTTCACCGATGCGAGCGATCATCTCAAGGCTGATGTTCTGGTTGCCGCGCTCGATGCGGTTGACGGCGCTCTGGCTGGTGCCCAGCGCCTCCGCGAGCTGCGACTGTGTCCAGCCCCGGTGTTGCCGGGCGTCACGGATGAGCTTGCCGATGCGTACGAGGTAATCGTCTGCCATGGGGTTGAGGCTATCTCAGATATGAGATGGCGCATTTCGGAGGGTCCGTCCGAGTGACGGGCCTGACGGTGCGTCAACCCCGCCTGGCGGTACGGGTGCGGCGCCACCCGAAAGGTCCGGGCAAATCCACTGATGTCGTACGACGTCCCGTGCTGCTGTGGGTCTGCTTGGGTCCGTTCTTCCCGCCGGTGGTGATGGACCAGGAGCGGCGGTTGATGTTCAGTCGGACACCGGGAAGGATCCGGAAACTCTTGCGGAACGTGAGGGGCATCGTGGCTCCCGTCTGAGTCGCGGACATGTACCTGTCGGTTACCCCGACTCGGCCGACTGATGGCCCCGCGTCCCGGACGGTCCCCGACCGTGTGAGACATCACAAACGGAGTCGGGGCATGACCATCCCGCCCCCGTGTACTAGAGTTATCTCGACATCGAGATATCTGCCTAGGCGCACCGCAGCCGCCCGCATCGGCACCCCGGTGGTAAGGCGTACCTAACTTAGCCTTACCTTAGCGGATCGGCCAAGATGCCGTGGCGGCAGGATCGTGGTGAGTTACGCGCACATCAATGAAGGAGACTGTCGTGTCGGCGAACAGCTTCGACGCCCGTGCCACGCTGAGCGTGGGCGACGAGTCGTACGAGATCTTCCGGCTGGACAAGGTGGAAGGCTCGGCTCGCCTTCCGTACAGCCTCAAGGTTCTGCTCGAGAACCTGCTCCGCACCGAGGACGGCGCGAACATCACCGCCGACCACATCCGCGCCCTCGGCAACTGGGACTCCCAGGCCCAGCCGTCGCAGGAGATCCAGTTCACGCCGGCCCGCGTGATCATGCAGGACTTCACCGGTGTGCCCTGTGTCGTCGACCTCGCCACCATGCGTGAGGCCGTCAAGGCCCTCGGCGGCGACCCGGCGAAGGTCAACCCGCTCTCCCCGGCCGAGATGGTCATCGACCACTCGGTCATCGCCGACAAGTTCGGCACCCACGACGCCTTCAAGCAGAACGTCGACCTGGAGTACGGCCGCAACAAGGAGCGCTACCAGTTCCTGCGCTGGGGCCAGACCGCCTTCGACGACTTCAAGGTCGTCCCCCCGGGCACCGGCATCGTCCACCAGGTCAACATCGAGCACCTGGCGCGCACGGTCATGGTGCGCAACGGCCAGGCGTACCCCGACACCCTCGTCGGCACCGACTCCCACACCACCATGGTCAACGGCCTCGGTGTGCTGGGCTGGGGCGTCGGCGGCATCGAGGCCGAGGCCGCGATGCTCGGCCAGCCGGTCTCGATGCTCATCCCGCGCGTCGTCGGCTTCAAGCTCACCGGTGAGCTCAAGCCCGGCACCACCGCCACCGACCTGGTGCTGACCATCACCGAGATGCTCCGCAAGCACGGCGTGGTCGGCAAGTTCGTCGAGTTCTACGGCGAGGGCGTCGCCGCCACCTCCCTCGCGAACCGCGCCACCATCGGCAACATGTCGCCGGAGTTCGGCTCCACCGCCGCGATCTTCCCGATCGACGGCGAGACCATCAAGTACCTGAAGCTCACGGGCCGTTCCGAGCAGCAGCTCGCGCTGGTCGAGGCGTACGCCAAGGAGCAGGGCCTCTGGCTGGACCCGGCCGCCGAGCCGGACTTCTCCGAGAAGCTCGAGCTGGACCTGTCCACGGTCGTCCCGTCCATCGCCGGCCCGAAGCGCCCGCAGGACCGCATCGTCCTCGCGAACGCCGCCGAGCAGTTCGCCAAGGACGTCCTCAACTACGTCGAGGTGCCCACCGTCCAGGCCGGCACCGCCGCCTCCCCGGTCGACGAGGCGAGCGCCGAGTCCTTCCCGGCCTCCGACGCCCCCGCCTACGGCAGCCAGGAGAACGGCGCCGGCGCCCCGCAGCACGCCGACGGCACCGGTGCGGCGATCCCGTCCAACCCGGTCACCGTGACCGCCCCCGACGGCTCCACGTACGAGATCGACCACGGCGCGGTGACGGTCGCGGCCATCACCTCCTGCACCAACACCTCGAACCCGTACGTCATGGTCGCCGCCGCGCTCGTCGCGAAGAAGGCCGTGGAGAAGGGCCTGACCCGCAAGCCGTGGGTCAAGACCACCCTCGCCCCGGGCTCGAAGGTCGTCACCGACTACTTCGACAAGGCGGGCCTGACCCCCTACCTCGACAAGGTCGGCTTCAACCTCGTCGGTTACGGCTGCACCACCTGCATCGGCAACTCCGGCCCGCTGCCGGAGGAGGTCTCCAAGGCCGTCAACGACCATGACCTCGCGGTGACCTCGGTCCTCTCCGGCAACCGGAACTTCGAGGGCCGGATCAACCCCGACGTCAAGATGAACTACCTGGCCTCCCCGCCGCTGGTCGTCGCCTACGCCCTCGCCGGCTCCATGAAGGTGGACATCACCAAGGACGCCCTCGGCACCGACCAGGACGGCAAGCCGGTCTACCTGGAGGACATCTGGCCCACCGAGGCCGAGGTCAACGACGTCGTCGCCAACGCCATCGGCGAGGACATGTTCTCCAAGTCCTACCAGGACGTCTTCGCGGGCGACGCCCAGTGGCAGGCCCTGTCGATCCCGACCGGCGACACCTTCGAGTGGGACCCGGAGTCGACCTACGTCCGCAAGCCCCCCTACTTCGAGGGCATGACGATGGAGACCACCCCGGTCTCCGACATCACCGGCGCCCGGGTCCTGGCCAAGCTCGGCGACTCGGTCACCACCGACCACATCTCGCCCGCCGGCGCCATCAAGGCCGACACCCCGGCCGGCAAGTACCTCACCGAGCACGGTGTGGAGCGTCGTGACTTCAACTCCTACGGCTCGCGCCGAGGCAACCACGAGGTCATGATCCGCGGCACCTTCGCCAACATCCGCCTGCGCAACCAGATCGCGCCGGGAACCGAGGGCGGCTACACCCGCGACTTCACGCAGGAGGGCGGCCCGGTCTCCTTCATCTACGACGCGTCGCAGAACTACCAGGCCGCCGGCATCCCGCTGGTCATCCTGGGCGGCAAGGAGTACGGCTCCGGTTCGTCCCGCGACTGGGCCGCGAAGGGCACCGCCCTCCTCGGCGTCAAGGCCGTCATCACCGAGTCGTACGAGCGCATCCACCGCTCGAACCTCATCGGCATGGGCGTCCTGCCGCTGCAGTTCCCGGCCGGCCAGACGGCCGACTCGCTCGGTCTGACCGGCGAGGAGACCTTCTCCATCACCGGCGTGACCGAGCTCAACGAGGGCACCACCCCCAGCACGGTCAAGGTCACCACCGACACGGGCGTCGAGTTCGACGCGGTCGTCCGCATCGACACCCCCGGTGAGGCCGACTACTACCGCAACGGCGGCATCATGCAGTACGTGCTGCGCTCGCTGATCCGCAACTAAGCGGTACCGCAAGCCAGTCGAGGGCCGCACTCCCCGAACGGGGGTGCGGCCCTCGCTGTGTTCCCTACGCCTCGGCTCAACCCACCCGGCAGGGCAGGTTCGTCGCCGTGTCGCCGCCGGAGCCGGTGACGACGTAGCCGAACGTCGTACTCTGCCCCGGACTCAGCGAGCCGTTCCAGTTGGCGTTGTGGACCATCACCGCCTGGCCGTTGTAGGTCGGGGTGCCGTTCCACAGGCTGTCGACCTTCTGTCCGGTCGGCAGCGTCCAGTCGACCATCCAGCCCAGCATCGGCACGTTGCCGGTGTTGGTGACGGTCACCTCGGACTGGTAGCCGTTGTTCCAACTGCCCGTGCTCTTACGGGTAGCGGTGCAGGTGCCCGGCACGGGCTCGCTCGGGTTGCCCGGTTGGTGGATGCCGGTGACCTCGCCGTTGCCGCCGTCGAAGACGACGTCGGAGCAGGAGTAGAAGGTCTCCGCGCTGTCCGAGCGCTGCCAGACCATGTAGATGATGTGGCGGCCCGACTTGTTCGCCGGAAGCTGCCCGGTCCAGGAGTAGTTGGCCTCGACCGTGCCCGGGCTGCCGTTGAGCGGCGGGTGGTCGACGCTGAGGAAGGGCTGGGCCTCCATGTCGTCCCAGGTGAGGGTCTTCTTCGGGTCGAAGCCGTCCTTGGTGACGTAGACGTAGAACCAACCCGGGTGCGCGGCCCAGGCGTTGTAGGAGAAGTCGACCGTCCTGCCCGCGGTGAGGTGGGTGAGCGGCCAGTCGTCGCGCGGGGCGTTGAAGCCGGTGAAGTTGGTGTTGCCGCCGCTGCACAACTGGCCGTCCGGCACGAAGCCCCGGGTGCGGCCGGCGCCGTCCGAGCGCAGTACGGAGAACCAGTTGTAGAACGGTGTGGTGCCGCTGACCGTCTGCGCGTTCTTGCAGGCCGGGTTGACCGGCTTGATCTCACCGGTGTCGGTCAGCCCGTCCTGCCAGCACAGGAAGGTGCGGCTGCCGGGCTTCATGGGAGTGCCGTGGGCCTCGGCCGCGCCGCCGGTCGACATCACCAGGGCGACGGCCGGGATGGTGGCGAGCAGGGAGACCAGGACGAGGAAGAGGGCTCTGGCACGCGTGGGGAGCGTTGAGAGGCGACCCGGGGACGCCGCTGTCTTTGTCGGGATCATGACAGTCCAGTCCGTTCCTAGGGGTGCGGGCCGTGCGGATGCGTGTGCGGAGGGGGTGCGCATGCGTGCGTGTGTGCGTGCGCGTGCGCGTGCGCGGATAGGCGTGCACATGCGGGTGCGGAGAGCCGTGCGCGCGTCTCTTCGGGCGTGGCTGCGGATGAGCGGGGCGGGGGGCTCCCTCGGGACAGGTTCCGGTCCGCCCGTATGGGAGCGCTCCCACCCCGCCTGTTGCGGAAGCTAGCGCGAACTGGGGCTGCTGTAAACCGGTGGAGCGTGAGGCGTCGCCCGCCGAGGGGCCGCCGAAGTACCGATGGGGGGCCGTCGAGGGACCGCCGAGGGGGCCGCCGAGGGGCCTCCCGCGCCGCCCCGAGGCGCCCTGATTCCGGCTCAGACCGGATACGACCCCTGGAACGCCAGCCGCCCCTCCGCCCCTTCCCCCAACGACGTCAGCAGATCGTCCAGGTCCATGAACTCCTCCCACACCGTCCGCCCGCTCGCCCCGGCCAGCCTCCTGACCACCAGGTCCTCCAGCTCCGGGACGCGCTTGTTCTTCCAGACCTTGTCGGAGAGGCTCACCAGCAGGTCCTCCAGGGCGATGTCCGGGAGGGTCCAGGTGGCGTGGGTGGCGGCGAAGCGGGCGAGGCGGGGGGCGACTCCGTGGGAGAGGAGCAGCTCGCGGCCCGCGTCCTCGTGGGACGAGCCCGGGCCGGAGAGTTCCGCGACATGGACGGTCTTGCCGATGTCGTGCGTGGCCGCGCCGAACAGTACGGCTTCGCGGTCCAGCAGGAGCGACGGGTGGCGCTGCGACAGCCACTCCACCAGGCGGTGGGCCACATCGTGCACCGCCCGCAGATGCGCGGCCAGGCGGGGCGGCGCGTCGAGCTTCCTCAGCAGATCCGCCGCCTGGTCCGGCAGGGGCCGCAGCGGGGGGTGGCCGGGGTCGTCGAGCGCGCGCCGGAGGAGCTCGGTGGAGGTCATCCGGACAGGGTAGGGGCCGGGCCGGGGTGCGGGGCGGGCCTGTGCGGACCCGGTGGACACCTCCACCGGGTCCGCATGCCGGGCAGGCGAACGGGGGGAGACCCTGCCCGGGTGACGGTTGGTCGGCGACGACACCCAACGGCACGTGACGCGGAAGGCGACGCTGGCGTCACCGCTCCGCACGGACAACGTTGTCGAGTGGTCTAAACCTCACTCTATCCTGCCAACGGGCGACGCCGTCAACCCAGTTGGAGCCGCCTCACCCGAGGCGGTGGCCGCGTCGACCACGGGCTGCCGGTCACACGGAAAGAACCCTCCGGGGCACGTCCGTCGGCGGGTCGTGCTGGTCGTAGGGGGGCCTCTGGCCGCTGGTGTCCGGTGTCTTCACTCGCGCACGGCGGGACGTCACCCCACCCACATCCGCCCCAGCCAGTCCAGTTGGCGCCGCACCTGCACCGCGTCCCCGCCCTCGTGTCCGTTGTAGGCATAGGCGTGGATCTCGGCGTGCGGGGCGGCGCCGGAGAGTTCGCCGTAGCGGTTGAAGGCGGCGTACGCCCCGCTCGGCGGGCAGACGGTGTCGCGCAGGCCCACGCCGAAGTGGGCCGGGGCGTGGGCGCGGCGGGCGAAGGAGACGCCCTCCACATAGGCGAGGGTGCGGTGGGCGGCCTCCTCGGCGCCGCGGTGGACGGCGAGGTACGCGGAGATCTCGCCGTACGGGCTCGCGTCGGTGAGGTCGAGGGCGCGCTGGATGCCGCACAGGAAGGGTGCGGTGACCAGGGCCGCCGCCAGGTCCGGGACGAGTCCGGCGACGGCCAGCGCGAGGCCGCCGCCCTGGCTGTTGCCGGCCGCGGCGACGCGTTCGGCGTCCACCCCGGGGAGGGCGCGGACCGCCGCCACCGCGCGCACCGCGTCGGTGACGAGCCGCCGGTAGTGGTAGTCGTGCGGTGCGAGCAGGCCGCGGACGGCCGGGCCCGGGCCGCCGGGGGAGGAGGCGTGCGGGTCGGGGGTGGCGCCGCCGTTGCCGTACTGGTCGCCCTGGCCGCGGTTGTCCATCAGCAGATGCGCGTACCCGGCGTTGACCCAGGTGAGGCGCTCGTGCGGGAGTCCGCGGCCGCGGCCGTAACCGGCGAACTCGACGACGGCGGGCAGGAGTTCGGGCGCCTGCGCAGGTCTGCTGAACCAGCCGCGCACCGGCTCGCCGGCGAAGCCGCGGAACGTCACGTCCCAGGTCCGGATCAGCCGCAGTCCGTTGTCCACCGGGCGGGCCGACACCAACACCTCGTGCCGCGCCGCCTCCTTGAGGGTCCCCTGCCAGAACTCGTCGAAGTCGGCGGGCTCCTCGGGGAGCGGCCGGTGGTTCACCAGTTCCGTCAGCGGCAGGTCGAACGCGGGCACGGGACACCTCGCAGGAGTCGGTCAGAGAAGGGAAACTTGCGGAGATCGCTGGGCCTGGTCTCCCTGTCCTACCCCGCGCGCGGCGGGCTCCAACTCCCCACTCAGGCCTCAGACGCCCGCTGCGACACCATTGACAGCGCTTTCCTGCTGCCTCTAAGTTGCCGCGAAGTTACCGGTAAGCGCTCGAAAGTTTCGGTTCAACTCCCCCCTCCTGTGAGGACCGAGCATGAGCACCTCCACCAAGTCGGCCTCTCCGCCCGGCATCCAGGACCCGCCCGCACCCGCCCGGCCCCCGGTACCCACCGCACGCGGCACCTGGAGGCGGGCGCTGCGCCGCGACTGGCAGCTGTACTCGCTGGCGCTGCTGCCGCTGCTGTTCTTCCTGGTCTTCCGCTATCTGCCGATGCTCGGCAACGTGATCGCGTTCCGCCGCTTCCAGCCCGGCGGGTCGATCTTCGGCGAGCAGTGGGTGGGCCTGCGGTACGTCGAGATGTTCCTCAACGACCCCACGTTCTGGCAGGTGTTCCGCAACACCCTCTGGATCGGCGGCCTCACCCTCGTCTTCTGCTTCCCGATCCCGATCGTGCTCGCCCTGCTGCTCAACGAGGTGCGCCGGCGCTCCCTGAAGCGTTTCGTGCAGTCGGTCTCCTACCTCCCGCACTTCCTGTCGATCGTGATCGTCGCCGGCATCACCCTGCAGATGCTGGCCACGGACGGACCCGTCAACCACGTCCTGGGCTGGTTCGGGCACGACCCGATCCGCTTCGTCCAGGAACCCGGGTGGTTCCGCACGATCTACGTCGGCTCCGAGATCTGGCAGACCGCCGGCTGGGGCACGATCCTCTACCTCGCCGCGCTCACCACCATCGACGAGGACCTTTACGAGGCCGCGCGCATCGACGGCGCCAACCGCTGGCGGCAGATCTGGCACGTCACCCTGCCCGGTATCCGCCCCACCATGATCACGTTGCTGATCCTCAACATCGGCACGTTCCTGGCGGTCGGCTTCGAGAAGGTGCTGCTGCTGTACAACGCGCTGACCTATCCGACGGCCGACGTGATCTCCACCTACGTCTACCGGACCGGTGTGGAGTCCAACAGCTTCAGCTACGCCGCCGCCATCGGTCTCTTCGAGGCGGTCATCGGCCTGGTCCTGATCGTCTCCGCCAACCAGCTCTCGCGCCGCACGGTGGGGACCAGCCTGTGGTGAGGCCGAGCCGCCCCTACCGGGTCTTCCAGGGCGTGAACGCGGTGGTGCTGTCCCTCGTGGTGCTGGTGACGCTGTACCCCTTCGTCAACATCGTCGCGCGGTCCTTCAGCGGGGAGCGCCAGATCCGCGCCGGTGAAGTGACCCTGTGGCCGCAGGGGTTCAACCTCACCACGTACAAGATCGTTTTCCAGGACCCGATGTTCTGGCGCAACTACGGCAACACCGTCTTCTACACGCTCGTGTCGACGGCCGTGGCCATGGTCCTGACGACCTGTTACGCGTACGTGCTCTCGAAGAAGCACCTCAAGGGCCGTACCGCGCTGGTGGGCATCGCGGTCTTCACCATGTTCTTCACCGGTGGCCTGATCCCGCAGTACGTCCTGATCACCAGCCTCGGTCTGAAGAACAGCGTGTGGGCGATCGCGCTGCCCAACGCGATCAGCGTCTTCAACCTCCTGGTGATGAAGGCCTTCTTCGAGAGTCTGCCGACCGAGCTGGAGGAGGCCGCGCAGATCGACGGTCTGGGCACCTACGGCACCCTGCTCAGGATCGTGCTGCCGCTGTCCAAGGCGGTCGTGGCGACCATGGTGCTCTTCTACTCGGTGTCGTTCTGGAACTCCTGGTTCAGCGCGTTCCTCTACATGGACAGCTCGGACCTGATGCCGGTCACCGTCTATCTGCGGAACATGATCCAGGGCGCCACCGGCGGCTCCAACGCCGGTGCCACCACGGACCAGCTCAGCCAGGTCGGGGCGAACATCCAGGCGGTCACCATCGTGCTCACCGCGCTTCCGATCATCTGCGTGTACCCGTTCGTCCAGCGCTACTTCGTCTCGGGCGTGATGCTCGGCGCCGTCAAGGGCTAACAAGGGAGTACCAGTGCAGAAGGCACAGCAGTTGTCACGGCGTCAGCTCCTGGCCGCCGCCGGTTTCGCCGGACTCGCCGCCCTCACCGGCTGCGGCGGCGGGGACGACGGCGGGGACGGCAAGGACCTCTCCAAGAAGCAGGACGGCGCGATGAAGGAGTACCGCGCCGGACAGCAGTTCAGGGCCACGAAGCCGCTCTCCTTCTCCCTGCTGCACAACAACAACCCGGTCTACCCGATGAAGAGCGGCTGGCTGTTCTGGAAGGAGGTCACCCGGCGCACCGGGATCACCCTCAAGCCGCTCGACGTCCCGCTGGCGGACTACGAGAAGAAGCGCAGCGTCCTCATCGGCGCCGGCGACGCCCCCTTCCTCATCCCCAAGACGTACCACCCGGGCGAGGTCGCCTTCGTCTCCTCGGGCGCGATCCTGCCGGTCAGCGAGTACGTGCACCTGATGCCCAACTTCCGGGAGAAGGTGCGCAAGTGGCGCCTGGAGCCCGAACTGGACTCCATACGCCAGTCCGACGGCAAGTACTACCTGCTGCCGGGCCTGCACGAGAAGGCCAAGTCCACCTACTCGATGGCCCTGCGCACCGACGTCCTCGACCGCCTGGGCCTCGCCCTGCCGGAGACCTGGGACCAGGTCTACGACGTCCTCACGGCCCTGAGGTCCGAGTACCCCGGCACGTACCCCTGGAGCGACCGCTGGAGCACCAACACCCCCTTCCCGTGCGGGGCGTTGTTCAGCTATCTCGGGCAGGCCTACGGGATCAAGGCGGGCTGGACGTTCGACACCACCACCTTCGACAGCAAGGCGAAGCAGTTCGTCTTCACCGGTGCCATGGACACCTGGCGTCAGATGGTCGAGTTCATGCGGAAGCTGGTCGCCGAGAAGCTCCTCGACCCGGAGAGCTTCACCCAGCAGGACGACCAGGCCCTGCAGAAGCTGCTCGCCGAGAAGTCCTATGTGATCAGCGCCAACCCGCAGGTGCTGGTCCAGGAGTACCGGTTCAACCTGGAGAAGCAGGTCAAGGGCGCCACGATCGAGATGCTGCCGGTGCCGCTCGGCCCGGCCGGTCCGGTGGTGCTCGACGGCGCGCGGCTGGAGAACGGGATCATGATCTCCAGCAAGGCCCTCAAGAGCGACAGCTTCGTGGCGATGATGCAGTTCGTGGACTGGCTCTGGTACTCCGACGAAGGCCAGAAGTTCTGCAAGTGGGGTGTGGAGGGCACCACCTACACGGAGTCCGGCGGCCGGTACCGGCTGAAGCCCGGCATCTCCCTCATGGGCTCCGACCCGGGCGCCCCGAAGGACCTCCAGAAGGACTTCGGCTTCTTCAACGGCGTCTTCACCTACGGCGGCAGCTGGGACCTGGTCTCCTCCAACTTCAGCCCCGACGAGAAGAAGTTTCAGGACGCCATGGCCCAGCGCACCCAGCTGCCCATCGCCCCGGCACACCCGCTTCAGTCCGTGGAGCAGGAGCAGGCGACCCTCTGGGAGACCCCGCTCAAGGACCACGTCATCCAGAACACCCTGAAGTTCGTCCTGGGCAAACGCCCGCTGTCCGAATGGGACGCGTACGTCTCCGAGTTGAAGTCGAAGAACATGCAGCAGTTCGTCGACCTGCACAACACGGCGTACGACCGGTTCCAGAAGGAGAACGGGTGATGCCGCGGCTGCCGGGAAGGGGCCCGCGATGAGCGCGCCCGCCACCGCCTTCGGCGCCGGCCCCCTCTCCCGGGCCGCCGCCCTCCTGCACACCCTGGTCACCGTCGAGGCGCTCCTACTGCTCACCGCCGCCCCCGGCCTGACCGGCCTGTTCCTGCTCGGGCCCGCCCCCGCCAACCTCCCCCTCGCGGCCTGCTGCCTGCTTCCGCTCGGCCCGGCCTGCTCCGCCGCCCTCTACGCCCTGCACCACCGCGACCGCGACCTCACCGACCTGCACCCGGCCCGCGCGTACCGGCGCGGCTGGCGGCTCAACGCCCTGCCCGCCCTGACGCTCTGGGCGCCGCTGCTCGGCTGGCTCACGGTCATCGCCTTCACCCTCACCCACTTCTCCGCGACCGGGCTGCCCGGCTGGTGGGCGGTCCTGCTCGCGGCGATCGGCCTGGGCTCCCTCCTGTGGGGCGCCCACGCGCTCGTCCTGACCTCCCTCTTCAGCTTCCGCACCCGCGACACCGCCCGCCTCGCCGCGTACTTCCTCGTGCGGCACCCCCGCGCCGACCTCGCCGCCGCCTCGCTGCTCGTCCTGACCGCCGCGGGGACGGCCCTGTGCACGGAGGCCCTGCCCGCCCTGCTGGCCACCCCGCTGCTGCTGTCCCTGCTGCACGGCAGCCGCGCGGTGATCGCCGAGACCCGGGAGGACTTCACCGCATGACCGGCACGGTCCGGTGCGGCGGCGACCACGACCCCGAGCGCGTTCAGTGGATGCGGCGCCCGTGTGCGTCGGGCGCCCCCGACTTCCGGAAGAAGTAGCTGTTCACCTGGTCACGCCACTCGCGGGCGCCGCGGAGCTGCTCCTCGTACCGCTCCGCCACCCGCGCGTGGCACCCGTCGTCGACGAGACCCGCCAGCGAGGCCCACACCGTCCGGGCCTTCTCCACCTCCTCGACCCCCTCGAAGTGGGTGTCGTAGATGTGCTGGATCACGGTCTTCCCGCTGTGCAGCACATGCCCGTACGGCACGTGGTGGAAGAACAGCAGCAGCTCGTCGGGGCAGGTCCGCGGCGACTCGTACACCTCGGCCCAGGAGGGGCCGTACTGCGCCGCGTACCCCGTGCCGGTCGCCGCGCTCCGGTCGACGCCGACGCCGTCCCGGTCGGCGAAGTGGTAGGTCCCCCAGGGGCTGTACTCGTAGCCGTCGACGCTCGGCCCGTAGTGGTGACCGGGCTGCACCATGAACCCGACCCCGAGCGGCGCGGTGTACTTCTCGTACGTGCGCCACGACTCCTGCATCACCGAGCGCACCCCCGCGGCCGCCGGTGCCGGGAAGGTGAGCCGGATCCACTCGTCGAGGATCGCGGCCGGGTCCGCCTCGGGCTGCCAGGCGAGCCGTCCGACGGTGTAGAGGTTCGCCTGGGCCAGCGGGTGACCGGTCCAGAACGGGTCGTCGCCGACGTTGGAGACGGCGACCAGGGCGTCCGCGAGCTCCGCCACCGCCGCCCCCTCGGGCCGGAACCGCAGCACCTCGCTCCACATCGGTCCGAGCCAGCACACGTGCCGCTGCTGCCCGGTGTACTCCTGGGTGGCCTGGAGCTCCACCGCCAGCCGCGTGCCCGGCATCGCGCCGATCAGGGGGGAGACCGGCTCGCGCACCTGGAAGTCCATCGGCCCGTGCTTGACCTGGAGCACCGCGTTCGGCGCGAACTCCCCGTCCAGCGGCACGAAATGGTCGTACGCGGCGCGCGCCCGGTCCGTCGTCCGGTCCCGCCAGTCCTGGCGGTGGTCGTAGACGAAGGCGCGCCAGTGGACGGTGCCGCCGTGCGGTTCGAGGGCCGCGGCCAGCATGTTGGCGCCCTCGGCGTGCGTACGCCCGTACGCGAACGGCCCCGGCTGCCCCTCGGAATCGGCCTTCACCACGTAACCGCCGAAGTCCGGTATCGCCGCGTACACCCGTGCGGTCGCCTCCGCCCACCAGGCGCGCACCTTCGGGTCCAGCGGATCGGCGGTGGCGAGTCCGCCGAGCAGCACCGGCGCGGCGAAGGTGACCGACAGATGGGTCCGGATGCCGTACGCCCTGAACTGCGCGGCGATCGCGGCGACTTCGCCGATCCGGTCGGTCAGCAGGCGCGCCTCGACCGCGTGCACGTTGACGTTGTTCACGGCCACGGCGTTGATCCCGCAGGACGCGAGCAGCCTGGCGTACGCCCGCACCCGCTCCAGCTCCCCGCGCGCCCGCCCGTCCGCCCAGAACAGCGACCCACCCGCGTACCCGCGCTCCACCTGGCCCATGACCGGGTGCACGGCCACGTTGTCCCAGTGGTCCAGCATGCGCAGCGCCAACCCGGGCCGATGCGACTGTCGGGCGCAGGAACCCTCGAACGCCGCCTTCCCGAGCCGTACGACATGGAAGAAGCCGTGGAGGAGCCCGGGCCCGCCGCTCGCCGTGACGGTCGTGCGGCCGTCACGGCGCTCGTAGGTGAACGCCTCGCCGCCGTCGTCGCCGGTCAGCTCCAGCACCAGGTCGGCGTCGCCGTCCCCCGCGACGCCGCCCCCGAACCGGGCGCGGGCCCGGTCCACTTCGTGGCGCACCGTCTCCACCAGCGGCCCGGTCCCGCGCACGAGGGTCCGCCGGGTGCCGACCTGCCGGAACGCCCCGTCCGGCAGCCAGGCGGCGTCGACACCCTGCATGAGACCCCAACTCCTCGGTTCAGGCCAGCAGTTCGACCTCCGACACGGTCGCCTCGCCGTCCAGGACGAGGCGGTACCTCTCGTACGTACCCGGTGTCCCCACCGTGAACGCGCGTGTCTGCCTGTCCCAGGCGAACCGTTCACCGGACCGCCTGTCCACGGTCCGCCACGAGGTCCCGTCGGCC
The DNA here is from genome assembly GCF_044386545.1 of Streptomyces sp. NPDC020489. Taxonomy (NCBI): domain Bacteria; kingdom Bacillati; phylum Actinomycetota; class Actinomycetes; order Kitasatosporales; family Streptomycetaceae; genus Streptomyces; species Streptomyces sp. NPDC020489. Next base: position 213,409 of record NZ_JBIRUZ010000003.1, read on the forward strand.
GATCCCTGGAGCTCCCAGCCCGTGGGCGCCTTCGCCCGGTCGGCGGGTGAGGTGAGGGTGTACTGCACGGCCTCGACGCCCTTGGTCACCGGCAACTCGACCTCCGACAGGATGACTTCGGTCGCCGAGGTGTCGTCGAAGAGGCCGCCCGGACCCTTCAGCACGTCCGCGCGGGGCGTCGGCACCTCGTCGTCCTGGGTGATCGACACCGGTGCCGCGTTCTTGCCCGTGCCCCAGGAAGAGGGCCGGGGACCCATGTCGAAGGTCAGCGTCGCGCCCTTGGCGAGCAGCGAGTGCGGGAGCGAAGTGGACGTCCAGGTCTTCCCGTTGACCTTCAGGCCCTGAACGTACACGTTGCGCGCGCTGTTCTTCGGCGCCCTCACCACCAGGTCCCGTCCGTTCTCCAGATGCACGGTCGCCTTGGTGAACAGCGGTGATCCGACGGCGTACTCCCCGCTGCCCATCACCAGCGGATAGAAGCCCAGCGCGGAGAAGAGGAACCAGGCCGACTGCTCGCCGTTGTCCTCGTCGCCGTGGTAGCCCTGCCCGATCTCACTACCGGTGTACAGCCGGGACAGCACCTCACGGACGGTGCGCTGAGTCTTCCACGGCTGCCCGGCCGCGTCGTACATGTACGTCACGTGGTGCGCGACCTGGTTGGAGTGCCCGTACATGCCCATCCGGACGTCCCGTGCCTCCGTCATCTCGTGGATGACGCCGCCGTAGGAGCCGACGAAGTCCGGCGAGGCGGTCTCCGGGGTGGCGAAGTACTCGTCGAGCTTGTCGGCGAGCCCGCGCCGGCCGCCGTAGAGGTTGGCCAGGCCCCGGCTGTCCTGGGCGGCGGTGAAGGCGTACCCCCAGCCGTTGGTCTCCGTGTAGTCGTAGCCCCACACGCGCGGGTCGTACGTCGCGGAGTCCACGCGCCAGTCACCGGCACGGTCGCGCCCCTGGAAGAACCCGGCCCGGGAGTCGAAGAGGTTCACGTACTGCTGGGCCCGGTTGAGGAAGTACGCCGACTCCTCCCGGTATCGCTTCTCGCCCGTCCTCGCGTAGAGCGCCTGTCCCATCCGCGCGACGCCGTAGTCGTTGAGGTAGCCCTCCAGCGCCCACGACAGGCCCTCGTGCGTCTCGGTGCTCGTGTAGCCGAGGAAGGGCGAGGCCTCCATGCCCTTGCGGCCCACGCCCGGCGTCGGCGGCACGACCGTCGCGTTCTTCACGGCCGCCTCGTAGGCGGATCCCGCGTCGAGGTCGACCCCCTTGACGTATGCGTCCGCGAAGGCGACGTCCGAGGAGGTGCCGGTCATCAGGTCCGCGTAACCGGGGGAGGACCAGCGCGAGGTCCAGCCGCCGTCCTTGTACTGCTGGACGAAACCGTCGGCTAGCTCGCCTGCCTGAGTGGGTGTCAGCAGCGAGTACGCCGGCCAGGTGGTCCGATAGGTGTCCCAGAAGCCGTTGTTGACGTACACCTTGCCGTCCACGATCTTCGCGCCGGTGTGCGTCGGGGTGTCGGGTCCGGGCATCGGCGAGAAGGGCGAGGCGTACCGGTAGGTGGAACCCACCTTCTCGAAACCGGAGTTGGGGTACAGATAGAGCCGGTACAGGCTGGAGTAGAGCGTGGTGAGCTGCTCCGGTGTCGCGCCCTCGACCTCGACCGTGCCGAGCAGCCGGTCCCACTGGCGTTGGGCACGGTCCCGGACGGTCTCGAAGGAGGTGCCGTCCGGGATCTCCTGCCGCAGGTTCTCCCGGGCCTGGTCGACGCTGATGAGCGAGGTCGCCAGGCGCAGGGTCACGGTGGGGGCGTCGAACCGCAGGTAGCCCTTCACCCCCTGCGCCCCGCCGTCCTTCACGGGCCGGTCGAAGACCCCGTACACGAACAGCCTGGTCGCGCCCGTCGAGAGCCCGGACTTCACGTCCGAGTAGCCGGTCACCACCCCGTTCGCCTGGTCCAGCGTCAGCCCCGCCTGGTCCGTGACGTTGTCGAACAGGACGCTCGCCCGGTCGCCCGGGTAGGTGAAGCGCAGCGCCGCCGCGTGGTCGGTCGGCGCCATCTCCGCCTTCAGCCCGTTCTCGAAGCGCACCCCGTAGTAGTACGGCCGCGCGGTCTCGTTCTCGTGCCGGAAGGCCAGCTCCCGCGCCTGGCGCCCGGTGTCCGGGACACCGGCGGCCACCGAGGGCATCACCTGGAAGGTCTGCCGGTCGCCCATCCAGGGGCTGGGCTCATGGCTCGCGCTGAACGCCTGGATCGTCGGCAGGTTGTCGTCGTTGTTGGCCCGCGCGTAGTCGTACAGCCAGCTGAGCGAACCGGCGTCGGTCACCGGCGTCCAGAAGTTGAAGCCATGCGGCACGGCGGCCGCGGGAAAGGTGTTCCCGCGGGAGAAGGCACCGCTGGAGTGGGTGCCGCGGGTGGTCAGCGCGTAGTCGGAGAGATGGGCCTTCGGCTTCTCGGGGGCCACCGGCTCGATCCGTACGTCGTCCAGCCAGCCGCGGAACCTCGCCGGCCCGCTCGGGGCGTCGTAGGCCACCAGGATCCGGTCGACGGTCTTCCCGGCCGCCACCGAGCCGATCCGCGAGGCGACGTCGTTCCACTGGTTGACGTACAGCACCTTCGCGGCGCCCTGCCCGCGCGGGGACAGCTCGAAGCCGTGCTGGTCCCGGGCGCCGAGCGCGCTCAGATAGGTGCCGTCGGTGAAGGCGAGGTCCACGGCCACGTTGGTCGCCGCGTAGTCCAGGTCGCCGTCCGCCATCGACGGGAAGACGCGGTAGGAGAGCCGGGTGTCCCGGACGACGGCCACGTCGACGTCGTAGACCTTGTTGTACGAGTACGCCCGCCCGGGGGCCGTGTGCCGTCCCGCGTACCGCAGCGCCCGCTTCCCGGTGAAGCCGGCCCGCGCCTTGGCGGTGGGGGAGCCGTTGGGGCCGCGGTCGACCAGCGAGAGCATCTCCGGTGGGACCGGGCCCTCGCCGTCGCCGGTGGAGAACTGGACGTCGGCGAGCTGGAGGAGGCCGTCGGCGCCGTTGTTCGCGGTGACGTCGAGGCGGAAGTGCTGGTACCCGGCCGGGTCCGCGAGCTGGTACGACCTGGTCTGGAAGCGTTCGGCGAAGGATTCCCCGGCGCGGGTGTCGAGGGTCTTCCACTCCTTGCCGTCGGCCGAGCCCTTCAGGGTCCAGTCCCGGGGGTCCCGTTCGGCGTGGTCGTTGGCGGAGGTGAGGGCGTACGTCGCGACCTTCACCGGTTTGTCCAGGTCGAACTCCACCCAGCCCGTGGTCTCGAAGGCCAGCCACTTGGTGCCGGGCTCGCCGTCGGTGAGGTTCTCCTTCACCTCGCCGCCGCCCGTGTTCTCGGCGCTCGCGCGGACGTCGGTGACATGGTCGGTCACGTTGCCGGGGATGCCGGTGCTGTAGCCGCCGTCGACGCCCGAGGAGCGCTCCACGGTGTTGAGCCAGTCCGGTGGCGGGTCGTCCGCCTCGAAGGAGGACGCGAACGCCCGGCCCCGGTCGGGGGCCTCCGGCAGTGCCGTCGCCGCCCCCTGTGCACTCGTCGCCAAAGCGAAGGCGGCCGTGAGAACGACCGCCGAACACCGTCTGTGCCGCATGCGTCAGCACCCTCCTGCCATCGCGGACAACGTTGTCAACTTCGATGCGCAAGGATCAGTTGTGTCTCAAGTGGTCAAGGATGTCAAGGGCGTTGGCTGTGGCATTCGGGCGCAATGACACGTGTTTTTCCGTCAGGGAACGCACAGGCCGTACATATTTCCGCCAGGTCTCAACTCGGAAAAGACCCATGGCCAACCTTGCATTCGATCTTGCTCCCTTGGCGGGAAGTGGACTATACCTGTCGGCGATTCACCGCACTTCCTGCACGACCCAGCGTGACCCGATCGCGGTGCCGGGGAGGATCCGGTTCACCGCCTGAGTCCTGGAGAAGGCGAGGACTTGAGCATGGGATCCACTTCCGCCGAGAACACCGAAAGCTCTGTAGGCCGCCGCGATCTGATCAAGCGGTCCGCCGCCCTCGGTCTGATCACCGTCCCCACCATGAGCTTCCTGTCCGCCTGCGCCAGCGGTGGCGGGGACGACAGTTCCGACAACGACACCGAGGGCAAGACGTCCAAGGACAATCCCTTCGGCGTCAAGAAGGGCAGCAAGCTCGACGTCGTCATCTTCAAGGGCGGCTACGGCGACGACTACGCCAAGGCGTGGGAGGCGAGCTTCCAGAAGAAGTGGGGGGTCACCTCCACCCACACCGGCACCCAGGAGATCACCGGCAAGCTCCAGCCGCGCTTCAACGCGGGCAACCCGCCGGACATCGTGGACGACTCGGGCGCCCAGCAGATCCCGATCGACGTGCTCCACAAGAACGGCCAGCTGCTCGACCTCGCGGAGGTCCTCGACGCCCCGTCGGTCGACGACCCGGCCAAGAAGGTCCGCGACACCCTCGTCCCCGGCACCCTCGAATCGGGCATGCAGGGCGGCAAGGTCGTCGCCCTGAACTACATCTACACGGTGTGGGGCCTGTGGTACTCCGGCAAGCTCTTCAAGGACAAGGGCTGGACCGAGCCCAAGACCTGGGACGACTTCCTCGCCATCTGCAAGGACGCCAAGTCCCAGGGCATCGGCGGCCTCGCCCACCAGGGCAAGTACCCGTACTACATCAACGTCGCGATCATGGACCTCATCGCCAAGACCGGCGGCCTGGAGGCCATGAAGGCGATCGACAACCTCGAGCCCAACGCGTTCGTCGGCTCCGACGCCGCCGCGGCCGCCGTCGAGGCGGTCTACGAGCTCGTGGAGAAGGGCTACTTGATGCCCGGCACCAACGGCCTGACGCACACCGAGTCCCAGACCCGGTGGAACCAGTACAAGGCGGTCTTCATCACCAGCGGCTCCTGGCTGGAGAACGAGCAGCTGAAGACGACACCGTCCGACTTCGACATGAAGTTCCTGCCGATGCCGCTGCTGCCCGACAGCAAGCTGCCCTTCGAGGCGATCCGGGCCGGCTCCGGTGAGCCCTTCATCATCCCGTCCAAGGCCAAGAACCTCCCCGCGGCCAAGGAGTTCATGCGGATGATGCTCTCCAAGGAGTGGTCGACGTCGTTCGCCAAGGAGGCGAACTCGCTGACCATCCTCAAGGACGGCGTCGACACCGGCGTCCAGCTGCGCCCGGGCACCCAGTCCACGGTCGAGGCGTCCAAGGCGGCCGGGGAGAACACCTTCCGCTTCCTGTACACGGAGTGGTACAGCGAGATGGGGACGGCCATCGAGAACGCCTCCAACGAGCTGATGGCCAAGCGCATCCAGCCCAAGGAGTGGCTGAAGCGGGCCCAGGCCGCCGTGGACAAGCAGGCCAAGGACCCGGAGTCCAAGAAGAACCACCGGGACTGATCCCGCGAGGCCGACCGCGTTCCGGGCCGGAGGGATCCGGCCCGGAACGGGACATCAGGGGCAGGAAAACGCCATGCGCAAAGGGCAGTACCGGTTCGTCGCGGGATTTCTGTTCGCTCCCGTGGCGCTCTATGTGATCTTCGTGATCTGGCCGTACATCCAGACGTTCGGCTATTCGCTGACCGACTGGAAGGGACAGTCGCAGACCTTCCATTTCGTCGGCCTGGACAACTACAAGGCGCTGTTCCAGGACGACATCTTCATGGGGGCCATCTGGCACAACATCCTGTTCCTGATCTTCATCCCCGTGGTCACCATTCTGCTCGCGCTGTTCTTCGCCTTCATGCTGAACGTCGGCGGGCGCAGCCGGGCCGGCGGAGTCACGGGTGTCGCCGGGTCCAAGTACTACAAAGTCGTCTACTTCTTCCCGCAGGTGCTGTCGCTGGCGATCATGGCGGTGCTGTTCGGCGCCGTCTACCGCAGTGACGGCGGTGGCATGCTCAACGGCGCCCTCATCAAGCTGGGTCTGGTCAGTGCGGATGCTCCCGTGGAGTGGCTCAACGAGCCGAACATGGTGATCTGGGCCCTGCTCGCGGTCGTCGTCTGGCACGGGGTCGGCTTCTACCTGGTGCTGTTCTCCGCCGCCATGCAGTCCATCCCGAAGGACATCTACGAGGCCGCGCTCATCGACGGCGCCGGCCGCGGGCAGTCCTTCTTCCGGATCACGCTGCCCCTGCTGTGGGAGTCCGTGCAGACCGCCTGGGTCTATCTCGGCATCGCCGCGATGGACATGTTCATCCTCGTCTCCACGATGACCTCCGGCGACTACGGAGGCGGCCCCGACCACCACAGCGAGGTCATGGCGACCGTGATGATGCGCAACTTCCTGCTGTACGGGAAGAGCGGGTACGCCTGCGCCATGGGCGTGGTCATGCTCGTCCTCACCCTGATCGTGTCCGTGTTCACGCTGCGCGCGACCCGCCGCGACCGCGTCGAGTTCTGAGCGGGGAGAGAAGGCGACCCATGAGCGCACCCCTCAAGGAGACCTCCGCCGCGGGCGGCTCGGTCCCGGCCCCGCCCCCGGTCGGCAAGGTCCCGGCCCGCCCGGACGACCAGCGTGGTGAAGGCCTCGTCCTGAACGTCTTCTCGCACGGCTTCCTCGCCCTGTGGGCGCTGCTGATCGTGCTGCCCCTGCTGTGGCTGGTCCTGAGCTCCTTCAGGACCGACGCCCAGATCGGCGGTTCGGCCTTCGGCTGGCCGCAGAACTGGTCGCTGGACGTCTTCTCCCGCGCCTGGGACAAGGGCATCGGCGACTACTTCGTCAACACCGTCATCGTGCTGGTCTTCTCGGTGCCGCTGACGATGCTGCTCGGCTCGATGGCGGCGTACGTGCTGGCCCGCTACGAGTTCTGGGGCAACCGGCTGCTGTACTACTTCTTCGTGGCCGGCGCGATGTTCCCGGTGTTCCTGGCCCTGGTCCCGCTCTTCTTCATGGTCAAACGGCTGGACATGCTGAACACCTACCAGGGTCTGATCCTGGTGTACGTCGCCTACTCGATGCCGTTCACGGTCTTCTTCATGCACTCCTTCTTCCGGACCCTGCCGACCGCGGTCTTCGAGGCGGCGATCCTGGACGGGGCCTCGCACACCCGGACGTTCTTCCAGGTGATGCTGCCGATGGCGAAGGCGGGCCTGCTGAGCGTCGGCATCTTCAACACCCTCGGCCAGTGGAACCAGTTCATCCTGCCGACGGTCCTGATGCAGCCGCAGAGCGGGGACGACCCCGAGCGCTACGTCCTCACCCAGGGGCTCATCCAGCTCCAGCAGCAGCAGGGGTACGCCTCCGACCTGCCCGTGCTGTTCGCCGGCGTGACCATCGCCATGATCCCGATGCTGGTGGTGTACCTGTCCTTCCAGCGCCAGGTGCAGGCGGGCCTGACATCGGCGACCCTGAAGTGAGGCGCCCGTAGCGGAAGTGAAGCGCCCGTAGCGCTGCGAAACCGGTCGTGCGCACGCCGTTCCCCGCGTCGGGAGCGGCGTACGCCCGCGTGCCCGGCGCCGCGGATACTGTTCAACCTCTTGACGGAAGGCGACCCGAACGGCTCAGCTTAGAGTTCACTAGTTGGACATTCACGGGGCCTCATAGAAGCGGTCCCGCGCGCAGGAGGTCGTCGTGGAGACTCCGGGGTCGCAGTCGTCGCTGCACCGAGCCAACCTGGAACGGGTCGTCCGGGCCGTCCGGCTGGCCGGGTCGCTCACCCAGGCGGAGATCGCCCGGAGCACGGGGCTGTCCGCCGCGACCGTCTCCAACATCGTCCGCGAGCTCAAGGACGGCGGAACCGTCGAGGTCACGCCCACGTCGGCGGGCGGCAGGCGGGCCCGCAGCGTGTCGCTGAGCGGTGACGCCGGCATCGTCATAGGCGTCGACTTCGGGCATACGCACCTGCGGGTCGCCGTCGGCAACCTCGCCCATCAGGTCCTGGCCGAGGAGTCCGAGCCACTGGACGTGGACGCCTCCTCGACCCAGGGGTTCGACCGGGCGGAAGAGCTGGTCAACCGCCTGATCGCGGCCACCGGCGTCGACCGGTCCAAGATCGCCGGGGTGGGTCTCGGCGTCCCCGGCCCGATCGATCTGGAGTCCGGCTCGCTGGGCTCCTCCGCGATCCTGCCGGGCTGGATCGGCACCAAGCCCGCCGAAGAGCTGGGCGGCCGTCTGGGCGTCCCCGTGCACGTCGACAACGACGCCAACCTGGGCGCCCTCGGCGAGATGGTGTGGGGCGCAGGGCGGGGGGCCAGGGACCTGGCGTACATCAAGGTCGCCAGCGGTGTCGGCGCCGGACTGGTCATCAACGGCAAGATCTACCGGGGCCCGGGTGGCACAGCGGGAGAAATCGGGCATATTACTCTTGATGAATCCGGCCCGGTCTGCCGCTGTGGAAACCGTGGCTGCCTGGAGACCTTCGCGGCCGCGCGCTATGTGCTGCCGCTCCTCCAGTCCAGTCACGGCACCGATCTGACGATGGAAGGTGTGGTGCGGCTGGCCAGGGACGGAGACCCGGGCTGTCGTCGGGTGATCGCCGACGTCGGCCGCCACATCGGCAGTGGAGTCGCCAATCTCTGCAATCTCCTGAACCCGAGCAGGGTGGTCCTCGGCGGTGATCTCGCGGAGGCCGGTGAGCTGGTGCTCGGGCCCATCAGGGAGTCTGTCGGCCGCTATGCGATCCCGAGCGCGGCGCGTCAACTGTCCGTTCTCCCCGGGGCACTTGGGGGTCGTGCGGAGGTGCTCGGAGCACTCGCTCTCGCACTCAGCGAGATGGGTGATTCGACCCTTTTGGACGGCACGCTGCACGGTGCGGCGCCTGCCTTCACTTAGAGAACGAAACGCGCCGTTGCCAAGCCGTTAAGTATTTACTTCTTGACGTCGCACGTGTGGCCGAGTTGACTTCCAGCCACCTCGGCCGCAACGACGCGGCCTCGTCAGGGAGGTTTCTGAAGTGAACACGCTTATGCGTCGTGCGGCCGTACCCGTTCTGGTCTCGGCTCTCGCCCTCACGGCCGCCGCTTGCGGCAAGGCCGGGGACGACGACAACGACAGCGGCAGCTCCGACTCCGGCAACAAGTCGATCGGTCTGCTCCTGCCCGACAGCGTCACCACGCGCTACGAGCAGTTCGACCGTCCGTTCTTCGAGGACAAGGTCAAGGAGCTCTGCTCCGACTGCAAGGTCTCCTACGCCAACGCCGGAGCCGACGCCGCCAAGCAGGCCCAGCAGGTCAGCACCATGGTCACCAAGGGCGTGAAGGTCATCGTGATCTCCGCCCAGGACTCGGCGGCCATCAAGTCCTCGATCGACGCCGCGACCAAGAAGGGCGTCAAGGTCATCGCGTACGACCGTCTGGCCCAGGGCCCGGTCTCCGCGTACGTCTCCTTCGACAACGAGAAGGTCGGCCAGCTCCAGGGCCAGGCCCTGCTCGACGCCCTCGGCGACAAGGCGACCCCGAAGTCCAACGTCGTCATGATCAACGGTGACGACGCCGACCCGAACGCCGCGCTGTTCAAGAAGGGCGCCCACAGCGTCCTCGACGGCAAGGTCAAGATCGCCTACGAGCAGTCCGGCCTGTGGAAGGACTCGGTCGCCGCGCAGAAGATGTCCGCGGCCATCACCCAGCTCGGCAAGAAGAACATCGCCGGTGTCTACGCCGCCAACGACGGCATGGCCGGTGGTATCGCCAACACCCTCAAGGGCGCCGGCATCTCCGGGATCCCGCTGACGGGTCAGGACGCCGAGCTCGCCGGTATCCAGCGCATCGTCGCCGGTACCCAGTCCAGCACGGTCTACAAGGCCTTCAAGCCGGAGGCGGACGCCGCCGCCCAGCTCGCGGTCAACCTGGTCGAGGGCAAGAGCATCGACGACCTCGCCACCCAGACCCTGACCAACGGCTCGGGGAACAAGGTGCCCTCGCAGCTGCTGACCCCGGTCTCCGTCACCGTCGACAACATCAAGGACACGGTGATCAAGGACAAGCTGTACACCGTGGACCAGATCTGCGCCGGCGAGTACGCCGCCGCGTGCAAGAAGGCCGGTCTGAAGTAACCCCCGCCCCCGGGGCGTGCCGTCCGCACGGCGCGCCCCCGCGGCAGGCAGAAGCCTGTCCGGCGCCCGTCCCACCCTCCAACCCCGCTGTGGGACGGGCGCCGGACGGAAGCATGTCGCACGCGGCCGTTGCCAGGACGCCACGACCGCGCGCATGTTCATCCAGTAAATCCGTGCTCTGAGCACGCCCCTCCGCGCCTTACCCCAAGCGCGGCATCCCCGCCGGTCAGGCGGCGAAGGAGATGGTTCACGTGTCCGCTACGCCCGTGCTGGCGTTGCGCGGAGTCTCCAAGCGATTCGGTGCGGTGCAAGCCCTCACCGATGTCGAACTGGAGGTCCACGCCGGAGAAGTGGTCGCCCTGGTCGGCGACAACGGCGCCGGAAAGTCGACGCTGGTCAAGACGATCGCCGGCGTCCACCCCATCGATGAGGGCGTCATCGAGTGGGACGGCACCCCGGTCAGCATCAACAAGCCGCACGACGCCCAGGGACTCGGCGTCGCGACGGTCTACCAGGACCTCGCCCTGTGCGACAACCTGGACGTCGTCGGCAACCTCTACCTCGGACGCGAGCTGCTGCACCGCGGCGTCATCGACGAGGTCACGATGGAGCAGAAGGCCCGCGAGCTGCTGTCCACGCTCTCCATCCGCATTCCCAGCGTGCGCATCCCGATCGCGAGCCTCTCCGGTGGCCAGCGCCAGGTCGTGGCCATCGCCCGCGCCCTGATCGGTGACCCCAAGGTCGTCATCCTCGACGAGCCCACCGCGGCCCTCGGCGTCGAGCAGACCGCGCAGGTCCTCGACCTGGTCGAGCGGCTGCGCGAGCGCAACCTGGGCGTCATCCTCATCAGCCACAACATGGCCGACGTGAAGGCAGTCGCCGACACCGTCGCCGTGCTGCGCCTGGGTAAGAACAACGGTTCCTTCTCGGTGAAGGACACCACCCACGAAGAGATCATCGCCGCCATCACGGGCGCCACGGACAACGCCGTGACCCGTCGTGCGGGGCGTCGCAGCACGGAGGCGGCAAAGTGAGCGACACGTCGAAGGTAGACAAGACGCAGGGCGTGGTCGAGGAACAGACCACGGTGGCCCCCGCCGACGACCCCACGGCCGCCCCGGTCTCCGTCGTCGACCCTCGTCTGCTCATCCGCGAGGAGGGCCTCAAGGGCTACTGGACCGAGTTCAAGCGCAAGGTCAAGGGCGGTGAGCTCGGCTCGCTGCCGGTCGTCGTCGGCCTGATCGTCATCTGGACGATCTTCCAGCTGAAGAACGACCTGTTCCTGAGCGCGGACAACCTGTCCAACATCAGCTACTTCCTGTCGGCCACCGGCATGCTCGCCATCGGCCTGGTGTTCGTGCTGCTGCTCGGCGAGATCGATCTGTCCGTCGGCTCGGTCAGCGGTCTGGCGTCCACGATCTTCGCGGTGTTCGTGGTCAACCACGGCATGGGCCAGTGGCTGGCCCTCGTCCTGGCCGTCCTGACCGGTATCGGCATCGGCATCCTGCACGGCTGGTTCTTCGCCAAGATCGGTGTGCCGGCGTTCGTCGTCACCCTGGCCGGCTTCCTCGGCTGGAACGGTCTGATGCTGTGGCTGCTCGGTGACAGCGGCACGATCAACATCCCGGCCGACAGCGGCCCGATCAAGCTGCTGGGCCAGAGCTCGTTCTTCATGGACCAGGCCATCGTCGGCGCCTACCTGCTCGCTGGTCTCGGCGTGGCGTCCATGCTCGTGGGCTCCCTGATGGACCAGCGCCGCCGCAAGGCCGCGGGTGTGCCGTTCCGGCCGACCAGCGAGATCCTGCTGCGCGTCGGCCTGCTCGCCGTGGCGTCCTTCGCCGCCGCGGCCGTGCTGAACAACGCCGCGGGTGTCTCCAACTCGCTGGTGCTCTTCCTCGCCGCGCTGGTGATCGTGGACTTCGTGCTCCGCCGCACCACGTTCGGCCGCAAGGTCTTCGCGGTCGGCGGCGGCATCGAGGCCGCCCGGCGCGCCGGTATCAACGTGGCGGCGATCCGGATCTCCGTGTTCGCCATCGCGGGTGGCTTCGCGGCCATCGGCGGTATGTTCTTCGCCGGTCAGACGGCGTCCGCGACGCTGAACGCCGGTGGCGGCAACACCCTGATGCTGGCCATCGCGGCCGCGGTCATCGGTGGTACGTCGCTGTTCGGCGGTCGTGGCTCGGTGTGGTCCGCGCTGCTGGGCATGCTGGTCATCCAGTCGATCCAGACCGGTCTGGACCTGCTGAACATGAACACCTCGATCCAGTACATGATCACCGGTGGTGTCCTGCTCGGCGCGGTCGTCATCGACTCGGTCTCCCGCCGGAGCCAGAAGGCCGCCGGACGCGGCTGACACCCCTCGGGGCACGACGGAGCCCGGCACCGCCACGGTGCCGGGCTCTTTCATGTCGTAAGAACTGGTGATCTTGGGTACAGCCGATCGCGTGACGTATGACGCACCTCCCGAGCATCGCCCGCACGGGCGGAACATTAGACTCGACAAGCCCGGCAACAGCTCTACTGCAAGGAGGCACGGGTGCCGCTGCTGACCCGCATCAGGGGACCGCGCGATCTGGACCGGCTCAGCCTGGAGGAGCTGGACCAGCTGGCAGGGGAGATCCGGACCTTCCTCGTCGACGCCGTCTCCAAGACCGGCGGCCACCTCGGCCCGAACCTCGGCGTGGTCGAGCTCACCATCGCCCTGCACCGCGTCTTCGACTCGCCGAAGGACAAGGTGCTCTGGGACACCGGACACCAGTCCTACGTCCACAAACTGCTCACCGGCCGCCAGGACTTCTCCCGGCTGAAGATGAAGGGCGGCCTGTCGGGCTACCCCTCGCAGGCCGAGTCCGAGCACGACGTCATCGAGAACAGCCACGCCTCGACCGTCCTGGGCTGGGCCGACGGCCTCGCCAAGGCCAACCAGATCCAGAAACGCGACGACCACGTCGTCGCCGTGATCGGCGACGGCGCGCTCACCGGCGGCATGGCCTGGGAGGCGCTGAACAACATCGCCGACGCCAAGGACCGCCCGCTGGTGATCGTCGTCAACGACAACGAGCGCTCCTACGCGCCGACCATCGGCGGCCTCGCCAACCACCTGGCGACCCTGCGCACCACCGACGGCTACGAGCGCTTCCTGGCCCGCGGCAAGGACCTCCTGGAGCGCACCCCGGTCGTCGGCCGACCGCTCTACGAGACCCTCCACGGCGCCAAGAAGGGCCTGAAGGACTTCATCGCCCCGCAGGGCATGTTCGAGGACCTGGGCCTGAAGTACGTCGGCCCCATCGACGGCCACGACATCGAGGCGCTGGAGTCCGCCCTGGCCCGCGCCAAGCGCTTCGGCGGCCCGGTGATCGTGCACTGCCTCACCGAGAAGGGCCGCGGCTACCAGCCCGCCCTCCAGGACGAGGCCGACCGCTTCCACGCCGTCGGCAAGATCCACCCCGACACGGGCCTGCCGATCGCCACCGCCGGGGCCGACTGGACCTCGGTCTTCGGCGAGGAGATGGTCAAGCTCGGCGAGGAGCGCGAGGACATCGTCGCCATCACCGCGGCCATGCTCCAGCCGGTCGGCCTGGACAAGTTCGCCAAGAGGTTCCCCGACCGGGTCTACGACGTCGGCATCGCCGAGCAGCACGGCGCCGTCTCCGCGGCCGGCCTGGCGACCGGGGGAGTGCACCCCGTCTTCGCCGTCTACGCCACCTTCCTCAACCGCGCCTTCGACCAGGTCCTGATGGACGTCGCCCTGCACCGGTGCGGGGTCACCTTCGTCCTGGACCGGGCCGGCATCACCGGCACCGACGGCGCCTCCCACAACGGCATGTGGGACATGTCGATCCTCCAGGTCGTCCCGGGACTGCGGCTCGCCGCCCCGCGCGACGCCGACCAGGTGCGCGCCCAGCTGCGCGAGGCCGTGAAGGTCGACGACGCGCCGACCGTGGTGCGCTTCTCCAAGGGCGCCGTCGGCCCCGCCGTTCCCGCCGTGGGACGTGTCGGCGGCATGGACGTGCTGCGCGAGCCGGGCACGGACACGCCGGACGTGCTGCTCGTGTCCATCGGCGCGCTGGCCCCCATGTGCCTGGAGATCGCCTCGCTCCTCGACAAGCAGGGCATCTCCACCACCGTCGTCGACCCGCGCTGGGTCAAGCCGGTGGACGAGGCCATGGCCCCGCTCGCCGAGCGCCACCGTGTCGTCGTCACCGTCGAGGACAACTCCCGCGTCGGCGGCGTCGGTTCGGCGATCGCGCAGGCCCTGCGGGACGCCGGCGTCGACGTCCCGCTGCGCGACTTCGGCATCCCGCCGCGCTTCCTCGACCACGCCTCGCGTGCCGAGGTCATGGCGGAGATCGGGCTGACCGCGCCCGACATCGCCCGCCAGGTCACCGGTCTGGTCTCCAAGCTGGACGGCCGGTACAGCGGCGCCGCCGCCGAGCCGGAGCCCGCGCGCGACTGACCCGTACCACCGGATGGGCCGGTTCCACCACCGCGAAGGGTGGTGGAACCGGCCCATTCGCGTGAATCACCACGTGCCGGGGCATACGCTCCCCCAACTCTCGACTTCGCTCGACCCGGGGGGACCCCCATCGCCCCCTCTCGATCATGTCGAGGACGCCACAGCGTGGGAGGTACGCCCGTGAGCAGCACACTCTTCCGGACGAAGAGAGTCGAGCAGTCCATCCTCGATACCGAGGAACCCGAGCACGCGCTGAAGAAATCCCTGTCCGCGCTCGATCTGACGGTCTTCGGCGTCGGTGTCATCATCGGCACCGGCATCTTCGTCCTCACCGGCACGGTCGCCAAGAACAACGCCGGCCCGGCCGTCGCCCTGGCCTTCGTCGTGGCCGGCGTCGTCTGCGCGCTCGCCGCGCTCTGCTACGCCGAGTTCGCCTCCACCGTTCCGGTGGCGGGATCGGCGTACACCTTCAGTTACGCCTCCCTCGGTGAACTGCCCGCCTGGATCATCGGCTGGGACCTGGTCCTGGAGTTCGCGCTCGGCACGGCGGTGGTGGCCGTCGGCTGGTCCGGGTACATCGCCTCGCTGCTGGACAACGCGGGCTGGCATCTGCCCGAGGCGCTCAGCGGCCGGGACGGCGCCGACGGCTTCGGCTTCGACATCCTCGCCGCCGCGCTGGTCCTGGTGCTCACCGCCGTCCTCGTCCTCGGCACGAAGCTCTCCGCGCGGGTGACCTCGCTCGTCGTCGCCATCAAGGTGACCGTCGTGCTGACCGTGATCATCGCGGGCGCCTTCTTCATCAAGGGCGACAACTACGACCCGTTCATCCCGAAGGCGCAGGACGTGCCGGCCGGTGACAGTCTCCAGTCACCGCTGATCCAGCTGATGTTCGGCTGGGCGCCCTCCAACTTCGGCGTGATGGGCATCTTCACCGCCGCGTCCGTCGTCTTCTTCGCCTTCATCGGCTTCGACGTGGTGGCCACGGCCGCCGAGGAGACCAGGAACCCGCAGCGGGACATGCCGCGCGGCATCCTGGGCTCGCTCGTCATCTGCACGGTCCTCTACGTCGCCGTGTCGATCGTGGTCACCGGCATGCAGAAGTACACCGACCTGTCGATCACCGCGCCGCTCGCCGACGCCTTCAAGGCCACCGGGCACCCCTGGTTCGCGGGCTTCATCAGCTTCGGCGCCGCAGTCGGCCTGACGACGGTCTGCATGATCCTGCTGCTGGGCCAGACCCGGGTGTTCTTCGCGATGAGCCGTGACGGACTGCTGCCCACGTTCTTCTCCCACGTCCACCCGAGGTTCCGGACCCCGCACCGGCCGACCATCCTGCTCGGTGTGATCATCGCGATCGTCGCCGGCTTCACCCCGCTCAGCGAGCTCGCCGAACTGGTCAACATCGGCACGCTGTTCGCGTTCGTGGTCGTAGCGATCGGCGTGATCATCCTGCGGCGGACCCGGCCCGACCTGAACCGGTCCTTCCGCACCCCGTGGGTGCCGGTCCTGCCGATCCTGTCGGTCCTCGCCTCGCTCTGGCTGATGATCAACCTGCCGGCCGAGACCTGGCTGCGGTTCGCGGTCTGGATGGTCCTCGGCTTCGTCGTGTACTTCCTCTACGGCCGCTCCCACAGCCGCCTCGGGCGCGGGGAGGGGGCACCGGCCGACCCTGCCGTGCCGCCCTCCGGCGGAGGCACGAAGTAGCCCCCCCCCCCCCCCCCCGGGGGGGCGGGGGGGGGGGGGGGGGGCGGGCCGCCCCCCCCCCCGGGGGGGCGGGGGGGGGGGGGGCCCCCCCCCCCCCCCGGGGGGCCCCCCGCGGGGGGGCCCACCCCCCCCCCCCCCCCCCCCCCCCGGGGGGGGGCCCCGGGGGGGCCCCCCCCCCCCCCCCCCCCGAGGCCGGACCCGTACGCAGCCCGTCCCGTCCTGACCGGAACTGGCGCTTGCCGTACGGAAGCTGGCTCGTAAGGTACCTTTGCCGCCCTTGTGCCCGACCGGAAGCGGCCAGGATGATGGAGTCAGGGGTGACGAGGAGCCATCTCTCGACTGCTCAGTGCGATTCCACTCGGTGGAGATCCGACCGGCACGATTCCACGGACCGGCGAAGGAGACCGCAATGACGAACGGCGGAGAGGCGTCCGGTGCAGTTCTGGACGAGTTAGGAGCGGCGCACCCGCCGCTCGCCACGGAAGTGCCCGACTGGGAGGGCGTCCCGCTGGACGGCCCCGACCTTCTCGACCGACGAGCCCTCAGCAGACTGCTGCCGTCCGGCCGGCAGCCTGACTGCGGCTTCAACTCCAGCATCTGACCGTCCCGGGCGCCAAGGGCCGATGACCGCGGGGACAAGAGCATTCCGCCAGTTCGTCCTCAAGATGCACAGCAGGTGCGACCTGGCCTGCGATCACTGCTACGTCTACCAACACGCCGACCAGAGCTGGCGGCGCCGGCCGCGGGTCATCCCGGACGAGGTGGCGGCCGCGGCCGTGGCACGGATCGCCGAGCACGCCCGCGCCCACCCCGAACTCCCGCGCGTGCACGTCGTCCTGCACGGCGGCGAGCCCCTGCTGGCCGGAGCCGGACGGCTGGCCCGCACGGCCCGGGACCTGCGCTCCGCCCTGGACGGCGTGTGCGACCTGGACTTGCGCATGCAGACCAACGGCCTGCGCCTGGACGAGTCCCTGTGCCGCATGCTGGTCCGCGAGCGGATCCGCACCGGCATCTCCCTCGACGGCGACCGCGCCGCCAACGACCGCCACCGCAAGCGTCCGGACGGAACCGGTTCCTACGACGCCGTCGTCAGGGCCGTGCGCCTCATCGGCTCCCCCGAGTACCGCGACGCCTTCGCGGGCCTGCTGTGCACCGTCGACGTCGACAACGACCCGGTCGCCGTGTACGAGGCCCTCGCCGCCCTGGACCCGCCGCGGGTGGACTTCCTGCTCCCGCACGCCACCTGGGACCGGCCGCCACCGTCCGACCCCGCCCACCCGGCCGCGCACGCCCGCTGGCTGATCGCCGTCCACGACCGCTGGGCCGCCGACGGCAGGCCCTTCCCGGTCCGCCTCTTCGACTCGATCGAGGCCGGCCGGGACGGACAGGAGTCCTTCACCGAGGCGCTCGGGCTCGGCAGCCCGGACCTGGTCGTCATCGAGACCGACGGGGAGATCGAACAGGCCGACTGGCTCAAGACGGCCGGACCCGAGGCGCCCAGCACCGGATTCCACGTCCTGCGGCACTCCTTCGACGAGGCGGCCGCCCACCCCGGCTTCCTCGCCCAGGCCGGGGGAGTGGAGGCCCTGAGTCGGCAGTGCCGGGACTGCTCGGTGGTGCGCATCTGCGGCGGCGGCCTGTACGGGCACCGCCACCGCGCGGACAACGCCTTCGACAACCCCTCCGTCTACTGCGAGGACCTCTTCCGGCTGATCGGACACGTGCTGAACGCCCCCCGCCCGCGTCCGGCGCGCCGGACCCACACCCTGACCGCGCACGCCTTCGACTCCCTCGCCGCGGGCGACGGCGACCCCGCCGCGCTGCACGCCCTCGTCGACGCCGAGGCCAGCGTCCGCCGGATGCTCCTCGCCGCCGTGTGCGCCCGGCATCCGGGGCCCGAGGCGAGCGCCCTGGCCGGGCTCGACCGGCAGTGGCCCCGGCACACGGCGCGGACCGTCCGCCACCCCTACCTCGGCAGCTGGGCGGTGCGCGCCGTCGAGGGACGGCTGCCCGTGGCGGCGGTACGGCAGCGGCTCGGCGAGGTCGCCGTGGCGGCGGCGTTGCGGGCGGGCACCGAACTGCGCGCCGACCTGCCGGAGGAGGCCACGGGGGCGCATCTGCCCGGATTCGGCCACCTCGCCCTGCCGCCCGGAGCCGGACCGGTCACCCTGCTCGCACGCGCCGGCGCCCTGCTGGTCGCCGCCCGGCCCGGCGACCCACTCCGCCCGCTCACCGAGGCGACCGACTCCGGCTTCACCTGGCACCCCGTACGCCGCCTGGCCGCCGGCGAGTTCACCGTCCTCCTGGAGGACACCGACCCGTACCGCGACGGCTTCACCGGGGAGCCGGGGGCCGGGGGTCCGGCCGCGCACCCCGGCCCGGGAGGCTCCGGCCCCGACGGCTCCTCCGCCGCCGCCCCTCGGCTCGCGGAGCCGTACCGCGACGGCATCACGGCGGACCCGTACCGCGACGGCTTCACCGCGGACCCGTACCGCGACGGCTTCACCGCGGACCCGTACCGCGACGGCTTCACCGCGGACCCGTACCGCGACGGCTTCACCGCCGAGCCCGGCGCCGCCGGTCCGGCCGCGCACCCCCGCCCGCAGGGCTCGCGCCCTGGCGGCTCCGCCGCCGCCCCGCGGCGCGCCGGCCTTCCCGGTCGCGGCCCGTCCGGTGGCCTTCGCCCCACCCCCGCACTGGACGAGGGTGAGTACGCGCGCTGGCTGCGCCTGTTCAGCGAGGCGGCCGTGCATCTGCGGGCCCGCCACGCCGGCCGCGGCCCAGGGGTGCGCCTGCTGTTCACCGCGTGCACCCCGCTGCACGACGCCGGCGCGCCGGGCCGGGTGGCCGCGGATCCGTACGCCTTCGGGGCCCTCGGACTCGCGCTGCCGGACACCGCCGTGGCGCTGGCCGGCCTCGTCGTGGAGGGAGTGCAGCAGATGAAGTTCAACGCCCTGTCGGACCTCTTCGACCTCGCCGGCAGCGCCGAGGCCGGGCAGCGGCTGCGGGCCGCGTACCTTGACCGCCTGCCCGCCGGGGCCGTCCCCTCCGACGGCCTCACCCCGGCCGGTCGCAGGATGGCCGCCCGGCTGCGCGGCTGACGGCGGATGAGAACAGCGGCCTGTCTCACCGCCCGACTGCGGGCGCTCGGCGTCGAGAAGGGCATGACCCTGCTGCTGCACTCCTCCCTCCGGGCCGTGGGCCCGGTGCGTGGCGGCGGCGCCACGGTGCTGCGCGCGCTCCGGGACGCGCTCGGCCCCGAGGGCACGCTCGTGGTGCCCACGTTCACCGAGGGGAATTCGCTGACATCACGGACGTATCTCCGCATGACGCAAGGCCTGACACCGCATCAACTTCTGTCATACCGTGAGCACATGGAGCCCTTCAGCGCGGCTTCCACACCCTCGCAGGGCATGGGGCGGCTGGCGGAGGAGGTGCGGGTCACTCCGGGAGCCACGCGCAGCACTCACCCGCAGGCGTCCTTCGCCGCGCTCGGGCCGGAGGCCGCCCGCGTCACGTCCGGCCACGCCCTGGACTGCCTGCTCGGCGAACGGTCCCCGCTCGGCAGGCTCTACGAGCGGCAGGCGCACGTCCTGCTGCTGGGCGTCGGCTGGGAGACCTGCTCGGCCTTCCACCTCGCCGAGTACCGCCGGCCCCGCCCGCCCCGCCGCCGCTACGACTGCCGGGTGCTCACCGAGACGGGACCGCGCTGGACCGCCTTCGTCGACGTCGACCTGGACGACAGCGACTTCGGAACCCTGGGGCGCTGCCTCGAGGCCGCCGCGGGCACCGGCGGCCCGATCGCCCGCGGCCGGGTCGGCGCCGCCGACAGCCGGCTGTTCCCGCTGCGCTGGGCGGTGGACGCCGCCGGACACTGGATGGCCGCGTGCCGCAGCCGGGACCTTCCCGTGGAGGCCGACCGTGCCTGAGACCCTCCACCGCTACCAGGCCCGCGCCAGCGTCCAGGAGCCCTACGGATTCCTGAGCTACGGCCGCAATCCCGGCGTGCCGGGAAGGAAGCGGCCCCCGAACGAGAAGCTGTCGCGCTTCCGCGACCTGCTGAGCGAGCACCTGGGGGAGCTCACCGACCTGGACGGCGGCGTCGAGGCGGTCTACTTCGACCAGCGCATCCCGCTCGGCGAGGGGTGGGAGGGCGACCTGAAGAGACAGCTCGCGCGCTGCCAGGTCCTCGTACCGGTGCTGTCCCCGCGCCTGTTCACCAGCAAGTGGTGCGCCGTGGAATGGGAGTGCTTCGAGCGCAGGCAGCAACTCCAGCGCGAGCGGGGGACGTTCACCCGCAACGCGATCGTGCCGGTGCTGTGGACCCCGCTCCGCCGGGACCAGATCCCTCCGCCCTACTGCGACGTGCAGTACACGCACGAGGACCTCAACCCCGACTACTTCGACCTGGGGCTGCTCGGTCTGCACAACCGCGGCCGCCACAAGGTCTTCAACGAGGTCGCCTACCAACTGGCCGAGAAGATCGTCGAGGTGGCTCTCAGCGCCCGCCTGGAACCGTGCGACCCGGGCACCTTCGACGACCTCTTCGACTCCGTGCACGGCTCCGCGGAGGAGGAAAAGTGATGCGTGACGGCCTTCCCCCCCTACGCGTCCGCGACAGGGCGCCGTACTTCTTCCTGAGCTACGCCCCGGTGCCCTCGCCCGGCGGCGACTCGGACGCGGGGCGTCCCGCGGCCGACAAGAACGTCAAGGAGTTCTACACCGACCTGGCCCGGGCGGTCGCGGCACAGAGCGGCGCACCCGCACACCCCTGCCTCGGCTACCTGGACGCCGCCGACCGCGGCGGCCCCGCCATGGCCCGCGCCCTCCAGGGCTGCCACACCTTCGTCCCGCTCGTCACCCGCCGCTACTTCAGCGACGTCTACTGCGGCCGCCAGTGGTACGCCTTCACCCACCGCGACCGGCGCGGCACCCTCGTCCCCGCCCTGTGGACCCCCGTCCCCACCACCGCGCGCCCGCTCCCGGTCGACCTGGACCTGCCGGTGCCCCAGGGTCCGGTGGCGCCGCTGTTCGTCGACGACGACGCGCTGGACCGCTACGCGAAGGGCGGACTGTACGGGCTGCGCCAGTACCCCGAACACCCGGAGTACTACGACCAGTGCGTCCGCCGGATCGCCCAGTGCGTGGTCCAGGCGGCCCGCCGGGCACCCGAACCCCTCCCGGGTGAGGCCGAGTTCGCCGACCTCGACGTGCCCGACGCGTTCGCCACCGCGCCCTGGCATCCGCTCGGCATCGCCGTGCTGGCCCCGGACATCCACCACCTGCCACCCGACCGCAGCGACACCAAGTACGGTGCCGAGCCCCGGGACTGGCAGCCCTTCAGCGACGGCCTGAGCATCCCGCTGGCCGAGCGCACCGCCGAACTGGCCCGCAACCTGGGCTTCGCCCCCGAGATCTGCACCTACGACGAGGCCGAGTCCGTCTTCCTCGGCCGGCGCGAGACCACCAGCCCCTGGGTCCTCATCATCGACCCCTGGATCCTGCACGACCGCACGGCCGCGGACCGGCTGCGGGCCTTCGACGCACAGGACCTGCCCTGGGTGACCGTGCTGACCCCGCTGGCCGACGACCCGCAGACCCGGCAGGCGCGCGAGGAGCTCGACGCCCTGCTGCGGTCCGTGCTGCCCCGGCGCCTGAGCAGCGGCCGGGCCATCCAGCGCGGCGCGGTCGCGGGCATCGACAACTCCGAGGCGTTCAACTCCCGTTTCCTGGAGCTCGCCGACAGCGCGGCCCAGCAGTACCTCAACCGAGTTCAGCTAACATCCTCGACCAGCCCCTCGGCGTCGGCCGATTCCCAGGGTGAGCAGGAGGCCCAACCGTGACCGGCGTGCACCCCCGCCCCGAGGGCGGCAAGATCGTCACGTTCTACAGCTACAAGGGCGGCAGCGGCCGGACCATGGCGCTCGCCAACACCGCCTGGATCATGGCCTCCCAGGGCCGCCGGGTCCTCGTGGTCGACTGGGACCTGGAGGCGCCCGGCCTGGACCGCTTCCTGCGTCCGTTCCTGGAGCCGGACACCCTGCGCGACCGCCCCGGGGTGCTGGAGCTGATCAACGACTACGCCTTCAAGGTCGACCACCTGCACGACGTCACCCTCAAGCCCGAGTGGATCGCCGAACAGGCCGACATCGGCAGGACCGTGTACCCGCTGCTGTGGAGCTTCCCGGCCGGCGGCCGACTGGACTACATCGCGGCGGGCCGCCAGGACCGCAACTACTCCTCGATCTTCTCCCAGTTCAACTGGAACCTCTTCTACGAGAAGCAGCACGGCGGTCAGTTCCTGGACGCCCTGTGCGCCCAGTTCCGGCGCGGCTACGACTACGTCCTCATCGACAGCCGCACCGGCCTCAGCGACATCTCCGACATCTGCACCCAGCACTTCCCCGACGTGCTCGTGAACTGCTTCACCCACAACGACCAGAGCATCGAGGGGGCGGCGGCCGTCGCCCGCCGGGTGGCGGACACCCGGCGTGACCGGCGCATCCGGATCCTGCCGGTGCCCATGCGGGTCGTGGACTCCGAGGCGGACCGGCTGGAGGCCGCGCGCGCCAAGGTCCGGCTCACCTTCGACCAGTTACTGGTCCGCACCCCGGGCATCGACCCCCGGCGCTACTGGGGCAACGTCGAGCTGCCGTTCAAGTCCCCGTACGCCTACGAGGAGATGCTGGCGACCTTCCGGGACGAGCCGGAGACCCCCGCGTCCCTGCTCGCCGCCTGTGAACGGCTGACGTCGGTCATCACCGAGGGCGAGGTGACCTCGCTGGTCCCGATGACGGAGGAGGAGCGGCAGAACTACCTCAAGGCCGTCGTGCGCCGCCGGCCCCCGGACCCCACCCATGTCTTCCTCAGCTATGTCTCCGAGGACCGCATGTGGGCCGAGTGGATCGGCCGGGTCCTCGGCGACGCGGGCTTCACCGTCAGCGACGCCCGCTCCGAGGACGGCTCCGCGGCCGGTGTCCCGCTGCGCGACGACACCGAGAGCAAGGTGCGCGGCGCCTCCCGCACCGTCGCCGTGCTGTCCGCCGACTACCAGAGGTCCGCGCAGGCCAGGGCGGTGTGGGAGGCCGTGGCCGCCGCGGACCCGATGGGCTCGCGGCGCACCCTGGTGCCGGTCCGGGTCAGCGACGCCCGGCTGGAGCACCCGTTCTCGGACCGGATGCCGATCCATCTGAGCAACCTGAACGAGGCCCAGGCCAGGAACGCCCTGCTGCGGGCCCTCGACGCCCAGGTGGTCCAGGGCGAGCACCCCGCCGACGCCTCCGTCAGCGGCCCCCGCTTCCCCGGCGCGGAACCCCCGGTGTGGTCCGTCCCCGTGCGCAACGCGGCCTTCACCGGTCGCGCCGAACTGCTGGAGCACCTCAGGCAGCGGCTCACCGACACCGGCACCGCCACCCTGCTGCACGGCATGGGCGGCGTCGGGAAGACCCAGCTGGCGACCGAGTACGCCCACCGGTACCGGGGCAACTACGACGTCGTCTGGTGGATCGAGGCGGAGTTCGGCGACCTCGCGCTGCGGCAGTTCTCCGAACTCGCGCCCCACCTCGGCGTGGAGGAGCGGGACAGCATCAGCGCCACGGCCGACGCGGTCCGGGACGCGCTGCGCCGCGGCGCCCAGTACGACCGGTGGCTGCTGGTCTTCGACAACGCGACCACCCCCGAGTCCATCGAGCGACTACTGGTCAACAGCCCCACCGGGCACGTGCTGATCACCACCCGCAACGAGGGCTGGGCGCAGGTCGGCGAGCGCGTCGAGGTCGACGTGTTCTCCCGCGCCGAGAGCGTCGACCACCTGCTGCGCCGGGTCTCCGCGATCAGCACCGAGGACGCCGACCGGGTCGCCAACGCCCTCGGCGACCTCCCGCTCGCCGTCGACCAGGCCGCCGCCTGGCTGAACGAGACCGGCCAGGACGCCGACGAGTACCTGGAACTGCTGGAGTTGCAGCTGGCCCGGCTGGAGGCGGACGTCGACGCCCCGGGCTACCCGCTCCAGGTGGGGGCGACCTGGAACATCTCCATCGAGCGGCTCAACTCGCCCGTGGCGCGGCGGTTGTTGGAGCTGTGCGCCCACTTCGGCGCGGACCCCATCTCCTTCGACCTGGTGCACGGCAAGGAGATGGCCGAGGTCCTGCGCGAGGTGCAGCCGGACAGCGGCGGCACCGCGCTGGTGTCCCGCGCCATCCAGCAACTGCACCGCTATGCCCTGGCCAAGGTCGACCGCAAGAGCAAGAGCATTCAGGTGCACCGGCTCGTCCAGGCCGCGGTGCGCTCCTCGATGTCCGCCGACGAGCAGGAGTCGGCGCTGCGGGCCGTGCGCAACGTGCTCTCCGGCGCGCGCCCGTCCGAGGGGGACGTGGAACGCCCGGCGAACTGGGAGCGCTACAACACCATCTGGCCGCACCTGAAGACCCCGTGGACCAGGTACTCGCTGGACGACCGGATCCGCAAGCTGCTGACGGAGTGGCTGCGCTACCTGCGGGCCCGCGGAGAGTACGCGGAGGCCATGTCCCTCGCCGAGGAGCTGCTGGTCATCTGGCAGAAGGAGGCGGGCCCCAACGACCGCTGGACCCTGCACCTGCGCTTCGAGATCGCCAACGTGCTGCGTTTCCAGGGGTGGTACAGCAGGGCGCTGGAGATCGACCAGGACGTCTACGAGCAGCAGCGCGAGGTCCTCGGTGACGACGACGACCACACCCTGATGACGGCGGGCGGCCTCACCGCGGACCTGCGGGCCGTCGGACGGGTCCGCAGGGCGCTGGAGATCGACCGGGAGACCTACGAGCGGTCCGTGGACCTGCTGGGCGAGGACCACCCCCGGACCCTGTTCGCGGCGAACAACCTGGCCGTGTCGATGCGCATGGCCGGGGACTGCTACGAGGCCCACGACGTGGACAAGGACAACTGCGAGCTGCGCGCGCTGACCCTGGGCGCCAAGCATCCCTACACGCTGTTCTCCCAGATCAACCTCGGCCGGGACCAGCGCTCGTGCGGTGAGTACGAGGCCTCCTCGGAGACCCTGCACCGCGTCTACGAGACGGCCGTGGAGCTCGGCCGGGAGTCCCCGCCCGCCCTGGAGGCCGCCAAGGCGCTCGCGATCACCCTGCGCCGCCTCGACCGGCTGAACGAGGCGATGGAGATCAGCCGTCAGGTGCTGGACATCTGCCGCCGGCGCCTGGGCGAGGCCTCGCCCGAGACGCTGGTGGTGCGGCTCGGTCACGCCGGCCATCTCTCGGCGGCGGAGCGCCACGAGGAGGCTTGCCGGGAGACCGCCGACCTGCTCGACCGGTTCCGTGGCGCGCTCGGCGAGGGCCATCCCAACACGCTGGCGTGCGCGGTCAACCACGGCATCAACCTGCTGTCGACCGGCCGGCCCACGGAGGCCCGCGAGGTGTGCGAGCAGGCCCGTGCCGCGCTGCGCACCACGCTCGGTCCGGAACACCCCTTCAGCATGAACTGCCAGATGAACCTGGCGAACACCGAGGCGGCCCTCGGCGAGGCGGCGAAGGCCGAGCACAACTACCTTCAGGCGTACCGGCAGTTGTGCGACCGGCTCGGCGCGGACCACCCCACCGCGCTCACCTGCCGGGGCAATCTGGCGGTCCTGCTGCGGGAGGTCGGCCGGGCCGCCGAGGCGGACCAGCTGGCCCGCGAGACGCTCGACACGCTCGCCGCGAAGCTCGGTCCCCAGCACTCCAAGGTGGTCCGGCTGCGTGGCGGCCAGCGGGTGGGCCTGGAGCTCGACCCGCACCCGATCTGACCGCGGCGGGCCTCACGCCGTCGTGGCGGCGGCGTCGGCCTGAGCCTGGTCCCTGAGCCAGCCGAGTACCTCCGGCAGCACCGGGACGGCAGCGAAGTGCGCGGCGGACGGCTGGAGCACGACGGTGGCGTGCTCGATCCTGCGAGCGAGCCACTTGAAGTGCTCCACGGGGGAGAACACGTCGTCCTCGCCGTGCCACAACAGGGTGGGCACGGTGATCTCGCCGGGGTCGAAGCCCCAGTCCTGGCTGAAGGCGACGGCGTCGTCGATCCAGCCGTCGGCGGTCTTCTCGATCGCGGCCTCGAAGTTCTTGTGCAGCATCCGCCGGATGCCGGCGTCCGCCACGATCTTCCGGTCGCCGGCGGGCATCTCGTCGTCCAGGTCGTTCAGCACCGCCATCGGGTTGGCCCGCATGGCGTCCGCGTTCTGCACGAGGGTGCTCTGCAACACCTGCTGGTTGTGGCGGGCGTTGCGGTACTCGCGGACGTTGGACTCGGTCATCCCCTCGAACCAGTCCAGCCCTTCCGCGTCCCACGGGGCGAGACTCACCAGGACGGCCGCGCTCTGCACGCGCTCCGGCAGCCGCGCGGCGCAGGCGAGGGCGTGCGGGCCGCCCCCGGACCGGCCGACGACGGAGAACCGGGGGAGCCCCAGGTGGTCGGCGATGGCACGGACGTCCTCGACGGCGTCGACCACGCGGCGCCCGCGCCGGCGGGTGGAACCGCCGTAGCCGGGACGGTCGTAGGCGATCAGATGGATGCCGAGCTGATAGAGCACCATCGACCGCGGGCGTGGCCCCTGGTGGCTGCCGGGAGTACCGTGCAGCAGAAAGACGGGGTGCCCCTGAGGATCACCCCATGAATCGAAAACGAGCTCGCGCCCGTCCCCACTGCGAGCGGCACGCGCCACTCCTGCCTCCCGTCCACCGGCCGCCAAGGGTGCCGGAATCTTCTCAGAGTGACGGGCACCATTCAGCAAGCTTCTCGCGTCGCCGCTATTCCGTCACTGGAAAGTGACTAGAATGTCGAAATCATGACCGAACGCGGCCAGCTTATGCCCATTTCGGCGATTCGGCCGGGTCGGGAATACACGCGTCACGGGACAAGCGAGGCAGCGCGTCACACACGGTGATCTGCACGGACGTGATGACCGCGCACCGCGCACTAACCGCGCACCGCCCGAGGCCCGGTGACCTCCGCCCCGAGATCCGTCACCCTTTCGCGCAGTTCCCGGTCCGCCGTGACGACGAGAATCCGGCGGCCATTCGCTTCGGCCACCAGTTCGACCATTCTGTCGTCCCCGCTGCCCGGCGCCGCCTCCACCCGGACCCCCGGCACGGACTCCACCCCGCGCGCCGCCCCCTCGACCACGAGCACGATCTCCACGGGCCCGTCCCGCCCCGGCACCCCGTCCGCCGCCAGCCGGTCCCGCAACCGCTCCGCGGCCCCGCGCCGGTCCCGCCACCAGCCGTCGGGCACCGACCCGACGACGTTCGCGGCATCGACGATCACGAGAAGGGGCGCTTCGGAACTCATGCGTCCAGGGTGTCAGCCCGGGGAGCGGGCGTCGACGCCGGCCGTGGAAGGTGACCGGGGGGCCGACCCGGCAGGGCTCAAGGACCCCCGCATAGAGTGAACCGGTGAACGGCGACTGGCTCCTCCGCGGCCGAGACGGCCGGCTCAGCGTCTATCTGTCGTCCGGTGAGGCCGTACTGTGCCGGGCCGAACTCGCTCCCGGCGGCCCCTGGGAAGCGACGGCGCGCACGGTGGGCGGCGACCAGACACTGCGCCCCGGGCCCGCGATCGGCCAGGGCGCGGACGGGTACGCCCATCTGGTCTCCTGGCGTCCCACCAAACCCGGTGAGGCGGGGCTCGTGCACTCCACGCACTTCCGGCCACGCCTCGCCGCCCTCGACTGGACCCCGATCGGCCACCCCAACAGGACCGGCGACCGCACCGGCACCCCCGCCGTCGCGGTCGACGCCCAGGGCCGCGCCCATGTCTTCGTCCGCAACAGGGGCGGCGGGGTGAGCATGGTCGCGCAGAAGGAAAAGGGCGGCTGGGACCCCTGGCGCGACCTCAAGGGCAGCGAGGTCCAGGAGGACCTGGCGGCGGTGACGGGGGAGTCGGGGCGCGTGGAGGTGTACGCGGCCGTCCCCGGCGGCATCCTCCACTGGCGTCAGGAGAAGCCGGGCGCGCAACCGGTCCTCGCGGAGGCGCTGGAGAGCCCGGTCCGCCCGGGCACCCTGCGCGCGCTCGCCACCTCCGCCGAACACACCACGCTCTTCTACACCGACGACTCCGGAGACCTGTGCGCCTGGCGTCCGGGCGGCAAGCCCCTCGCCCTGCTGCCCTCGGCGGGCCCCGGTCCGGTCTGCGCCGTCCGCTGCGAACTCGACGGCCACGACTGCACGTTGCTCGCCCAGCGCTCCTCCAGCGGCCGCGTGGCCTTCGCCGCGTACCCGACCGAGCAGGAGTCGGCGGGTGCGTGGTGGGCGGAGTCGGGCCCGACGCTCCCGGCGGACGCGGGGGTGTCACTGACGACGGACGAGAACGGCAGGGTGGTCGCGGCGACCCTGTCCCCGTCGTCCGGCCAACTCCTGCTGACCCGACGGAAGAACGAGCCGGGCCTGGCCCTGGAGGCGTGGCGAGGCCTCTAAGGGGCGCGGGGAACTGCGCAATCTTTCAAGGGGGGTCTGGGGGCGCAGCCCCCAGGGACGGGAAGGGCAGGGGCGGCGGGGGCGAAAAAGTGCCTCTGCCTCACCCGAAACGCCGATGCCCCGCACACCGAAACGGCATGCGGGGCACCGGCGTTCACCAGCGGAGCGCTACGCGGGGACGCTGGCCACGCCCGGCTCCAGGAACCGCTTGCCGTTGACGCGCTCGGAGACACCCTCGCGGTCCAGGTACGGCGTGATGCCGCCCAGGTGGAAGGGCCAGCCGGCGCCCGTGATCAGGCACAGGTCGATGTCCTGGGCCTCGGCGACGACACCCTCGTCGAGCATGAGCCCGATCTCCTGGGCGACGGCGTCCAGGACCCGGTCCCGCACCTGCTCCTCGGACAGGACGACATCGCCCTGCTGGAGGAGCGCGGCGACCTCGGGGTCCAGCTCCGGCTTGCCGGAGTCGTAGACGTAGAAGCCGCGCTTGCCGGCCTTGACGACGGCGGCGAGGTTCGGGGAGACCGTGAAGCGGTCCGGGAAGGCCCGGTTGAGGGTCTCCGAGACGTGCAGACCGATCGCGGGGCCGACCAGCTCCAGGAGGACCAGCGGGGACATCGGCAGGCCCAGGGGCTCGACCGCCTTCTCCGCGACCTCGACGGGCGTGCCCTCGTCGATGACGTTCTGGATCTCGCCCATGAAGCGGGTGAGGATGCGGTTCACGACGAACGCCGGGGCGTCCTTCGTCAGCACCGCGGTCTTCTTCAGCTTCTTGGCGACGGCGAAGGCCGTGGCCAGGGACGCGTCGTCGGTCTGCTCGCCGCGCACGATCTCAAGGAGCGGGAGGATCGCGACCGGGTTGAAGAAGTGGAAGCCCACGACCCGCTCGGGGTGCTTGAGCTTCGACGCCATCTCCGACACCGACAGCGAGGAGGTGTTGGTGGCGAGGATCGCGTGCGCCGGGGCGACCGCCTCGACCTCCGCGAACACCTGCTGCTTGACGCCGATCTCCTCGAACACGGCCTCGATGACGAAGTCCGCGTCGGAGAAGCCCTCCGCCTTGTCCAGCACACCGGTGACCAGGGCCTTGAGGCGGTTGGCCTTGTCCTGGTTGATACGGCCCTTGCCGAGCAGCTTGTCGATCTCGGCGTGGACGTAGCCCACACCCTTGTCGACGCGCTCCTGGTCGATGTCGGTCAGCACGACCGGCACCTCCAGGCGGCGCAGGAAGAGCAGCGCGAGCTGGGAGGCCATCAGACCGGCGCCGACGACACCGACCTTGGTGACCGGGCGGGCCAGGTTCTTGTCCGGGGCGCCCGCGGGACGCTTGCCGCGCTTCTGCACCAGGTTGAAGGCGTAGATGCCGGCGCGCAGTTCACCGCCCATGATCAGGTCGGCGAGGGCGAGGTCCTCGGCGTCGTAGCCCTGCTGGAGGTCGCCGTTCTTGGCGGCGGCGATGATGTCCAGGGCGCGGTAGGCGGCCGGGGCGGCCCCGTGCACCTTGGAGTCCGCGATGAAGCGGCCCTTGGCGACGGCCTGGTCCCAGGCCTCGCCGCGGTCGATCGCCGGGCGCTCGATGACGATCTCGCCCTTGAGGACGGACGCCGTCCACAG
This sequence comes from Streptomyces sp. NPDC020489, assembly GCF_044386545.1. Lineage (NCBI taxonomy): Bacteria > Bacillati > Actinomycetota > Actinomycetes > Kitasatosporales > Streptomycetaceae > Streptomyces > Streptomyces sp. NPDC020489. Next base: position 243,591 of record NZ_JBIRUZ010000003.1, read on the forward strand.
CAGGGACTGCTCCAGGAAGTCCGCGCCCTCGAACAGCGCGTCGGCGATGCCCAGTTCGTAGACCTGGGCGCCCTTGAGCTGCTTGTTCTGGTTGAGCGAGTTCTCGATGATGACGGAGACGGCCTTCTCGGCGCCGATCAGGTTCGGCAGCAGGGTGCAGCCGCCCCAGCCGGGGACCAGACCGAGGAAGACCTCGGGGAGCGAGAAGGCGGGCAGGGCCGCGGACACCGTGCGGTAGGTGCAGTGCAGGCCGACCTCGACCCCACCGCCCATGGCGGCGCCGTTGTAGTACGCGAAGGTCGGGACCGCGATGCCGGCGAGGCGCTTGAAGACCTCGTGGCCGCCCTTGCCGATGGCGAGCGCGTCCTCGTGCCTCTTCAGCAGCTCGACGCCCTTGAGGTCGGCGCCGACCGCGAAGATGAACGGCTTGCCGGTGATGCCGACACCGACGATCTCGCCGGCCGCGGCCTCCTTCTCGACCTGGTCGATGGCGGTGTTGAGGTTCGCCAGCGACTGCGGCCCGAAGGTGGTCGGCTTGGTGTGGTCGAAGCCGTTGTCCAGCGTGATGAGCGCGAAGCGCCCGGCGCCGAACGGCAGGTCGAGGTGGCGTACGTGCGCGGACGTCACGACCTCGTCGGGGAACAGCTCGGCCGCGCCCTTCAGAAGCTCAGCGGTGGTGCTCACTTGTCGCCTCCGGCGTCCTTGTGGTTCGGGTTCTCCCAGATCACCGTGGCGCCCATGCCGAAGCCGACGCACATGGTGGTGAGGCCGTAGCGGACCTCCGGCTGCTCCTCGAACTGGCGGGCGAGCTGCGTCATCAGACGCACGCCCGACGAGGCCAGCGGGTGACCGAAGGCGATGGCGCCGCCGTACTGGTTGACGCGCGCGTCGTCGTCGGCGATGCCGTAGTGCTCCAGGAAGGCCAGCACCTGGACGGCGAAGGCCTCGTTGATCTCGAACAGACCGATGTCGGAGATCGACAGGCCCGCCTGGGCGAGCGCCTTCTCGGTGGCCGGGATCGGGCCGTAGCCCATGACCTCCGGCTCCACACCCGCGAAGGAGTAGGAGACCAGGCGCATCTTCACCGGGAGGTCGTTCTCGCGGGCGAAGTCCTCGGAGGCGATGAGCGAGGCGGTGGCACCGTCGTTGAGACCGGCGGCGTTGCCCGCGGTCACGCGGCCGTGGACGCGGAACGGCGTCTTCAGGCCGGTGAGGTTCTCCAGGGTCGTGCCCGGGCGCATCGGCTCGTCGGCGGTGACCAGGCCCCAGCCGGTCTCACCGGCCTCCGGGTTCGTGCGGCGCACCGAGATCGGCACCAGGTCGGCCTGGATCTTGCCGTTGGCGTACGCCTTGGCGGCCTTCTCCTGCGAGCGCACGGCGTACTCGTCGGCGCGCTGCTTGGTGATCGTCGGGTAGCGGTCGTGCAGGTTCTCGGCGGTCATGCCCATGAACAGGGCGGACTCGTCGACCAGCTTCTCGGAGACGAAGCGCGGGTTGGGGTCGACGCCCTCACCCATGGGGTGGCGGCCCATGTGCTCGACACCGCCGGCGATGGCGATGTCGTACGCGCCGAAGGCGACCGAACCGGCGACCGAGGTGACGGCGGTCAGGGCGCCGGCGCACATGCGGTCGATCGAGTAGCCGGGCACCGACTGCGGCAGACCGGCGAGGATGCCGGCGGTGCGGCCGATGGTCAGACCCTGGTCACCGATCTGGGTGGTCGCGGCGATGGCGACCTCGTCGATCTTCTTCGGGTCCAGACCCGGGTTGCGGCGCAGCAGCTCCCGGATCGCCTTCACGACGAGGTCGTCGGCGCGGGTCTCGTGGTAGATGCCCTTCGGGCCCGCCTTGCCGAACGGGGTGCGGACGCCGTCGACGAAGACGACGTCCCTGACGGTACGAGGCACGATGGCTCTCCTCCAGATGCGGGATGGCACTGCTGCACGGCGCAAGCGCAAGCGCTGAGCGCGCGCTCAGGCCCATGCTACTTGTGGGTAACGTAGCTGCACAGTCCTGGAGGGGGGAGCGGCGAAGGTCACACCCGCGGGGGAGCGGTCGAACCGCGCGGGGTGAGCACCGGAGTGGGCACCGGGTGCGATCCCGGACCGTCTCCCATGATTGCTCCGAACAGGGTACGGGCCGCGTCCGCGCCGAATCCGTGCACGTCATGGCTCATGGCGGACAGCGTCGGATGCGTGAGCCGGCACAGCTGCGAGTCGTCCCACGCCAGCAGCGACACGTCGTCGGGCACCCGCAACCCCATCTCCGCGGCCACCGACAGCCCCGCCACCGCCATGATGTCGTTGTCGTACACGATCGCGGTCGGCCGGTCCGCCGCGTCCGCCGCCAGCATCGACCGCGTCGCCCGCGCCCCCGCCTCCCCCGAGTAGTCGGTGGTCACCTGCCACGCCCCGGCCAGCTCCAGCGTCCGCGCCGCCTCGTCGAAGGCGGCCGTACGGGCCGCGGTGTGCCCGAGCGCCGCCGCGCCCCCGACCCGGGCGATCCGCCGGTGCCCGAGCGCCGCCAGATACCGCACCGCCTCGGTCACGGCGGTCGCGTCGTCCGTCCACACGGACGTCAGGCCCCCGGTCAGCGACGGATGTCCTACGGCGACCACGGGCAGCCCCAGCCGCTCCGCCACCCCCACGCGGGGATCGTCCGGCCGGAAGTCGACGAGGATCGCCCCGCCGATCTGCCGCCCCCGCCACCAGCCCTCCAGCAGCCCGGCCTCCTCCTCCACGTTCCGCACCAGCCGCAGCAGCAGCGAGCAGGACCGCTCGGTCAGCACGCTCTCCACCCCTGAGATGAACTCCATGTAGAAGGGCTCCAGCCCCAGCAGCCGCGCCGGCCGGCAGATCGCGAGGCCCACCACGTCCACCCGCGACCCCGCCAGCGTCCGCGCGGTGAGGTTCGGCGCCCAGCCCAGCTCCCGCGCGGCCTCGAAGATCCGGTCCCGCGTCGCCTCCGACAGCCCCGGCTTGTGGTTGAACGCGAGCGACACAGCCCCCTTGGACACACCGGCACGCGCGGCGACGTCCTTGATGGTGACGCGAGAGGCCGGCTGGGCTGTCATCGGCTGGGCTCCAGGCAGTACAGGGCGGATCGGGCGGCGACCGGATCAGGAGTCTTCCAGCCACGCACCCCGATGGTCACCTCCTCGCCCGGCAGCAGCGTGACCAGCCCCCGGTCGGCGGCCGCGTCCGGATCCAGCCGGTCGGCCTGAAGCAGCAGATCCCGTACGAGGGTCCGGGCCGTCACCCGGACGCCGCCCGGCACGAGCGCGACGTCGAACTCCGGTCGCGGGTAGGGGATGTCACGGTCCGCCTCGGGAAAGTGCAGGGCCCGCAGCCCGTCCGCGTCCACGACGAGGAACTCCTTCGCCCCGGCCGGCACCAGCCCCTTCGGCACCTCGACCCGCGCCACCGCCCGCCCTCCGGCCCCGAACTCCACCCTCTCCTCGCCGATCAGCACCCCCTCGACCGACATCCGCCGCAGCCACAGCACCCCCGTCCACACCTCCGGGGCCTGGTTGACGACGGCCACCTGACCCTCCTGGACCGTCAACAACCGGTCCGCGTACAGCCGCCGCAGCTCGTGGTAGAGCGGCTTCTCCCGTCCGTCCCCGTCGATCGCCGCCCAACTCGTCACCGGCCAGCAGTCGTTGAGCTGCCAGAGCACCGTCCCCGCGCACACCGGCCAGTGCGCGCGCCAGTGCTCGACCCCGGTGGCCACCGCCCGCGCCTGGTTGACCTGGGTGAGGTAGTGCCAGCGGTCGAAGTCGCCCTCGGGGAAGGCGAAATGGCGTTCCAGTCCGCGCCGCAGCTTGCCGTTGCCGTCGTCGGCCTTCTGGTGGTGCAGCATCCCGGGGGAGTCCGCCGCGAGCTCCTCGCCCGGCAGGGCCCGCCGCAAGGTGGCGTACGCGGGCGGCGCCTGCCAGCCGAACTCGGCCATGAACCGCGGCACGTCCGCCCGGTAGCGCGCGTAGTCCTCCCGGTTCCACACCTCCCACGAGTGGTGCGTCCCGTGCGCCGGATCGTTCGGATGCCGCTCCCAGGACCCGGACCAGGGCGAGCCCGCCGCGTACGGCCGGGTGGGGTCCAACTCGGCCACCACCCGCGGCAGTACGCCCAGGTAGTAGCCCTCCCCCCAGGAGTCCCCGGCGAGGCGCTCCTCCCAGCCCCAGTCCCGGAAACCCCACAGGTTCTCGTTGTTGCCGTTCCACAGCACCAGCGAGGGATGCGGCATCAGCCGTACGACGTTCTCCCGGGCCTCCGCCTCCACCTCGCCCCGCAGCGGCTGCTCCTCCGGATAGGCGGCGCACGCGAACGGGAAGTCCTGCCACACCAGCAGGCCCAACTCGTCGCAGGCGTCGTAGAAGTCGGCGCTCTCGTAGATCCCGCCGCCCCAGACCCGCACGAGGTCCACCCCCGCCCCGGCGGCCTGCGCGAGCCGCTCCCGGTACCGCTCGCGGGTGACGCGGGACGGGAAGACGTCGTCCGGGATCCAGTTGACCCCCCGGGCGAACAGCCGCGTGCCGTTGACGACGAAGGTGAACCCGGTGCCGTGCTCGTCCACCGACCGGTCCAGCTCGACCGTGCGGAAGCCGATCCGCCGCCGCCACACGTCGAGCACCGCGTCCCCGTGCAGCAGCGTCACCTCCACGTCGTACAGCGGCTGGTCCCCGTACCCGCGCGGCCACCACAGGGCCACGTCCGGCACGTCGAGCCGTACGACCCCGCTCGCCCCGTCGAGCGCGGCGCCCACCCGCACCCCACCCACGGTGGCCACCACGTCGAGCGGTGCCTCGACCCGGGTCCGCTCGACGTCGACCGCCAACTCCACGACACCCACGCTGCGTTCGGCATCCACGGTGACCAGCGGCCGCACCCGGGCGATCCGGGCCGTCGACCAGTGCTCCAGACGGGCCGGCCGCCAGATCCCGGCCGTCACCAGCGTCGGCCCCCAGTCCCAGCCGAACGAACAGGCCATCTTGCGGATGTACTGGAAGGGCTCGTCGTACGCGGCAGGCCGCTGCCCGAGCCTCCCGCGCACCGCCTCGGCCTCGGCGTAGGCGGAGGCGAACCGCACCGAGAGCCGCCCCTCCAGACCGGTCACGTCGAAGCGGTAGGAGCGGTGCATGTTCCGGGTGCTCCCCAACAACCGCCCGTCGAGGCGGACTTCGGCGGCCGTGTCGAGCCCCTCGAAGACCAGGTCCGTCTGCTCGTGGCCCGCGGCACCCGGCGCCGCGCGCAGCTCCGTCTCGTACGTCCACTCCCGCCGCCCCACCCACGCCACCTCGGTCTCGTTCCGCCCGAGAAAGGGGTCCGGGATCACCCCGGCCGCCAGCAGATCGGTGTGGACACAGCCCGGCACCACGGCCGGGAGCGCGGCTCGCTCGTGCAGCAGGGTCCAGCCCTCGGTGAGCGGTGTGGCCTGAAGCATGTACGCACTCCCTAAACCGATCAAGTCCAGTGCTGTGGACACTTTTTGGCATCGTTGGCGGGATACGGACTTTACCGGTTAAGACAACGCTGTCAGAGTTCCGAACCAGCCAACCCGCACGTGCTCGTCCGTCCCAGGAACGTCCCGAACGGAGCTGATGCACATGAACCGTCGTCACACCCTCGTCCTGGCCGTGGGCGCCGCCCTGCTGGCCGCCGGCTGCACCGGCACGGGAGGCACCACCAAGGGCGCGGACGCCAAGGCGCCCGACGACCCGGCGAAGGTCACCGGAACCATCAAGGTCCTCACCGTGCGCACCGACCTGATCCAGGACGGCACGCTGAAGCGGTACGCCGCCGAGTTCAACAAGACCTATCCGAAGGTCAAGGTCGAGTTCGAAGGGCTCACGAACTACGAGTCCGAGGTCAAGATCCGGATGAACACCAAGAACTACGGCGACGTCCTGCTGATCCCGGCCGTCATCAAGAAGGCCGACTACCCGAAGTTCTTCGCCTCGCTCGGCACCGCGGCGGAGCGCGCCAAGAAGTACCGCTTCACCGACGTCACCACCGTCGACGGCAAGGTCTACGGCCAGAGCCCGAACGGCGTGAGCCCCGGTTTCATCTACAACAAGCGGGTCTGGAAGGAGGCCGGGATCACCCGATGGCCCACCACCCCGGCCGAGTTCCTCACCGACCTCAAGGCCATCAAGGCCAGGACCGACGCGATCCCGTACTACACCAACTTCTCGGCCGGCTGGACGCTCAGTGCCTGGACGGCGGTCAACGGCTCGGTCCACTGCGACCCGCGGGCGACCGACAAGCTTGCCGAGGGCGACCCCTGGGCGAAGGGCGCCGACCTGCGCGTCGGCGACACCCTGCTGCACGACATGGTCAAGCAGAAGCTCGTCGAGAAGGACCCGACGACGAGCAACTGGGAGGAGTCCAAGGCCCGCACCGCCAAGGGCGAGATCGCCACCCAGTGGCTCGGCACCTGGGCGATCGTCCAGTTCCGGGACGCCGCGAAGAAGGCGGGCGCCGACCCCGACGACATCGGCTTCATGCCCTTCCCCGCCCAGGTCGACGGGAAGTTCTGCGCGGTGATCGGCCCTGACTACAACCAGGGCATCAACGTCCACTCCCCGCACAAGGAGGCGGCCCGCGCCTGGGTCGACTGGTTCACCGACAAGTCCACCTACGGACAGGACAACCTGGCGATCTCCCCGCTCAAGGCCGCCCCGCTGCCCGACGTGATGAAACCGTACGAGGAGCAGGGCGTGAAGTTCATCGAACTGGACGACACCAAGGGCGCCGAGGTCAAGCAGCTCGACAGCGACTCGGAGGTCGGCATCTACGCCCCCGAGTACCGCCAGAACCTCGTCGACCTCGCCCGGGGCGCGCGCAAGGGCAGCCTCGACGACTTCTTCGCCGACCTCAGCGAGCGCTGGGCCGACGCCCGGAAGAACCAGGGGTCCTGATGACACAGACGACCCGGAAGGCGGCCGTGGAGGTGACCGCGGCCGCCCCCGTCCCGGCCCCCGCGCCACGCCGGACCCGCGCGGGGCGCGGCGCGGCCCCCTGGCTCTTCCTCCTCGCCCCGCTCACCCTGCTGATCACCTTCACCTACGCGCCGATCGCCAACATGCTGGCGTACAGCCTCACCGACTGGGACGGCGTGAGCCCCGAACTGCACTACACGGGCGCCGGGAACTACGAGGAGATCTTCACCCGTCCCGAACTCTTCGAGGTGTTCTGGGTCAGCGGCTACTACCTGGCCGCCTCCGCCCTCCAGATCGTCGCCGCGCTCTACTTCGCGACGGTCCTGAGCTTCAACGTCCGCTTCCGGAACTTCTTCAAGGGCGTGCTCTTCTTCCCGTACCTGATCAACGGGGTGGCGATCGGCTTCGTCTTCCTCTACTTCTTCCAGGACGGCGGCACCCTCGACTCGGTCCTGAGCCTCTTCGGCGTCCACTCCGACCACGCCTGGCTCGGCACCCCGGTCTCCGCGAACACCTCGCTGGCCGGCGTCTCGATGTGGCGCTATCTCGGCCTGAACTTCGTGCTGTTCCTGGGCGCGATCCAGTCGATCCCGGGGGAGCTGTACGAGGCGGCCGAGCTGGACGGCGCGAACCGCTGGCACCAGTTCCGCCACATCATCGCGCCGGGCATCAAACCGGTGCTGACCCTGATCGTGATCCTGTCGATCTCCGGCTCGCTGTCGGCCTTCGAGATCCCGTACATCATGACCGGCGGCGCGACCGGCACCGAGACCTTCGTGATCCAGACGGTCAACCTCGCCTTCCGCTTCAACAAGACGGGCCTGGCCTCGGCGGCCGCGGTGGTGCTGCTGCTGATCATCCTGCTGGTGACCTGGATCCAGCGGCGCCTGGTCCCCGACGACAAGGTGGACCTCGTATGACCCGCCACGCGGTCTCCCGCGCCCTCGTCCACCTGTCCCTGGTCGCCGCCACCGTGGTGGTCCTGCTCCCGCTGGTCGTCGTCCTGCTGACCTCCCTGAAGTCGGAGCAGGAGATGGCGAACGCGAGCGGTGCGCTGAGCCTGCCCGACAACCCGCTGAACCTCGGCAACTACGCCACGGCGTTCCGGGACGGCGAGATGCTCCAGGCCTTCGCCAACACGGCGGTCATCCTGGTGGTGTCGATCGGCGGCACGGTCCTCATCGGCTCGATGACGGCGTACGCCATCGACCGCTTCACCTTCCGCTTCCGCCGGCTGGTGGTCGCGCTCTTCCTGATCGCGGCCCTGGTCCCCGGTGTGACGACCCAGGTGGCGACCTTCCAGATCGTCAACAGCTTCGGGATGTTCGACACCCTGTGGGCGCCGATCGCGCTCTACATGGGCACGGACATCGTCTCGATCTACATCTTCCTGCAGTTCGTGCGGTCCATCCCGATCTCCCTGGACGAGTCGGCCCGTCTCGACGGGGCCAACACGTTCACGATCTACTGGAAGATCATCTTTCCACTGCTGAAGCCGGCGATCGCGACCGTGGTGATCGTGAAGGGGATCACCGTCTACAACGACTTCTACATCCCCTTCCTCTACATGCCGTCCGAAGATCTTGGCGTGATCTCGACGTCGCTGTTCCGCTTCCGGGGCCCCTACGCGGCCCACTGGGAGGTGATCTCGGCGGGCGCGGTCCTGGTGATCCTCCCGACGCTGATCGTCTTCCTCGGCCTCCAGCGCTTCATCTACAACGGCTTCACACGAGGAGCCACGCGATGAGAGCCCTCACGGCCACGCGATGAGGGCCCCCACGGCGACGCGACGAGAGCCCTCACGCGGACAACGCGCTCACCAGCACCGGAGTGACCAGCTCCACCTGCCAGGGCCGGGCCCCGTACCCCGCGAGCGCGGCGCCCACCGACTCGGCGTCCACCGACTGCGGCGGCTCCCAGCAGACCCGTCGCACGGTGTCCGGCGTGATGAGGTTCTCCTGCGGCATGTTGAGCCGCTCGGCCAGCGCGGAGACACCGGCGCGCGCCGCCGACAGCCGGGCCGCGGCGGCGGGGTCCTTGTCGGCCCAGGCGCGGGGCGGGGGCGGCCCGGTGAGCTGCTGTCCGGGCGCGGGCAACTGCGCCTCGGGCAGCTCCCTGGCCCGGTCCACGGCCGCCTGCCACTGCTCCAGCTGACGCCGGCCCATCCGCTGCCCGAAGCCGGTCAGCGCGGCCAGCGCGTGCGTGTTCGCCGGGAGGGACAGCGCGGCCTCCACGATCGCCGCGTCGGAGAGCACCTTGCCCGGCGACACGTCCCGCCGCTGGGCGATCCGGTCCCGGGTCTGCCACAGCTCCCGCACCACGGCCAGCTGCCGGCGCCGCCGCACCTTGTGCATGCCGGAGGTCCGGCGCCAGGGGTCCTTGCGCGGCTCGGGCGGCGGGGCCGAGGCGATGGCGTCGAACTCCTGCCGCGCCCACTCCAGCTTCCCCTGCCGGTCCAGTTCCTTCTCCAGCGCGTCCCGGAGGTCGACGAGGAGCTCCACGTCGAGCGCGGCGTAACGCAGCCACGGGTCGGGCAGCGGCCGGGTCGACCAGTCGACCGCGGAGTGCCCCTTCTCCAGCACGAAGCCGAGGACGCCCTCGACCATGGCGCCGAGCCCGACCCGGGGGAACCCGGCGAGCCGTCCGGCGAGCTCGGTGTCGAACAGGGAGGTGGGGATCATGCCTATCTCGCGCAGGCACGGCAGGTCCTGGGTGGCGGCGTGCAGCACCCACTCGACGCCGGACAGCGCCTCGCCGAGGCCGGAGAGGTCGGGGCAGGCCACGGGGTCGATCAGCGCGGTCCCGGCGCCCTCGCGGCGCAGCTGGACGAGGTAGGCGCGTTGTCCGTAGCGGTAGCCGGACGCGCGCTCGGCGTCGACGGCCACGGGGCCGGAGCCGGCCGCGAAGGCGGCGATCACCCGGGCGAGCGTGTCCTCGTCGGTGATCACGGGCGGGACGCCCTCGCGCGGTTCGAGCAAAGGAGTCGGCTCGGGAACCGGCTCGGAGCCGGGCTCGAGAGCGGGCTCGAGATCAGGCGCCCCCGCAACAGAAGATCCGCCGTCGTCCGGAGGGGCGCCTCCGGTGGTTCGCAGTGAGCTGTCTGCTGCGGTGTCTTGGGCGTCGGTCACCTGTCAAGGGTATCCGTGGATGGACAGCGCCCGCCGACGGAACGTTCCGTCGACGGGCGCTTGAGGGTCGTAAACCAGTCAGGTCGGTGAATCCGCGGGTTCACGACCGATCGGGGGCGTGCGGTCGGATCGGGGGCTGATCCGGTTCACGTCCGTGAAGGGTCGAGGCGAAGGAGCGAACGGCCGGATCGTGGTGCGGTGGTCGGTCGGGGAGCGGTCAGTGGATGATGCCGGTCCGAAGGGCCACCGCGACCATGCCGGCGCGGTCGCCGGTGCCCAGCTTGCGGGCGATGCGGGCGAGGTGGCTCTTGACGGTCAGCGCGGACAGGCCCATCGAGACGCCGATGGCCTTGTTGGACTGGCCCTCCGCGACCAGGCGGAGCACCTCGACCTCGCGGCCGGACAGCTCGCGGTAGCCGCCCGGGTGGCTCGGGGCACCCGGGGGGCGGCGGTGCATCGCGGCGGCGCGGGAGCCGATGGGGGCGGCGCCCGGTCGGGTGGGGAGCCCGACGTTGGTGCGGGTGCCGGTGACGACGTAGCCCTTCACACCGCCCGCGAGGGCGTTGCGGACGGCGCCGATGTCGTCGGCCGCGGAGAGGGCGAGGCCGTTGGGCCAGCCCGCCGCGCGGGTCTCGGAGAGCAGGGTCAGGCCGGAGCCGTCGGGAAGGTGGACGTCGGCGACGCAGATGTCGCGGGGGCTGCCGATTCGGGGACGGGCCTCGGCGACGGACGAGGCCTCGATGACGTCGCGGACGCCGAGCGCCCACAGGTGGCGGGTGACGGTGGAGCGGACCCGGGGGTCGGCCACGACCACCATCGCGGTCGGCTTGTTCGGACGGTAGGCGACCAGGCTTGCGGGCTGCTCGAGGAGAACGGACACCAGGCCTCCTGGGGTGGGGGACGGCTGTGAGGTCACAGTCGTCTTCGGCACCAAACCCGTGGGCCTTTAGAGAATGATCACGATCTAGTGAGTAACAATTAGTGCAATTCGGACGTGTGGTCGATCGTTCGGTGAACGAATCGGTTCGTTCGAGTGGTCACTCATGACTGAAAGTGGCCGTGTCGACAAAGAGATGGTCAACGGTCAGCGCGACTGGGGCCCGCGTCGCTGCGGCAGCGTCACCACCGAGGCGTCCCCCGGACCCGCCGGCGGCAGCCCCGCGACCTGGGCCAGCAGATCGCACCAGGCCGCCAGATGCCCCGCCGTGTCCGGCACCCCGTTCAAGCCCTCGCGCGGCGTCCAGGACGCCCGGATCTCGATCTGCGAGGCGGCGGGGCGCTCGGAGAGACCGCCGAAGTAGTGGGAGCTCGCCCGGGTGACCGTGCCGCTCGGCTCGCCGCACGACAGCCCGCGCGCCTGGAGCGCACCCGTAAGCCACGACCAGCACACGTCGGGCAGCAGCGGGTCCGCCGCCATCTCCGGCTCCAGCTCCGCGCGCACCAGCGTCACCAGCCGGAACGTACCCCGCCAGGCGTCGTGCCCGTCCGGGTCGTGCAGCAGCACCAGCCGGCCGTCGGCCAGGTCCTGGTCCCCGTCGACGACCGCCGCCTCCAGCGCGTGGGCGAACGGGGCCAGTCGCTGCGGGGCCCTGGTCGGCTCGATCTCGATCTGCGGTCGCAGCCGGCCGGCGCGCAGGGCCTGGACCGCGGCCTGGAAAGCCGGCGGAGCCGCCGTACCGCTTCCATGCCCGTCCCCCTCCCTCTCGTCGTCCATCCCGCCCGTGCCGTCCGACAGTCGTCCCTGAGCCGCAGCCATGGCGGAAGGTTAAGGGGAACGGGGCCATGGTGGGGGCCTGACACCCCGTGCCCGGACCGTTGCCCGGATTGCCCCACCGGCAGGGAAAAGCGGCCCCGGCGCCGTGCGAGACTTTCCCCCGTGAGTGCAAACCAGACGCCGCCGTCCGCCCCGTACGACTCCGCGTTCCTCAGGGCCTGCCGCCGTGAGCCCGTGCCCCACACCCCGGTGTGGTTCATGCGGCAGGCCGGGCGCTCACTGCCGGAGTACCGCAAGGTCCGCGAGGGCGTCGGGATGCTCGAGTCCTGCATGCGGCCCGAGCTGGTCACCGAGATCACCCTCCAGCCGGTGCGCCGGCACCACGTGGACGCGGCGATCTACTTCAGCGACATCGTCGTCCCGCTCAAGGCCATCGGCATCGACCTCGACATCAAGCCCGGCGTCGGCCCGGTCGTCGAGCGCCCGATCCGCACCCGCGCCGACCTGGCCCAGCTGCGCGACCTCACCCCCGAGGACGTCTCCTACGTCACCGAGGCCGTCGGCCTGCTCACCCGTGAGCTCGGCCCGACCCCGCTCATCGGTTTCGCGGGCGCGCCTTTCACCCTCGCGAGCTACCTTGTCGAGGGCGGCCCGTCGCGGACGTACGAGAACGCCAAGGCGATGATGTACGGCGACCCCGAGCTCTGGGCCGACCTGCTCGACCGGCTCGCGGACATCACGGCCGCGTTCCTGAAGGTGCAGATCGAGGCCGGTGCGTCCGCGGTCCAGCTGTTCGACTCCTGGGCCGGCGCCCTCGCCCCGGCGGACTACCGCGGCTCGGTGCTCCCCGCCTCGGCGAAGGTGTTCCGCGCGGTGGAGTCCTACGGTGTCCCGCGCATCCACTTCGGTGTCGGCACCGGCGAGCTGCTCGGTCTGATGGGCGAGGCCGGCGCGGACGTCGTCGGCGTCGACTGGCGCGTCCCGCTCGACGAGGCCGTGCGCCGGGTCGGCCCCGGCAAGGCGCTCCAGGGCAACCTCGACCCGACCGTCCTGTTCGCCGGCACCCAGGCCGTCGAGGCCAAGGCCCGCGAGGTGCTGGACTCGGCGAAGGACCTCGAGGGCCATGTCTTCAACCTCGGCCACGGCGTCATGCCGACCACCGACCCGGACGCGCTGACCCGGCTCGTGGAGTACGTCCACACGCAGACGGCCCGTTAAAGCTTCTCCTGCGGGGCTCCCGGTTCACCACGTGTGCCGGGGCCGTGCCTTCCTGCCGAAGAGCAGGCCGCGCGGTTCCGGCGGCGGCGGTGTCCCCGGCTTGAGCGGCCAGGCGAGCAGCATGCCCGCGAGGAAGCCCACGACATGGGCCGCGTACGCCACCGTCCCGGCGTCCGAGACGCCCTCGCCGGAGGAGTACACCGCCTGGAGCACGAACCAGAAGCCCAGCACCAGCCAGGCCGGCAGCCGCAGCGGCAGGAAGACCAGGAACGGCACGAGCACCCACACCCTGGCCTTCGGATAGAGCACCAGATAGGCGCCGAGCACCCCGGCGATGGCTCCCGAGGCGCCGATCAGAGGGTCGCCCGAGTCGTCGTTGAGGAGCGCGAAGCCGTACGACGCCGCATAGCCGCAGACGAGGTAGAACAGCGCGAAGCGCACATGGCCCATGCGGTCCTCGACGTTGTTGCCGAAGATCAGCAGGAAGAGCATGTTGCCCAGCAGGTGCAGCCAGCCGCCGTGCAGGAACATCGCGGTGAAGACGGACTGCACGGGCGACTTGTCGTAGCCCGGGGGACCGACCGCGCAGCCGGGGCCGTGCTGCCCCATGGCCACCTCGCCGGTGGGGACCATCCGGGGCAGCTCGTGGTGGATCAGCTCCTGCGGCACCGCCGCGTAGTGGTCCAGGAACGCCTGGAGATGGCAGAGCTGGGACAGGCTGCTGTCGCCCGCCACGGAGCCGGCCAGGCCGGGCGTGTACAGGAAGACCAGCACGTTCGCGGCGATGAGCGCGTACGTCACCACAGGGGTGCGGCGCACCGGGTTCACGTCATGGACGGGGATGACCACAAGGAAGTAGTGCCCGCGATGCGGTGCGTGAATCGGTGAACGCCGCCACGCGCGCGTGCGTATGACTCCTCAACCGTCCGCGGCACGGGGAAGGTGGGTCGCGGGTCAACGTGAGGAACAGGCGATGAACGACCGAGTTACTCCCGCGATGCACGCGACTCCCGACGGCGAGGCCGAGATCGCGCTGACACTGCGGCTGCCCTGGGAGGACGTGGCCCGGCTGGGCCAGGACGCGGGGCGGCTCGCCGCGCAGTTGCAGCGTCCGGTGACCCTCGACGAGGCGGTGAGCCACCGGCTGCGCTCGACCCGGCCCGCGGCCCACGCGAAACCGGCGGGGGAGCAGCCGCCCGCGGTGGCCTCGAGCGCCTCCGTCTCCTCCCTGCCGCCGCGCCCGCCCGTCGACCAGGCCCGCCAGGCCATCGAACGGATCAACGGATCCGCCTAGGCTCCGGCGCGAGGACGCCCCCGTCGTCAGGAGCCTTTGTCGTCAGAGGCCCTCGCCGTCAGGAGGCCCGCACCTTCGCCGCGGCCTTGCGCGCCGCCACCAGGACGGGGTCCCAGACGGGGCTGAACGGCGGGGCGTAGCCCAGGTCCAGGGCCGTCATCTGTTCCACCGTCATCCCGGCCGTGAGCGCCACCGCCGCGATGTCGACCCGCTTGCCGGCGCCCTCCCTCCCGACGATCTGCACGCCCAGCAGCCGCCCCGTACGGCGCTCGGCGAGCATCTTCACCGTCATGGGGGAGGCGCCGGGGTAGTAGCCCGCGCGGGACGTGGACTCGACGGTGACCGCCTCGAACCGCAACCCCGCGCGGTGCGCGTCCTTCTCGCGCAGACCCGTGCGGGCGATCTCCAGGTCGCAGACCTTGCTGACCGCGGTGCCGACCACACCCGGGAAGGTCGCGTAACCGCCGCCCACGTTGGCGCCGATGACCTGGCCGTGCTTGTTGGCGTGCGTGCCGAGCGCGATGTGGCGGTCCTGGCCGGAGACCAGGTCGCGGACCTCCACGCAGTCGCCGCCCGCCCAGATGTCCTCGTGGCCGCGCACCCGCATGCCGAGGTCGGTCAGCAGCCCGTCGTGGTCGCCGACGGGCAGCCCCGCAGCCTTCGCGAGGGCCGTCTCGGGGCGCACCCCGATGCCCAGCACCACCACGTCCGCCGGGTACTCGGCGTCCTCCGTGGCCACCGCGCGCACCCGGCCGTCCGCCCCGGTCAGGACCTTGGTCACGTCGGCGTCGTTGACCAGGGTGATGCCCAGGCCCTCCAGCGCCTCGTGCACCAGCCGGCCCATGTCCGGGTCGAGGGTGGACATCGGCTCGCTGCCGCGGTTGACGACGGTCACCTCGTAGCCGCGCTTGATGAGCGCCTCGGCCATCTCGACGCCGATGTAACCGGCGCCGACCACCACCGCCCTGCGGCCACGCGTGCGTGCCAGCGTGTCGAGCAGGGCCTGCCCGTCGTCGAGGCTCTGCACCCCGTGCACCCCCGGGGCGTCCGCCCCCGGCATCTCCGGCCGGATCGGCCGG
Organism: Streptomyces sp. NPDC020489; assembly: GCF_044386545.1. Classification (NCBI taxonomy): domain Bacteria; kingdom Bacillati; phylum Actinomycetota; class Actinomycetes; order Kitasatosporales; family Streptomycetaceae; genus Streptomyces; species Streptomyces sp. NPDC020489. The sequence goes on from NZ_JBIRUZ010000003.1 coordinate 258,964, forward strand.
GCCCCGGTCGCGATCACGAGTTTGTCGTACGACGTCCACGACTCGGCCCCGGACTCCAGGTCACGCGCGCGTACCCGGCGCCCCGCCACGTCGATCTCCGTGACCTCGGTGCGCATCCGCAGATCGATGTCACGGGCCCGGTGCTCCTCGGGCGTACGGGCGATCAGCTCGTCCCGCTCCTCGACGTCCCCGCCCACCCAGTACGGGATCCCGCACGCCGAGTACGAGGTGAAGCGGCCCCGTTCGAACGCCACGATCTCCAGCTCGCCGGGTCCCTTCAGCCGACGCGCCTGCGACGCCGCGGACATTCCCGCGGCGTCGCCGCCGATCACGACCAGCCGTTCCCTCGCAGCACTCATGTTCATGCGAACACGCTACGGGCGTGGGGCATTTCAGTCCTGCTCGCCCTCCTGCTCGGTGCGTCCGGGGCGCGGGGCGGGGCGGGCCGTCGGCAGGGGGCCGAGCGTGGCCGACGCGCCCGCCGGGGCCGGGCGGCGGGACAGCCGCGGGCGGATCCAGCGCAGCCAGACCAGCAGGAGCAGCGCGAGGACCGCGGCGAAGGGCAGCACCGCGGCCAGGACGACCACGATCCAGCGCAGCATCGCCACGAACGCGTCCCAGCCGCCCGCGAGCGCGTCGAGGACCCCCGGGTCGTCGTCCTCGGCGGCCTTCTCGACCGGTCGCTCCGTCAGCGACAGGGTGATGGTGGCCAGGCTCGTGCGGTCCTTCAGGGACGCCTGCCGGGCGAGCAGCGCCTCCAGGTCGGCCTGACGGGTGCTCAGTTCGCCCTCCAGGGTCACCACGTCGCTCAGCCTGGTGGCCTGGTCCATCAGCTCCCGGATCCGGGCCACGCTCGCCTTCTGCGACGTGATGCGGCTCTCCACGTCCACGACCTGGTCGGTGACGTCCTGCGCCTTCGCCGTGCGCTCCAGCAGCTTGCCCGAGCCCTCCAGCCCGGCCAGGACCGCCTCGTACCGGTCGGCGGGAACCCGCAGCGTCACCTGCGTCTCCTCGGCGCCCTCCTCGTCGCGGAAGGTGGACTCCTTGCCGACGTAACCGCCCGCGTCCACGGCGGCCGTGCGGGCCGCTTCCAGCGCCTTCGGCACGTTCTTGACCTGCACGGTCAGTTCGGCGGTGCGGATGATGTGGCTGGTCGGCAGCTTGGGCGCGGTGCCGGCCTGCCTGCCGGCGCCGTTCGCGTCGTCCCCGGCGGCGCCCGGGGCGGCCTCCTTGGCCTGGGACTGCGCCGCGTCGGCGTCGGCGGCGGAGCCGCCGGAGTCGTCGCCCGAGCCGCTGCACCCGGACAGCGCCAGCGCGGCGGCCAGCAGCAGCCCGGCCAGAGCCTGGGCAGGTCGTACGGAACGTGGTGCGCGCATCTGGCGTACCCCCCGGGAGTCGTGACGAACTGACGCTCCTTGGACGCCGGCGCCGCCCGGAACGTTGGGGCCGAACGGTCCCGATGCGGTCACGGTCAGGACTCGGACGGACCATGAGGCCCCGGCCGGACTGTCGGTGGCGTCTGAGAAGGTGGAGCCATGAGCGGATCAGGTACGACGGAGCACGCCGTCGTCATCGGGGCCGGGATCGCGGGGCTCGCCGCCGCGCACCGGCTGCTGCGGCGCGGGGCGCGGGTGACCGTCCTGGAGGCCTCCGGCCGCGTCGGCGGCAAGCTGCTGCCCGGCGAGATCGCCGGCACGCGCGTGGACCTCGGGGCCGAGTCGATGCTGGCGCGCCGACCGGAAGCGGTCGCCCTCGCACGCGAGGTGGGCCTCGACGAGAACCTCCGACCCCCGGCCACCGCGACCGCCTCGATCTGGACCCGCGGCGCCCTGCGCCCCATGCCCAAGGGACACGTCATGGGCGTCCCCGGCACCGCCGCCGCCCTCGCCGGCGTCCTGTCCGACGAGGGACTCGCCCGCATCGAGCGCGACGCCGAGCTGCCGCGCACCGAGGTCGGCGACGACGTGGCGGTCGGCGCGTACGTGGCCGAGCGACTCGGCCGCGAGGTCGTCGACCGCCTCGTCGAGCCCCTGCTCGGCGGGGTGTACGCGGGCGACGCCTACCGCATCTCGATGCGTTCGGCCGTCCCGCAGCTCTACCAGGCCGCCAGGACCCACGCCTCGCTGACCGAGGCGGTCCGCGAGATCCAGGCCAAGGCCGCCGCTCAGCAGCAGACCGGGCCGGTCTTCATGGGCATCGCGGGCGGCGTCGGACGCCTGCCCCTCGCCGTCGCCGACTCCGTCCGCGCGCGCGGCGGCGACATCGTCACCGACGCGCCCGTGACGGAGCTGCGCCGCGCCACCGACGGCTGGCGCGTGGTCGCCGGGGACCGTGTGCTGCACGCCGACTCCGTCGTCGTCGCCGTCCCCGCGCCCGCCGCCGCGCACCTCCTGCGCGCCGAGGCGCCCGAGGCCGCCGCCGAACTCGCCGCCGTGGAGTACGCCTCCATGGCGTTGATCACCCTCGCCTACCGCCGCGCCGACACCGCCGCCCTCCCGGCGGGCAGCGGCTTCCTCGTCCCGCCGGTCGACGGCCGCACCATCAAGGCGTCCACCTTCGCCTCGCAGAAGTGGGGCTGGATCGCCGACGACAACCCGGACGTGGTCGTCCTGCGCACCTCCGTCGGCCGGCACGGGGAGACGGCCGTCCTGGAGCGCGAGGACGCCGAACTCGTCGACGTCTCGCGCCACGACCTGCGCGAGGCCACCGGCCTCGACGCCCGCCCCCTCGACAGCCGCGTCACCCGCTGGACCGACGGCCTGCCCCAGTACCCCGTCGGCCACCACGCGCGCGTGGCCCGCGTCCGCGAGCACGTGGCCAAGCTGCCGGGACTCGCGGTGTGCGGCGCTCAGTACGACGGCGTCGGCATCCCCGCCTGCATCGCGAGCGCGTACGCGGCGGTCGACCAGATCCACGGGGACGACCGCGGTATGCGGGAGCTCACCGCCGACCCGGTGCAGAGTCTGCACGGAGGAGCGGGAGAATGAGGACCATGAGCAACGACGCCCCCACCCCCGAGGCCGGCCGGATCCCGAACAAGGGCAAGCTGGCCAAGGACCTCAACGAGGTCATCCGCTACACGCTCTGGTCCGTCTTCAAGCTGAAGGACGTCCTCCCCGAGGACCGCGCGGGGTACGCCGACGAGGTCCAGGAGCTGTTCGACCAGCTCGCCGCCAAGGACGTCACCGTCCGCGGCACCTACGACGTGTCCGGGCTGCGCGCCGACGCCGACCTCATGATCTGGTGGCACGCGGAGACCGCCGACCAGCTCCAGGAGGCGTACAACCTCTTCCGCCGCACCAGGCTGGGCCGCGCCCTGGAGCCCGTCTGGTCGAACATGGCGCTGCACCGCCCCGCCGAGTTCAACCGCTCGCACATCCCGGCGTTCCTCGCCGACGAGACGCCGCGCAACTACGTCTCCGTCTACCCCTTCGTGCGCAGCTACGACTGGTACCTGCTGCCCGACGAGGACCGCCGCCGCATGCTCGCGGACCACGGCAAGATGGCCCGCGGCTACCCCGACGTCCGCGCCAACACGGTCGCCTCCTTCTCCCTCGGCGACTACGAGTGGCTGCTGGCCTTCGAGGCCGACGAGCTCTACCGCATCGTCGACCTCATGCGCCACCTGCGGGCCTCCGAGGCCCGCATGCACGTCCGCGAGGAGGTCCCGTTCTTCACCGGCCGCCGCAAGTCGGTGGCGGACCTGGTGGCCGGGCTGGCCTGAAGCGCCCCCTGAGGGGCGCGGGGAACCGCGCGACCGGCCGCCACGCACCCGTGGACGGCATCATCGCGCGGTTCTCGGCTTCGGCTCCGGATGCGGCGCGCACCCCGCCCGCCGCGCCGGCAGCCGGCCTTCCAGGAGATACGCGTCGACATACCCGTTGACGCACCGATTGGGCCCGCCGGCGATCCCATGGGTTCCGGCGTCCCGCTCCGTCACCAGCACCGAGCCCGACAGCCGGCGGTGCATCTCCAGCGCCCCCTGGTACGGCGCGGCGGCATCCCGCTCGGCGGCCAGGATCAGCGTGGGCGGCAACTCCCCGGGCCCCGTCCGCACATCGAGGACCTGCTGACGCGGCGCGGGCCAGTACGCGCAGGGCAGGTTCGTCCACACGTTGTCCCAGGTCTCGAACGGCGCCACCCGTGCGAGCCGCGTGTTGTCGCGGTCCCACACCCTGAAGTCCGTCGGCCAGGGGGCGTCGTTGCACTCGACGGCCGTGTAGACCGCGGTGGAGTTCTCCGCCTCCTTCGCCGCCTCCGGATGCGGCCCCGCCTGCTCGATCAGCTGCTTCGGGTGGCCCTTCAGATACTTCGAGAGCGCCTCGGCGCGGTGCGGCCAGTAGTCGTCGTAGTACCCGGCCGTCAGGAACGCCCCCTGCAACTGCCCGGGCCCGACCTTCCCGCCCGCGGGCTCCGCCGCCAGCCGGGCCGCCGCCCGGTCGTAGCTGCGCTGCACCCGCTCCGCGGTGTCGCCGAGCCCGTACACCTTGTGGTGCTTGGCGACCCACTCCCGGAAGTCCGCCCAGCGGCCCTCGAACGCGGCCGACTGGTCGAGGTTGTTGCGGTACCAGACCTGCGCCGGGTCCGGGTTCACCGCCGCGTCGAAGACCATCCGCCGCACGTGCGAGGGGAACAGCGCCGCGTACAGCGCCCCGAAGTAGGTGCCGTACGAGGCCCCCATGAACGTCAGCCTCTCCTCGCCCAGCGCGGCGCGCAGGACGTCGAGGTCACGGGCGTTGTTGAGCGAGGTGTAGTGCCGCAGCGCGCTGCCCGCCCGCTTGACGCAGCCGTGCACGTAGGCCTTCGCCTCGGCGACGCGCTCGCGCTTGTACGACTCCGAGGGGTGCGTCGGGGCCTGCGAGGGCGCTTTGTAGAAGCGCCTCGGGTCCTGGCAGGACAGCGGAGCGGAGCGGCCGACACCGCGCGGGGCGTAGCCGACGAGGTCGTACGCCGCCGCCAGCCGCTTCCACTCCGGGACCACGCCGATCAGCGGGAAGTACATCCCGGAGCCGCCGGGGCCGCCCGGGTTGTAGACCAGGGAGCCCTGCCGGGGCACCCTGCGCTTGCTGTTGTGCGGGTCCTTGTGGGTGGCCCGGACCCGGCTGACGGTGAGCTTGATCTGCTTGCCGTCGGGGTGCGCGTAGTCGAGCGGGACGGAGACCGTGCCGCACTGGACGTCGGCCGGCAGGTCCTCCACCGCGGCGCACCTGCCGAAGGCGATGCCCCGGGCCTCGGCGCGCGCGGCGGCCGTCGCGGTGCCCCGCAGCTCGGCCGCGCCGGGAACGCTGGTGGCGCCGCCCGCGGGAGCGGCGGCGAGGGCTGTCAGGAGCAAGGACCCGGCGGCCGAGTAGAGCGCGGGGGCGGGGGCTCTCATCGCGTATCCCTTCAGTGCACGGCAGCAACAGAAGGGATGGTTCGTTCGGCGGTCGGCCAAGGCAAGCACCACCCGGCCGGTGTCGGCGCCAATGCCCCCTATGCGCCCCCGGCGTGCCCGGCGCGCCAGTGCTGCTCGCGGTCGGCGAAGGCCGCGCGCAGATCCGGCTCACCGACGGCCGCCACGCCCCGGACCGCCACGGTCGTCAGATACGTACGGTCGTCGGCGCCGCCGGTGCGCCGGGCCAGTGCGCCGAGCAGCCGCTGACCGGCCGGGGAGGCCCAGCGGGAGTACGGGTGGACCTCGACGCGGGCGATGGCCAGGCAACTGAGGGTGAGGGCGAGGGGGAGCGCGAACCAGAGGGCGACCAGATGGCGCGGCATCTCCGAGGGGGCCGGCGTCAGCAGCGCGAGCGCGCCCAGCGCCACGACGGCGAGCGCGGCCAGCCGCACCTGACGGACGGCCGCCGCGACCGAGGTCCGGGCGCCGTCGGGCACCGCGAGGCCGTCGCGGACCAGCCGGTCGGCGAGGCCGCGCACCGGGGCGGCGGTGGCCGCGGCGTCCCGCACCGGGGCGATCCGGGACTGTCCCTCCGGTCCGATCGCCCCGATGACCGAGCGCTCGATCTCGTCCCGGCCCCGGGGGTCGACGACGGTCGCCCAGCCGGTGTGCGCGAGCAGCAGCCTGCGCTGCCGGGCCATGGAGACCAGGGTGAGGTCGGCGACCCGGCGTGGTCCGCCGGACAGGAACGCCGCCTCGTACAGCGTGAGGTCGTGTCCGTGGCCCGCGTCCACGTCGTCGGCTGCGGCGCGTACGGCGGCCAGGCACAGGCGCGTACACGCGGTTCCGGCGGCGGCCCAGGCCAGCAGCAGGAGAAGGACCCAGAACATGACGCTGTTCTATGCGAAAGGGTCCGGCCGGCGCCATGCCTCGTTCACGATCCGGACGATGCGTTGCCGGTATGTGACGTTCCCCTTAGTTCCGGCCGGGGGGCGGGCTGCTGGCCGGTGGGGGCAGCGGGTAGCTCGGGGTCGCCGGGACGGCCGGGGGTGGGGTGGCGGTGAGGGGCGGTGGGGCGGGGGAGGCCGTGATCGGGGGTGTGCTGCCGGCGGCCATGTCCTGGGCCAGGGCGTCGAAGTCGACGTATCCGGTGGCCTCCAGGACCTTGATGTGGTCCAGGACCGTGGTGTTGGCGTCGTCGGCGAGGGCGCGGACCAGGGAGTTGCGGGTGCCGGCGCGGACCTGGGCGACGACCGAGAAGACCTTGCCGTGGGCGAGGCGCAGGAGGTTGGCGAACTGGCGGTCGTACTCGACGCCCTGGGACGCGTCCAGGGTCGCCAGCCACTGCTTCTGCTGGTCGTTCGGCTCGTCGGGGAGTGCCAGTCCGAGGTGCGAGGCGACGTCGCGGACCCGCTCGTCCAGGAAGGTGTGCCCCTCGATGAGGTGTTGCCCCGCCGTCCGCACCGCGGCTGTCGTGCCCTTGTACTGGGCCTGCCGGCCGGCGGGCAGTTCCCACAGTCCGGCCAGCCGGACCTTGGTGACGAACTCCCGGTCCAGGGCGGACAGCGGCCCGTAACTCGTGGACACGGTCGTGGCGTTGAGCACGTCGACCCCGGTCCCGGAGCGGTCGGCGTACGACCAGATCGGGAAGACCAGGGCCAGCAGGGTCGCGGTCAGGCCGGTGATGATGATCCCCGTGCCGCTGACGATGCCTCGGCCGTCGATGGGCGGTCGCGGTCGCATGGTGCCTCCTGTCACGGCACCGCACGCTAGTGGGCTTCGAGTGCGGGACTGGCATGTTACTGCGCGGTCCACACCAACTGCCGTACAGGAACGAATGGTTGCATCCGGGACACCAAGGGCGAATCGTGGAGGGCGAGTTGGTGGCATATGGTGGCAAAAGGCGCCGAAGCGGATGTGCGTGGCGGTCCTCGTGGCGGTGGTGTTAACCCGGGCACACTCGGGCGGGCACGTGGTGCCGCGGGGGCTTCCGGTGGTCCGCGTCGGCGTAGGCCGGGTCGGGCCGCCGCGGTCGGCGCGGACCGACGCGCGGTCACCGGCGCAGCAGCACCCGCCGGGTCGCCCGGGCCAGCCGTACCCCCGGACGGTGCGAGCGCGGCCGTGCTCCCGACCGCTCCAGCCACCACTCCCGCAACGCGGCCCGGCCCCGCTCGTCCGGGAGCCGGCCGTCGCCCAGCAGATACCGGGCGAAGTCCAGCGCGTCGCGCCGGTAGCCGTCGGTCATGGGGTGCCCGTGGGCGTACCCGAGGAAGGCCGCCCGGTACCGCGCGCCGAGGATGTCCGGCAGCTCGGGCGCGACCTTGGCGACGACGTCCGCCCGCTTCCCGGCAAGCGCCCGCGCCTGCACCCCGAGCCGCACCCGGTCGAACCCCTCGGGCACCGGCGTCCCCGCGACCAGCGCGGAGAGCAGGGCGGTCTGGGCGAGCGCGAGGCGCTGCCGGGCGGGGGCGGTGGTGCCGGTCGTGCCGGTGCCGGTGGGGGCGGTGGTGCTGGGGGCAGTGGTGCCGGAGGCGGTCGTGCCGGTCGTGCCGGCGCCGGTGGGTGCGGTGTCGTCGCGCGTGGTCCTCTGCTTCCGGATGCCGTGTGCCGGGCCGCCCGCGGCCTGCTCGCGGCCCTTGTCCAGCGCGTCCCGGATCGCCGTCAGTTCGCCCTCCAGCTCGTGCGGCGCGGGGAAGTTCTCGTCGCGCTCCAGGAGCACCCCCGGCGGCGAGACGCGGGAGGCGAGGTCGGTCAGGATGTCCAGGACCGGGCGGGGGACGGGGTGGGCGTGGCTGTCGTGCCAGACGCCGTCGCGCTCGAAGCCACCGGCCACATGGACGTAGGCGATGGCCTCCAGGGGCAGGTCGGCCAGCGCCTCGGCCGGGTCCTCGCCACGGTTGACGTGGTTGGTGTGGAGGTTGGCGACGTCGATCAGCAGCCTGACCCCCGTACGGTCGGCCAGTTCGTAGAGGAACTGCCCCTCCGTCATCTCCTCGCCCGGCCAGGAGATCAGCGCGGCGATGTTCTCGACGGCGAGCGGCACCGGCAGCGCGGCCTGGGCGACGCGAATGTTCTCGCACAGCACGTCCAGGGCGTCCCGGGTGCGCGGCACCGGCAGCAGGTGGCCCGCCTCCAGGCGCGGGGAGGCCGTCAGGGGCCCGCCCGCCCGGACGAACGCGATGTGCTCGGTGACCAGGGGCGAGCCCAGCGCCTCGGCCCGCTCGGCGAGCGCGGTCAGACGCCCCTCGTCGGGCCGGTCGGCGCCGCCGAGGCCGAGGGAGACGCCGTGCGGGACGACGGTCACCCCGCGCTCGCGCAGCCGCCGCAGCGACTCGGGCAGATGGCCGGGGCAGACGTTCTCGGCCACGGCCTCGACCCAGTCGATGCCCGGCATGCGCTCCACGGCGTCCGCGATCTCCGGCCGCCATCCGATTCCCGTGCCCAGTCGCTCCATCGTCCCCGTCCCCTCCTCCGGCCGACTCTCCCCGCCACCTGGATCCGCCGCGTCGTCCCCTTCGACGGCTCGCGGTTCCCGGCGGTGACGGGGGTATGGCCCCGGTGCCCGGACTCGAATCCCTCCGACCGGTCCTTCAGAGGAACATTTGAGGTTCCGGGCACCAGTGACCGGAGGTACGGGAGCGCCGGGCCGGGCGTTCAACGGGAGCGCCCGCCCCGGCGTTCAACCGGTGGCCGCCGTGTCAGCGCAGCGCGGGATGGTCGGCGACGACCGTGCAGGAGCCCGGGGCGATCTCGGTGAACCCGGCGTCCCGCACCAACGGCAGTCCGCTGTCCACGAGCGCACGCCACCGATCCGGGTGGGGAGTGCGTACGGCGAGCGGGAACCCGGCGTCCCGCCAGGCGGCCCGCTCCTCGTCCGACAGCTCCCACCAGGCGAGTTGGGCACCGTGCCCCGCCTGGGCCATCGCCTTGCCCGCCGACATCTCCACCCGCGGGCTCATCCACAGCACGGGCACGCCCGGGTCGGCGGCCGGCGGCGGCTCCGGGTCGTCCAGCTCGGTCCCCGACACCTGGAGCTTGGCCAGCTCCTTCGGCCAGCCGTCCAGCGGAACGGGCGGGAACACCCGCACCTCCGCCGACTTCCCGGTGACCGTGATCCCCGGCAGCGCCTCGGCCTTGCGCCACTCGGCACCGCGCGCCCGCCGCACGACCTTGCGGATCCGCGCGTCCTGCCAGTCCCGCATCGCCTGCGCCCACTCGCCCTCACCGAGGGAGCGTTCGTCGCCGAGCATCACGAGGACGGCACGGGCGGCGGTCTCGAGGGCGTCGGTGCGGGCGGGGGGAGCGGCGCGTTCGAGCCGTACGACCAAGGGCAGGACGAACTGCGGCGCGTGATCCCGGGCGATGACTTCGTGCTGGAAAGGGCTGTCGCTCACGCCGCCCACCCTAAAGGGCCCGACGAGCCGGGTGACCGGCACCAAGGGGCCCGAGGCAACCGGCCCCGGCCACGCGCCGTCATGACCACCATGGAACGCGATCTGCACCTGGACGACGTGGGCCGCCGCTACGGCCTGCGCGGCCCCTGGGTCCTGCGAGGCGTCGACCTCACCCTCACCCCCGGCAGCCTCACCCGCGTGGAAGGCGCCAACGGCACCGGCAAATCCACGCTCCTGCGCGTGCTCGCCCGTCTGGACGCCCCCTCCGAGGGCCGGGTGAGAGGCCGCCCCCGCACCGCCTACGTCCCCGAGCGCTTCCCCTCCGCCCTCCCCTTCACCGCCCTCGGCTACCTCACCCACCTCGGCACCGTCCACGGCCTGTCGCGCACCTCGGCCCGGCGCGCCGCAGGCGAGGTCCTGGAACGGTTCGGTGCCGACGCCTACGCCGACACCCCCATGGCCCGGCTTTCCAAGGGCAGCAGCCAGAAGGTCGCGGTCGCCCAGGCCCTGCTCGCCGAGCCGGAGCTGCTCGTCCTGGACGAGGCGTGGACCGGCCTCGACGCGGACGCCCGGGCGGAGCTGGAGCGGGCGGTCGTCGAACGGACCGTCGCGGGCGGGGCGGTGGTGTTCGTCGACCACGACCCCGGCCGCCTGGCGGGGGTGACCGACGCGACCTGCACCGTGCGCGAGGGCGGCCTCCACCGTCGTACGGCCGACGCCGTCACGCCCGCCGGGCCGCAGGTGACCGTCGTGGTCCAGGGGCCGGCCGGCGCGCGGCTGCCCGCGGAGGCGCGCCGCGCCGTCACCGCCGCCGACGAGAACGCGCCCGGCGGTTACCGGCTCACCGTCCCCGCGTCCCACTCGGACGTGCTGCTGCGCGCCCTGCTGACGGCCCGACCGCCGTGGCACGTGGTGAGCGTGCGGCAGGCGCCTGCGGAGGGCGGCCGATGACCGCGCTGCTCCGCTACCAGGCCGCCCTCCTCGCCCGCTCGCAGCGCTGGCTGCCGCCGGTCATCCTGTATGCCGCGTTCCTCGGCGTCGGGGTGCAGAGCGGGCAGCCCGTCCTCGACTCGCTCGGCTACGCCGCTGCCGCGCTGCTGCCCGTCGGCGCCTGGCTGGTGCGGATCTGCGTGTCCAACGAGCCGCCCGCGGCCCGCGCCTGTGTGGCCGCCGCGGTCGGCCCGGCCCGCGCGCACCTGGCCGCGCTGCTGGTGGCCCTGGGCGCCACGGCGGTGCTCGGCACCGTCACGACCGTCCTCGTGGCGCTGATCAGCGACCCGGTGGGCGCCGACCACCAGACGCGGGTGCCGCGGCTCTCGGCCGGTACGGCGGGACTGCTCGCGACGCTCGCCTGTGCCCTGCTGGGCACGGCCGTCGGCGCCCTCACCGCGTGGCCGCTGCTGCGCTCACCGGGCCGGGCGGTGCCCGCGATGCTGCTCGCGGCGCTGCTGGCGGTGGTGACGACCGGCTCCCCGGCCCAGGCGGCGGTCAGCGGCCTGGTCACCGGCTCCCGGGACGGCACGGTCCCGCTGCCGCTTCTGCCCCTGGCGGCGGCAGCGCTGCTCACGGCCGGCGCGATGGCCGTGGCCTGCGTGCTGACCTCCCGCCGGTCACCCTGAGCAGGCGGTCCGCTCCGCCTCCCGCCACTCGCAGCGGGGGCACAGGGTGATGCCCTTGTACGACTCCGGGTACTCCGTCGGCTCCCGGCACAGCACACACTCCGCGTACGGCGGACCCTCGGCGACCGGCGGCCTGGGCACCTCTCGGATCGTGCAGTAGTCCTCGCTCATGACTCCAGCGTAGGACGCTCATCGCCGGCCGGCGGCGGCCCCGATCAGCTCGGACACCTTCACCAACCGGTAGCCCCGGGCGCGCAGCTCCGGCACGATCGTCCGCACGGCCCGCTCGGTGGTCGGGGCGGCGCTGCGGGTGCAGTGCATGACGACCACGGACCCGGGGCGCACCCCGTCGAGGACCTGCCGGGCCACCGCGTCCGCGTCCGTCGCGAAGGCGTCCCCGCTGACCACGTCCCACTGCACGGCGGTGACCCCGGCCGGGGTGAGCGCCCTGAGCGCCGCACGGTCGTAGCAGCCCCCGGGGAAGCGGAAGTAGGGCCGCGCGTCCGGCACGCCCGCGGTGCGGAACGCGGTGTACGCGCGCTCGACATCGGTGCGCATGTCGCCCCGAGGGACCCTGGGCAGTCCGTAGCAGTCGCCGGTGAAGGCGTGGTGGCTGTACGAGTGGTTCGCGACCTCGAAGAGCGGGTCCCGCCCGATCGAGCGGGCCTGCGCCGGGTACTCCTCGGCCCACCGTCCCGTCATGAACACCGTGGCCGGCACCTTCAGCGAGCGCAGCGTGGCGATGAGCCGCGGATGGTCGAAGTGCTCGCCGCCCGCCGCCCGCGCCCCCTGGTCCGCGGTCATGTCGGCGTCGAAGGTGAGGGCGACGGTCCTGCCGTGCGTGCGGGAGCCGTGCCGGAAGACGGGCGTGAGACCGGCGGGGCCGGGGGCGAGGGTCGGTGGCCGGGAGGGGGTGGCGGAGGGGGCCGGGCGGGCGGTTCGGGGCGCCTCGGGGGCGGTGGCGGTGGTTGCGCAGGCGCTGAGGGCGGCGCCGAGGAGGCAGGCGGCCGCCACGTGGCGTACTCGAATGATCACCTTATGAACATAACGGGGCGAATCGGGCGCGCCCCGGATTGCCGACGCTCACGCGCCGGTCATGCCCCCTTCAGCAGCCGCTCCCGGCACTGCGCCACGTCGAAGTCCGCCTTCGGGTACCGCGGGTCCAGCGCCCGGAGATGCTCCAGCAGCAGGCGGCTGACGGCCCAGTTGCGGTACCACTTGCGGTCGGCCGGGACCACGTACCACGGGGCCCGCTCGGTGGCGCAGCGGTGCAGGGCGACCTCGTACGCCTCTTGGTAGGCGGGCCACAGCTCGCGTTCGTCGATGTCGCCGGGGTTGAACTTCCAGTGCTTGTCCGGGCGGTCGAGGCGTTCGAGGAGGCGGCGGCGCTGTTCGTCGTAGGAGATGTGCAGGAAGCACTTGATCAGCGTGACGCCGTCGGCGGCGAGGGACTCCTCGAAGTGGTTGATCTCCTCGTAGCGGCGGTCGAGTTCGGCGGGCGGGGCCAGTTCGCGGACACGGGCGATCAGGACGTCCTCGTAGTGGGAGCGGTCGAAGATGCCCATCTCGCCCGCGTGCGGGAGCTCCCGGCGAACGCGGCACAGGAAGTCGTGCCGGCGCTCCTCGGGCGTCGGGGCCTTGAACGCCTTGATGCGGCAGCCCGAGGGGTTGAAGTGGCCGATGACGTGCTTGACCGTGCCGCCCTTGCCGCTGGTGTCCATGCCCTGGAGCACCAGCAGCACCCGGCGGCGGTCCCCGGCCGTGCTCGCCGCCCAGAGCCGTTCCTGGAGTTGGGCGAGGTGCTCGCCCATCGCGGCGGTGACCGCGAGAGCCGCCTTCTTGTCCTTCGGGCCACCGGTCGTCGCCCTGGCGTCGTAGCCGCCTAGGTCGACGCGCTCGCCGCCGGGGACGCGGAGCAGTTCGCTCAGACCGCGCCGCTGCTTCCTGGCCATGGTGCGCCCCTTTCGGTCATCTCTCGATCATGCGCCGGGAGACGGGGGTGCGCCTCCCGGCGGATGCTCGGCCCGGACCTACCTGCGCCAGGGCCCGGTCACCGCGAACGTCGTCCCCGGCGTGTAGCAGTTGACGTACATCGTCTCGCCGTCCGGCGAGAACGTGACCCCCGCGAACTCGCCCCACTCCGGCTCCTCGTCGGTGCCGATGTTCTGGGCGTTGCGGGCCATCGCGTAGACCTCGCCGCGGCGCGTGACGCCGTAGACGTGCTGGGCGCCGTTGCCGTCCTCGCAGACCATCAGGCCGCCGCTGGGGGCGAGGCAGATGTTGTCGGGGGACTCGCCGGGCAGCTGGACGTCGGTGTCCGGGCCGAAGACGATCACCAGCGTCAGACGGCGCGACGACGGGTCGTAGCGCCAGATCTGGCCGTAGTGGTCCGCGGCCGAGCCGTCCGTGCTGCGGGCGAAGGAGGACACGAAGTACACGCAGCGGCCGCCCCAGTAGCAGCCCTCCAGCTTCTGCGCGTGCGTGACGCCCTTGGGCCCGAAGTCCTGGAGCCGGATGGGCGTCTTGGCGGCGAGCGGATCCGGTACGTCCACCCACTCCACGCCCTCGAAGCAGGCGCCGGTCTCCTGGATGGAGGACAGGTCCGGGACGCCGGGCACCCGCATCGCCTGGAGCCTGCCCCCGGCGCGCAGGGAACCCAGGCCGCCCAACGGCTTCTCGGGCAGGAACCGGTAGAAGAGGCCGAAGGGCTTCAGGAACGCGTCCTCGGTCTCGTAGACCACGCCGCGCCTGGGGTCGACGGCGATCGCCTCGTGCTGGAAACGGCCCATCGCGGTCAGCGGGACCGCGCCCGAGCGGCGCGGGTCGGCGCCGTCGACCTCGAAGATGAAGCCGTGGTCCTTGGTGTAGCCGTTGGTGCCGGCCCTGTCCTCGGTCTCCTCGCAGGTCAGCCAGGTGCCCCAAGGGGTGGGCCCGCCCGCGCAGTTGACGGCCGTACCCGCGATGGCGACCCGCTCGGACAGGACCTTGTTGCGGCCGTCGAGCGTCAGCGCGGTACAGCCGCCCTTGGCGCCCGGGTCGTAGGTGAGGCCGTCGACGGTCGGGACGCCGATGCGGCCGTTGTAGCGGTTCTCGTGGTTGCGCACGAGGTGGACCCGGCCGTGTCTGCCGGCGAAGGCCGACATGCCGTCGTGGTTGGAGGGGACCGGGCCCTCGCCGGAGCGGAGCTGGTCGCCCTCACGGGACAGCACCCGGTAGCGGAAACCTTCCGGCAGATCGAGCAGGCCGTTCGGGTCGGGAACGAGCGGGCCGTAGCCGGTGTGGCCGAGGTTCTGGGCGGCGGCCGTGCCCGTGAAGAGTTCGGAGAGGGCGCCGCTGAAGGCGATCCCCGCCCCCAGCGCGCCGGAGCGGGCGAGGACCTGACGTCGTGTTGCGGACATGGAGCAGCAACCTTCCTGCTGGCGGACAGGATGTGACGCCGCTGTGTCTATCACCTGGCGCGGGCTGCGGGAACCACGCGCGTAGAGGTGTCACCGCTCGGAGGGCCGTCCGTCGGCCGGGTGCGCGTGCGCTTGGACCGGATGCTCCGAGGGCCGCTCCGGGAACGGCGGCACGAGGGGGGTTCGTCGTGGCGGCGACCGCCACCGCCGTCTGGAGGAGCCGGAGCCGCAGCGGTAGCCGGAGGCGGAGCGGCAGCGGCAGCCGCGGCCCGGAGCAGGAGCCGCAGCCGGAGCCCGGAGTCGCAGCACGGAGCCCGCAGCCGCAGCCGGAGCATGGAGTCGCAGCACGGAGCCCGCAGCCGCAGCCGGAGCCCGGAGTCGCAGCACGGAGCCCGCAGCCGCAGCCGCAGCATGGAGTCGCAGCACGGAGCCCGCAGCCGCAGCACGGAGCCCGCAGCCGCAGCACGGAGCCCGCAGCCGCAGCCGGAGCCCGGAGCCCGGAGCCCGGAGTCGGAGCCGGAGCCGGAGCGGGGAGCCCGGAACCGGAGCGCGGAGCCCGCAGCCGCAGCCGCAGCCCGGAGCCCTGAGCGCGGAGTTGCAGCCGGAGCCCGGAGCCCGGAGCCCGGAGCGCGGCCGGCTGTTCGGACCTCGCCGGGCCCGCCCCCTCCCAGGGAGGGGGTCCTTCCGCTGCCGCACCGATGGGCCCGGCGCCTGGCGCGAGGCCAGGCACCGGGCCCGCGGCTACGGGGTGGTGACCCGCACCGGTTCCGTACCGACCGCGCTGTGCCGCTCCGCCCAGTTCTCCAGCGCCAGACGGCAGGCGTGGTCCAGGTGGTGCAGGCCGGACAGGTCCAGCTCCACCGGGCGGTCCTGCGGCAGCGACTCCAGGCTGTCGAGGATCTTGGGCAGCCTCAGGAAGGTCGCGTTGCCCGACAGATGCGCCTGGATGGGCCCGGCGCCCTTGTCGACGATCTCCAGCTTCAGATGCGAGGCCTCCCAGGCGGTCTTCACCACGGCCAGCGCCAGTCCGATCAGAACGCCCTCGAACATGCTGACCGAGACGATCGACACGGCCGTGACGATGAGGATCAGCGCCTCGCCGCGGTGCTCGCGCCACAGCGTCACGAGCGAGGCGACGGGGATCAGCTTGGCGCCGGAGTAGACCAGGATGCCCGCCAGCGCCGGGATCGGGATGTAGGCGAGGACGCCCGGCAGCAGCGCCGCGAACAGCAGCAACCAGACGCCGTGCATGACCCGGGACGCCTTGGTCCTGGCGCCTGCCTGCACATTGGCCGCGCTGCGCACGATCACCGCGGTCATCGGCAGCGCGCCGAGCACACCGCAGAGCGCGTTGCCCGCGCCCTGCGCGACCAGCTCCTTGTCGTACTCGGTGCGCGGTCCGTCGTGCAGCCGGTCCACGGCCGCCGCGCTGAACAGTGACTCGGCGGACGCGATCAGGGTGAACGCGACGATCGTGGCGAGCACGCCGATGCTCGCCAGCTCACCGAAGGCACTCGCGGACGGCGGCTGGACGGAGCCCAGCAGCCCCTGCACCTCGACGGTCGCCACCGGCATCGAGAACGCCAGGGCGGCCAGCGTGGCCAGACCCACCGCGGCGAGCGGACCGGGCACGGTACGGACCGAGGCCGGCATGCGCTTCCACAGCACCAGGACGGCGATGGTGCCGACCCCGAGCCCCAGCGAGGCCAGCGCTCGGGTGTCCGTGACGGCGTCCACGAGCGCCCCGGGCAGCCCGGCTATCTTGCCCAGGCCCGAGGCGGGGGCCTCCGTGGCGGTCATCGCGTACAGCTGACCGGCGATCAGCACCAGGCCGATGCCGGCGAGCATGCCCTCGACCACGGAGACCGAGATGGCCCGGAACCAGCGGCCCAGTCGCAGGGTGCCCATGAGGATCTGGAGCGCCCCGGTGACCAGCACGATGACCCCGAGCACGGGCAGCCCGTACTCCCGCACCGCCTCGAAGACCAGCACGGTCATGCCGGCGGCCGGTCCGGAGACCTGGAGGCTGCTGCCGCGCATCATGCCGGTGACGATGCCGCCGACGATGCCGGTGACGAGTCCGAGTTCCGCCGGGACACCGGAGGCGACGGCCACGCCCACACAGAGCGGGAGCGCGACCAGAAAGACGACCAGGGAGGCGGCGAAGTCCTGCCGCAAATGGGGGTATTTGGTCAGCATGGTCATCACAGGGCCTCGAAGGCGTCGGTGGCGGAGCGGTGTTCCCGCACGGCCCCGGTGTGCACCTCGTAGTACCAGGCGCGCAGGGTCAGTTGACGGTCCTTCACCTTCTTGTCGATGAACGGGTACGAGCGCAGCCGCAGCAGCTGCGTCAGCACATGGCTCTGCACTCCCTCGGCGACCGTCGGGTCCTCGACCGCCCCCGCGGGGCGCGGCGCGGCCTGCGTGAGCCAGTCACGCACGGCCGGTACGGCGGTCAGGTCGTCGCCGCGCACCAGGGCGCCGACGGCTCCGCAGTGCGAGTGTCCGCAGACCACGATGTCGCTGACGCCGAGCACCTCGACGGCGTACTCGATGGTGGCCGCCTCGCTGGTGGGGCGTTCCAGGGTGTACGGCGGGACGATGTTGCCGGCGGTGCGGAGTTCGAAGAGCTCGCCGGGGCCGGCGCCCGTGATCAGGGCCGGGACGACCCGGGAGTCCGAGCAGGTGATGAAGAGGACTTGTGGGGACTGGCCTTCTGCGAGCTGGGCGAACTCCTCAGGGCGCTGTCCGAACAGGCGGGCGTTGTCGATGAGGGGCTGCATCAGTGGTGACTCCTCCTGGCGCGCCTGCAGCGGCGCGTCGGGCTTGCACGACAGGTGGGGGGGAACAGCGGTCCTCTTCAGCCGCGGAAGGCGTGAAGTGCGGCCGGAGAGTCGGCTGTCGTCGTTCTGGATCTGTGATGCCGCGGAGCTTTGGTCGAAGCATCACTGACCGTGTGCGCGCTTGCGAACGTTGCCGTCACTGCGAAGAAGGAGAGGGTCGACAGGGGGTCGACGAGGGATGGGAGCACGGTCGGTGTCGTCACGTCTCGCGACATGCGTCCCCCTCCTCCCGGTAATCCATGACTCACGAGCACACCAAGGCTTGGTCAATGCCTGGTCAAGAAACACGTTAACCCTGCAAAGTTCTTTGCAGGGTTAACTTAACGTTTCCGGCTGAAGAGAGCCTGAAAAAGTACGTCTGCTGGCGCGAACCGGCTCTTGACCTGGGGGAGTTCGTCAATTAGGCAGGCTTGACGAGTGCTTTACCGTCACGGGCCAGCGCGGTGAGCCGCGAGATGGCCCGGAAGTACTTCTTGCGGTACCCGCCCTGGAGCATCTCCTCGCTGAACAGCTGGTCGAACGGCTGTCCGGATGCCAGAACCGGAACTTCACGGTCGTACAGCCGGTCCGCGAGCACCACGAGCCGCAGCGCCGTGGACTGGTCCGGGATCGGCTTCACGTCAGTGAGGCACACCGCCTTCAGGCCATCCGTCAGCGCGCCGTACCGGCTCGGGTGCACGCGCGCGAGGTGGCCGAGCAGCTGGGAGAAGTCGTCGAGCGAGGCACCCTCGGTGGCGTACGCCGCCTTGGTGACCTGCTCCTCCGAGAAGGGCGCCGGGGCCTCGGGCAGGCCGCGGTGGCGGTAGTCCTCGCCGTCGATGCGCAGCGGGCGGAAGTGGGCGGACAGGCCCTGGATCTCGCGCAGGAAGTCGGCCGCCGCGAAGCGGCCCTCGCCGAGCTTGCCCGGCAGGGTGTTGGAGGTGGCGGCGAGGGCGACACCGGCGTCCACGAGCTTGCCGAGCAGGGTGGAGACCAGGACCGTGTCACCGGGGTCGTCGAGCTCGAACTCGTCGATGCACAGCAGGCGGTGGCCGGAGAGCGTCTGGACCGTCTTCTGGAAACCCAGGGCGCCCACGAGGTTGGTCAGCTCGACGAAGGTCCCGAAACCCTTGAGTGCGGGCTCCGCCGGGGTGGCGTGCCACAGGGAGGCGAGCAGGTGGGTCTTGCCGACGCCGTAACCGCCGTCGAGGTACACGCCCCGGGGGCCGGCCGGGGTCCTGGGCGCCTTGCCCCTGCCGAACCCGAGGAAGCCGCGCTTTTCCTTCCCGCCGACGGCGTGCGCCCCGCCGAGACCGCCCGCGAAGGCCTCGAGGACCTGGACGGCCTCGGTCTGGCTGGGTTGGCCCGGGTCCGGGAGGTACGTGCTGAAGCGGACCGAGTCGAACCGCGGCGGCGGCACCATCTCGGCGACCAGCCGGTCCGCGGGGACGTGCGGCTCGCGGGCGCACAGGGACAGGGGGGCCGCGTCTGCTATCGGGCTGGTCCCGGAGGCGGTGGAGGAGGACGACACGGTTCCCCATGCTAAGCGCCGTGCCACACTGCACGACATGCGACGCCTGTTCCCTGTGACCGACCAGACAGCGACGAGGGTCTCCGCCGGGGGAGCTGAGGGGCCCGGGAGGGCCGGGGATGCCGGTGCCGGAGTGACAGACGGCTCCGGCGGGGCATACGGGGGTGATGCTTCAGGTGTTTCAGGTGGACTCGACGGTGGGCCCGGGATCGCGGGCGCTGATTCCGGTGGCGCCGTGACGGGCGGGGCCGGTGCCGAAGGCGGGGGCGGCGCCGCGACCGGCGGGCCGTCGCTCTCCGGGCTCGGCGCGGGGCTGCTCCACGGGGCCGGTGCGGTCGGGCGGGAGTGGAGTCTCGACGAGCTGGCCGAGGCCTACGCCTATCCCGAGCCCGCCGAAGGAGGGGCGCCGGTGCCCTGGTTGCGGGCCAACATGGTGTCCACGCTCGACGGCGCCGCTCAGCACGACGGGAAGTCGCAGCCCATCTCGAACGCGACCGACATGCGGATCTTCGGCACGCTCAGGGCGCTGGCGGACGTGATCGTCGTCGGTGCGGAAACGGTACGGCAGGAGGGGTACCGGCCCGCACGCGCGCGTGCGGAGTTCGCGGAGCGCAGGGCGGCGGCCGGACAGGGGCCCGCGGCGGCGATCGCGGTGGTCAGCGCCGGTCTGGAACTGGACTTCGCGCTGCCGCTGTTCACGTCCCCGCTCGTGCCCACCCTGATCCTGACCGGCGCCGCGGCCGCCCCCGACCGGGTCGCCGCGGCGGAGAAGGCGGGCGCCCGGGTGGTGATCGCGGGCGACGGCATGGGCGTCGAGCCCGCCCGCGCCGTACAGGCGCTCGTGGAGCTCGGGTTCACCCGGCTGCTGACCGAGGGCGGCCCGCGGCTGCTGGGGCAGTTCGTGGCCGCCGGGGTGCTGGACGAGCTCTGTCTGACGCTCTCCCCGATGCTCACCGTCGGGGACGCGCAGCGCATCGCGGGGGGCCCGGCCGTCGCGGTTCCGCAACGGTTCGCACTGGTGTCCCTGTTGGAGGAGGAGGGGTTTCTCTTCGGCCGCTACCAGCGCACTTGAGACTCGTTCAGTGATACCGCCGGTCTCGAAAACGGCGGAATCTACCGTTCCGTTTAGCTTCCGACGGGCACACTTGCTCTCGGGCCCCGTGAGATCACGGGGCAGGATGGTTTTTGCAGAAGGGGCGCGCGGTGTTCACAAGCGTATTGATGATCGAGAAGGCCCTGACGTCCGCCGACGTGGAGTTCGTCACCACCTTGCACGGGGACGAGCAGGTCTCCTTCCACGTACTGCTCCAGCCGCGCGGCGACCAGGCGGACCGCCTGCTGCGGGCCATCGACGACGTGGCGCTGGGCGAACTGGACGAGGCGGCCAAGGAGCACGAGGTGCCCGAGGGCGACGCCGCCAGATCCTTCGGCGAGCGGGCCCTGGCCGTGTCCCTTCAGGCGCTGCGCGCCTCCGGCAGCGCGGCCGAGGGGCGGCTGATCGAGGACCACCCGCTGGACTCCCTCAAGGCGCTGGTGGAGGAGGTCGGGGCGGACGAGGTGATCGTGCTGACCGACCCGCACTACGTCGAGGAGTTCTTCCACCGGGACTGGGCCTCGCGGGCCCGCCACAAGGTGGGGGTGCCGGTGCTGAAGCTGTTCTCGCACAGCAAGGCGTAGCGGCGGCGGCCGGGGCGGCGGAGGGTGCGGGCACGGCCGCCTGCCCGTGCCTGTCGGTGGCTCGGCATAGGCTTGGCCGCTGAACGTCAGCCCCACCTTTCACGCACAGGGAGACACGCATGGCACCCGGCCTTCCCACCGCCATGGACCGACCGCACTTCATCGGCATCGGCGGCGCCGGGATGTCGGGCATCGCGAAGATCCTCGCGCAGCGCGGGGCGAAGGTGGCGGGCAGCGACGCCAAGGAGTCGGCGACCGCCGAGGCGCTGCGCGCCCTGGGTGCCACCGTGCACATCGGGCACGCGCGGGAGCACCTCGCCGACGACGCGAGCTGTGTGGTCGTGTCGTCCGCGATCCGCCAGGACAACCCGGAGCTGGCCCGCGCGGCCGAGCTGGGCATCCCGGTGGTGCACCGCTCCGCCGCGCTGGCCGCCCTGATGCAGGGCCTGCGCCCGATCGCGGTCGCGGGCACCCACGGCAAGACGACCACCACCTCGATGCTGGCGGTCTCCCTGTCCGAGCTGGGCCTGAAGCCGTCCTACGCGATCGGCGGCGACCTGGACGCCCCAGGCTCCAACGCGCTGCACGGCGACGGCGAGATCTTCGTCGCCGAGGCCGACGAATCGGACCGCAGCTTCCACAAGTACGCCCCCGAGGTCGCGATCGTCCTCAACGTCGAGCTCGACCACCACGCGAACTACGCGTCCATGGACGAGATCTACGAGTCCTTCGAGACCTTCGCCGCGAAGATCGTCCCCGGCGGCACGCTGGTGATCTCCTCCGACCACGAGGGCGCGCGGGAGCTGACCCGCCGGGTGGCCGGTTCGGTGCGGACGGTGACGTACGGGGAGGCCGCGGACGCCGACGTCCGGGTGCTCTCGGTGGCGCCCCAGGGGCTGAAGAGCGAGGTCACCGTTCTCCTCGAAGGACGGGAGCTGACCTTCACCGTCTCCGTCCCCGGCCGCCACTACGCCCACAACGCGGTCGCCGCCCTCGCCGCGGGCGTCGCGCTGGGCGTCCCGGCCGAGGAACTGGCCACCGCCCTCGCGGCGTACACGGGCGTGAAGCGGCGCCTTCAGCTCAAGGGCGAGGTGGCCGGGGTCCAGGTCATCGACTCCTACGCCCACCACCCGACCGAGATGACGGCCGACCTGGAGGCCATGCGCGCGGCCGCCGGCGACGCGCGCATCCTGGTGGTCTTCCAGCCCCACCTGTTCTCCCGTACCCAGGAGCTGGGCAAGGAGATGGGCCAGTCGCTCGCCCTGGCGGACGCCTCGCTGGTCCTGGAGATCTACCCGGCCCGCGAGGACCCGATCCCGGGCGTGACGAGCGAGCTGATCATCGAGGCCGCGCGCGCGGCGGGCGCGGACGTGACGCCGGTGCACGACAAGGCGGACGTGCCGGCGCTGGTCGCGGGAATGGCGAGGGCGGGCGAACTGGTTCTCACCATGGGCGCGGGCGATGTCACGGACCTCGGACCGCGCATCCTGGACCGTCTCGCGCAGTAGAGCAGTGGATAGGGGCTGAGCATCATGGCGTACGACGTCGAGAAGCCGGACGAGCAGTGGCGTGCGGAGCTGGACCCGGCCGAGTACGCCGTGCTGCGGCAGGCCGCCACCGAGCCCGCCTTCACCGGTGAGTACACCGACACCAAGACCGAGGGCGTCTACTCCTGTCGCGCCTGCGGCGCCGAACTCTTCACCTCCACCACGAAGTTCGAGTCCCACTGCGGCTGGCCGAGCTTCTACGACCCGAAGGACACCGACGCCGTGGAGCTGGTCGCGGACCGCTCCCACGGGATGGTGCGGACCGAGGTGCGGTGCGCGCGGTGCGGGTCGCATCTCGGGCACGTGTTCGAGGGGGAGGGGTATCCCACCCCGACGGACCAGCGCTACTGCATCAACAGCATCTCGCTGCGGCTGACGCCGGTCGAGGGCTGAGGTGACCGGCCGGCCGGGGGCCGAGGGCGGGGGCCGCCCGGCCTCGGGCCGGATCGCCTCCGTACGTCGTCGGGCGTACGACGGGTGCGCCTGCCCCCGCCCTGAAGAGGCCCAGCCCCGGTAAGAGGCCGCCGTGGCTGCCCAGGCCGTCCGCCGCCCCACCCGCCCCCTTCGAGTTGCCCGCTGCCCGCGGCCGTGCCGTCATGGACGGGGGGATCACGGAGTCTGGGAGCGCGCATGACCGACGTGGCGATGTCCGGCGACGACCGTCCTACCGCCGCCGCCTGGCGCAACCTCGCGGTGGCCACCATCGGTTTCACGCTCACCTTCTGGGCGTGGAACCTGATCGCCCCCCTGGCCGGGGACCTCGACGACACGCTGCACATGACGTCGTTCGCCCAGTCGGTGCTGGTCGCCGTGCCCGTCCTGGTCGGTTCCCTCGGACGGGTGCCCGTCGGCGCCCTCACCGACCGCTACGGCGCCCGGATCATGTTCCCGCTGACCAGCGCCCTGACGATCGTGCCGGTGCTGCTGCTCATCCCCGCCCACGACTCCTACGGCGCGCTCATCGCCGTGGGTTTCGTGCTCGGCCTCGGCGGTACGACGTTCGCCATCGGTGTCCCGCTCGTCAACTCCTGGTTCCCGCCCAAGCGGCGGGGCGGCGCGCTCGGCGTCTTCGGGATGGGCATGGGCGGCGTCGCCCTGTCCGGCTACTTCACCCCCCGGATGTACCGGCACGGCGAGAACCTCCCCTTCCTCGTCCTGGCGATCGCCCTCGCCCTGTACGCGGTGCTCGCGTACTTCCTCATCAACGACCGACCGGACCGCCCCATCCCCTCCACCCCGCTCGCCACGCGGCTCGGCCAGGCCGGGCGGCTGCGGGTGACCTGGGAGCTGTCCGCGCTGTACGCGGTCGGGTTCGGCGGCATCGTGGCGTTCGGGGTGTACCTGCCCACGTACCTGAAGACCTGGTACGAGCTCGACCCCACCGACGCGGGCACCAGGGCCGCGGGGTTCGCCCTGGTCGCCGTGGTGTTCCGGCCGATCGGCGGCTGGCTGTCGGACCGTGTCCACCCGGCCGTGGTCACCGCCTGGGCGCTGGGCGCGGTGGCGATCCTCGCGACCTTGCAGGCCTTCGACCCGGCCCTCGTGCCGGGCGCCACGGTCTGCCTCCTGGTGATGGCGGCCGCCCTCGGCGCGACCAGCGGGGCGGTCTTCGCGCTGGTCGCCCGGGTCACCCCGCAACCGCAGGTCGGCAGCGTGACCGGCATCGTCGGCGCGGTGGGCGGCCTCGGCGGCTTCGTCCCGCCGCTGGTCATGGGCGCCGTCTACAGCGCCAAGGACTCGTACTCCATCGGCTTCATGCTCCTGTCCGACCTCGCCCTGGCCGGCTGCGTCTACGCCTACGGCCGGATGCGCGACGCGGGCCGCGACAAGGCACCGGCGGCGCGGGCCGCGCAGGAGGAGCGGGTCCTGGGCTGACGGATCCGGTCCCGGTGAGGGGCGCGGTGTCCGCCGCAGGCTACTTCCGGTCCGGTGTGGGTGTGGCCTTCGGTATCGGCCGCTTCCCGGTCCGGTGAGGGCGTGGCGTCCGGCACGGGCTACTTCCGGTCCGGTGTGGGCGTGGTCTTCGGCGTCGGTCGCTTCCCGGTCCGGTGTGGGCGTGGCGTCCGGCGCAGGCTACTTCCGGTCCGGCGAGGGCGCGGCCTTCGGCACTGACCCATGGCGTTACAGGCTCCTCGTAGGCGCGGGCCGCGCGGGACCCCGCCGGAGCGGGGAGGGGGGCCTCCGCCGATAGCGGGGCGGGGGCCGAGGCCGGCGGACACGCGTCGGTCGTCGACGCCGCCCGCGGACGGGCCCGATCGCATGCCGTCCGCAATCTTGACGGCCCGCATGTTACCGGTAACATCTTCTGTCGTGCTGCGAGAGACCCGTGTCGTCCAAGCCCCGGTGTTCAGCCCGGCCGCCGCCGTCGCCTCGTGCGTCGGCTTTGTTCTCATGGGTGCGCTCCAGGCCCTGTACGGCCCGGCGATCCCCGCCTTTCGCGAGGAGTTCGGGCTGTCCCCGTCGACCGCGGGACTGGGGCTGAGCGCGCACTTCGTCGGCGGGGTCGCCGGGGTGCTGCTGTTCGACCGGTGCTACGGGGTGATCGGCAACCGGCGGATCCTCGGGGCCTCGTACCTGCTCATGGCCGTGGGGGCGGCGGGCTTCGCGCTCGCCCCGAACTGGCCGCTCGCCCTCGCCGCCGCACTGCTGGCCGGACTCGGCTTCGGCGGTCTCGACTACGGCCTCAACCAGCTGTTCGCCGTGGGCTTCGGGCACCGCTCGACGGCCATGCTGAACATCCTCAACGCCCACTTCGGCATCGGGGCGATCCTGGGCCCGGCCGTGATCGGCGCGGTCGGTGCCGAGCACTACCCGGCGGTCTTCCTCGTCTTCGCGCTGGTCAACCTGCCCTTGCTGCTGTGCCTGAAGGGGGTGCGGAACACGGCGCCGCAGCCCTCCGAGGTGTCCCCGGACTCCGGTGGACCGGTGGTCGCCAGCAGCCTCGCCTCGGTGCTCGCCGTGTTCGTCGCGCTGTACGTCCTGCACGTCGGCATCGAGGCCGGGGTCGGCGGCTGGGAGCCCACCCATCTGGAGACGGTCGGCTACGGCGCCGGGGTCGCCGCGACCGCCACCTCCGTGTACTGGCTGATGATGACCGTCGGTCGCTTCTTGGTCGTCCCGATCGCCCTGCGGTACTCGCCTCAGGCCATCATCACCGTCTCCTGCACCGGCATGACGGTCTGTCTGCTCCTTGCGCAGGTAGCCGAGTTGGCGCCCTACGCCTACGCCGGTGTCGGCCTCTTCATCGCCCCGATCTTCCCCACCGGACTGCCCTGGCTGCACCGGGCCGCCCCGCGTGCCCGCCGCGCCGGAGCCCTGGTCATCGCCGCCTCGATGGGAGGTGGCGTGGTGGCCGGACCGGCGCTCGGCAAGGCCATCGAATGGTCCGGAGTCGAGGCCGTCCCCCTCATCCTCGGCGCCGTCTCGGCCCTGTGCCTGGCGGCGACGCTCTGGCTGATCCGCAGCACCCGTTCCCGCTGAACCCCACCCGCACGAACCGCTCTTGTCGAAGTCCATCGAAGTCCGAAGTCTCATCGAAGCCTTGGCGAAGGGAAGCTCCGCATGCCCGCACTGACGACGTCGCCCGACGGTTTCCTGCTGCACGGCGAGCCGTTCCGCATTCTCTCCGGCGCCATCCACTACTTCCGCGTCCACCCCGACCAGTGGGCGGACCGGCTGCGCAAGGCCCGGCTGATGGGCCTCAACACCGTCGAGACCTACGTCCCCTGGAACGCCCACCAACCCGACCCGGACGGCGAGTTGGTCTTCGACGGCCTCCTCGGCCTGCCCCGCTACCTCGGTCTCGCCCAGGACGAGGGCCTGCGCGTGCTGCTGCGGCCGGGCCCGTTCATCTGCGCCGAGTGGGACGGCGGCGGACTGCCCGGCTGGCTCACCGCCGACCCCGACATCCGGCTGCGCAGCTCCGACCCGCGCTTCACCGGCGCGATCGACCGCTACCTCGATCGCCTGCTGCCCCCGCTGCTGCCGCACATGGCCGCGGCCGGCGGACCCGTGA
This sequence comes from Streptomyces sp. NPDC020489, assembly GCF_044386545.1. NCBI lineage: Bacteria > Bacillati > Actinomycetota > Actinomycetes > Kitasatosporales > Streptomycetaceae > Streptomyces > Streptomyces sp. NPDC020489. Next base: position 285,341 of record NZ_JBIRUZ010000003.1, read on the forward strand.
TCGCCGTCCAGGTGGAGAACGAGTACGGCGCCTACGGCGACGACACCGCCTACCTCAAGCACCTCGCACAGGCCTTCCGCGACCGGGGCGTGGAGGAACTCCTGTTCACCTGCGACCAGGCCATCCCCGAGCACCTGGCCGCCGGCAGCCTCCCCGGTGTCCTGGCCGCCGGCACCTTCGGCGGACGGATCGACGCCGCGCTGGAGCAGTACCGCGCGCACCGACCCGAAGACCCGCTGATGTGCGCGGAGTTCTGGATCGGCTGGTTCGACCACTGGGGCGGCCCGCACCACACGCGGGACGCGGCCGACGCCGCCGCCGACCTGGACCGGCTGCTGTCGGCGGGCGCCTCCGTCAACATCTACATGTTCCACGGCGGCACCAACTTCGGCTTCAGCAACGGCGCCAACCACAAGCACGCCTACGAACCCACCGTCACCTCCTACGACTACGACGCCCCGCTCACCGAGTCCGGCGACCCCGGCCCCAAGTACCACGCCTTCCGCGAGGTCATCGCCCGCCACGCGCCCGTCCCCGACGAGCCCGCCCCGGCCCCCGCACCCAAACTCCCCGCCACCGCGGTGCAGTTGACCCATCGCGCCCCGCTGCTGACGCACGCGGACACCCTCGCCGAGCCGCTGCACACCGAAGACCCGGCGACCATGGACCAGTTGGGCCTCAGCTCCGGCTACGCGCTCTACCGGACCACCGTCCCGACCGCCGGTCAGGGGCTGCTGCACTTCGCGGGCGGCGTCGGCGACCGTGCCCAGGTCTTCCTGGACGGCGCCCCCGTCGGCGTCCTGGAACGCCGCCACCACGACGAGACCCTGCCGGTCCACGTGCCCCGCCCCGGCGCGACGCTGGAGGTGCTCGTGGAGAACATGGGCGGCGTCAACTACGGCCCCCGCATCGGCGCCCCCAAGGGTCTGCTCGGCGCGGTCTCCTTCGACGGCACCGTCCTGCGCGGCTGGGACAACCACCCGCTGGCCCTCACCGACCTGACCGCCCTGCCGTTCACCCCGTCGCAGGCAGCCACGGCCTCCGTACCCGCCTTCCACCGGGGCACCTTCGAGGTGGCGGAACCGGCCGACGCCTTCCTCGCCCTGCCCGACTGGACCAAGGGCCAGGCCTGGGTCAACGGCTTCCACCTCGGCCGATACTGGAACCGCGGCCCCCAGCACACCCTGTACGTGCCCGCCCCGGTCCTGCGCCCGGGGGCCAACGAGCTCGTCCTGCTCGAACTGCACGGCACCACCAGCACCCAAGCCCAGCTCACGGACGCCCCCGACCTCGGACCGGAGACGTTCTGATGCCGCACCACCTGCGAGTGCCCGCACCCAGCGGGCCCCCGCTCACCGGCCACCTCCCCTTCACCGACGCCCCGGGCGTGCCCGACCCGATCGAGGTCACCAGCCGCTACCTCACCCGCGGCGGCCGACCCTGGTTCCCCGTCTCCGGCGAGTTCCACTACTCCCGCTTCCCGGCCGGGGAGTGGGAGGAGGAGCTGCTGAAGATGAAGGCGGGCGGGGTGAACGTCATATCCGCCTACGTCATCTGGATCCACCACGAGGAGATCGAGGGCCGCGTCCGCTTCGACGGCGACCTCGACCTGCGCCGCTTCGCCGAACTCTGCGCCCGCCACGGCCTGGACTTCATCCCCCGCATCGGCCCCTGGGTGCACGCCGAGGTGCGCAACGGCGGTCTGCCCGACTGGGTCCTGGCCCGCGACGGCACGCCCCGCACCGACGACCCGGTCTATCTGGCCGCCGTACGGCCCTGGTTCGCAGCGATCGCCGGGCAGCTGCGCGGCCTCGACCGCGCCCACGGCGGCCCGATCGTCGCCGTCCAGATCGAGAACGAGCTCTACGACCAGCCCGGCCACCTGCTCACCCTCAAGCGGATGGCGCAGGAGGCCGGACTGAGCGCCCCGCTGTGGACGTCGACCGCCTGGGGCGGGGTCCGACTGCCACCCGACGAACTGCTTCCGCTGTACGGCGGATACACCGACGCCTTCTGGACGGACGCCGACGGAGGCTGGCCCGACACCTGCCGCAAGCACTTCTTCTTCACCCATCAGCGCGACGACGAGGGCATCGGCTCCGACCTGCGCCCGCTCGGCAGCGTACGCGGCAGCGCCCCCGATGCCTCCGCCGACCGATTCCCCTGGGCCACCTGCGAGTTGGGCGGCGGCATGGCGGCCTCCTACCACCGGCGCCCGCGGGTCGACGCCGCCGACATCGCCGCCCTCGGCCTCACCAAGATCGGGTGCGGCTCGGTGTGGCAGGGCTACTACATGTTCCACGGCGGCACCAACCCGAAGGGCGAACTGACCTCCCTCCAGGAGTCCCACGCCACCGGCTACCCCAACGACCTGCCCGTCCTGACGTACGACTTCCAGGCGCCGCTGGGGGAGTACGGGCAGTACCGGGACACGTACGACGAACTGCGGCTTCAGCACCTGCTGTTGGCCGACTTCGGGCATCTGATCGCGCCCATGGAGTCCGTGCTGCCCGAGGAGCGGCCGCGCGGACAGGACGACCGGGAGACCCTGCGCTGGGCCGTGCGCACCGACGGTGAGTGCGGGTTCCTCTTCGTCAACAACCACCAGCCGCACGAGCCGTTGCCGGACCACCCGGGGACGTCGTTCACCGTGGAGTTCGCGCGGGGCGGCCCGTTGAGCCTTCCGAGCGCTCCCGTGACCGTCCCGTCCGGTGCCGTCCTCTGCTGGCCGTTGCGGCTCGACGTGGCCGGTGTGCGGTTGGAGTGGGCGACGGCCCAGCCGGTGTGCACGGTGGCCGACGACGGTCGAACGGTGCTGGTGCTGGCGGCCGTTGAGGGGGTCGCCCCCGAACTCGCCCTCGCCGAGCAGGCGGTGGGCTCGGTGTCCACGCCCTCCGGTGACGTCGGGTACGCCGACGGCCGGGTGCTCGTCACCGGGCTGCGTCCCGGGACCGAGGCGTTGGTCGAGGTGGAGACGGTGGAGGGTGGCCGGGTCGGGCTGCTCGTCCTGGACGCGGCGACCGCGCGTACCGCGTACCGGGGGGTGGTGTGGGGCGCCGAGCGGCTCGTGCTGGCCGAGGGCGGGGTGGTGTTCGACCGCGGTGAGATGCGGCTGCACGCGGTCACCGAGCGGCCGTCGTTCGCCGTGTTCCCCGCACCGGACGGGGAACCGGGGTTCGCGCGGTACACCCTGGACGCGGACGGCACCTGTGCCGGTGAGGCGTCGGTGGCGCTCGTACGGCCCGCCGGGGCCGCGCCCGAGCCGGTCACCGGGGTCCAGGGGCGGGCGAGCGCGCCGGACGACAAACACTTCGACGCCGTCGCCGCGGAGTACCGGGTGGACCTGCCGCGCGAGGTGCCGCCGGGGACGCTGTTGCGCGTGCACTGGAGTGGGGACGTGGGGCGGGCGTATGTGGGGGACGTTCTTGTCGCCGACCAGTTCTTCTCAGGGCGGGTGTGGGACATCGGGCTGGACCGGCTGCCGGAGGGGGTGTTGCGGTTGCGGGTGTCGCCCGCGCCTGGCGCGGCCGGCGTGTACGTGCCGCCGCAGGCGGGGGAGGGGTGGAGGAGGGTGGGCGTCGAGCGGGTGGAGCTGGTGACGTCCCGTCGGTGGACTGTGCGGTGAGTTGTCGGCTGCGGGTGGGTTTGTGGGGGGTGGGTCGTCGGCTGCGGGTGGGTGGGGGCTGGGCGCGCAGTTCCCCGCGCCCCTGAGGGTGTTGGGGTGATCCGGGGTTCTCGCAGTGCGGTGCTGTGGAGTGTTCGGCTGCGGGTGGGTGGGGGCTGGGCGCCAGTTCCCCGCGCCCCTGGCGGCGTTGGGGTGGGCCGGCGCCATGGTCTGCGGCCCCTGCCAGCCCTGCCGGCTCCCGCGGCTCCCGCGGTCCTGACGGCCCCCGCAGCTCCCGCGGCCCCCGCGGTCCTGGCGCCCCTGGCGGCGTTCGGGTGGGCCGGCGTTATGGTCCGCGACCCCCGCGACCCCCGCGACCCCCGCGACCCCCGCGGTCCTGGAGGCCCCCGCGGCCCTGGCGCCCCTGGCCGCGATGGGGCGGGCCAGCGATATGGTCCGCGGCGTCGGTGGCGTGGATCTGAGGGCGTCGTCTCGGCGCTTGCGACCTATGCTGAGGCCCGCCCCTCGTCCTCGTGAGAAAGTGCGCCCGATGACCCCTCGCGCTGCCGACGCTCCCGCTCCCAAGGGGCGCAGTCGGCGCAACTTCGCGGGGGCGCGGCCGGTCATGGACGACGTGGCGCGGCTGGCGGGGGTGTCCAAGCAGACGGTGTCCCGGGTGCTCAACGATCACCCGGCCGTCCGGCCCGAGACCCGGGAGGCCGTGCGGGCGGCGATGCGGAGTCTGGGGTACCGGCCCAGTCGCAGCGCGCGTTCGCTGGCCAGTGGGCGGACCCGGATGCTCGGTGTCATTTCCTTCGACGCCGCACGGTACGGGCCCGCCAGCATCCTGACGGCCATCAACACCGCCGCCCAGGAGGCGGGGTATCTGCTCAGCTCCATCGCCCTCGACGACACCGCCGACCACGACACGGTCGCCGAGGCGGTGGAGCGGCTGTCGGCCGAGGGGGCGGACGGCGTCATCGCCATCGCGCCGCAGCACCGGGTGGGGCAGGCGCTGGCGGACACCCGGCTCGACACGCCCCTGGTGGTCCTGGAGAACGAGGTCAGGGGCTCCACCCCGCTGGCCACCGCCGACTCCCGCGCCGGCGCCCGCAAGGCCGTCGAGCACCTGCTGCGGCTGGGGCACGCGACGGTGTGGCACATCGCCGGACCCGCCGGCTGGACCTCCGCCGACCAGCGCATCGAGAGCTGGCGGGGGACCCTGAAGGCGGCCGGCGCCGAGATCCCCGAACTCCTCGTCGGTGACTGGAGCGCGGACTCCGGCTACGAGGCGGGGCGTGTGCTGGCCCGGCGCCCCGAGGTCACCGCGGTCTTCGCCTCCAACGACCAGACGGCCCTGGGCCTGCTGCACGCCCTCCACGAGGCGGGCCGCCGGGTCCCCGACGACGTGAGTGTCGTCGGCTACGACGACATCCCCGAGGCGGCTCATCTGCTGCCGCCGCTGACCACCGTGCGCACCGACTTCGCCGAGATCGGCACCCGTGCGCTCCGGCTGCTGCTGGACCGTATGGACGGGCGCGCCGAGGAGCACCCGGAACCGGTGATCCCCGTCGAACTCATCGTCCGCCGCAGCTGCGGACGCCCTCCGCGGGGCCGGTAGCGCCGACCGCGCCACGTCCCTTCCGTACCGACCGAGCGGTGGGGGACGCGGTACACCCCGGAAGGAAAGATCATCTGGACGGAGTCGCCGTTGCCCTGACGCGGGGCGCGGCCGGTCAGGGGCGGTCGAGTTCGAACCACACCACCTTGCCGCCGCTCAGCCGGGTGGCCCCCCACCGCCGTGCCACCCGGTTCACCAGGTGCAGGCCCCGTCCGCCCTCGTCCGTGGCGCGTGCCTGCCCCAGCACCGGCAGCCGGGGCTCGTCGTCGGTGACCTCGCAGCGCAGGACGTCCGTGCGCAGCAGCCGCAGGGTCAGCGGCCGGGAGGCGAAGCGGACGGCGTTGGTGACGATCTCGCTGACCAACAGCTCGGTGGTGTCGCTCAGTTCGTCGAGGCCCCAGCGGGTCAGGGTGCGCCGGACCAGGCGCCGGGCCCGGCTCGGGGTGGCGTCCGAGGGCTCCAGGAACCAGTACGCCACGTCGCTCGGCGCGATGCCCTCGAAGCGGGCGGCGAGCAGCGCGATGTCGTCGTCCCGGTCGCCGGGTCCGAGCATGTCGAGCACGTCGTCGCAGAGCGCCTCCAGCGGCGGCGGACGGTCGGGGCCGGTCAGCTTCGCCGTCGCGGAGAGCCTCTCCCTCAGCTGCTCCATGCCGCTCCACACGTCCCGGATACGGGACTCCACCAGGCCGTCGGTGTAGAGCAGCAGAGTGGCGCCGGCCGGGGCGTCCAGCTCGATCGCCTCGAAGGGCACGCCCCCGACCCCGATCGGCGCGCCCGGAGGCACCCGCAGCACCTCGGCCCGGCCGCCCGGGTGCAGCAACAGGGGTGGCGGGTGACCGGCGTTGGCGATGGTCATCCGGTGCGCCACCGGGTCGTAGACCACGTACACACAGGTCGCCATGCGGTCGGTGCCGAGGCGCTGGGCCTGCTCGTCCAGGTGGTGCAGCACCTCCTGCGGCGGCATGTCGAGCCCGGCGAGGGTCTGGGCGGTGGTCCGCAGCTGGCCCATGATCGCGGCCGAGGTCATGGAGTGGCCCATGACGTCACCGACGACCAGCGCGACCCGGCTGCCGGGCAGGGGGATCGCGTCGTACCAGTCGCCGCCGACCCGCGCGGTCTCGGCGGCCGGGAGGTAACGGGACGCCAGCCGGACCCCGGTGGGGCGGGGCAGGGTCTCGGGGAGCATGGCGCGCTGGAGTTCGTCGGCGATGTACGCCTCCCGGCCGTACAGGGCCGCCTTGTCGATGCCGAGCGCGCTGTGGGTGGCGAGTAGGGCGGCGATCAGGAGGTCGTTCTGCTCGAAGGCGGGGCGGTCCGGGGTGCGCAGGAACAGCGCGGCGCCGATGACGCGGCGGCGGCCGCGCAGGGGGGCGAGGATGGCGTGCCGGTCGGCGGGGACGAGCGACTCGCCCTCCTTGCCGAGGAGTTCGGGCAGGGCGAGGTCGGCCGCCGGGGCGTCCGTGAAGACGGGGCGTACGCCGCGCAGCACCTCCGCGAGCGCGCCGCCCGCCGGCACCGCGCAGCGCTCGGCGACGAGTTCGTCCAGAGCGCGCGGGCCCGGTCGCGGGGCCCCGTCGTCCGGCTCCTCCGGAATCCGGTCCGTGCGGTGCAGTCGCAGCACCAGCGGTCCGGTGGGGCGTTCGTCACCGACCGGCAGCGGGTCGCGCAGATAGACCAGGATCGCGTCCGAGAACGTCGGTACGGTCGCCCGGCACAGCCCCATCACGATCTCGTCCAGGTCGATGCCCCGGGCGATCCGCCGGGTGGCGGCCCCCGCGAACCGCAACCGGTCCCCGTCCTGACGCATCGGCATGGGAACAGCGGCGGACGTGGAGGGCGGGGCGTCGGGGGCGACGCGTGAGGGGAGCGGGGGAAGGGCGTCGGCGGCGGTGCGTGAGGGGAGTGGGGGCACGGTGTCCGCGGCGACGGGCGATGGAAGCGCTCCCTCGGTCCGGCCGCGCCACCCGGACCCGTCGGTGAGGGCCGTCGTGCCGGACCCGTCGATGAGAGCCCGCGTGCGGGACCCGTCTGCCGGAGCGTCGCTCACCCCCAGGGCGACGTGTGTCGAGAGTTCGCCGACCGCCGTGACGTCGGCGGCCTCGAAGGCCTCGCGGTCGGGGCGGCGCAGGAAGACGGCCACGCCCACCACGCCCCGGGTGCCGGTCAGGGGGGCGAGCAGGACACGGTTGCCGTCGGGGGCGGGGTGCGCCGCGCCCAGCAGTTCACGCAGCGCGCCGTCGAGTTCGGGGGAGGGGCGGCCCAAGGTCGCACCCGCGCGCAGGACTTCGGCCAGGACGCCGGACGGGCTCACCGAGGCGAGGGCCGGTACGGATCCGCCCACGACGCCGCCCGGGTCCTTCCCGGTCCCGGGGTCGGACTCCAGCTCCTTCGCGGTCATCCGAGCCAGTTCCAGGCGCAGTTCATGGAAGGCGCGGTGGCCCAGGACACGGACGGCCCGGGTGACGGTGGCCTCGCTGGTGCCCGCGAGCCGGGCGATGGCGGCCTTGGTGAGGGACGCCCCGCGAGCCGGGTCGGCGGCGAGGATCTCGACGACCTGCCGCACCCGAGGGGGTGCGCCGGCGGGAAGCCGCCTCAGCAGGGCGCCTCCGGTGAGCGAGGGGCCGCGTGGCGCGGGGACATGGGCGTCGCGGACGTCGCCGGCCGCCAGCCGGAGGGTGCGGGGCACCGTCCCCGGCCCGCCCGCACCGCCGGGGGCGGCGTCGAGATAGACGAGGACCGCGTCCGCCACGTGCTCCGCGCTCACCGCGCACAGCTCCCGGACGACCGCCGCACGGTCCTCGGCGCGGGCGATGCGGCGAACCGCCAGGGCGAGCAAACGTTGGGGATCCGACCGCATTGCCTCTCCGTGCAGGTGACCACGGGCACGGACTCCACAGCCCGGCGTCTGCCATCCTCGGGGAGCCCGGAAGATCTGTCCAGCCGTTCAAGAACAGCGGCTCCTGCCAACTTGGCGTCCGCAAAGGTCACTTGGCGGTACGGACCGTGCCCGTCCGGTCACCGTCCGAGCGGCAGCGACACCGTGAACACCGTTCTGCCCGGCTCGCTGCTCACCTCGACCGTCCCTGCGTGGGCCCGGACCAGGGAGCTGGCGACGGCCAGGCCCAGGCCGCTGCCGCCGCGGTCGCGGCTGCGGGCCTTGTCGACCCGGTAGAAGCGGTCGAAGACTTTCTCGCGGTCGGCGGGCGGGATACCGGGTCCGGCGTCGACGACCCGGACGACCGCCCGGCCGGATTCGGCGGAGACGGTCACCGACACCGGGGTGCCGGCGGGGGTGTGGACGGCCGCGTTGGTGAGGAGGTTGTCGAGGACCTGGCGGACGCGGTGCGGGTCGAGGCGCAGGACGAGCGGGTCCACGGCGTCCGGGACCGAAAGGGGGTGGTCGGGGTGGGCGGCGCGGAAGGCGTCGGCCGCCTCGTGGACCAGTGCGACCAGGTCGGTGTCCGTGGGCCGCAGCGGGGTGTCCACCTCGGCCGCGTCCAGCCGGGCGAGCAGCAGCAGGTCGTCCAGCAGGACGCCCATCCGGGCCGCCTCCGCGCGCAGCCGCGCCAGATGCCGTTCCCGTTCCCCGGGCGCGTTGGCGGCGGCGTACTGGAAGAGGTCCGCGTAGCCGCGTACCGACATCAGCGGTGTACGCAGTTCGTGGGAGGCGTCCGCGACGAACCGGCGCAGCCGCTGTTCCGCCTCCGCGCGCACCGCGAGCGAGTCGTCGATGTGCTCCAGCATGGTGTTGAACGCGGTGCGCAGCTCCTCGACCTCGGGGCCGCCGCCCTCGCGGTCCGCGCGCAGCGGCAGCCGGGCCTCCGGGTCGGTGAGGTTGTGCGAGGAGATGCCGTGCGCGGTGTGGGCCATGTCGCTGAGCGGCTTCAGGCCGTTGCGCAGCACTTTCCGGCCGAACAGGACCAGCGCGAGCAGCGCGAGCCCGAAGGTGACGACCTGGATCGTGATCAGCTGCCCCACGGTCTCGTCGATCTCGTCCATCGGCGCCGCGCTGACCAGGACCACGCCGGGTTCGACCTCGCAGGCCCGCAGCCGGTAGTCGCCGGCGCCTTCGAGGTGCTCGGTGCGCAGCACCTCGGTGCCGCCCGCGGTCTGGGCCTGCGCCAGGGACGTGAGGTCGTCGACGTCCTCGGGCAGGTCGGAGGCGTCTTCGGGGGTGCGCAGCCGGGCGGTGCCGTCCTTCACGTCGTAGACCGCGTAGTACCAGCGGTAGTACTTCTTCCCCGCGAGCGAGCCGTGGTCGGCGATGCTCTTGGACTGGGCGACCTGGGCGAGCTGGAGCTGCTCGTTGAGCTGGGCCGACAGATAGTCGCGCATGTACGTCGTCAGGGCGGTGCCCACGACGCCGAACACCACCAGGGCCAGCGCGCCGAGGCCCAGGGCCAGCCGGGTGCCGAGGCGGAGCCTGCGGTAGGTCCGGCGCAGCCGCCCGATCACTCGGGCGCCTGCCGGATCACGTAGCCGAAGCCGCGGACGGTGTGGATGAGCGGTGCCCTGCCGTCGTCGGGTTCGTCCAGCTTGCGGCGCAGCCGGCTGACGACCAGCTCGACGACGTTGGAGCGGCCGCCGAAGCCGTACTCCCACACGTGGTCGAGGATCTGCGCCTTGGTGAGCACGGTCGGTGACTTGCGCATGAGGTAGCGCAGCACCTCGTACTCGGTGGGGGTGAGGGTGAGCTGCTTGTCGGCGCGGCGCACCTCGCGGGTGTCCTCGTCCATCGACAGGTCGCCCACCCGCAGCACGGACCGCTGGAAGCCGGGCCCCGCGGAGCGCCGGAGCACGGTCCGCAGCCGCGCCATCAGCTCCTCCACGGCGAACGGCTTGACCAGGTAGTCGTCGCCGCCCCGGGTCAGCCCCGCCACCCGGTCGGCCACCGCGTCCCGGGCGGTGAGGAAGACCACCGGCACCATCGTGCCCGAGCTGCGCAGCCGCTCCAGGACGCCGAAGCCGTCGATGTCCGGCAGCATCAGGTCGAGCACCACGATGTCCGGCCGGAACTCCGCGGCACGGCTCAGCGCCTCCTCCCCGGAGTTCGCCGTCACCGCGTCCCAGCCCTCGTACCGGGCGACGGTCGCGACGAGGTCGGCGATGGGCGGGTCGTCGTCCACGACGAGGAGGCGTACTTTTTCCACCCGTTCATAGTGCGTCACGCGGGCACCGTCTCCGGGGCCGGTGGTGGCTCGCGGCCACATCGATAACCACTTGAAAGTTGCACGACAGGTAATCGACAGGTCGCCCGAGCCAAGCTCGGGGTACACCGGCCCCGATCAAGGAGCTCCCTTCCGTGACGACGACCGTCAAACCGCCCACCGCGCCCTCCACGGCGATACGGCCCAAAGTGGTGGCCCGCGCGGGCCTGTACGCCGTGATCGCCGTGAACGTGGCCGTGGTCGCCTTCTTCTTCGCCCAGGCCGGGTTCGCCTCCAACGCGCTGATCGTGCTGGGCCGGCTCGCCGGTCTCTACGGCGCCCTGTTCATGGCCTTCCAGCTCCTGCTGGTGGCCAGGCTGCCTTGGCTGGACCGCCGGATCGGCATGGACCGGCTGACGTCCTGGCACCGCTGGACCGGGTTCGGCATCCTGTGGACGCTCCTCGCCCACCTCGTCCTCATCGCCTTCGGCTACGCCGCGGGCACCGAGGTCGGACCGATCGGCACGGTCGTCGACCTCGCCGAGACCACCGAGGGCGTGCTCCGCGCGCTCACCGCCTTCGCGATCATCCTCGTCATCGGCTGCGTCTCGGCCCGCTACGCGCGGCGCCGGCTGGCCTACGAGACCTGGCACTTCATCCACCTCTACACCTACGTCGCGGTGCTGCTGGCCTTCACCCACCAGGTCGCCGTCGGTACGACGTTCACCTCCTCGACCGCCGCGACCGCGTACTGGTACGGCCTGTGGACCGTCGCCCTCGGCTCGGTCGTCCTGGGCCGGATGGTGCTGCCGCTGTGGCGCAACCTCCGCCACCAGTTCCGGGTCGAGGCGGTCGTCCCCGAGTCCGACAACGTCGTCTCGATCTACGTCACCGGCCGCGACCTCGACAAGCTGCCCGCCCGGGCCGGCCAGTTCTTCCTGTGGCGCTTCCTCACCAAGGACCGCTGGTGGCAGGCCAACCCCTTCTCCCTGTCGGCGGCCCCCGACGGCCGCACCCTGCGCCTGACCGCGAAGGTCGCCGGTGACGGCACCGCCGCGCTGCGCCACCTCGAGATCGGCACCCGCGTCTTCGCCGAGGGCCCCTACGGCGCCTTCACCGCGCTGCACCGCACCCGCCCCGAGTCCGTCCTCATCGCCGGCGGTGTCGGCGTCACCCCGATCCGCGCCCTCCTGGAGGAGCTGCACGGCCACGCGGTCGTCATCTACCGCGTCGCCACCGACCGGGACGCCGTCCTCCACGAGGAGCTGCACGAGCTCGCTCTCGCCAAGGGCGCCGAGCTGCACCTGGTCACCGGCCCGCCGGTCCCCGACAAGCTGGCCCCGGCCGAGCTGCGGCGCCTGGTCCCCGACATCGCCGACCGGGACGTCTTCCTGTGCGGGCCGCCCCCGATGATGAACGCCGTGCTCGCCACCCTGCGGGAGCTGGGCGTGCCCAAGGCGCAGACCCACTTCGAGCGCTTCAGCCTGGCGGGATGAGGAAGAGATCGTGAAACGAGCCATACCTGTAGTCGTCCTCAGCATCGCGGGCCTGGTCCCCGTCTGGCGCTACGAGCCCTCCTTGGGCGGCAGCACAACGACCCCGGAAGCGGCCTCCACCCCGTCGGCCTCCTCCTCCACCGGATCCTCGTCGTCGGGCACCGTCGTCAAGGGCTCGACCCTGAACACGGAGAAGGGCCCCGTCCAGGTCGAGGTGACCTTCGACGGCGACAAGATCTCCGCGGTGAGGATGCTCCAGCAGCCGAACCACCCCCAGACGGCGGCGGCGGTGCCGAAGCTGATCGCCGAGACGCTTCAGGCGCAGAGCGCGGACGTCGACACGGTGTCCGGCGCGACGATCACCAGCGACGCCTACCGCGAGTCCCTCCAGGCCGCGATCGACGCCCACGCCGAGGCGGCCGCCGCCTCGCCCTCCCCGTCCGCGTCCACCGCTTCGGCGGCACGCACGGTCGACGGCCCCGCGGTGAACACCGAGAAGGGCACCGTGCAGGTCCAGGTGACCTTCGGCGGTGACAAGATCTCCGCGGTGAGGATGCTCCAGCAGCCGAACCACCCCCAGACCACGGCGGCGGTGCCGAAGCTGATCGCCGAGACGCTTCAGGCGCAGAGCGCGGACGTCGACACGGTGTCCGGCGCGACGATCACCAGCGACGCCTACCGCGAGTCCCTCCAGGCCGCGATCGACGCGAAGGGCTGACCGTGCACAGGGTCGAACACGTCATGGGGTTCCCGGTCTCGCTGCGGGTCGACGACGAGCACATCGGCGAGCGCGAGGCGGACGCCGTCTTCGCCTGGCTGCGCGAGGTCGACGCCCGCTTCAGCCCCTTCAAGCCCGACAGCGAGGTGTCGCGGCTGGGCCGGGGCGAGATCACCGAGGGCGAGGTGAGCGCTGACCTGCGGATCGTGCTCGACCTGTGCGAGCACTACCGGGCCGCCACCGGCGGCGCCTTCGACGTACGGCTGCCGGGGCGGGGCCTCGACCCCTGCGCGGTCGTCAAGGGCTGGTCCGTGCAGCGCGCCGCCGAGCTGCTGACAGCGGCCGGCGCCACCCGGTTCGTGCTGAACGCCGGTGGTGACGTGATCGCCGCCGGCGGCCCCTGGCGGGTGGGCGTACGGCACCCCGACCACGCCGACCAGCTGTGCGCCGTGCTGGACCTGACGGACGGCGCCGTCGCGACCTCCGCGCGCTACGAACGCGGCGACCACATCATCGACGGCCGCACCGGCCGCCCCGCCACCGGACTGCTCAGCCTCACCGTGGTCGCCGACTCCCTCACCGAGGCCGACGCGGTCGCCACCGCGGCGTTCGCGATGGGCACCGAGGGCGTGGACTGGGCGGCCGCCCTCCCCGGCTGCGAGGTCTTCGCCGTGGACGGGGAACGCCGGGTGCTGAGGACACCCGGGTTCCCCGTCTCGGGGGAGCGGGCGGCGGTCGGGTGAGAAGCCCCGCCGGACGCCAGGGGCCGCCCCGGTGCGGGCGGTTCAGATGGGCTGCGGCTCGAAGTCCCAGTACGGCGGATCGTCGGCCGCCGTCGACAGCGCCGCCACGCAGGCCAGCAGCAGCGGATGCCCCTCGTCGACGGCCGCCCGCGCCCGCCGCAGGGTGTCCTCGCGGACGGCGGCGGCCTCCTCCCGGCGCCCCGAGAGGTGGCGCACGGCCGCCGCGTTGAGGGCGCAGCCCAGGGTCCAGGGATGGTCGGCGCCCAGTGCGGACGTCATCCCGCGCAGCGCCTGCTCGACCAGCCGCCGCGCCGCCACGTGGTCCCCGAGCCGCCAGTGCGCCAGCCCCAGGTTGCCCTGCACGCCCACGGTGTTCGGATGGTCCTCGCCCAGCAGGTGCCGATAGTCCTCGGCGACCTGGAGCATCAGGTCGGCGCAGGCGTGGGGGTTGCCGTGGGTGCGCAGGAAGGACGCGTGGTCGGCCTGGATCATCAGCGTCATCGGATGCCGTGCGCCCTGAAGCTGACCGCACCGCTCCACCAGGCCCCGCAACAGCTCCCCGGCGGCCTCGTAGCGCCCCGAACGGCGCAGGCACAGCGCCTGGTTGTGCAGGGCCAGCAGGGTCTGGCTGTGGTACTCGCCGATGGTCTCGCGGTGCAGCCGGGTGTTGGTGTCCTGGAGCTCGGCGGCCTCCCGGTGGCGTCCGAGCAGCCGCAGCGAACGGGCATAGGTGAGCCCGGTCAGCAGGGTCAGACGGTGGTGCCGGGGCAGCAACCGCTCGCGCAGGGCCAGCAGTTCACGGTGCACGGCGGCCGCCTCCAGGTAGCGGCCGAGCAGTCCGAGGGCCACGCCGAGGTTGTGCAGCGAACCCTGGGTGTGCGGCGCCTGAGGCCCCTCCAGGGCGTCGTAGGCCCGCCACACCCGGTCGCACAGCTGGTGCGCCTCCTCGAACAGGCCGAGCGCCATCAGGGTTCCGCCGAGCCCGACCTGCGCCCGCAGCAGATCGGAGTCGTCGGCCTCCCGCTCGTACTCCAACTGCTCGACGACGGCCCGCCCGACGGCCTCCGCCTCCCGGTAACGGCCGCAGCGGCGCAGCATGTTGGCGTGCTGGTGGACCAGCACCAGCATCGAGGGATGGGTCGGCGGCAGCCGCACCCGCCAGCGCGCCAGCACCTGCTCGCACAGGGTGAGCCCGGTGCTCTCCTCGTCCCGCAGCCGCAGGTACTCGATGCAGTTCAGCACGAGTTCGCGCACCGAGTCCTCGGCGCTCTCCAGCGCGCCGGACGGATACAGATGGGGCAGCAGTCCGGCGTACGTCGGCCAGGCGCGCACGTCGGAGGGGCGTTGCGGGTCGGCGGAGACCAGGACCCGGCAGGCGACCGCGGACAGTTCGTCGCGGTCGGCGGGGGAGAGGGTGCGGCGCAGGAAGCGGTGGTAGAGGCGGTGCATCTCCACGCTGTCGACGTACGGGTCGCTGTCGGAGCCCTGCACGTAGTCCATGCGGACGGCCGTCGACTCCGAGAGGCGGGCCAGCGCGTTCTGCCAGCGCACCGGGTCGGCCGCCAGCTCGTTCAGATGCGGCGGCAGGTCACCGCGGGCCTGCTGGAGCTGGCGCACCGGGATCGAGCCGGGGGAGAACATGGCGAACAGGCGCAGCAGTTCGGTCGTCTTGGGGTTGTCCTGCTCCAGGGAGCTGAGGGTGATCGCCCAGCTGGCCTGGAAGCCGATCGGGTAGTCGGGCAGGGTCTGGATGCCGATGTCGTCGGCGTCGGCGCGGCGCAGCCGGGCGATGTAGTCGGCGGCCGGCATCCGGTTGGCGTCCAGCCAGGCCGTGGTCTGCGCGAGCAGCAGCGGGAAGTCCTCCACCGCGTCCGCGAGTTGGTCGGCCTCGTCCTCGGTGAGCCGCTCCACGTGACGGCAGGCGTAACTGACGCTCTCCGCCCGGGTGAACCGCTCCACCTGGATCTCCGCGACCCCGCCGGAGGCCGCCCAGCCGCGGGTGAGGGTGGTGATGGCGACATGGCCGCCGCTCTCCGGCAGCAGGTCGTCGACCTGTTCCATGTCGTCGGCGCTGTCCACGATGAGCAGCCAGCGCCGCCGTCCGGTGCGCAGCGCCTCCCGCACCGCGCGCACCCGCTCGCCCAGCGCCCGCGCGTCGGTCAGCTGGAGCCGGTCGGCGAGGTCGGCGAACTGCTGGCGTGCGGTGGCCCGGAAGCCGGCGCTGATCCACCAGACCACGTCGTACTCGTTGGCGAAGCGGTGCGCGTACTCGATGACGATCTGGCTCTTGCCCACCCCCGAGATCCCCCGCAGCGCCACCCGCGCCCCGGCCGGACCGCCGCTCTCGAACAGGGCGTGCAGCTCCTCGAGGACCGGGTCGCGGCCCGTGAAGCGCAGGTTGCGGCGCGGCACGTTCCACACGGCGGGCGGCGCGTCCGGGAAGCGCGGCGCGAGGGGCGCGTCCTCCTCGGGGTCCGGCTCGGTGTGCTCCAGGCCGAGCGCGGCCAGCATGCGGCGCAGCGCCTCGGCCGGTTCCAGGTCCCGCAGCGCGGGCGGGCCGAGGACGGCGGCCGCGGCGGGCAGCGCGAGGGTGGACAGGTCGACCGCGGCGAACCGGTCGCGGCGCGGCTGCACCACGTCGGCCAACGCCCCGGCCCACTCGGCCTCCGTGCGGTGGCCGAGCCGCAGATACCCCTCGTCCAGGAGCAACAGGATGCGGCCGGGCGCGCCGAGCAGATCGGTCAGCAGGCGGGTCAGCGGCACGCCCGGCGGTGGGTCCCAGCGCAGCAGGTCGGTGCGGCAGCCGTGCCGTTGCAGCTGGTGCGCGGCCCAGGTGGCCCAGGCGCGGTGGCTGCCGGCGTAGCTGATCGTCACGTGGTCGGGGGACCAGGGGTCGGAGGAGCGGGGGGCGGGCAGCGGGCCGGGGCGGGGGCCGCCGGGGAGGGGGCCGCCGGGGAGGGGGGCGGGGCGGCCGTTCGCGGAGGGCACCACGATGTGCCCCGGGCCGGCGGGCACCGTCTCCGCGACGATCTCGCTGGGCAGCTCGACTGTGCGCACGGGCACGCCCCAGCGGTTGGTGATGGTCAGCCAGAGCGTGCCGAGGCCGGGGGTGCCGTCGGCGGTGACCACGAAACGCGCCGGGCCGTAGGTGCCGCCGAAGCGGTGCAGGACGACGCTGGGTTCGCTCAGCGCCTCGCACACGAAGTGCGGGGCGCCGTCCAGCGCGACGCCGAAGTCGAACTCCTCCTCCTCGTAGGGCCAGTGCTCGTCGCCCGTCGGCCCGTTGAGGTCGACGGTGACGAGATAGCTCTGCCCGGCCTGCGCCGTGCGGGGCCAGCCGACCAGGGGTTCCACCAGCAGGGAGGAGGCGTCGCCGGTCATGTCCTCACCTCCTGGGTGCGCACCCTGAGCCGGAGCGTGGTCCGCGGGTGTCCGAAGTAGAGGAACATGAAGCTGTGGAGCACCAGCAGGATCTCCCGCTGCCGCTCGGTGCCTTCGCTGCCGTCGGCGTCCAGCCAGGACAGCGGGTCGGGTAATCGGGCCACGGCACTGGCCCGGAACTCCCGCAAAGCGCGGGCCACGGGCAGCTCCGGATCGGCGCACACCCGGCCCACCAGCTCCCTGATCAGCTCGTGGGCGACGTCGTCGCCGACCTTCCCGGACGTGGCGATGCAGCCGCCGGCGCCCTTGCGCAGGAACAGCTCGGCGAACCCGCGCAGCGCGCTCTCGCCCCGCCCCCGGTTGTCGAACAGGCGCCCGGACTCACAGGCGTTGAGGCAGACCAGGGTGGAGCCGCCGCGCAGCGCGGGCATGGTCTGCCGGTTGAGGTCGCTCCAGCTGACCGAGGCGATCTTGACCTCGTGGGCGCGGGTGCCGTACTCGGCGTGGCACCCCATGTAGACCAGCCCGGCGCCGAGGTCGGGGCGGGCGAGTTCGGTGAGGAAGGTCCGGGGGGTGCCGATGTGCGCGCGGTGCACATAGCCCTCGAACACCTCGACGTCCCGGCTCATCTGCTCGGCGTAGTAGCCCACGACATGCCCCGAGCAGGACGCC
The DNA here is from genome assembly GCF_044386545.1 of Streptomyces sp. NPDC020489. Lineage (NCBI taxonomy): Bacteria > Bacillati > Actinomycetota > Actinomycetes > Kitasatosporales > Streptomycetaceae > Streptomyces > Streptomyces sp. NPDC020489. Next base: position 302,723 of record NZ_JBIRUZ010000003.1, read on the forward strand.
GGGGTGCCGAACGGGGTGGTCCCGGCCTCGCGGACGGTCGTCCAGCGCACCACCGTCACCAGGGCGCCCAGGATCCCGGCGACCAGGCCGTGCTCCGGGCGGCCCGGCAGATGCAGCAGCTCCCAGGGGATGTCGTAGTCGGTGTCGTCCCAGACCACCAGCTGGAGCTCCGGGCCGTGCCGGGCCCGCAGCCCGTCGATCCAGCGGACCAGGGGAGCCTGGCCCTCGGACCACTCGGCGAGCCCCAGCAGGATCTCGCTCGGCGGCATGGAGCTGTCGGGCCGCAGATTGTGCAGCGCCAGGTCGTCCGGGCGCAGCCGGGTGTACTCGGAGTCCAGCCGCGTCTCCAGCTCACCGCTGTGCCCGGTCAGCCAGAACGCGTCCTGCCCCGGCTCGCCGTACGCCCGCTGCACCGACAGCTTCGCGAACCCGGCGGGCAGCCGGGCGTCCGGGTCGACGGGCGCCGCGGGCAGCCGGACGGCCTCCTGGGGTTCGGCCACGTGCTCGGGGACGGCCGCCGGGCGCGGCACGGCCAGCGGCTCGGGCGCCGGCGGCCGGGCGGGCATGCCGGGGCCCAGGGGGATCGCCCCGCCGAGACCGCGGGGGCCGGACGGTTCAACGGACACCGGCCACCCCCCGCGCGGTGCGTCCGGCCACGGTCACCCCGCCGAGCGCGTCGGCGAGCTGGAACGTCAGGTCCGGGTACGGCTGGCGGGCGGCGTCCACGACGACGGAGTGCAGCCGCATCCGCCCCATCGCGCCGATCCGGCCCGCCGCCGACAGCGCGTCCTCGATGCCGGTACGGCGCACCGGACCGGGCAGCCGGTCGCCCGTGCCGGTGTCCAGCGGAACGTTGCCGCGGCCGTCGGAGACCACCACCAGCCAGGCCTCCACCAGGTTGGAGCGCTGCTGGAAGGCCCGGCGCAGCAGTTGGTCGGTCATCGCCAGGCCGTGGGCGAGAGGGCTGCTGCGCCCGGCGGGGCGGTGCAGGGCGCGGCCGACCCGGGGGTCGAGGACGCTGCGGGCGACGAAGTGGTCGGCCCTGAACTCGTGCGCCGCGTCCCGGCTGCCGACCTCGACCACGCAGATCGAGGCGCGGCCGGTATAGGCCCACTGGAGATAGGGGGCGAGGGCGGGCTGCCAGTCCCAGCCGCGCCGGCAGGTGTGGTCGAGCAGCAGCACCAGCATGCGCTCCGCGACCGGCAGCCGGGCGTAACTGCGGAAGTCGCCCGGCAGCACCACCAGACGGCCCTCCCCGTCCCCGCGCAGGGCGCGACGGCCAGGCAGGTTCTGGTGCTTGGCGGCCTCGATGGCGGTGGCGACGAAGGCGAGGTCGCGCAGCGCCGTCGCGGAGCGCACGCCGATCACCGGACCCCGCGCCGAACTGGGCTCCGGGCGCCGCTGCCACGGGATCCGCAGCGGGGCGAACTCCCTCAGCAGCCGCGCGTCGTCCTCCGGGAAGGGCGAGCCGACCCCGTCCCCCGTGTCGGCGGCGAAGGTGTCCAGGGCCTCGGCCGGCCCGGCGGGTACGGCGACGGCGGCGCCCGACGGCTGCGCCGCGAGGGCGTCGTCCGGCACCGGGTCGGGCTTCGCGGGTTCCGGTACGGGCCGCCGCTCGCCGTCGCCCTCGTGGGTGACGGGACTCCGGTCGGCGGGCAGCCCGGAACCGGGCGGTACGGGGGGCCGGGCGGCCACCCCGATGAGCCGCGCGGCCTCGTCAACCCGCTCGGGCCCGCAGTCGGCGTCCCCCGCGAACACGGCCAACGCCCGGGCCAGCCGCGCGAGTCCGAGCGCCCGCCGGCTTCCCCGGTCCGCGTCGAACAGGGCCACGGCCCGGGCCGCGCCCTCCTCGGACAGCGCGCACCGCGCCCGCCGAGGTGAGCCGAGAACGTCTTCCCAGCCCTCGGGAAGCTCGGCGAGGAACGGCCCGGACAGGGGCGTGTCCGGGACGTCCCCGCGAGGCCGGTCCAGCGCGTCCAGGAGGCGGTCCGGTTCCAGGCCCGCCGCGTTGAAACGGATCGGGAAGCGGTCCAGCAGATGGGGGGAGAGGCGGCCCACCTCCGACTCGCGGCACGCGGCCAGCCAGCGGGCCCGGGGGCGCCAGCGGGCGCGGAAGCCGGAGCGCTCCACCGCGGCGACGTCGGCGCCCAGCAGTTGGACCGCCGCCCGCATCCCGGGCAGGCTCAGCCGGACCAGGTCGGGCACGACGACCAGGGTCGAGGCGTCCGGGTCGGTGTCGACCAGCGGCCCCGGGGCGAGCGAGAAGTTCATCCCGGCGCCCTCGTGCCGCAGCGTGGGCCGCAACCACAGCTCGTCGTCCCCGGTGACCGAGCCGAGCATCGCCCGCCGCACCGGGCGCGCGCCGCCCACCGCGAGCAGGCCCGCGAAGGCGTCCATCACCGGCGCCACCATCTCCGGCTCCAGGTCGAACAGCAGCACCCCGTCGAGTCCGGGTCCCAGCGCGGAACACGCCAGCACCTGCGACAGGCGCTGCCGCGCGGCCCCGGCCCGCCCGTCCAGGGCCGCGGTCATCCCAGCAGCCCGTCGAGCAGGGCGGACTCCTCCGGGGTCCATTCGACGGGTCCGCCGTGGGCCGCTTCGGGGCGCCGGTGGCGCAGCGAGAGCGGGACCACCTTGCGCACATGCCGGGGCGCGACCTCCGCGGCGCCCTCGAAGGCCGCCAGGGCGCGGGCGGCCCAGGCGGTGACGACCTCGCCGCGATGACCCACGGCCCGCAGCTGGGTGGCCACGTCGGCGCAGAGCTTGGCGACGTCCTCGCTCAGCGTCACGTCCTGCACCGCGGCCCGCGCCGCGTCCAGCCGCTCGCGCAGCGCCTCGTCCGCGGCGAGTCCGTCGGCCAGCCAGGAGGACTCGGTGCCGGCCTCGTCGTCGAAGCGCAGCACCGCCAGCACCATCGCCCGCCGGGCCTCCTGGTCGAGCTCGGAGACGGCGACCATCAGCCCGAAGCGGTCGAGCAACTGCGGCCGCAGACCGCCCTCCTCGGGGTTCATCGTGCCGACCAGCCCGAAGCTGACACTGCGCACGGCGTCGATGGCCTCCCGCTGCACCGACAGCACCCCGGTGGAGACGACGTCGAGGATGATGTTGACGATGTGGTCGTCGAGCAGGTTGACCTCGTCGATGTACAGCAGCCCCTTCTCGCCGGCCTCCTCCAGCAGGCCCGGCTGGGTCTGGGCGACGCCCTGCATCAGCGCGTCGAGTTCCCAGCCGCCCAGCACCCGGTCGTCGGTGGCGTTGATCGGCAGGGTCACCGGCAGCTCCCCGCGGGTCAGCAGCGAGAACGCCCGGACCACGGTGGACTTGGCGGTCCCGCGCTGCCCGCTGACGAGGACGCCCCCGATCCGCGGCGCGATGTAGTTCAGTTCCAGCGCGAGCTTCAGCTCGGTCTGCCCCACCACATAGCTGTACGGCAGGATGTGGATCCGCGAGTCACCGGCCGCACCGGTCACGACGTGCCGCCCGGCTTCCAGCGGAAGGTGACCACGAGCTGGGCCTCCGCCGTCGACTTCACCAGGATCGCGCCCAGTTCGGCGTCCAGCTTGATCGACAGCTGGAGCTCCACCTCGTCGGGGACGAGTCCGTCCCCGAGGTCACCGAGCCGGTCCGCCGCCTGCCGCGCGCACCGCCGGGCCAGGTCGAGACCGTCGGTGTACACCTCGCGGGCCGCGGTCATCACCCGCTCGGCCGGATTGCCCCGGGTGTCGATGCCCCGGTACACGTCGTTGATGCCGCCGGTGGCTGGTACGCCGTCCACCTCGACGTAGACCGGCCCGTCCAGGCCGTCCGACGCCACCCCTGTCACGATCGCCATGCAGCACGTCCCCCGTCCAGCGAACCGGATCCCCTGTGCCCCTACCTTCCCCAATCCGGGCCGACGTCAACAGCCCCGTGACCCAAGCGTGTTGATCGAGTCAGGCCGGCGCGTCGAGGTCGGCGGCGCGGCGCACCCGGTCGGCGATGTGCAGGATCAGCCGGTCCAGGTCGGCGCAGTACACCGAGGGGTTGAGAAAGCCCTCGTCGGCGCGGTAGCGGTGGGCGTAGTTGCCCCCGCCGCACACGTCCGCCAGCGGGCACGCCAGGCACTCGGGGGCCAGCGCCTGGCGGCCCAACTGCCGGGCGACGACGCCGGGATGGTCCAGGACGTCGTCGAAGGAGTGGTGGAAGACGTCACAGCCCGTGGCCGGGGCTCCCGGGTAGGCCGTCTTCAGCGAGTCCACCTGCTCGATGGCGCCGTCGGTGTCGACGACCACCGCCACCACCGGAGAGTTCCCGACCGCCTCGGCCTGGCCGTCCAGTCCGAGCAGCAGCCCGATGATCTCGCTGAACAGCCGGACGGGGACCGCCTGTTCGCCGGACTCGAACCAGAGATCGAACACCTCGATCAGCCAGTCGGCGTAAGGGTGAGGGCCCCTGGCGGCCGGTGGGTGCGCCCAGTTGGCGTGCGGCAGCAGCAGGTCCATGGACGGCGGTTCCAGCGCGGTGAGCGAGGCGTACACCTCGGCCGGGTCGGAGTCCGGGTCGATCACGGTCAGGATCCCGGCGTACGCCTCCGGACGGCGGCGCAGCGCCTCGATCCCGGCGGCCGTCGCGGCCCAGGAGGAGCGCCCGGCGTGGTCGACGCGGCGCCGGTTCAGCCAGGGGCTGCCGCCGTCCAGGCTCACCCCGATCGCGATCCCCGCGTCGGCCAGCCGCCCCACCCGGTCCTCGGTGAGCAGGGTGCCGTTGGTCTGCACGCTGGCGTCCACCCTGCACCCCGGGCCGACGGCGTCCCGCACGGCGCTGACGTACCCGACGAGCGTGTCCACGCCGGCCAACAGGGGTTCGCCGCCGTGCAGATTGACCTGTAAGGAGGACAGTCCGTGCGCCGCCGCGTGCTCGGCGACGCGCTCAGCGGTGCGCCGCACCACGCGGGGTGGCACCCGTCGTGGACGGTCCCGCCAGCTGTCGTCGGCGCCCTCGTAGACGTAGCAGTAGGTACAGGCCAGATTGCAGCGGCCGTGCACCTTCAGCACGAACTGCCGGAAGGGCACGGCCTGGACGCCGGACCGCCGTAAGCCGGCGACGTCCAGGGTCTCAAGAGGCCATCGGGCGGTCACAGTTGATACGGGCCGTCCTCGTAGTAGGCCACCGCGGGACCACCGCGCAGCTTGCGGGGCAGCAGGCCCGTGGCGACCGCCGCGAGCACCGGATGCGATGCCTCGCGGGACAGTGCCGCCAGGTCGAGATCGGTGAGGTCGGGCAGCGTGCCGCCCGGCTCCCGCACGCCACGCAAGGGCGACCTGTCCCCTTCTGTACCCCGCACGTTCACCTCTCCAGGACGGCTGAACCAGCCTCTTGACACACGGCCCGGCCCAGCCTACTGGCGTGACGGCGCGGACATGCCCGCGCCGGGCCCTTGCCAGGTATCAAGTTGGCAGCGACGGCTGGGGTCTGCCTATGCGTCAGGTCGGGAGCGGCTCGAAGTCCCAGTAGGGCCGCTCGCGGCGGCGGATCGACTGGGTGTGCGGATGCTGGGCGCCGAGCGTGTCGGACAGCTGCTGGAGCGCCTCGTGCTCCAGCTTGGCCGCCTCCTGGCCGCGTCGCAGTATCCGCAGGTCGGAGGCGAGTGCCGCCTTGCACGACAGGGTCAGCGGATGGGTCTCGCCCATCGCCGTGCGCGCCGACTCCAGGACGGCGCGGGTGAGTTCGGCCGCCCCCTCCTCGTCCCCGGCGAGACTGCGGGCGCCGCCCGCGTTGAGTCCGGCGCCCAGCGCCCAGGGGTGGGAGGGCCCGACGGCAGCGCGCATGTCGACGAGCGCCCGTTCCGCGATCCGCAGCGCCTCGTCGCGCTCCCCGTACTCCCACAGGGCGAGCGCCACGTTGCCCGCCGTGCCCACCGCGTAAGGGTGCTGCGGGCCGACGAGCCGGGCGTACTGCTCGGCGACGACCGCCGCCGACTCCCGTGCCTGTTCCAGGTTGCCGTGCTCGCGGTTGAAGGTGGCGAAGTCGGCCTGCACCAGCAGCGAGTCGGGGTGGTTCGGCCCCTGCCGCTGCACGAACCGCTCCACCACGCTGCGCATCAGCGACTCCGCGCCCAGGAGGTCCCCGTTGCGTCTCATGCACAGCGCCAGGTTGTGCTCGGCGAACAGGGTCTGGGGGGTGTAGCGGTCCATCGTGTTGCGGTGAGCCCGGACGTTGAGCTCCTGCCGGCTCGTCGCCTCGGTGTAGCGGCCCAGCAGCCGCAGCATCCAGGCGTAGAACATCCCGGAGCGCAGGGTGAGATGGTGCCGTGGGCTCAGGATCCGCTCGCGGATCAGCAGGATGTCGCGGTGCAGCCGCAGCGACTCCTCGTAGCGGCCCAGCAGACTGGTGACCACGGCGAGGTTGCCGCGGTCCTGAAGGGCGCGCGGGGCGTCCGCGCCCAGGGTCCCGGTGTACGCCCGCACGCACTCCTCGAACATGCCGTGCGCCTCGTCGTAGCGCCCCAGGGACACCAGGGTGCCGCCGAGTCCGTTCTTGGCGCGCAGCAGGTCGGGGTCGTCCTCGGCGCGGGTCTCCGCGAGCTGGTCCAACACGGCCCGCCCGACGGCTTCCGCCTCCAGGTAACGGCCGCTGCGGCGCAGCATGTTGGCGTGGTCGTGGATCAGGATCAGCATGTCCCGGTCCTCCGGACCCAGCCGGGTGCGCCAGCGGGTGACGGCCTGCTCGCACAGTCGGAGGGCGGCCCGGTTCTCGCCGCGCACCCGCATGTACTCGATGCAGTTCAGCACGAGCCCGCGCACCACCGGGTCCGCACTGTCCAGCGTCCCGGCCGTCTCCAGGTGCGGGATGAGCTCGGCGTACCGCGCCCACTCGCGGGTGTCGGTCGGCCGCCGCGGGTCGGCGCCCGCCAGCAGGGTGCACGCGATCGTGGACAGCGCCTCGCGACGGTCCTCGGTCAGGGTGCTGACCAGGAAGCTGTGGTAGAGGCGGTGCATGGAGACGCGGTCCACGGCCGGTTCGGCCTCCGAGGACTCCACGTAGTCCAGGCGGACCGCGGTGGACTCCGACAGGCGGCGCAGCGCGGTGTGCCAGCGGATCGGGTCGCCCGCGAGGGCCGCCAGATGGTCCGGCAGGTCGGACGGGTGCGCGGCCTGCATCAGCCGCACCGGGATGGCGTCCGGGGAGAACAGGGCGAACAGATGCAGCAGTTCGACGGCCTCGGGGTTGTTCTCCTGGAGCGTGTTGAGGGTTATCGACCAACTGGTCTGGAAGCCCATCGGGTAGTCCGAGGAGATCCGGATGCCGATCTGGCTGGCCTCGCCGCGCCGGATCATCGAGATGTAGTCCTTGGCGGGCATCGCGTTGGCGTCCAGCCAGGCCGCGGTCTGCGCGAGCAGCAGCGGCAGGTCCTGCACGGCGTCGGCGAGCTGGTCGGCCTCCGCGTCGGTCAGCCGCTGGGCCCGCCTGCGGACGTAGGCGACGGACTCGGTCCGCCGGAAGGGCAGCACCTCGATCTCGGTGACGTTCCCGGAGGCCGCCCAGTCCTGGGTGAGGGTGGTGATCAGGACGTGGCCGTTGCCCTCCGGCAGCAGGTCCTCGATCTGCTCCATGTCGTCCGCGGAGTCCAGGATCAGCAGCCACCTCCGGTACGGCGTCCCGGTCCTGAGCGCCTCGTGGACCGCCCGGATCCGCTCGCCCAGCTCCTGGCCGACGGGCAGCTCAAGGCGCGGGGCGAGCTGCGCGAACTGCTCGCGCGCGGGGGCGCGGAAGCGGGCCCCGACCCACCACACGATGTCGTAGTCGTTGCCGAAGCGGTGCGAGTACTCGTTGGCGATCTGGCTCTTGCCGACACCGGAGATGCCCCGCAGCGCCACCCGCGCGCCGCCGCGCCCACCGCGCTCGAAGCGCGCGTGCAGCTCCTCCAGGATCGCGTCCCGGCCGGTGAAGCGGACGTTGCGGCGCGGCACGTTCCACACCGACGGCGGGTCGTTGGGGAAGCGGGGCGCGGCGGCGCCAGCGGGGGCGAGGGGCTCGGCGGACCGGTCGAGGTCCAGGCGGCGCAGGATACGGCGGCGCGCCTCGCGCGAGTCCAGGTCGCGCAGGTCGACCGGGCGCAGCGGAGCGGCCGTGGCGGGCAGTGCCCTCGTCGCCACGCTGACCGCGGAGAACCGGTCCACATGGGCCGGCACCACCTCGTGCAGCGCCTCGGTCCACTCGGCGTCCGAGCGCGGGCCGAGCGAGAAGTACCAGTCGTCCAGGACCAGCAGCACCCGGCCGGGCGCCTTGAGCAGGCTGCGCAGCGCGTCGGTGAGCGGCATCCGCAGCGGAGGGTCCCAGCGCAGCAGCGTCGTCTCGTGGCCGAGCTGCTCCAGCTGATGCGCGATCCATGTCGCCCACGGCCGGTTGAATCCCGCGTAGCTGATGGTGAAGTGCTCGTGGGACTCGGCGCCCTTGGACCTGTCGGTCATCCGACCGTCTCCCTACACCGAAATCAATGGAATGACGTTTTTTGACGGTTTTGTGGGTACGTTCGCGTGCACTTTAAGCGATACGTCGTTCAATCCGAGGGCATCACCGCGCTCAGTCGCGCGGACGCGTGCCGGACCAGCCGCTCCAGGTCGGCGCAGAACACCGACGGGTGCCGAAAGCCCGTACCGCGCGAGAAGCGGTGACCGTAGTTGCCGCCCCCGCACACCCGGCCCACCGGACAGGCCCGGCACTCGTCCGCGAGACCCGCCTCGCCGAGCTGGCGGGCCACGATCCCCGGATGGTCGAGCGCCTCGTCGAAGGCATGCCCGAAGACGTCCAGGCCGGTGGCGGTCGCGTGGTCGTAGGCGAGGTTGAGGGAGTCGATCTGTTCCACCGAGCCGTCGGTGTGCACCACCACCGCGCAGGTCGGCGACAGCCCGATCGACTCGGTGGTGCTGGGCACCCCGAGCAGCAGGGCCACGACCTCCGTGAACAGCCGCACCCGCGGCTGCGAGCCGTCGGGCGCGCCGTCCCACCACAGGTCGAAGGCGGCGGCCAGCCAGTCGCCGTAGGGGGTGGGCACCGCGGACCACGCCCCCGGGGCGCGGGCGGGCAGGCCCGGCGGCGGGCTCGACCAGTTGGCGTGCGGCAGCAGCAGGTCCAGGCGGGGCGGGCGCAGCTCGGCCAGCGAGGAGTACACCTGCGCGGGGTCACTGGTGACGTCGATGGCGCACAGGATGCCCGCGTACAGCTCGGGGCGGTCCGACAGCAGCCGCGCCGCGCGCCGGGCCGCCGGCCAGGACGGGCGCCCCGCGTGGTCCACCCGGCGCCGGTTCAGGTGCGCGGTGCCGCCGTCCAGGCTCAGCCCGACCCGGATGCCCGCGTCGGCGAGCCGGTCCAGGGTGCGGTCGGTGATGAGGGTGCCGTTGCTCTGCACGGTGGCCCGCAGCGCGACCCCGGCGGGCAGGGCCCTGCGCACCGCGGCCGCGTACGCGAGGGCCGTGTCGGCGCCCGAGAGCAGCGGCTCACCGCCGTGCAGGTCGATCCGGACCTCGGACAGCCCGTGGGTGCCCGCGTGTTCGGCGATCCGCAGCGCCGTCTGCCGCATCACCCCCGGCGCCACCCGCGCCGGCCGGCCCCGCCAACTGGCGTCCTCGCCCTGGTAGATGACGCAGTAGCTGCAATCCAGATTGCAGCGGCTGTGCACCTTGAGGACGAACTGCCGGAAGGGGACGGGACGGTGGCCCGCGCGCCGCAGGGCCGCCACGTCCAGTTCGGCGTGCGGCCACGGCGCCGACCGGCGGTCCCGGGCGATCCGTAAGCTGTCGTCCGAAGCGGTCTGCACAGCATCGCCTCCCCGTGGGCGGCCCCGTGCCGCCGCTACCGTTCTACCCCCGGGGAGTCCTCGTGATACGCCACGAGACCGCCGTCGGCGTCGCAGGAACGGGCCAGCAGCGTGGCCAGGACGGCGCCCAGCACGGGGTGGTCGACCCGGGCGCGCAGCGCGGCCAGATCGACGCCCGTGTAGTCGGGCAGCGGGGCCCCCACGTGTCCGCCCGGCCCGGTCGGTTCCGTCACCCTGCCCACACCCCTTCACCGTCCCCCTGCTCCGGCGAGCGCGGTCATGCGCTCGAACGTCGACTGCGCCTGCGGTCCCCGGGCCGCGCCCGCGCGCTGCCACAGCGTCCAGGCCGCCCGGTAGGACTCCAGCGCGTGCCCGGGTCCCGCCGTCCGCTCCAGCACCACCCCGCGCTGGTGGTGCGCCCGGGCGGCCAGCAGCGGTTCACCGGCCCGGTCGGCGCTGCGGACGCCGTGGTGGTACGACTCGGCCGCCAGGTCCAGCCACTCCGGCGCCCCGGAGCCGCCCGCCAGGGCCAGCAGCACATCGCCGCGCTCCAGCCAGGCCAGGGCCGCCGTACGGTCGTCGCGCGCGCCCCGGGCCGCACGCGCCAGCACCCACTCGGCCTCGTGCAGATCGGTCGGCGTTCCGCCCGCGCCGTGATGATGACGCAGCGCCCGGCCGAACAGAAGCCGCCGGTCGGCCAGATGAGGGTCGCTGTCGGCCGTCAGCGCCAGCGCCGCGCGCAGCACCCGTACGGCGTCGGTGGCCACGCCGAGCCCGTCGCCGTGCTCGGCGCGGGCCACCAGCACCTCGCCGCGGCCCGCCAGCAGCTCCGCCCGCTCCGGGTCGTCCCGGTCCAGCAACTGCTCGGCCTCGGTGAAGAGGCGGTCGGCGGCGAGGAGTTCGGCCGGCTCGGCGGTGTGCCGGTAGCGGGCGGTGTGCGCCTCGGCCAGCCGGCGCAGGGCCGGTACCAGCAGCTCCGTGCCCTGGTCGCGGACCGCCTCCACCGCCCGCTCCAGTGCCTCCAGGACCCCGGGGTGACCGGTGTCGCCGGCGGCGACGGCCCGCGCCTCCGCCAGGTCCAGCAGGGCCCGGCAGCGCACCGCGGACGGGACGCCGTGCCGGCCGGAGAGCCGTACGCCGCTCTCGAAGTCCGCCGCCGCGCGCAGGGCCAGGGTCCGTGCCTCGTCGGCCGCGTCACGGCCCCGGGCGTCGTCGGCGAGCGCCAGCAGCTGCCGCCCCCGGGCCAGCACCGCCGGGTCGAAGCCGGGGCGAGCGGGGAGCGAGGAAGGGGTTCGGGGACCGCCGCCCGCGGCCGATCCGCCGGAGACCACGGCCGGTCACCGGGCCCGGCGCAGGGTGGACAGGCGAGCCGTACCGTGGTGGACACCGGTGCCCGGCCGTCCCGGTCCCCCCGGGTGGCCGGTCGGGGTGCGGCGCGGCCCGGCGCACCGGTCTTCGCCGGGCGCGTCCCCGCTCGTGTCGTCGTCGCTCCGCGCCGTTCTCGGCCACGCTCCGGCGGGAAGGGCCCCAGGTCCACGCGCGACGGGGCACCGCACCGGGCGGCCGTGCCACTCACTCACGTCGCGCTCCTCGTCTGGGACGGTCGGATGCGTGCGAACTCCATGACAGTACGCGCACTCTGCCCGGTCAACAGTGCTTTCCGGCCGCCGGGCCGCAACACGCCCGCCGACGTGCGGCAACACGGGCGGTCTAGACTCGCACGGAACGGCCCGCCCACCGGCCGAAAGCGGTCAACCTCGGCCAGACCCGAAGGGTATTCGGCGTTTTGATACGGATAGATTCAGTCACCAAGCGATACCCGGACGGCACGGTGGCGGTCGACCGGCTCTCGTTGGAGATACCCGACCGCTCGATCACGGTCCTCGTCGGCCCCTCCGGCTGCGGCAAGACGACCACCCTGCGCATGATCAACCGGATGGTCGAGCCCACCGAGGGCACCATCCTCCTCGACGGCGAGGACATCCAGCGGCAACCGGTCAACACCCTGCGCCGGTCCATGGGTTACGTCATCCAGAACGCGGGCCTCTTCCAGCACCGCACCATCGTGGACAACATCGCCACGGTGCCCCGGCTGCTCGGCTGGAGCAAGGACAAGGCCCGCGACCGCGCCCGCGACCTGATGGAACGCGTCGGCCTCGACGCCTCGCTCGCCAAGCGGTACCCCTATCAGCTCTCCGGCGGCCAGCAGCAGCGCGTCGGCGTGGCCCGGGCGCTCGCCGCCGACCCGCCGGTCCTGCTCATGGACGAGCCGTTCTCCGCCGTCGACCCTGTGGTCCGCAAGGGACTCCAGGACGAACTCCTGCGCATCCAGGCGGAGTTGGGCAAGACCATCGTCTTCGTCACCCATGACATCGACGAGGCCGTCAAGATCGGCACCATGGTCGCCGTGATGCGCACCGGCGGCCGGCTCGCGCAGTACGCGCCGCCCGCCGAACTGCTGACCCACCCGGCCGACGCGTTCGTCGAGGACTTCCTCGGCGCCGACCGCGGCATCCGCCGGCTGTCCTTCTTCCCCTCCGCGGGGCTGCCGCTGTCGACGGCGCCGGTCGTCCCGATCGACGCCACGGCCGAACGGATCGCCGAGCACGACACCGCCGACGCCCCGTACCTCCTCGTGACCGACACGGACGGCAGGCCGCTCGGCTGGGGCGAGCCGGACGCGCTGACGGCCGGCTCCATCGCGGTCGACCACCTGGTCTCCCACGGGCGCCCGTTCGTCGCGGGCACCGACTCGCTGCGGGCCGCGCTGGACTGCGCGGTCCTCTCGCCGACCGGCTGGGCGGTCGCCGTGGACGCCGACGGGCGGGTCGCCGGGGTCGTCTCCCAGCAGACCATCGCCGAGGCCATCCGCGGCGCCCACGCGCAGGGGCGGACGGACGGCCGTACCGAAGGCCGTACGGACGAGAAGGTCGCCGGATGAACTGGGACCGGATGTTCGACATCCCCAGCGACCTCCAGCACAGCTGGCTGGGCCTGGTCGGGCTGCATCTGCGCGAGGCCCTGCTGCCGGTGCTCGCCGGGCTGCTGATCTCCCTGCCACTGGCCCAGCTGTGCGTGCGGTTCCGCTGGCTGTACCCGCCGGTGCTGTGGGTGACGACCGTGCTCTACGCCATCCCCTCGCTGGCCTTCTTCGTGCTGCTCATCGACTACACCGGCATGACCGAGCTGACCGTGATGATCCCGCTCACCGTCTACAGCCTCGTCGTGCTGGTCCCGGCCGTCGTCGACGCCGTCCGCTCGGTCCCGCCGGAGACCCTCGCCGCCGCCAAGGCCATGGGCCTGGGACCCCTACGCCGGTACGCCCAGGTCCAGTTGCCCATCGCCGTGCCCGCGATCATCGCCGGACTGCGGGTGGCCACCGTCTCCAGCGTCAGCCTCGTCAGCGTCGGCACCCTCATCGGCAACCAGGGCGCCCTCGGCAACCTGCTCAACGACGCCACGATCTACAACCGGCCCGAACTCGCCGTGAACGCCGTGTTGTCCATGGCGCTCCTCGCGATCCTCGCCGACGTCCTGCTGGTGCTGCTGCGCCGGCTGCTGACGCCGTGGATGCCCCGACCGCGGCGCAAGCGGCGGAAGGCCACCGGGAAGACCCCCGGGCAAGCTCCCGGCGAAGCCCCTGGGGAGGGCCCCGCCCCCGTCCTGGAAGGGGCAGCACGGTGAACCTGCTCACCCACATCGGCAACTTCTTCGGCGACAGCGCCCATTGGCACGGCTACGACGGGATCCCCACGCGCCTGGCGGAACACCTGAAGTACACCCTGGAGGCGCTTCTCATCGCCGCCGCGATCGCACTGCCGGTCGGCCTGGTCACGGGCCACTACGGGCGCGGCGGAACGGCCCTGTCCCTCATCGCCACCGCCGGTCGGGCCCTGCCCACCTTCGGTCTGCTGGTCCTGCTGACCCTGCTGCTGGGCTTCGGCCTGGTGAACGTGATGACCCCGCTGGTCGTCCTCGCCGTACCGCCGATCCTGGTCACCACCTACGAGGCGATGCGCACCGTCGACCCCTCCTCGGTGGACGCCGCGCGGGGCATGGGCATGAGCGAGGCCGGGGTCCTCCTCCACGTCGAACTCCCCGCCGCGCTCCCGCTGATCCTCAGCGGACTGCGCTCGGGCGCCATCCAGATCGTCTCGACGGCGACCATCGCGGCGTACGTCAGCCTCGGCGGGCTCGGCCGCTACATCGTGGACGGCCTGTACCAGCGCGACTACCAGAAGGTCGTCGGCGGCGCCACCCTCGTCGCGGGGATGGCGCTGCTGACCCTGGCCGTGTTCTGGGCTGCGGGACGGTTCGCGGTGTCCAAGGGGGTGCGCAGGCCCTAGTGCGGCTGCGTGCGGGCCAGCGCCAGTTCGAGTACGACGAGCAGCGCGTCCCGCACGGAGCCCCGCTCCCGGGCGTCGAACACGAGGACCGGGACGTGGTCCGCGACGTCCAGCGCCCAGCGGACCTCGTCCAGGGTGTGCTCGACCTTGCCGTCGAACGCGTTCACGGCCACCGCGAACGGGATCCTGCGGTGCTCGAAGTAGTCGACGGCGGCGTAGCAGTCGTCGAGGCGGCGGGTGTCGACGATGACCAGCCCGCCGATCGCGCCCTCGACGATGTCGTCCCACATGAAACCGAACCGCTCCTGTCCGGGCGTACCGAACAGGTACAGCTTCAGGGTCGGGTCGATGGTGATGCAGCCGAAGTCCATCGCGACCGTGGTCGTGGTCTTGCGCGGGGTGTGCGTGAGGTCGTCGACGCCCGCCGCGACCTCGGTGATGGCCGCCTCGGTGGTCAGCGGCTCGATCTCGGAGATGGCGCTCACGGCGGTGGTCTTGCCCACGCCGAAGCCGCCCGCGATCACCATCTTGACCGGCAGGGGTGGCCGCACGGCGGCCGCCGGCGCGGACCCGTCCAGGGTGGCCGGTTCAGTCGGAGTCACGGAGTACCCCCCGGGAGTCGGGGATGGCGCGCAGGCCATCTATCACTCGGCGCAGGACGGAAGCGTCATGCGTGTCGTCGGAGTCCGGCACATGCACCGTCAGCAGCCCCTCCGCGCGCAGGTCCTCGGCGAGGACCCGGACCACGTTGAGGTGCAGCCGCAGCCGGGCCGCGACTTCCGCGATGGACTGCGGCCGGCGGCAGGCGGCGACGATGTCGTGCTGCTCGAAGGTGAGCCCGTCGAGCGCGGCGAGACCCTCGGCGGTGGTCACCACCTGGGTCTCGACGGGCATCGGCCGGCCGGCCGCGCTGGGCGCCACCCGGCCGGCCGTGACCAGGAACGGCCGCACGGCGGAGGCGGGCCCGACCGGGTCCGGACCCGGGACCGAGGAGCCGTCCGCCATGGCGTGCGCGTCCCGGTCCCGGTCAGAGCGCCGACGGGGAGCCGACGCTGTTCTTCAGCGCCAGCACCAGCTGGGGACTGAGGGCGCTGCCGGCCCGGTTGGCGAACAGCGTCATCTCGTAGGCGATGTTGCCCAGCTTGGCCTCCTTGTCGGTGACCACGCCGAGGACGGCGCCGCTGCCGATCGCGGAGACCAGGACATGGCCGCCCTCCAGGTCGATGATGACCTTGTTGAGGCCGCCGAGACCGTAGTTGCCGGACGCGCCGGCGGCGAGGCTGGTGATGCCGGAGACGATCGCGGCCAGGCGCTCGGAGTCGGCGTGCTCACGCAGTTCGGAGACCGCGATCAGCAGCCCGTCCGAGGAGACGGCGATGGCGTCCACGACACCCGCGGTCTCGGTGGCGAAACGATTCAACAGCCAGGTGAAGTCGGCCGCCGCGGCCTTCAGTTCGGCCGGTGTGTTCCCCGTCGGAGTGTCACCTGTCGACGTACTCACTGATCCGCTCCTTCCGGGAGGTGGTTCTGGTCCTGCTTGCGGGGGGTGGTGGGGTGCAGGTCTGGGTCCGTGCCGCTGTCGCGGTGGGCGCGTGCCACCGCGTCCTCGAACTCCTCGAGGGCGGCGCGGACGGCTTCCGCGTCGGCGGGCCGGGGCGCCTGGCGGGCGCTCGGACGGCCGGCGTCGGCCGTGGTACGGAGCGTGGCTCCGCGCACACGGCGGCGCAGAGGGCGGGCGGTGCCGGGCGCTTCGGCGGTCTCGGAGGCCGCGGGAGTCTCGGGGGTAGCCGGGCTCTTCGGGGTGCCGTCGGCGGGTGCCGGTGCCTCGGCGCGGGCCCTGGGGATGTACGGCACGTCGTCCGCGACCGCCGGGGTCTCCTCCTCCGTGCGGCGCACCCGGCGCGGGAGCGGGCCCAGGGGGTCCTCGGCGCCGGGGAGGGCGTCCGTGCGCGCCGGGCGGGGGCCGGAGTCGTCGGTGCCGGCCGCCGGGGTGACGGGTGCCGCCCGCTCCACCGCGGGCGCGGTCCGCAACAGCGACTGCGGCAGCGTCACCTCGGCCGTGACACCGCCGCCGGGGGTGCGGGACAGGGCGACGTCGATGTCCCAGCGGCGGGCCAGCGCGCCGACCACGAACAGTCCGAGCACCTTCGAGGGCACCAGGTCCAGGCGCTCGCGGCGCACGATGCGGGCGTTCTCCTCGTCGAGCCGCTCGGGGTCCATGCCGAGACCGTGGTCGGAGATCACGATCGCGGCGCCCTCGGCGGTGTTCTGCACGAACACCTCGACGGGGCTGTCCGCGGGCGAGAACGACACCGCGTTCTCCACGAGTTCGGCCACCATCAGGGTCAGGTCGCCGATGATGTCGGGCGCCACCATGACCTCGGTACGGGCGAGCAGCTGGACCCGCTGGAAGCCCTCGATCTGGCCGAGCGCGGCCCGTACGACGTTGGTCAGGGCGATCGGCCCGGAGTCCAGGACGGTCTCGCGGATACCGGCGAGCAGCATCAGACTGTCGGCGTTGCGGCGCAGCCGGACCGCGATGTGGTCGATGCTGTAGAGGCGTTCCAGCAGCTCGGGGTCGGTCTCGCCGCGCTCCACCGCATCGATCAGGGCCAGCTGCCGGGTGGTGAGGTTGCTGACCCGGCGGCCCACGTTGCCGAACATCTCGGCGACGTTGCGGCGGCTGAGCACCTGACGCTCCAGCAGGGCGGCCGCGGTGGTCTGCACGTGGTTGAAGGCCTCGGCGAGGTCGCCGATCTCGTCGCGGGCGGTGACCGGCATCTCCCGCAGCCGCGCCGGGCCCTCGTCCTCGGCGTCGTCGGCCGCGACCCGGGCCAGTTCGCGCTCGGCGACCTCGGCGACCTGCTGCGCGGCGCGGGTCAGCGCCTGCACCGGGCGGACCACCGAACGGCGTACCACCACCGAGAACGCGAGCCACAGGACGAAGCCGAGCACGGCGAGACTCAGCAGCAGCACGGCGTTGCGCAGCGCCTCGGCGGAGGCGCGGTCGGCGCGGTCGGCGATCTGGTCGATCAGCGAGGTGGTGATGCCCAGCCGGATCGCGGCCTGCTTGCGGTAGGCGGGGTAGGAGTCGAGCGCCGCCTCGAACCTGCGGCGGATCTCGGCGGGGGAGTCGGCCTGCAGGGCGCTGGGGTCGATCTGGAGCTCGGCGTACTGCCGGTTGATGACGCCCTGCGGGGTGCTGTGCTCGATCCCGGCGAGCTGTTCGGCCTGCTCCTCGGTGGCGAACCGCGCGAACCGGTCGGCCTGGTGGGTGTACTCGTCGTAGGAGCCGATCGCGCCGATGAACTCGATCAGCGCGTTGGAGTCACCGGTCGTCGCGGAGAACACCCCGGTCTCGAAGGAGCTGTGGGCGGCGTCGGCGCGCAGCAGCGAGTCGAGCAGGCTGCCGGTGAAGGTGGCCGCGAGCGCCGCGTTGCGGTCGAGTCCGAGACCGTCGATCAGGCCCTTGGCGGCACTGGTGTAGGCCGGGTCGATGTTGTCGGCGGGCAGATACGCCCGCTCGATGGTGTCGCGCAGGCTCTCCAGGCCCTCGATGTCCCTGAGCGCGCGGGCCTCGTCCTCGGGGATGCGGTCGCCGAACGAGGCGCGCACCTTCTCGACCTGGGTGTCCACCGCGAGCTGGGCCTTGCGGTAGGGGGCCTGGGAGGGGGTGCCGCCGTCGTTGGTCGCCTCGTGCCGCACCGAGAGCAGGACGGCCTGCTGGTGCTCGGCCTCCAGCCGGTCCACCAGGGTGGCGACCTCGGTGCTGGTGCGCACCAGGCGTGCCGCGTCGGCGGCTTCCCGGGAGCGTCCGACCTGGTCGGTGATGAGGTAGGCGAGCAGGAGCGCGACCACGGTCAGCGGGACGCCGACCAGCACGTTGAGCTTGTGCCGGAACGGCCGGCGGTCGGCGAGGCCCCGTATGCCCCCCGGGGCCGACGGCGGCGCCGTCTCGCTCGTGGACACCAGGCCTCCTTCAGGGGGATGTCGGCGCGCGCGAGGACTTCACGTGACCGATTCTGATCGACTCGGGATGGTGCGGAACGGCACCCGTGGGGCACCCGCACGCCAGTGTGTCCGAACGCCAACGACCCGGAGACTACCGTCTTCTCGGGAGATCGATCATGCCACCCTGAGTCAAGAATCCGTTACAAGCGGAAGGCCTCCGGATGACGGGCTTTGCCGGACTTTCACAACCGGTCGCGCATTGACGCCAATTGGTGACCAGGGTGCACTTGACGATGCGAGAACTGGCTGGATTGGATCAGTCTCAGAGCTTGTTCACATCTCAGAGCTTGTGCGCTCGCTGAGCTCGCTCCCCATCAGTCCACCCAGCCCGGAACGGGAATCGTGACTTCCAAAACCCCACGCAGCAGGTCCATCCGGAAGCATCCCGGCGCAGCCGCGGTAGCGCTCGCCGCCACCGCGGCCCTGCTGGCGGGATGCGGATCCTCCGACGACGCCTCCGACCCGCTCAAGGAGGACAAGGGCGGCAGCGGCGACGCCGTCGTCGTCGGCTCCAACAACTTCGCCGAGAGCATCCTCCTCGCCGACATCTACGGCGAGGCCCTCAGGGCCAAGGGCATCAAGGTCAGCTACAAGCCCAACATCGGCAGCCGCGAGACCACTTACGGCCTGCTGAAGAACGGCTCCATCACCGTCCTGCCGGAGTACAACGGCTCCCTGCTGTCGTACCTCGACCCCAAGGCCGTGCAGAAGTCGGCGGACGCGGTGAACGCCGAGGTGAAGGCGAAGCTCGACAAGTCGCTGACACTGCTGGAGTCCTCGCCGGCCGAGAACAAGGACTCGGTCAGCGTCAACGCGGCGACCGCGAAGAAGTACGGTCTCACCGCCGAGTCCACGCTCGCCGACCTCAAGGACGCCGCGCCCGAGCTGGTCATCGGCGGCTCGCCCGAGTTCCAGACCCGGCAGCAGGGCCTGAAGGGCCTGAAGTCCGTGTACGGCGTGGAGTTCAAGTCCTTCAAGGCGCTCGACGCGGGCGGCCCGCTGACCCAGGCGGCGCTCACGAGGAACACCGTGCAGGCGGCGGACATCTTCACCACGGACCCGACCATCACCAAGGAGAAGTTCGTCGTCCTGAAGGACCCGGAGAACCTCTTCGGCTTCGCCAACGTGACGCCGCTCGCGTACAAGTCGGGCCTCTCCCAGGAGGGCGTCGCCGCGCTCAACGCGGTCTCCGCCAAGCTGGACACGGCCACGCTCCTCGACCTGGACTCCCAGGTGCAGCTCGACAACAAGGACCCGCTGGACGTCGCCAAGGCCTGGCTCCAGTCGGCCGGACTGATCTGACGGCACCACTCGGTACCCCAGGCACGACCGGGCGCGGGTGCCCTCCGACACGGAGGGCACCCGCGCCTTTTCATGGGCGTGTGCGGCCCGCCGCCTGGCGGTCCTACTCCTCCGCGGCGGCGATCAACTGGTCGAGGAGCGCGATCAGCACGTCCCGGGCCGAGTCCCGCTCGCGGGCGTCGCACAGCAGGATCTGGACGTGGTCCGGGAGGGCGAGGGACTCGCGGATCTCCTCGGGCGGGTAGGGGTGTTCGCCGTGGAAGCCGTTGACGGCGACGACGAAGGGGATACGGCGGCGCTCGAAGAAGTCGATCGCGGCGAAGCTGGACTCCGGGCGGCGCACGTCGACGAGGACCACCGCGCCCAGCGCACCGAGGGCGAGGTCGTTCCACATGAACCAGAACCGCTGCTGGCCGGGCGTACCGAACAGATAGAGGACCAGGTCCTGGCTGATGGTGATGCGGCCGAAGTCCAGGGCCACGGTGGTGGACTTCTTCTCCTCGATGCCGTCGAGGTCGTCGACACCCAGCCCCACGGCCGTCAACGACTCCTCGGTGCGCAGCGGGGCGATCTCGCTCACCGAGCCGACCATGGTGGTCTTGCCCACGCCGAAACCCCCGGCGATCAGGATCTTGACCGTGTCGGGGGCCGATCGGGCGATGGTGTCAGAGTCGGCCAAGGCCGTCCCTCACTTTCTGGAGCAGGTCCAGGTCGACGGTGGCGGTGACCGGGTGCGGCGGCCGCACCGTGATCCGGCCCGCCTCCAGCAGGTCGCAGAGCATGATCACGATCACGCTCATCGGAAGGTCCAGCAGAGCGGCGAGCTCCGCGACGGCGATCGGCTCGGCGCAGCGGCGCAGGATGCGCTGATGCTCCGGCTGCGGACGGGGGGCCCGGGCCGGTGGCGGGTCCACCGCGGTCACCGTCGAGATGAGGGTGAAGTCGGAGCGGCTCGGTCGGGTGCGGCCACCGGTCAGGGCGAACGGCCGGACCAGACGGCCCGCCGTGTCGCCTGCGTTCACCTCACTTGCCGGAGTCGGCGGTGGGGCCGACGCCCGCCCGCGGGGCCGCGCTGAGGTGCTCGCCGATCTTCTTCACCAGCATGTTCATCTGGTACGCCACCACGCCGACGTCCGCGCCGTGGTTGGTGAGCACGACGAGGTGGGCGCCCGGCCCGGCCGAGGTCAGGATGAGATAGCTGTGCGCCATCTCGATCAGCGCCTGGCGCACCGGGCCGCCGCGGAAGTCCATGCTGACGCCCTTGCTCAGGCTCATCAGCCCGGACGCGGTGGCCGCCAGCCGCTCGGCGTCGTCCCGCAGGAACCCGGTCGACTTGCTGACCACCAGCCCGTCCTCGGACAGCACGACGGCGTGGTTCACATCGGCGACCCGCTCCACGAGTCCGGTCAGCAGCTGGTCGAGCTGGGTGTGGGTGGCGGGGGTGGGGCGCGTCATGAGGTGTCCTTCGTCGGCGGTGAGGCGGTGAGGCGGTGAAGTGACGGGCGGCGGGTGGTGGGTGGTGGGTGAGGCGGAGGGGCGGTGACGTGGTGGTCAGCGGTCGCCGGGCGGCGGCGGGGGGAGAGGGGCGCCCGGTCGTCCGGGGCCGGGCGCGTCCCTTCGACCGTACGGCGCTTCGGCGGGGGCGGACGGGTTGGTGCCGGGGTTCTCCGGCTCCGCCGCGGCGGGGGACGCTCCCGCCTCCTCGTCCCGTGCGCGGGAGGTGCCGCGCTGGAAGCCGGCGAGGGAGGAGGCGGCGCGTTCCGCGGTGAAGTCGTCGTCGTGGCCGTCCTGCTCGGCGGGCGCGGCGTCCTCGCGCAGTTCGACGGCGAGGCTGGTCTGGGGGACGCGGCGGGGCAGCGGGGCGAGCCCGGGCAGCCGCCCGGGGTGTCCGGCCTCGCTCCTGGACTGTCCGGCCTCCCGCCCCGGGTGTCCCGCTTCCCGCGCCTGTCCGTCGCCCTCGGCGCGACCCGCGGCAGCGAGGGCCCGGACCCGGCCCACGAGCCCGGCGTCCGGCGGCACTTCGGCGTCCGCGGCGGCCACCGTGCCGCTCGGCAGGTCGGCGGTGCGGGCGCCGGACCCGGCCGGTGAGGGCGTGTCCGCGTCCCTGTCTTCAAGGCGGGCCGGGACTCCGGAACCGGTGGGTGCGGGGGAGCCGGGAGTCTCGTCCGGGGTGCCCGCGGGGTCGCGTACGACGATCTCGTGGGGGAGCAGCACGATCGCCGTGGTGCCGCCGTACGGCGACGGACGCAGCGTGACCGTGATGCCGTGGCGGGTCGCCAGGCGGCCGATCACGAACATGCCGAGACGCAGATCGTCGGCGAGCGCGACCACGTCGAACTTCGGGGGCACCGCCAACTGGGCGTTGAGGGAGGCGTACTCCTCCTCCGACATCCCGAGACCACGGTCCTCGACCTCGACGGCCAGGCCCTTGGCCACCGACGCGGCCTGCACCGTGACCGGCGCCGGAGCGGGCGAGTACACGGTCGCGTTGTCGATGAGCTCGGCCAGCAGATGGATCACATCGGCCACCGCGGGCGGCGCGAGACACACCTCCTCCTCGGTGTGCACCTCCACCCGCTGGTACTCGGCGACCTCGCCCACCGCGCTGCGCAGGATGTCGATCAGCGCGACCGGATCCTGCCAGCTGCGGCCCGGCCGCTCGCCGCTGATGACGACCAGGTTCTCCTCGTACCGGCGCAACTGGCTGGCCGTGGAGTCCAGTTCGTACAGGCCCTTGAGGACCTCGGGGTCGGTGTACCGGCGTTCCAGCGCGTCGAGCTTGGTGAGCTGGAGGTTGACCAGGTTCTGGCTCTGCCGGGCGATCCCGAGGATCACCTTCTGGAAGCCGCGCCGGGTGTCGGCGAGTTCGATCGCGGTGTGCACCGCCGTACGCTGCGCCTTGTTGAACGCCCGTGCCACCGTGCCGAGTTCGTCGCCGCCGTAGTCCAGCGGCGGGGCCGCGAGGTCCGCGTCGACCGTCTCGCCCCGCTCCAGCCGGGACACCACGTCGGGCAGCCGCTCCTCGGCGAGGCTGAGGGTGGCCTCCCGCAGTCCGTTCAGCCGCCGGGACAGGGACCGGGTGATCCGCCAGGACACGCCCACGCACACCAGCAGGCCGAGGAGCCCGCCGGCGCTCAGCGAGGCGGCGGTGACCAGCAGGCTGTCCGCCTTGTCGGCGCTGCGGTCGAGCAGCCCGGACGTCTGCTCCTGGATCAGCCGGGTGTAGGCCGCGGCCACCTTGTCCAGCGCGGCCGTCCACTGCTTCTGCGCGTCGGGCAGCGCCACCTCGCCGCCGGGGGCCGCCGCCCGGGCGGCGAGCACCTGGTCCTCGATGCCCTTCAGGGTGCGCCACTCGGCGCTCTGCAGGATCCGCTCGGTCTGGACCTTCGCGTCGCCGGTCAACTGCGGGACGATCTGGTCCTCGACGAGCCACCGCTGGGCGTCGACGAGCTGCGCGAACGCGATCCACTCCTTCTCGCTCAGGTGTCCGGTCGGCCAGGCGAGGGTGAGCCGGGCGTCCTCCTGCGAGACCAGTTCCGCGGCGTGCTCCAGCGCGACCAGCGGCCCGGCCTGCGAGGTGAGGTCGCCGTCGTCGACCTGGGAGAGCTCCTGGAAGGCGTGGACCTGGTCGTCGATGACCGCGCTGTAGTGGTCCAGCACCTGGCCGGGGGTGATGTCGGTGGGGTCGTCCACCTGGTCCCGGTAGTACTCCAGGCTGGTGACCGAGCCGAGCACCGAGTACAGCCGGTCCGAGATGCGCGAGGGTGCCTTCGCGATCGCGTCGGACTGCCCGACCAGCTTGGCGACCGCCTTGTCCGTCTCCTCGCGCTGCGCGTCCAGCGCCGCCCGGGAGCCGCGCGGCGAGGCGAGCAGGGCCGCGGAGAGGCTGCGCTCCCGCTGGAGGGCGAGCGTGGCGTCGGTGCCCATGGCGCCGGTGGACCGGCTCAACTCGGTCTGTCCGCGCAGGCGCAGACCCTCGGCGAACATCTGCGTCGTCGTCATGCCCCACAGGGCGGTGAGCGTGAGGCCGGGCACCAGGGCCAGCAGGATCAGGGAGAGCCGTATGGAGCCGAGACGGCGCCGTGCACCGGTCCGTGGAGACATTCGTCGTCCTAGGCGATGAGCAGGGAGGGGGGTGGGTGGGGAACGGGGGCGGAGGTGAACCGTTCGGTCAGCGCGTGCCGCCCGCCGCGAACTTCGCCACCGTCTCCACGTTCGCCTTGGTCACGAACGCCGGTCCGGTGAGGACGGGTGCCACCCCGCCGCCGCTGACGTTGCCGTTGGTCCGGTACAGCCACAGCGAGTCGACGGCGAGATACCCCTGGAGGTAGGGCTGCTGGTCCACCGCGAACTGCACGGCGCCGCTCCTGACCGCCTTCACCAGGTCCTTGTTGAGGTCGAACGTCGCGACCCGTGCCCCGCTGCCCGCCTCCTTCACGGACGCGACCGCGGTGAGCGCGAACTGCGCCCCGTTGGTGACGACTTCGTCGATGGTCGCGTCCTGCCGCAGCCGGGCCGTGAGCACGGCGGAGACGGCCTTGGTCTCGGTGCCGTCCACGTAGAGGTTCTCGGTCTCGCCGCGGAAGGTCTTCTTCACCCCGGCGCAGCGGGCCTCCAGGGCGACGTTGCCGCGTTCGTGGATCACACAGAGCGCGTGCCGGGCCCCGAGGTCGTCCAGCTTGTCCCCGACGGCCCGGCCGGCGAGGCTCTCGTCCTGGCCGAAGAACTCCAGCAGGCCGCCGGACCGCCAGGAGTCGATACCGGAGTTCAGGCCGACCACGGGGATGCCGGCCGCCTTGGCCGCGGCGACCGGACCGCGCATGGCGTGCGGTCTGGCGAGGGTGACCGCGATGCCGTCGACCTTCTCACGGACCGCGTCCCGCACCAGCTCGGCCTGCCCGGCCGCGTCAGGATCACCGGTGTACGTCAACTCGATGCCGTCCTTGGCCGCCGCCGCCTCGGCGCCCCTGCGCACCAGGTCCCAGAAGGTGTCGCCCTCGGGGGCGTGGGTGATCAGAGCCACCCTCAGCCCGGCCTCGCCCGCCGCGCCCACGGAGCCGGTGTTGGAGTCGGAGGTGCCACCGGAGGCGGAGCAGCCGGCCGCGAGCAGACAGACGGCGGCGGCGACGGCCAGGACGGCAACACGTCTGTGGGGAGCGGGAGGTGGGGGAGGAGTGATCATGATGGTGCGGCACCTCGCTGTGCGGCCGAGCTGGAGGAACGGCGAGAGGGGGCACCCGGAGGAGGTTCGGCGCGTCGTACACCGTCCGGGTGACTCTCACTGGCCGGAGCCAATCGTGTGGGGCCATCGGTAGTCAAGTGAGCAGCGACTTTCGGTGAGTTGTCGCTGCCGCTTCGTGATGTTCAGGTGCGGACCAGTGGTAAGGCTTCACACCTTCCACCCTTCCGCCCTGGCGCCCTCGCCACGTTCCCAACCGGGACGGTCCGAGGTTCGGCGACCGCACGGCTGCCGGCCGCCGGGTGGGCGTCGCCCGGTCATCGCACAGCCGCCGGTCGCCCGGCATGCGTCCGCCGGTCATCGCACAGCCGCCGGACACCGCAGCAGCTGTCGGCCGCCGGGCAACCGTCGGCCGGTCACCGCACAACCGTCGGCCGCGCACTGAAAAACCCGGCTGCTCGCCCCGCGCGCAAGGCGTGGTGGGGCGGACAGCCGGGATTTCAGCGGGAGTCGGCGGTCGGGCTCACGCCGGCTGTTCCCCGGCGGCTCCCGGTGCCGGCGCGACCCGCGCGGCCTTGCGCCGCTTGCGCCGGCTCACGCGCGGTTCCTGGTCGGGCAGCCAGCCGAAGGTCATGCAGCTGCCGACGACTCCCAGCAGCAGGCCGATGAAGAAGCCTCCGAGGTTGGACGTGAGCCAGGTGCCCAGGGTGACGAGTACCCCGGTGATCGAGTAGAAGAGGCGCTGGGCGGGGTTGAACAGGATCAGCAGCCCCAGCACCACCATCAGGGCCGGCAGCAGATAGCCGGCCAGGCCCTGCATGCCGATGTGCAGGACGACCTTCAGCGACGCCTTCATGGTGACCAGGATCTCGGCCCCGCCCAGGGCGAGCAGCAGCCCGCCCAGGAACGGACGGTCGGCCCGCCAGGCGCGGAAGGCCGACCGCACTCCTTGACGTTCAGGGAGTGGAGTGTCCGACATCAGCAACCCGAGCCGCTGAAGCTGAGCTTGAGACCGGGGAGCTTGAACACCGCCGCCGTCGTCGCGTAGTTGGTCTGCCGCAGGTTGGCGATGCGCACGGTGTCGGCCTGCTGGCTGAAGACGCCGATCGGACCCTTGACGCCGGCCTTGGTGAGCGTGCTGGCGTCGTTGCCGATCTCGATGTTGGTGAAGGACGCGTCGCCCGACAGCTCCGTCGAGTCGGTGGTCAGGTCGGTCGCCGTCACCTTCTGTGATCCGCTGCCCGCCTTGATGAGCAGGTTGGTGCCGCCGAGGTCGACGCTCTGGCACAGGCTGTCGAGGGTCGCGCTCTTGATCGCGGAGGTCACGACCAGCACCTGCCCCCCGGTGTCACCCTCGTTGGGGCTGCCCGGCGCCATGTTGTCGAGTCCGCCGAACTGCTCGAACCCGGTGCCGTTCAACTCCTTGGCGGTGACCGTGAACGGCATCCCGGAGATCGCGAACTGCACGCCCAGCGCGCCCTCCGCGGTGAGGACCGCGAGCGTCGCGGCGACCAGCGTGGCGGGTACGGCCATCACGGCGGCCCGGCGAGCCCGGACCCGTCCTCGTCTGACGGGGTCGGGCGAGGAACCGCTTGCCGGCTTCTCGGGGATGTTGCCGGCGGACGAAGAGACGTCCGGGGACGAGGCCATGTCTGCTCCCAGGTGCATAGAAAGTGCGTTTTGGCATCTCACTGGCACGTTGTCCTGGCGCGGACAGCGCCTACGGTGTGCGGCCCCAGCAACTCCCGGCGGACGCAAGGGCTTTCCGCTACTCCGCAGTAGCCGCTTCGGAAGTTACCCGGGGTTACATTGAAGGGTCAAGGGAGTTGTGGAAAAAGGGTGTCGGTTGCGCCCCACCTGTGCCGCGGCTGATTCCGGGCGGCCCGGCAGAGTAATTGACTCTTCGTCAACTGCTGTTCTCTGTATTGACGTTGACGCTCACTCAGGTCTACAACTCTCCCTGGTTCACCCCGGATCCGTGGCGCCGGATCCGTCACGCGGCACCGTCCGCGTCTCCCGGACGTCCTGTCCGCACCGGGCACCTGTTCGTGCCCGCCGTTCTCCCAGGCACCCCACACGGCCGTTCCCCCCTCGGTCCGTGCCACGTGCCCGTCCCGCCCGGCCCGGCCGGAGGCCACCCCACGGTTCTCCGGCCGGTCACCGGCCGGCTGCCGTTCCCGGTCCGTCACGTACGGAGAAGGCGTGACGGGCCGGCGACGGCGGACGCCGCGCCGCGTCCCCCCACCCCCTGCTCACCCCCCACCTCGGAAAAGAGGCACCCCCGCATGCGTACACGCACCCTGCTCACCCTCACCGCAGCCCTCGCCGCCTTCACCCTCCCCGCGATCTCCCCGGCGTCGGCCGCCGACAACGTCCTCACCACCGGCTCCCTGGGCGGTGACGCCGTCGCCGAGGGCACCACCGTCACCGCCGCCCTGGCGAGCGGCACCACGGCGACGCTCTACTCCAGCGCGACCGGCACCACGGGCATCACCTGCACCGCCTCGCAGTTCACCGCGACGATCGACAGCAACCCGGCCGCTCCCGGCACGGCCTCGGAGTCGCTCACCGGGCACACCTTCAGCAACTGCACCTCGAACAACGTGGGCGTGCTCGGCGTCACCAGCGTGACGGTCAACAACCTGGCCTACACCACCACCGTGACCTCCGACGGCACCGTCACCGTGGCCCCGGGCAGCGCCGGGGCCATCCAGACCACCGTCGTGCTCAGGACCCTCCTGGGCAGCGTCACCTGCGTGTACCAGGCGACGAACGGCAGCCTCACCGGCGCGGCCTCCAACACCGACAACAGCATCCAGTTCAGCAAGCAGCAGTTCACCAAGAGCTCCGGTTCGTCGCTCTGCCCGAGCAGCGGCTTCTGGACGGCGAAGTACGCCCCGGTGAACACCTCCGACGGTGCGGCGGTCTTCGTCAACTGACCGTCGGACGACCGGCGTTCAGCGTCGACGTAGACGCAGCGCCAGGGCGGCGCCTCCGGTGAGCACCAGCACCGCGGCGGCGCCGCCCGCCACGATCGGGGCCGAGGGCCCCGAGCCGGCGGTGGGCGTGGACGCCACGGGAGTGGAGTCCGGGGCCGCCGCCGACGCCGTGGACGGTGCGGCGGTGGAAGGCGCCGCGGTCCGTGGCCCGGGGCTCGGCGAAACGCTCACCGGCGCCTTCGCCTTCGCGGTTCCGGACGGCGCCGGCGTCGGCGTCGCTGTCGGCGTCACTCGCTCCTTCGCGGCCTGCGGGAACACCACGTCGGAACACGAGTAGTAGGTGTCCGGCGTGCTGCTGTTCTGCCAGATCGTGTACAGCACATGCCGTCCGCTCCGGTCGGACGGCAGCTTCGCCCGCAGCCGGTACGCGCCGCCCGTCAGAGCCGGGTCCTTGATCTCGGCGAACGGCCGCGAGGGCAGGTCGGACCAGGTGAGCGGCTTCGCCGGGTCGTAGCCGGGCCTGGTCAGGAAGAGTTTGAACGTGCCGGTGTGCGGAATCGTCGAGGCGTACGTCATCGTCATCGTCGCGCCCGGCGTCAGCCGGGTCGACGGCCAGTCGGTGCGGGCGAGGTCGACGCCCCTGTAGGCCGGCAGGCCGCCGCTGCACAGCTCGCCGTCGGGGACGGTCTGCCGGTCGCGCCCGTCGACGTTCGCGATCCGCAGGTTGTCCCAGGCCGCGAAGGACGTCCCGTTCGCGGCGATCGCCGCCCGGCAGGCCGCCGTGCCCGCCCGGGCGCCGCCGTCCGGGGAGCAGGCGTGGACCCGGCTGACGGGGTCCGTCGGCGCGCCGTGCGCCTGCGCCGGGCCCGCCGTCCAGACGGTGAGCGGCAGCGAGACGGCGGCGAGGGCCGCCAGGGCGGTGCGGTGTGCGGTCATCCGGGGCATCCGGGACGTCTCCTCGACCGGCGCGGGAACGGTTTGCTTCCGTGCAGTACGGACATCGGGCCCGGCGCGTTCAGTGCGGGACAGGATGGCCGAAAGAGGCTCTTTTCTCCCCAACTCCGCGCTGCCGAGGGTGGGTTTCACGCCGGATCGAGGGTTTCCCCTGTATTCACATGACCTTCCCTTTGCCTATCGTTCGACCTCAGCCGACCCACAGGTAACCCCTTCGACGGTCGGCTGAGCGCTTGGCCGGCCCCCGCGCCGCTTTTCGACCCACCCCCCGCCGCTTCAGTGACGAAGCGACCAGACCGCCGCTCCGCCCTGCCCGGAGACGGCCGGCCACGAAAGGCAAGCCCTTGCGTACCTCCCCCTCCCTGCGCCGGAAGATGATCTCCGTCGCCGCGGTCTCCGCCGCGCTGTTCACGGCGGCCACCGCCACGGTGGCCGCGGCCGAGGAGGCCGCCGCCCCGAAGGCAGCCGCCGTGCCCACCGCGCAGACCGAGGCCGCCCCCGGCGTCGCCGCCGAGCGGCTGATCGTCGGCTACAAGTCCGGTGCCACCGAGGCCACGTCGAACAAGGCCGCCGAGGCCGACGCCGTCGCCAAGGGCAAGGGGGCCGGCGAGGACGTCGACTTCCAGCGCCGCCTCGGCACTGGTGCCGCCCTGGTCGACCTCGGTGCCGACGCGACCCGCGCGGACGTCGCCGAGGTCGTCGCCGAGTACAAGGCGGACCCGCAGGTCGCCTTCGTCGTACCGGACCGTCTGAACACGCCGCAGGCCGACCCGAACGACACCGAGTACGCCAAGCAGTGGGACCTGTTCGAGTCCACGGCCGGCATGAACGTGCCGGGTGCCTGGAACACCACCACCGGTTCCGGCGTCACGGTCGCCGTCATCGACACCGGCTATGTCGCCCACTCCGACCTCGCGGCGAACATCGTCGGCGGCTACGACTTCATCGCCGACACCGCGGTCTCGGTGGACGGCGACGGCCGTGACAGCAACCCGGCCGACCCGGGGGACTGGTACAACGCGAACGAGTGCGGCTCGGGCATCCCGGCGTCCACCTCCTCCTGGCACGGCACCCACGTGGCCGGCACCATCGCCGCGGCCACCAACAACGGCAAGGGCATCGCGGGCATCGCGTACGGCGCCAAGATCTCCCCGCTGCGGGTGCTCGGCAAGTGCGGCGGCTACGACTCCGACATCATCGACGCCATCACCTGGGCGTCCGGCGGCACCGTCTCGGGCGTGCCCGCCAACACCAACGTCGCCAAGGTCATCAACATGAGCCTGGGCGGCGACGGGGCCTGCACCGCCGCGACCCAGAACGCCATCAACGCCGCCGTGAACCGCGGCACCGTCGTCGCCGTCGCCGCGGGCAACGACAACGAGAACGTGTCGGGCCACTCGCCGGGCAACTGCAACAACGTCATATCGGTCGCCGCGACCAGCCGTACCGGCGCCAAGGCGTCCTACTCCAACTACGGCTCCCTGGTGGACATCTCCGCCCCCGGCGGCCAGACCAGCACCGGCACCGCCAACGGCATCCTGTCCACGCTGAACTCCGGCACCAAGACGCCCTCCAGCGAGAACTACGCCTCCTACCAGGGCACCAGCATGGCCACCCCGCACATCGCGGGCCTCGCCGCGCTGCTGAAGTCGGCCAACCCCTCGCTGACCCCGGCCCAGATCGAGTCCGCCATCAAGGCCAACGCCCGTGCCCTGCCGGGTGCCTGCTCGGGCGGCTGCGGCGCCGGTCTCGCGGACGCCGCGAAGACGGTCGCGGCCGTGAGCGGCGGCGGCACGAGCACGGGGGCGACGTTCGCCAACACCACCGCCGTGGCCGTCCCGGACAACGGCTCGGCGATCGAGTCCTCCATCGCGGTCACCGGCCGCAGCGGCAACGCCCCCTCCGCCCTCCAGGTCGCGGTGGACATCACCCACACCTACCGCGGTGACCTGGTGATCAGCCTCGTCGCCCCGGACGGCACGGTGTACACGCTGAAGTCCGCGAGCTCCTCGGACTCCGCGGACAACGTCACCACCACCTACACCGTGAACGCCTCCAGCGAGACCGCCAACGGCACCTGGAAGCTGCGGGTGCAGGACACGGCCGCGCAGGACACGGGCACGCTCAACAGCTGGAAGCTGACGTTCTGAGACTGCCGCGACCACGGAGACCCCTGGGTCTCCTCAACCCTCGGGCCCTGCGGGGCCATTGAGCGGGCGGACCCCCGGGTCCGATGAGCAGGCGGACCGGCCGGTGCGGATGGGCACCGGCCGGTCCGTCGCTTTTTCGACCGCCCGCCCGGTTTCTCCTCGCGCCGTTCGCCGGGTGCGCACAAGTGATCTACAAGTAGTGGGAGGCCTGGAAACCGGACGGAGTTCGGGGGGCCCGTGTTGACCGCCGGACGGTGAGATATCGTGTACGGGGAGTAAGAAACAAACGGCATGGCCTGTTCTTTTCGGGTCGTGCACTCTCGCCCCCAGGAGAGACTCACCTATGGCCAGGCAGTTACGAGCCGAACAGACACGCGCGGCGATCATCGCCGCCGCCGCCGAACTGTTCGACCGACGCGGATACGAGTCGACGAGTCTGAGCGACATCGTCGATCATGCCCAGGTGACCAAGGGCGCACTCTATTTCCACTTCGCGGCGAAGCAGGACCTCGCCCACGCCATCGTGGAGCTCCAGTGCGCGAACATGCGCCGGCTCACCGAGGAGATGGACCGCCGCGGCTGTACCGCGCTGGAGGCCCTGATCCGCTGCACGTTCGGCATGGCCCGCCTGTCCCTGGAAGGCCCGGTGCCGAGCGCCGGCCTCCGCCTCGCCACCGGCGGCCTCCACCTGCCGCCCGAACTGCCGCACCCCTTCACGCAATGCCTGGCCATCGCCACCCACCGGCTCCGCGACGCCGTCAACGAGTCCGACCTCCACCCGGACATCGATGTCGACGCCGCCGCCCACTCCCTGGTCTGCTCCCTGGTCGGCACCCGGGTCGTCGGCCACTCCCTGGAGCCCGCCACCCGCCATCCCCGCCGGCTCGCCGAGCTGTGGCACATCCTCATCCGCGGCATGGTGCCGGTACCCCGCCGCGCCCGCTATCTGAGCCTGGTCACCCAGCTGGAGCGGGAGCTCAGAACCGTCTGACGCCGCGCGGTACGGTGGCGCGCATGCCCCACATCCCGCCCGTGATCCTCGGCGACGAACCAGGCTCCTTCCCCCACGGCGTGCTCACCGACCGGCACCCCGCGATCATCCGCCAGGTACGGGAATCCTTCCCCTACGGCCCGCAGCAGCACCGCGCCCTCGACGCCCTGCTGGAGAACTGCACGAGCGGCGCCGTGGAACCGCTTCCGGCCGACTCGACGAACCGGGAACTCTGGGAGGCCTGGGGAGCGGCCGAGTACACCGGCCGTTCCTGGTTCGACATCCCGTGGCTGTGGTCCGAGAGCTGGTTCTACCGCCGACTCCTCGACGCCGTGGGCTACTTCGCCCCCGGACCCTGGCAGGGCATCGACCCCTTCCGCCCGGCCAAGCTCGCCGAGCTGGACGCCCCGGAGACCGACGAGGAACTGGCCGCCCTCGACGCCCTCGCCGACCGTCCCGCCGATGAACGGCAAGCCGCCCTGCTGCACGGCTCGTTGTGGGGAAACCGCGCCGACCTCGGCTTCCGCCTGTCCGACGCCGACGCCGAGGGCCGGGCCGCCGTCCCCGGTCTGGTCGCCGACGACAGCGCGGCCCTCGGGGCGCTGCTCGACGGCGCGGACACCCTCTGCCTGGTCGCCGACAACGCGGGCCGCGAACTCGTCCCCGACCTGCTGCTGATCGCCCACCTTCTCGCCGAGGGCCGCGTCCGGCGGGTGATCTTGCACGTCAAGCCGTACCCGTACTACGTCTCCGACGCCACGACCGCCGACGTCGTCGACGCCGTGCGCCGGCTGATCCGGGCGCCCGGTGCCGCCGCCGGACACGGACGTGCGCTGTGGACGGCGATGGCCGACGGCACCCTCACCGTGCGCGCCCACCCCTTCTCCTGCGCCCCGCTGCCGTACGAGGCCATGCCGGACGACCTGCGCGCGGAGTTCGCCGCGGCCACGCTCACCGTCTTCAAGGGCGACCTCAACTACCGGCGCCTGGTGGGCGACCGGAGGTGGCCGCCGACCACCCCCTTCGCCGACGTCACCGCCTACTTCCCCGGCCCGGTGGCCGCGCTGCGCACCCTGAAGTCCGACGTGATCACCGGGCTCGACCCGGCGACGGAAACCGCCCTGGTGGCCGCGGAAGGGCAGGGATGGCGGACCGGGGGCACGTATGCGCTGATCCAGGTCCGGACGGTCGACTGACGTCGGTGGGAAGGGCGTAGGTGGTGAGCATGCGGGAGGTCCGGCGGGAAGGGGCCTGGGTGGTGAGCAGGCGGGAGATCCGGCCACCCTGGGCCCGGACCGACGGTCGGTGAATTCCCGGTGCCGCCGGGCATCGGAGCTGCGGTCGGGCATCCCGGCCGGTTGACCGGGGGTCCTCGAGCATTGCTCCAGCGTTTGACGATTCGGCCGGGTTGTATGTAGTGATCATGCCAAGTCGGACGCCATCATGCGCGCATGGCGTCACCTCCATCACGTCCATCACGGTGTCCGGGAAGAGGAAAGGCGGCGGCCGCCGCGGTCGCCCTGACCCTGGCGCTCACGGCCTGCGGCGACGACGGTGACTCCTCGTCGCCCGACGGTGAACGGCCGACGGTCACGGTCGCCGCGCTGCCCCTGGTCGACAGCGCCATGCTCTACCTCGCGCGCGACCGGGGCCTGTTCGAGAAGGAGGGCCTGAACGTCCGGATCCAGCAGATCCAGCAGAGCCTCCAGGCGCTGCCGCCCCTGTCCAAGGGCCAGATCGACATGGTCGCGAGCGCGAACTACGTCACCTACTTCCAGGCCCACGACAAGGGCACCCTCGACATCCGCATCGTCGCCGAGTCGATCCGGGCCGCGCCGAAGATGATGGACGTGCTGGTGCCGAAGGACTCCGACATCAAGTCCGTCGCCGACCTCACCGGCCGCACCCTCGCCGTCAACGTCCTCAACAACGTCCAGTCGCTCACCTTCGACGAGATCCTGGCGGAACAGGGCGCCCCCGGTGAACCCGTCTACCGGCAGATCCCCTTCCCGCAGATGGGCGCCGCCCTCGACAAGGGCCAGGTGGACGCCGTGCACGCCGTCGAGCCCTACGACAGCGCCATCCAGGACGAGTTGGGGGCCCGGGTCCTCGTGGACGGCGCGTCCGCGCCGGTGCGGGGCATACCGCTCAGCGGATACATCACCACGGAGAAGTACGCCTCACGGAACGCGCAGACGCTGACCGCGTTCCAACGGGCCCTGAAGGCGGCGGTGAAGATCGCCCGGTCCGACCCCGACGCGGTGCGCAGGATCCTGCCGACCTACACCAAGGTCACCGAGAAACAGGCGGACGCCATCGACCTGCCGGTCTTCCCGGCGGCCATGGACGGCACGCAGATCGCCCGGCTCACCGATCTCATGAAGAAGCAGGGGATGGTGAAGAAGGCGATCGATCCGGTGACGTTGCTGGTGCGGTGAAGCGGCCTCGAACGTACGGGGGTTGGGTGTGCGAGGGGCTCGGGCGTGCGGGCGCTGAGGGGACGGCGGGACGCGCTGCTCGGCGTGCTCGGAGTCACGCTTGCCCTCGGGGTGTGCGAAGCGGTGAGCAGGGCCGGGATCGTGCGCCGCGGCTATCTGCCTCCGGCTTCCGAAGTGCTCGGCCGGGCGGCGGAGTTGGCGGGCGACGGCGCGTTCCTGGACGGGGTCGCGGCGACCCTGCGTGCCTGGGCGCTGGGCCTCGCTCTGGCCTGCGTGATCGCCGTCCCCCTCGGACTGCTGCTGGGTAGCGTGCCGGTCGTCGACGCCGCGGTCCGCCCGATCGTGGAGTTCCTGCGGCCGTTGCCGTCCGTGGCGCTCATCCCGCTCGTCTCCCTGCTGCTCGGCTCGGGCACCGAGACCGAGGTCGCGCTCGTCACCTACGCCTCCGTATGGCCGATCCTCTTCAACACCGTCTACGGCCTCGGCGAGACCGATCCCCTCACCAAGGACACCCTGCGCGCCTTCGGTTTCGGCCGTCTGTCGGTGCTGCTGCGCGTCGAACTCCCCGGCACCGCACCCTTCATCGCCGCCGGCATCCGCATCTCCGCCGCCGTCGCCCTCATCCTCGCCGTCGCCACGGAGATCCTCGCCGGCTTCGGCGAGGGCCTCGGCATCTTCATCGCGCAGGCGAGCCTCGCCACCGACGGCACCCGCGACGTCCTGGCGGGCGTGGTCTGGGCCGGAACCCTCGGACTCGCCATCAACGAGGCGCTGGTACGGGGCGAACGCCGACTGTTCCCGTGGACACCGGGGCGCCGAGGGGCGGGGGGGGGCGGGTGAGTGCCGGGGTGGCGAGAGGCGGGGGCGGGCGGGTGAGTGCCGGGGTGGCGCGGGGTGGGGGTGACGGGGTGGCGAGGGATGAGGGTGGGCGTGTGAACGCCGGTGCGCCGAGCGGGGTGGGCGCCCGCGGAGGTGGGGGCGCACCCAGCGGGGAGGGTGTGCGCGGCGGGGAGGGCCTGCCCTGTGGGGTGGGCGCCCGCGGAGGTGGGGGCGCACCCAGCGGGGAGGGGGTGCATGCCGGGGAGGGCGTGCCCAGTGGGGTGGGCGCCCCTGGAGGCGAGGGCGCGCCCGGCGGGAAGGGCTTGCTCAGCGGGGAGGGGGTGCACGGCGGGGAGGGCTTGACCAGCGGGATGGGCGCCCCCGGAGGTGCGGGTGCACCCAACGGGGTGGGCGTGCACGGTGGGAAGGGCCTGCCCAGCGGGGTCGCCGCCCCCGAAGGTGAGGGCGCGTACGGAGGCGAGGGCGCACCCAGCGGGGAGGGCGCGCACGGTAGGGAGGGCCTGCCCAGCGGCGAGGGCGCGCTCGGCGGCGAGGGCGTACTCGCCGGCGAGGGCCCGCACGGCGGCCCACCGAAGTCCGGGACGCGCGCGTGAACGCCCGGGCGCCCAGGGACCGGTCCAGGCGCGTGAAGGGCGAGAGTCAGGAGAGCCGTGCCGGACAAGCACGGCGTACGAACACGCCGTCCCAAGGCGCCACCCCACCACTCCGAGGCGCCACCCCACCACCCCGAGGCGCCACCCCAACCCCCCGCCGTACCGCCCCGGCCCGCCGCCAGCCGAGCCGATCCGCCGCCGCCCCAGTCCGGCGCGCCCTCCTGCGCTGGCTGGTCCTCGCGGTCGCCGTCGCCGTCTGGGAGGTGGCCGCGCGGGCGCACGGCAGCGTGTACTTCCCGCCGCCGGGGCGGATCGCACAGCACGCGTACGACCTGTGGTTCTCCGGACCGGCCCGGCACCTGTTCCTGTCCGAGGCCGCCGTCGCCGACATCCTGCCCAGCCTCGGCCGGATGGGCGCCGGCTTCGGGCTCGCCGCCGTCGCCGGGATCGCGCTCGGCGTCGCGGTCGGCCGCTCACCGCGCGCCCACGCCCTGTGCAACCCCGTTCTGCAGTTCGCGCGCGCCGTCCCCCCGCCCGCGCTGGTCCCGGTCTTCGTCGTGGTCCTCGACTTCGGTACGCAGATGCAGATCGCGTCGATCGCCTTCAGCGCCGTGTGGCCGGTCATCGTCAACACGGCCGAGGGCGCCCGCGACATCGACCCCCTGCGCCTCGATGTCGCAGCGGTCCTGCGCCTGAACCCCGTCGAGCGGCTCTGGTTCCTCGTCCTCCCCTCCGCGCTGCCCCGCATCTTCGCGGGCCTGCGCCTGAGCCTGTCGCTCTCCCTCATCCTCATGGTCTTCTCGGAACTGCTCCCGGGCACCGCCAACGGCATCGGCTTCACCCTCACCGACGCCCAGACCCGCTCGGACCTGCTCACCGTCTGGGCGGCACTGGTCCTGCTCGGCGCCCTCGGCCACCTGCTCAACACCGGACTGCTGGCGGTCGAGAAGCGCCTCGTCGGCAAGGGGAGGGCGAGCAGGTGAGACATACCCGGGCATGACCCACGACGCAGCCGCCCCACAACCACGACCCCGGGCCAG
Source organism: Streptomyces sp. NPDC020489 (assembly GCF_044386545.1). Lineage (NCBI taxonomy): Bacteria > Bacillati > Actinomycetota > Actinomycetes > Kitasatosporales > Streptomycetaceae > Streptomyces > Streptomyces sp. NPDC020489. The sequence continues at coordinate 339,302 of NZ_JBIRUZ010000003.1, forward strand.
GTGACACCCCCGCATGCTCCGCCTCGACGCGGTCGGCCAGTACTACGGCGACCACCCGGTCCTCACCGACCTCACCCTCACCGTCCCCGACGGCCAACTCCTGTGCGTGGTCGGCCCGTCCGGCTGCGGCAAGTCCACCCTGCTGCGCACCGTCGCCGGACTGTTGCCCGCCCGCGCGGGCCGGGTCATCATCGACGGCACCCCCGTCACCGGCGTTCCCGACCGGCTCGCGGTCGTCTTCCAGGACTACGGCCGCTCCCTCTACCCCTGGCTCACCGTCCGGGACAACGTCGCCCTCCCGCTGCGCCGCCGCGGCCTGGGCCGCGCCGAGCGGCGCGTGGAGGCCGAGCGCATCCTGCGCCGCGTCGGCCTCGACGGCGCCGCCCGGCGCCACCCCTGGCAGCTCTCCGGCGGCATGCAGCAGCGCGTCGCCATCGCCCGCGCCCTGGTCTGCCGTCCCGCACTGCTGCTGATGGACGAGCCCTTCGGCTCCCTGGACGCGCAGACCCGCGAGGACCTGGAGGACCTGCTCCTGGAGGTCCACCGCACCGACGGCACGACCATCGTGTTCGTCACCCATGACATCGACGAGAGCGTCTACGTCGGCGACCGGGTCGTCGTCCTCTCCCCGGGCCCCGGCTCCCGTGTCGTCCTCGACCTGCCGGTCGAACTGCCCGGCGAACGGGACCAGATCACCACCCGAGCGCTGCCGGAGTTCGTGGCACTGAGGGCGCAGGTGGGGCGGGCGGTGCGAGGCACCGGCGCGTGACCCGCCGGACAAGCCCCGGCCCGGCCACCGCTCCCCGCTCCCGGTTCAGCCGACGCGCACGTCCTGCCACACCAGCCGGTGTTACGAGGTCGGCACGGTCGCCCCGCCCCCGGCCAGCCGGTGCGGCGGATCGTCCGAGGCCGGCCAGAACACCCCGTTGTCCAGCGGCTGAAGCCCCCGGGACGGCAGCACGTGGTCCACCCGGAGATTCCCCGGCGCGGTGTCGTTGAAGTCGGACGTGTCGTACGCCGGGTCACCGACATGGGAGACGTTCGCCCCGCCCTGGAGCCGCGCCGCCTCCACCCCGCCCTCGCCGGCCGGCAGAGCCACAAGGCCCGTCGAGAACTCCCGAGTTCAGCCCCGATTCACGCGATGGTGTGATCATGTGTCGTCTCGCGGATGCCGCCGAAGGGCGCTGGGTAGGGCCCCGCGCATGACGCAGCCCTTCGAACTCCCGCACTTCTACATGCCGCATCCCGCTCGGCTGAACCCGCACCTGGACGAGGCGCGCGCGCACTCGACGCGGTGGGCCCGCGACATGGGCATGCTGGAGGGATCCGGGGTCTGGGAGCAGTCCGACCTCGACGCGCACGACTACGGACTGCTCTGCGCCTACACCCATCCCGACTGCGACGGCCCCGCCCTGTCGCTGATCACCGACTGGTACGTGTGGGTCTTCTTCTTCGACGACCACTTCCTGGAGACCTTCAAACGCACCCAGGACCGCGCGGGCGGCAAGGCCTACCTCGACCGGCTGCCCCTGTTCATGCCGATGGACCCGTCCACCCCGATGCCCGAGCCGCAGAACCCCGTGGAGGCGGGCCTCGCCGACCTGTGGACGCGTACCGTGCCGGCCATGTCGGCCGACTGGCGCCGCCGTTTCGCCCTGGCCACCGAGCACCTCCTCAACGAGTCCCTGTGGGAACTGTCCAACATCAACGAGGGCCGGATCGCCAACCCCGTCGAGTACATCGAGATGCGCCGCAAGGTCGGCGGCGCCCCCTGGTCGGCGGGGCTCGTGGAGTACGCGACGGCCGAAGTGCCGTTGTCCGTCGCGGGGTCCAGGCCGCTGCGGGTGCTGATGGAGACGTTCTCCGACGCCGTCCACCTGCGCAACGACCTCTTCTCCTACCAGCGGGAGGTCGAGGACGAGGGCGAGAACAGCAACGGCGTACTGGTGCTGGAGACGTTCTTCGGCTGCACCACCCAGGAGGCCGCCGACACCGTCAACGACATCCTGACCTCCCGCCTCCACCAGTTCGAGCACACGGCCCTCACCGAGGTGCCCGCGCTCGCCCTGGAGAACGGACTCACGCCGGGCGAGGTCACCGCGATCGCCGCCTACACCAAGGGACTTCAGGACTGGCAGTCCGGCGGCCACGAATGGCACCTGCGGTCCAGCCGCTACATGAACGAGGGCGCCACCACCACCTCTGCCTGGCACGGCCCGACCGGCCCCGGCACCTCGGCCGCCGACGTCGGCGCCCTGCTCGCCGCGGCCGGCGCCGAACGCCTGCGCGCCTACACGCACGTGCCGTACCAGAAGGTCGGCCCGTCCCTTCTGCCCGACTTCCACATGCCCTTCGAGGTCGACCTCTGCCCGCACCTGCCCGCCGCCCGCCCCCGCCTCGCCGCGTGGATGCACCGCATGGGCATGCTCCAGGAGGGCGTCTGGGACGAGGACCACCTCGCCGCGGCCGACCTTCCGCTGTGCTCGGCCGGCCTGGACCCGGACGCGACCCCCGAGGCGCTCGACCTCAGCGCGCAGTGGCTCGCCTGGGGCACCTACGGCGACGACTACTACCCGCTCGTCTTCGGACACCGCCGCGACCTCGGCACCGCCCGGCTGGTCACCCGGCGCCTGTCGGACTGCATGCCGGTGGCGGGCGAGGCGGTGCCGCAGCCGCAGAGCGGCATGGAACGCGGCCTGATCGACCTGTGGGCCCGCACGACCGCCGGGATGACCCCGGACCAGCGGCGCACCCTGAAGGACGCCGTGAACGTGATGACCGAGGGCTGGGTCTGGGAGCTGTCCAACCAGATCCAGAACCGCATCCCCGACCCCGTCGACTACCTGGAGATGCGGCGCGCCACCTTCGGCTCCGACCTCACCCTGAGCCTGTGCCGGATGGGCCACGGCCCCGCCGTCCCGCCGGAGGTCTACCGCAGCGGCCCGGTCCGCTCGCTCGAGAACGCCGCCATCGACTACGGCATGCTCGTCAACGACGTCTTCTCCTACCAGAAGGAGATCGAGTACGAGGGCGAGATCCACAACGCGATCCTCGTCGTGCAGAACTTCTTCGGCGTGGACTACCCGAGCGCGCTCCATGTCGTCCATGACCTGATGACCCGGCGCATGGAACAGTTCCAGCATGTCGCGGCTCATGAACTGCCCGTGGTGTACGACGACTTCGGCCTGTCGGAAGAGGCCCGCGAGATCATGCGCAGCCATGTCCTGGACCTCCAGAACTGGATGGCGGGCATCCTGAACTGGCACCGCGCCGTCGACCGCTACAAGGCCGAGCACCTCGCCCGCCGCACCCACGGCTTCCGCCCCGACCGTCCGCCGGCGCTGCCCCTCGTCGGCTGACGCGCGTCACGGAAGGTGACAGCCGCCCCTGGGTGTCGGGGTTCCCTTGCCTATCGCCGAAGTTTCCGAATTTTCTCGTACGGAATGGGATATTCAGGGAACTTCGGCGATGCGCCGCGAGTCTTCTGAGATGAGGGGAACAGACGACAGATCACACGGGGGTGTTCGATCTTGACCGACATCATTGAGCGAATCACGGAGAGCGACCAGGGGGAGCAGCAGGCGGCGCCAGGCGAACTGACGCCGTACGTCGCGCCGTTACCCGTCCCGCCCGTTCTGCGGCCCACCGGCGGCGACCTGCTGCGCGAGACGGAGATCGCCCTGCACCCGACCTGGGTGCGGCTGCACCCGCAGCTGCCGCCGACCCTGATGTGGGGCTACGAGGGCATGGTGCCCGGCCCCACCATCGAGGTGCGGCGCGGCCAGCGGGTCCGCATCGCCTGGACCAACCGCATCCCGAAGGGCAGCGAGTACCCGGTCACCGCCGTCGAGGTGCCGGTCCGCCCGGCGGGCACCGCGCCCGCCACCACCGAGCCCGGCCGCGGCGGCGTCAAGCCCGACGAGAACGTCGCCGCCCTGCCCGCCTGGTCGGTGACCCATCTGCACGGCGCCCAGACCGGCGGCGGCAACGACGGCTGGGCCGACAACGCGGTGGGCTCCGGCGACGCCCAGCTCTCCGAGTACCCGAACGACCATCAGGCGGTGCAGTGGTGGTACCACGACCACGCCATGAACATCACGCGGTGGAACGTGATGGCGGGCCTGTACGGCACCTATCTCGTCCGTGACGAGGAGGAGGACGCCCTCCATCTCCCCTTCGGGGAGCGGGAGATCCCGCTGCTGCTGGCCGACCGCAACCTCGACACCGACGAGGACGGCGTGCTCAACGGCAGGCTGCTGCACAAGACGATCGTGGTGAACCCCGCGCACCCGGAGACGGGCAAGCCGGTCACCACACCGTTCCTCGGCCCGTACACCACGGTCAACGGCCGGATCTGGCCGTACGCCGACGTGGACGACGGCTGGTACCGCTTCCGCCTGGTGAACGCGTCCAACGCGCGCATCTACGACCTGGTCCTGGTCGACGAGGACGACAACCCGGTGCCGGGCATCGTGCACCAGATCGGCAGCGACGGCGGGCTGCTGCCGCGCCCCGTGCCGATCGACTTCGACGGCGCCCTGCCCACCCTGACCGCCGCCCCGGCGGAGCGCTTCGACCTGCTGGTCGACTTCCGCGGCCTCGCGGGCCGCAGGCTCCGGCTGCTCAACAAGGGCCCCAACCAGCCGGTGGGCGTCCCGGACCCGGTGGGCAACGTGCGCTACCCGGCCGTCATGGAGTTCCGGGTCCGCGAGTCCTGCGAGGCCGACACCTTCGAGGTGCCCGAGATGCTCTCCGGCTCCTTCCGCCGGATGACGCACGACATGGAGCACGGCCACCGGCTGATCGTGCTCACCCCGCCCGGCACCAAGGGCGGTGGCGGCCACCCGGAGATCTGGGAGATGACCGAGGTCGAGGACGCGAGCGGCATCGCGTTCCCGGCCGAGGGGATCATCCAGGTCACCGGCCCGAACGGCACCACGAAGACCTACCGGCGCACGGCCCGGACCTTCAACGACGGCCTGGGCTTCACCATCGCCGAGGGCAGCCACGAGCAGTGGAGCTTCCTCAACCTCGCTCCGATACCGCACCCGATGCACATCCACCTGGCCGACTTCCAGGCACTCGGACGGGACCCGTACGTGGTGTCGGGCTTCGACCCGGCGGTGGGCGGCACCCGCACCCCGATCACCCATGACCCGACCAGGACGATCCCGCTCGCGCCCAACGAACTCGGGTACAAGGACGTCTACCGGGTCCCGGGCAACCAGATGCTGCGCATCATGGGCAAGTTCGACGGGGCGTACGGCAGGTTCATGTACCACTGCCACTTCCTGGAGCACGAGGACATGGGCATGATGCGGCCCTTCGTCGTCCTGCCCCCCGAGGCCCTGAAGTTCGACCACGGCTCCGGGCATCACGGCGGGCACGGGCAGGGTCACACCGGCTGACCCCGGTCGGCCACCGCGTGCGCCACCGCGGCTCGCGCCAGCGCCCGGACCATGGGGTGCGGGCGCGAGCCGTCGCCGGACAGCTCGGGCTGGAACAGCGAGGCCAGGAAGAAGGGATGGCCCGGCAGTTCGGCGAGGCGCACATGACCGTCCTCGTCGTGTCCGGAGAAGCGCAGGCCATGGGCGCGCAGGGAGTCCAGGTGGCGGGAGGGGCCGTACGCGCAGAAGTAGCGCTCCACCGTGCGCTCGGCGCCCATCACGGTCTGGGCCAGCGAACCCGGCTCCAGCGTGACCACGCCCTCGTGCCCGAGGAGCGAACAGGCCAGGGGCTCGATGAGCAGGTCCTCGGCGTCGGGGTCGGTCTCGGCGTGCGCCACGCGGGTGAGGCCGCAGACGTTGCGGGCGTACTCCAGCAGCGCGTGCTGGAACCCGCCGCACGTGCCGAGGAAGGGGATACCCGTCTCGCGCGCGGTGCGGATCGCCGCGAGCACGCCCGCCTCGCTGCGGTACGGGCTGCCCGGCAGCACCCACACCGCGTCGAACCCGCTGACGGCGCCCTCCTCCTCGGCGTCCTCGGAGGGGATCCAGTAGGCGTCGAGGACGAGCCGGTCGCGCTCGGCGAGGGCGTCCAGGAGGAGGGGCACGCGGGTGTGGGACACCACGCTGGGGGAGCGGTCGCCGACCAGGGCGATCCGGGCGGCAGGGGCACTGGAGTGGGTCATGCGCTCATCCTGCGGGCGCCCGCAGGATCGCGTCCAACGATGATTCCTGGTCCCGCGATAAGCAGAACTGATGAGACCCTGGCCGGCATGGACCCGCACCTTCTGCGCACCTACGTCACCGTCGCCCGCCTGGCCTCCTTCTCGGCGGCCGCCCGCGAACTGGGCTACACCCAGTCCGCGGTGTCCCAGCACATCCAGGCGCTCGAACAGGACCTGGGCGCTCCGCTGCTGAGCCGCCGTCCCGTCGCGCCGACGGCGGCCGGAGAGCGGCTCCTGGAGCACGCGGGCCCGTTGCTGCTGCGCCTGGACGCGGCCCGCGCGGACGTCGTACGGCGGGCGGCGGCCCCCGCGCTCGGTCTGACGCTGGCCGCCTCTCCCACCGCGCTCGCGCCCCGTGTCCTCGCCGCCCTCCCGGTCGCGGGCGTGACCTTGCGCGTCCTCGCCCGCGAGGCGGTCCTGGCGGCGGTCGCCACGGGCGCGGCGGACCTGGGCCTCGTCGACGGGCTGGCCGCCCCCAACGACCCGCTGCGGCTGCCCGACGTGGCACCGCTGACCAGCCGGGGCGCCGGCGAGGAAGCCGTCTGCGTCCTGCTGCCCGCCGCGCACCCACTCGCCCGCCGCACCCGTCTGCGCCTCGGTGACCTCGCCGACGCCCGCTGGCTGGACGCACCCGACGCCGGCCTGCCGCTCGCCCAGCTCCGCGCGGCGAACGGCGGCCACGGCTTCCGCCCCGCCCTGCGCTACGACGGCACGGACGTGCGCACCCTCACCGCCCTGGCCGCCGCGGGCCGCGGCCTGACCCTGCTGCCGGCGCCCGCGGCGACGGGAGTCCCGGGCGCAGTCGCCGTCCCCCTCACGGAGCCACGCCTGGTCCACCGGACGGAGCTGGTGCACACGGGGTCACCCGGGGCAGCAGCCGCGGCACTGGCGGAGGCGCTGGCTGCTTGAACCCTGGGCCCTTGCGGCCTTCGCAGTCCACGGGGTACTAGCGGGCGCGCTGGTCGGCTGAGTCCCGGGTCCGTGCGACCCTCGCGGTCACCGCCGGTACTGGTGGGCGCGCTGGCTGTCTGAGTCCCGGGCTGGCGCGGCCCTGCCGGTCACCGCGGTGCTGGTGGGCGCGCTGGTTGGCTGAGTCCCGGGCCGGCGTGGCCCTGCCGGTCACCGCGGTACTGGCGGAGGCGCTGGCTGCCTGAACCCCGGGCCTGCGCGGCCTTGAGGTCACCGCGGTACTGGCCGAGGCGCTGGCTGTCTGAGCCCTGGGCCAGCGTGGCCTTCGCGGTCACCGCCGGTACTGGCGGAGGCGCTGGCCGTCTGAGCCTCGGGCCGGCGCGGCCCTCGCGGTCACCGCCGTACTGGCGGACGCGCTGACCGCCTGAACCCCGAGCCCGCGCGGCCCTCCCGGTCGGCCCCTCGCGGTCGCCCCCGAGCCGAGCGGGTGGCCGAACACCCATGGCTTCCCGTTCCTGATCGCCGGTCAGTCTCACTCGTTCGTGGCTCGTCCGGCGCCCGCGGTGCGGGTAGAGCACCAGCCGGGGAGCGACCAGTGTCCGTCCGCCGGAGGCAAGCCATGGAACAGACCGCGTTGCGTCCGAAGCCGATGCCCGGCCAGGAGCCCGTCGGCGGCCCACCCCGCGCGGCCCGGCACCCGCACGCGGCACCCCGGCGCGGCCGGAGGCTGCGGACCCTGCTGCTCGCGCTGTTCGTCGGGACGGTCCTGGTGCTGTCCGGCGTGGGTCTCGGCACCGTCGGCGCCACCGTGATCGGCATGAGCCGGCTCGCCGACCTCCAGCGCCGGACGGAACAGGCACCCCCCGCCCCGGCCCGCCCCGCCCCGGTCCCAGCGCCCACGCCGCCCGCCGCCTCGCCCGCCCGCGCCCCCGCGACCCTCGGTGTGGAGGCCGTGGACGCCGAGAAGGCGGGCGCGCTGGTCGTCGGCGTGCACGTACCCGGGCCGGGGTACGCGGCGGGCCTGGTGCGGGGTGACGTACTCCTGCACGTGGGGAAGGAGCGCGTGGACTCGGCCGCCGACCTCGCCCGCGCGGTCGCGAACACCCGCCCCGGCCGGGAGGTGACCCTGACGGTCCGTCACGAAGGCGGCGGGTACCAGCAGTTGACCGCGATCCCCGGCGTGGTCACATGACGACCCGGAGCCGTACGTCCCCTGGGGTGCGGTCCTCCAGCGCCCCTGCCTCCCCTCCGCCTTGGGCCTGACCGCGCTGCTGGCGGCTTCCGTAGTGGCGTACGACCCCATGCGGCTCGTCGCCTTCGGCGTCCAGGCGCTGCGCCACGCGCGCGGGATCGATCCGGACCCGGACCCGGGGTGTCCGCCCGGCGCTGGAGAACTGACCCGGTGGCCGGGTCCTCCTCCCTCGCCTCGCACGCACCCCCGTCCCCGCCGAAAACCCCGGGAACCGGCTCGCGCGGCCCCCGCTGTCCGGGCAGGATGCTCCCCGTAGTCCCTTCACCCGCCCAGGGAGGCCCGGATGACCGGCAGCAAGCCCGCGCCCTTCACCGCCGACGACTACCGGGCCCGTATGGAGCGGGCCGCCCGTGCGGCCGCCGACGCCGGACTCGCCGGGCTCCTCGTGGCGCCCGGGCCGGACCTGGTCTGGCTCACCGGGTACGCCCCGACCGCGATCACCGAACGGCTCACCCTGCTGGTCCTCGCCCCCGGCCAGGACCCCGCCCTCGTCGTCCCCACCCTGGAGGCCCCGGACGCCGCGCACGCCGCCGGAGCGCCCGCGCTGACCCTGCACGACTGGACCGACGGCAAGGACCCCTACGCCACCGCCGCCGCTCTCCTCGACGCCGGCGGCCGGTTCGGCATCAGCGACAACGCCTGGGCGATGCACCTGCTCGGCCTCCAGAAGGCGCTGCCCGGCACCTCCTACGCCTCCCTCAGCGACGCCCTGCCGATGCTGCGGGCGGTCAAGGACGCGGCGGAACTGGAACTCCTGGCCGCCGCGGGTGCCGCCGCCGACGCGACGTTCGAGGAGATCCGGAACGTCGCCTTCGGTGGCCGCCGGGAGTCCGAGGTCGGCGCCGACCTTGCCGCACTGCTGCGCCGCTTCGGGCACGAGCAGGTCGACTTCACCATCGTCGCCTCAGGACCCAACGGCGCCCATCCGCACCATGAGGTCGGCGACCGGGTCATCGAGCGCGGCGACATGGTCGTCCTCGACTTCGGCGGCCTGAAGAACGGCTACGGCTCCGACACCTCCCGCACCGTCCACGTCGGCGAACCCACCGACGAGGAACGCCGGGTCCACGACCTGGTGCGCGAGGCCCAGGAGGCGGGTTTCCGGGCGGTGCGGCCGGGCGTCGCCTGCCAGGAGGTCGACCGGGCCGCCCGCGCGGTCATCGCCGACGCCGGATACGGCGAGTACTTCATCCACCGCACCGGCCACGGCATCGGCGTCACCACCCACGAGCCGCCGTACATGATCGAGGGCGAACAGCAGCCCCTGGTCCCCGGTATGTGCTTCTCCGTGGAACCCGGCGTGTATCTGCCCGGTCGCTTCGGGGCGCGCATCGAGGACATCGTCACCGTCACCGAAACAGGCGGCCGCCGCCTCAACGACACCACCCGCGAGATGGTCATAGTGGACTGAGCAGCCCACAGCAGCCCCAGCACACCCCCGAGTGAGTACGGCGCGACCATGACCCAGGCACCGACACCCACCGCGGACACCGTCCGCCGGCTGGTCCGTTCCCTCCTCAAGGACGCATCGAGCGGCTCCGGACCCGAGGTCCGGCCCGTCTCCGAGGGCGCCGAGCCCGCCACCTGGTGGGTCGGCGCCCGCCACGTCCTGCGCCTCGCCCCCGACCGCGAGGCCGCCCGGCGGCAACGCCGCGAGCTGCGGCTGCGCGACCTCGTCCGCGCCCATGTCCCGGTGGCCGTCCCGACCAGCGTCGCCCACGGTGAGTGGTCGCCCGGCCTGACCTACACACTGGACACCCTGGTCCCCGGCGGCTCCGCGCGCGAGCACGAGGTCTCCGCCGTCGGCGAGGCCGACCTCGCCGCCGTGCTCACGGGGCTGCGCGAGGTGCCTGCCCGGCAGGCGGAGACCCTCGGCGTCCCGCGCGTCGCCCCGCGCTCCCTGGAGGCCTGCCGCCGCGCGGCCGGGAACGCCGCCGAACGGCTCGGTGCCGCCGACGAGTTCGACCCGGGCCGGCTCGACCAGTTCGGTCTGCCGGCCGCCGCGCAGCTCGTCGCCCAGCCCGGCACCGCCGTCCTCGTCCACCACGGCCTCACCGGCGACCACCTCGTCGTCAGCGCTGACGGGCGGGTGCGCGGCGTGCTCGGCTGGTCCGACGCGGTCCTCGGAGACCCCGCCGAGGACATCGCGGGCCTCGCCCTCGCCGTCGGCTCGCCCGCCGCCGTCCGCGCGGCCACCCTCGCCGGGTACGGTGCCCGCCCCTGTCTGCGCGGCCTGTGGCTGGCCCGCTGCGACGCGCTGACCCGCCTCGCCGAACGCCTGGAGGGCCGCGGCACCACCCCGCTGCCGGAGCTGCGGGCCCAGCTGCGGCACGCCTGGGAGGCCATCCTGCTGGAGCGGGTCACGGAGCCGAGACAGGACGAGGGGGAGCCGTAGCCCTCACCCCGACCGGAGGCGCCCGGCCACCGCTCACTGCTGGGGCCGCACCATGCACGCCAGCCCTGGCCGGAGGCGCCGCCCGCCGCACCTTCCCCGGGGGCAACGCCACGTACGACTCCGCCTCGGCCGACGCGCCCGGCCACCCCTCACTGCCGGGGCAGCGCCTCGGCCGACGCGCCCGGCCACCCCTCATGCCGGGGCCGCACCACACACGCCAGCCCCGGCCGGAGGCACCCCGTCGCCGCACCTTCCTGGGGCAGCACCACGTACGACTCCGCCTCGGCCGGAGGCGTCCCGCCGCCGCTCACTCCTGAGGCAGCACCACACACGCCTCCGCCCCAGCCAGAGGCACCCCGCCACCGCTCACTCCTGGAGCAGCACCACGCACGACTCCCCGGGCACCTGGAGGACCCCGTCCGCCCCGGGTGCCTCCACCGGCTCCCACGCGGCCAGCACGCGGGCCTGGCGGGACCCCAGCGGGATCGCGGCGGGCTCCTTGGCCAGATTCACCGCCACCCGCACGTCCCCCCGCCTGAAGGCCAGCCAGCGGCTCCGCTCGTCATACGCCACCTTCGTGTCGGCGAGGTCCGGGTCGGTGAGGTCGGCCTGCTCGTGGCGCAGCGCGAGGAGCCGGCGGTACCAGGCCAGCACGCGCGCGTGGGGCTCGCGGTCAAGCTCGGACCAGTCCAGGCACGAGCGGTCCCGGGTCGCCGGGTCCTGCGGGTCGGGCACGTCCTCCTCCGCCCACCCGTGCTCGGCGAACTCACGCCGCCTGCCCCGGCGTACGGCCTCCGCGAGCTCGGGGTCGGTGTGGTCGGTGAAGAACTGCCAGGGCGTGCCCGCCGCCCACTCCTCGCCCATGAACAGCATCGGCGTGAAGGGCGCGGTCAGTGTCAGGGTCGCCGCGCACGCCAGCAGCCCGGGGGAGAGGGACGCCGAGAGGCGGTCGCCCTGGGCGCGGTTGCCCACCTGGTCGTGGGTCTGGCTGTAGCCGAGCAGCCGGTGCGCGGCCACCCGCGAACGGTCCAGGGGGCGCCCGTGCACCCGGCCCCGGAAGCTGGAGTACGTGCCGTCGTGGAAGTACCCGCCCGACAGCGTCTTGGCGAGGGCGGCGAGGGGGGCGCGCCCGAAGTCGGCGTAGTAGCCCTGGGACTCGCCGGTCAGGGCGGTGTGCACGGCGTGGTGGAAGTCGTCGTTCCACTGCGCGTCCAGCCCGTAGCCGTGCTCCGCGCGCGGCGTCACCAGGCGCGGGTCGTTGAGGTCGGACTCGGCGATCAGGAACAGCGGCCGCCCGAGGTCCGCCGCGAGCGCGTCCACCGCGGCCGACAGCTCCTCCAGGAAGTGGCACGCGCGCGTGTCCACCAGCGCGTGCACCGCGTCCAGCCGCAGCCCGTCGATCCGGTAGTCCCGCAGCCAGGCCAGCGCACTGCCCACGAGAAACGCCCGTACCTCGTCCGACCCGGGCGCGTCCAGGTTCACCGCGGAACCCCACGGCGTGCGATGGGTGTCGGTGAAGTACGGCCCGAAGACGGGCAGATAGTTGCCCGAGGGTCCCAGATGGTTGTGCACGACGTCCAGGACCACCCCGAGCCCGAGCTCGTGCGCCCGGTCCACGAACCGCTTCAGCCCCTCGGGGCCGCCATACGGCTCGTGCACGGCCCACAGCGAGACGCCCTCGTACCCCCAGCCGTGCCGGCCGGGGAAGGGGCACAGGGGCATCAACTCGACGTGGGTGACGCCGAGTTCGACCAGGTGCTCCAGCCGCTCGGCGGCCGCCTCCAGCGTGCCCTCACGCGTGTACGTGCCCACATGCAGCTCGTACAGCACCGCGCCCGGCAGCGGTCGCCCGGACCACTCGGCACGCCACGCGTACCGCCCGTGGTCGACGACCGCGCTCAGCCCGTCCGGGCCGTCGGGCTGCCGTCGTGAGCGCGGGTCCGGCAGCACGGGGCCGTCGTCCAGCGCGAAGCCGTACCGGGAGCCGTCCCGCGCCTCCGCCTCCCCGCGCCACCAGCCGGGCCGCTCGGGATCGCGTTCCAACGCGCGCGTGGCGCCGTCGCACTGGAGCGTCACTTGGTCGCACTGCGGTGCCCACACCTCGAACTGCACGGACGGTTCCCCTTCGTCTGCTCACCGTGATGTAGCCCGTCCATGGTGCTTCAAACAAGGCCGAGCCGCTTTCGCATCCTCCCTCGTGCGGCGGGTGTCGTGGCAGGTGGCGTCGCTCACGGGAGCGGGCGGCCGTTCTCCACGTTTTCTGGACACCCGGCGCCCGCTGACCGACAATCACGAACGTGACGTCGTCCTTCGAGTTCAACACGTACCCCGCGCGGCTGTCCGACGCGGAGCGCGACCAGGCGCTGAAGGTGCTCCGTGACGGCGTCGCTCTGGGGCGGCTGTCGCACGACACGTTCATCCGGCGCATGGAGCTGGCGCTCGCCGCCCGCCGCTCGGACGAACTCGCCGCGCTCACCGCCGACCTGCCCTCCGAGAGCCGCTTCTCCCGGGTCGTCTTCGGCTCCGTGGAGGCGGTCTCCGGCTTCACCCAGCGGCTGCGCCGCGCCTGGCAGGCCGAGCGGCTGCCCAAGCTGCTGCTGCCCCACCCGGGCAACGGCTACCCGCTGCGCATCGGCCGCGACCCCGCCAACGGCCTTCGCCTGAGCCACGAGACGGTGTCCCGGGTGCACGCGGAGCTGAGCCGGCAGGGCGGCATGTGGGTGCTGCGGGACCTCGGTTCGACCAACGGCACCACGGTCAACGGACGGCGAGTCATCGGCGCCGCCGTCGTGCGGGAGGGCGACCAGATCGGCTTCGGGCGGATGTGGTTCCGGCTCTCCTCCGAGTGAGCCGAACCTTAGCTCTGGCCTGGGGTTTACGTCCTGTCGAGGCCTCAGATCCCTTTCTCGTCGGCGGTGTTGACGTACCCCACAAGTCGTGACTCACTGTGCGTACACCATGCACATCAGGTGAATCGACGGCACCACTTTCGTGGAGGTGTGCCCTGCCGCCACTCCTCCGCTACCCGACGGTCGACGAGCTGGGCGCCCGGGCGGCCGCACTCGTCGCCCGCCACCCCCGCGACGCCCGCCTCCGCAAGGTCGGCACGTCCCGCGCGGGCACCCCCCTGTGGCTGCTCTCCGTCGGCCACGGCACCCGCCAGGCCCTCGTCGTCGCCGGCCCGCACGCCAACGAACCCGTGGGCGGCGGCACCGTCCTGCGGCTCGCCGAGCGCGCCCTCGCCGACCCCTCGCTCACCGAGGGCGCCGACGCCACCTGGAACCTGCTGCTCTGCCTCGACCCCGACGGCCTGCGCCGCAACGAGGGCTGGCTGCACGGCCCGTACACCCTCGGCCGGCACTTCCGTCACTTCTTCCGGCCCGGCTTCCTCGAACAGCCCGAGTGGCTGCCCGACGGCGCCGACGCCGCCGCGCTGCCCGAGACCCGCGCCCTGCTCGAGGTCCAGGACGAACTGCGGCCCTTCCTCCAGTGCTCCCTGCACGGCGTCGACGTGGGCGGCGGTTTCGTCGAACTGACCCACGACCTGCCGGGCCTCGCGCGCCGTGTCGCCCAGCACGCGGCGCGTTTCGGCATCCCCCGCGAACTCGGGCCGTACGACACCCTGTACTGGCCGGCCCTCGGCCCCGCCGTCTTCCGCATCCCGCCACCGCGCCGGGGCGACTTCGCGGCCGCCATCACCGAGGCCGCCGTCGAGTCGACCTGGTACCACCCCCACCGCTACGGCACGGTGACCGCGATCGTCGAGGCGCCCATGTGGGGCGTGCCGGCCGTCGACGACGCCTCCGCGCCCTCCGACGCGGCGGCCGTGCTGCGCGCCATCAGCCGCACCCTGCGCCACGACACCCAGCGCCTGCAACGGCTGTTCACCCGCGTCCGCCCCTACATCGCCGCCGCCCCGGACGCGGAGCGGCTGCTCGCACCGGTCGACGACTATTTACTGGTCTGCCCCGGCATCGCCGACTCCTGGGACCCCGACGTCGCCGACGGCACCCGTCCGATGCCGCCCCTCAGCGACGGCCACCTGACCGCCCTGCGCCTGTCCGGGCGGCGCCTGGTCCTGCGCACGGCGGGGCTGCTGCACCAGCTCGTCACGGGCGCCGGGGCCGACCCGGCCGGCGCCCTGCCCGAGCTGGACCGGCTCATCGACGAGTGGTGCGCCGGCTACCGCGACGACTGCGGGGCGCGCTGGATCCCCGTCGCCCGCCAGGTGGAGTACCAGGCGCGCGTGGTGCAGACCGTGTTCGAACTGGCCCGGCGGCACGCGCGCGTGCGCTCCCGTTCGAGTGAGTCGGGCTGGGGATCCCCGGCCGCCGTGCCGATGCACCGGGAATGAAGAACTGCACCGCATCGAAGGCCGTACGAGGCACCCTGCTCGCCGTGGCCGCCCTCCTCGCCGCCGGTACGACCCAGGCACAGGCGGCGGCGCCCCCGGACCTCCGCGCCGGCAACTGGCTCTTCCTCACCGTCACCAAGGGCGACGCCCGCTCCAGCGACACACGCGGCACGCTGCTGCTGTGCGACCCGCCCCAGGGGCACCACAGGGCCGCCCAGGCCTGCGCGGAACTGGCGGGGGTGAACGGTGACATCACCGCCCTGCCGATGCGGGCCGCCTACTGCCCGATGATCTACGCCCCGGTGACCGCACAGGCGCGTGGACAGTGGAACGGGCGGCCGGTCGACTACACGCAGACCTTCTCCAACGGCTGTGCGATGGCAGGCCGGACCGGCTCGCTGTTCGCGCTCGACAGCTGACCCGCGGCCGGTGGGGCGGTGCCGCTCACGCGGTCCGGTCGCGCGCGTGGAGCGCTGCCGCCACCACCGTGCGGGACTGGTGCTCGATCTGGTGCTCCAAGGGCACCCAGCGGGCCCGGAACCGGTCCGCGAACGTCTCGCTCCAGGCCGCCACGAGCCGCTCCAGACCCGGCGCCGCCCGGTCGTCGTGGGCCATCAGGACCCGCAGCAGCATCGACGCCGCCCGCAGGGGCAGTCGGCGCGCGAACGCGTCCACACTGCCCACGTACGCGCGCGAGTCGTCGGCGGGCGGGGTGTGCGTCCAGTCCGCGGCGAGCCCCGGCACCAGCTCCAGGCTCCACCGGGCGGCCCGCAGCAGCGGCCCGTCGACGTCCGGCAGCCGCGGCGTCGCGTCCCGCAGCGCCCGCTCCACCTGTGCCGTGTCCCGCAGCAGCCGAGCCGCCAGGCGCCGCAGCGCGACCGCCGGGGCCGGATGCGGGGCCGGGTCGTCGACCAGGTCGCTCGCCCACATCGGCACCTCCACGATCGCGGTCAGACCGCCGTACCGGTGGGCGTGGTACCAGGTGCTGCTGCGCGCGTCGTCCGGCATGCTCGGGTACGCCGCCCCCGCGCCCGGTGCCGGCATCACATGCACACCGGGCCCCGACGCGGGCCAGCCCGCGGCGTCCGAGGCGCCCGTCTCCACCGGGATGTTCAGCTCCGCCGCCGACGTGGCGAACGGCTCCGCGAGACCGGGAATGTCCTTCGTCAACTGCACCCAGCTGCCGCCCAGATCGGTGCCGTGCAGGGTCACCTGGAGGTAGGGGCGCAGCTCGTCGATGACGCCGGTCAGGGCGCGGGTCTCCGGGGGCAGTCGGTCGGGCGGCAGCACCGCGGGCGACCACTCCGGCTGCTCGTGGCCCGCGGGCCGGAAGAACCCGAGGTGGTACTCGTACAGGCTGCGCGGAGCCGGCGTGACATGCAGGCTCGCCCCGTCGGGGTCCGCGCACAGCAGGAAGTGCCAGGAGGTGTCCGACCTCAACTCCCGCTCGTTCAGAACGCGTTCGGCGACCCGGAGCAGGGTCGCGCCGCCGGTCGGTTCGTTGGAGTGGGCGCCTGCCACGACCAGCACGGCACGTCGGGCGTGGCCCACGGACAGCAGGTGCAGGGGCCTGCCCGCCCGGGACCGGCCGACCTCTCGCAGGGTGCACAGAGCGGGCCGACGCGCGGCCAACACCCTTGCCGTGGCGACGACTTCGGGCACTGAGGGGTAGCGCAGCTCCGGCAGGAGACTCACCCCCGACACGTCCGACCGGCTCGGCAATCCGCAGTACCCCACGCCCTCGGTGAAGTGTCAAGCAGGCGACGGGGGAGCCTCCTGGGGGCGCCCGGAGGCACGCACCGCGGGCGCGGAGGACCGTGGGTGCCGGCAGGGGAGGGCGGGGCCGGATGGGGCCCGGCGCGCCCCCGCCGCCCCGGGGCGAGGGCCGTCCACGGCGACGCACGGGCCCGCGCCGCCGTCCGTCGCCGTGCGCCCTCCGTCCGTCCCGGGCTCCGGGAGCGCGCGCGGTCACGAGCCGGTGGCCCGGGCGGCGGGGTCGGCGCACGGCGAAGTCCCCCGCGCCCGGCAAAAGTTCGGCAGCGGCTCAGTCGTCGAGGCGTTCCAGCAGTGCCACCGGCAGCTCCGCGAAGAGCTCGTCCACGCGCACCTGCCCGGTGAACTCCCGTCCCGGGGTGAGCACATCGCTCCATCGGCCCGGCGGCAGCGGCAGCACGGTCTCGCGCCAGCCGCCCGCCTCCGCCAACCGCAGCGACAGCCGGGTGACGGCGGTGACGACGTCCCCGGACCGCGCGAACGCCAGACAGTGCGCCGCCGACGGACCCTCGGCGGACAGCGGGGCGTACGTCGCCGAGTCGCCGAAGGCCGCCGGACGCCGGGCGCGCAGACGCAGTGCCGCCGCGGTGAGCGCGCCCTTCTCGCCGGGCTCCTCCGGCGGGAACCGCACCGGGCGGCGGTTGTCCGGGTCCACCAGCGCCCGGTACTCGGCCTCCGTGCCCTGGTAGACGTCCGGCGCCCCCGGCATCGTCAGATGGAGCAGCGCCGTGCCGAGCACGTTCGCCCGGACCGACGGCTCCAGCGCGCTCCGCAACGCCGCCACGCGCTCGCCGGGCGCCCCGCACGGGCCCGCCGCGACGAACGCCGCCACCGCCTCCTCGTACGACGGCTCCTGCTCCGTCCAGCTCGTGTGGAGCCCGGCCTCGCGCACATGCTTCAACAGCGCCTCCCGCACCCGCTCCGGGCTCGCCGGGCCGAGCCCGAACACGGTCTGCCAGGCTGCCCAGGCCAGCTGAGCGTCCGGCACGCCCTCGCCGTCACGGGTCACCTCGGCGAGCACGTCGGCCCAGCGCCCGGGGCACTCGGTGAGCACAGCGAGCGCCGCGCGGACGTCGGCGCTGCGCTTGGTGTCGTGCGTCGAGACCACCGTGCCGGTCGTCGGCCAGTCGCGCTGCACGCGCGCGCAGTACGCGTGGAAGGCGTCCGGGGACACCGCCGGGTCTCCCGGGTTCCCGCCCACCTCGGTCGCCGACAGCAGCGGCACATAGCGGTAGAACGCCGTGTCCTCCACGGACTTGGCCCGCAGCGCCGAGGAGGTCTGCGCGAACCTGGTCGCGAACTCCACCTGCTCGGGCCCGTCGCCCCACCGCCCCAGCACCAGATCGCGGACCACGTCCACCGCCCCGGCCTCCTCGGGCACCACGAACGCCTGCCTCGCCTCGGCCGCGGCCTCCTCCGTGACGACCGACGCGGCGTCGACCGAGCCGTAGGGCCGGTAGACCTCCATCCGGACCAACAGCTCCTGCAGGGCCGTGCGCAGCGCCCAGGGCGCGCGGTCGCGCAGCGCCGGCTCGTCGGAGGTGGCGCACAGCCGGGTCACCACCCGGGTCAGCCGCTCGGTCTCGGCGGCCAGCTCGTGCGTGAGCACCTTGTACGCCGCCCGCCGCACGGTCGCCTCCCAGTGCCCGCCGCGGTCCGGCTGCGGGGCCGCGAACCTCCGGTAGTGGCCGAGGAGTTCACCGAGGCCCGCCGGGTCCGTCAGCACCCCGTCGACGTGCCGCAGGGCGTCGTACCCGGTGGTGCCGGCCACCGGCCAGGCGGCCGGCAGCGGCTCCCCGTCGGCGAGGATCTTCTCCACCACCGTCCAGCGGCCGCCGGTCGCCTCGTGCAGCCGCCGCAGATAGCCGTCGGGGTCGGCGAGCCCGTCGGGATGGTCGATCCGCAGTCCGTCCACGACCCCCTCGTGCAGCAGCTGGAGGATCTTGGCGTGGGTGGCCTCGAACACCTCCGGGTCCTCCACCCGCACCCCGATCAGCTCCGAGATGCTGAAGAAACGCCGGTAGTTGAGCTCGGTACGGGCCAGCCGCCACCACACCGGGCGGTACCACTGCGCGTCCAGCAGCTGCGGCAACGGCAGCTCCTCGGTGCCCTCGCGCAGCGGGAAGACGTGGTCGTAGTAGCGCAGGACGTCGCCGTCGACCCGCAGCTCACCGAGGACCGAGCCGAGCGGTCCGCCGAGCACCGGCAGCAGCACCTGCCCGCCCTGCGCCTCCCAGTCGATGTCGAACCAGCGGGCGTACGGCGACTTGGGGCCCTCCCGCAGCACCTCCCACAGGGCGTGGTTGTGGCGCGGGGCCATGGCCATGTGGTTCGGCACGATGTCCACCACCAGGCCGAGGCCGTGCTCCCGGGCGGTGCGGGCCAGCGCGCGCAGGCCCTCCTCACCGCCCAGCTCGGCCCGCACGCGCGCGTGGTCCACGACGTCGTAGCCGTGGCCGGAGCCGGGGACGGCCTCGAGGACGGGGGACAGGTGCAGGTGCGAGACGCCGAGCGACGCCAGATACGGCACCGCCGCCGCCGCGGCGTCGAAGGGGAAGTCGGGCTGGAGCTGTAGCCGGTACGTGGCGGTCGGCACCACCGGGTCGCGACGCGCAGATGTCATGCAGACCTACGTACCCGCCCCGCCGCCTTTCGTGTCATCACCGCCCGCACGGCCCCACGCACGCGTGGTCGGCAGCGAGCGACGGGGAGCAGGGGGCGCACGGATCGCCAGGTCGTCGCGGTGCCCGCCCCGCTGCTCACGAGCGCGGTCCTCCGGTCGGCCTCGCCGCGCTGGGAACCCGTCCGGCGTACGCCCCGGGCCGCGCGGTCCCGCTGGTGGCCGGCGCGCTGGCCGACGCAGACCCTCGCGGTCGCGGGCACCGGGCGCCGCGCCGAGGCGTACGGCCCTGCCTCGGCGGCGGGAACGGCGATCCTGGCGGTCGCGCCCCCGGCGCAGGGAACGGCGATCCTGGCGGCGGCGCCCGCCCGCGCGGTCGCACCGACGGCGCGGCCGACGTCGTACACCCGGAAGGGGCCGGGCACGCGCCCCGCGCGCGTGCCCGGCCGCGGTCGCTAGACCGGGCGCTGCAACACCGTCATGCTCCGGTCCACCAGGGTCAGCCGCTCCCCGGCCTGCACCTTCGCCCCCGTGCCCGGCGGTCGGCCGTCCGCGCGGGCGGTGTCGACCACGATCTCCCACTGCCGGCCGTGATCGGCCGGCACCACGAAGTCCAGCGTGCGGTGCGAGGCGTTGAACATCAGCAGGAACGAGTCGTCGCTGATGCGCTCCCCGCGCGGGCCCGGCTCCGAGATCGCGTTGCCGTTGAGGAAGACCGACA
Organism: Streptomyces sp. NPDC020489; assembly: GCF_044386545.1. Taxonomy (NCBI): domain Bacteria; kingdom Bacillati; phylum Actinomycetota; class Actinomycetes; order Kitasatosporales; family Streptomycetaceae; genus Streptomyces; species Streptomyces sp. NPDC020489. Next base: position 359,495 of record NZ_JBIRUZ010000003.1, read on the forward strand.
GCGCCGACGCCTGCACCCGGTCCCAGTCCCGCTGGGTCATCACCTTGCCCTCGGGCGTGAACCAGGCGATGTCCGACAGCTCGTCGCGGGTGCCCTCCACCGGCCGGCCGTGGAAGAAGCGCCGCCTGCGGAAGACCGGATGGTCCCGGCGCAGCCCCACCATCGCGCGCGTGAAGGCCAGCAGATCGCCGAAGACCTCGCCCTCCTCCGGCCACTGCACCCACGCCAGCTCGCTGTCCTGGCAGTAGGCGTTGTTGTTGCCACGCTGGGTGCGGGCGAACTCGTCGCCGTGACTGATCATCGGCACGCCCTGGGAGAGCATCAGCGTCGCGATGAAGTTCCGCATCTGCCGGGCGCGGAGCTCCAGCACGGCCGGGTCGTCGGTCTCGCCCTCGGCCCCGCAGTTCCAGGACCGGTTGTGGCTCTCGCCGTCCCGGTTCTCCTCCCCGTTGGCCGTGTTGTGCTTGTCGTTGTATGAGACGAGGTCGTGCAGCGTGAAGCCGTCGTGACAGGTGACGAAGTTGATCGAGGCCAGCGGGCGCCGCCCGTCGTCCTGGTACAGGTCCGAGGAGCCGGTCAGCCGGGACGCGAACTCCGCGACCGCCTGCCGCTCGCCGCGCCACAGGTCACGCACGGTGTCCCGGTACTTGCCGTTCCACTCGGTCCACAGCGGTGGGAAGTTGCCCACCTGGTAGCCGCCCTCGCCGACGTCCCACGGCTCGGCGATCAGCTTCACCTGGGAGACGACCGGGTCCTGCTGCACCAGGTCGAAGAACGACGACAGCCGGTCCACCTCGTGGAACTGCCGCGCCAGGGTCGCCGCGAGGTCGAAGCGGAAGCCGTCGACATGCATCTCGGTGACCCAGTAGCGCAACGAGTCCATGATCAGTTGCAGGACGTGCGGGGAGCGCATCAGCAGGGAGTTGCCGGTGCCCGTGGTGTCCATGTAGTAGCGGGGATCGTCCGTGAGGCGGTAGTACGACGGGTTGTCCAGGCCCTTGAACGACAGCGTCGGGCCCAGGTGGTTGCCCTCGGCGGTGTGGTTGTAGACCACGTCCAGGATGACCTCGATACCGGCCTCGTGCAGCGCCCGCACCGCCGACTTGAACTCCAGGACCTGCTGGCCCCGGTCGCCCCAGGAGGCGTACGCGTTGTGCGGGGCGAAGAAGCCGATGGTGTTGTAGCCCCAGTAGTTGTTGAGCCCCATGTCGACCAGACGGTGGTCGTTGACGAACTGGTGGACCGGCATCAGCTCCAACGCGGTCACCCCCAGTTCCGTCAGGTGCTCGATGATCGCCGGGTGCGCGAGGGCGGCGTAGGTGCCGCGGAGCTCCTCGGGCAGGCCCGGGTGACGCATGGTGAGGCCCTTGACGTGGGCCTCGTAGATCACCGTCTGGTGGTAGTCGGTGCGCGGACGCCGGTCGTCGCCCCAGTCGAAGTAGGGGTTGACCACGACCGAACTCATGGTGTGCGGGGCGGAGTCCAGGTCGTTGCGCTTGTCGGGTGCGCCGAAGTGGTAGCCGTAGACCTCCTCGCCCCATTGGATGGACCCGCTGATCGCGCGCGCGTACGGGTCGAGGAGCAGCTTCGCGGAATTGCAGCGCAACCCCCGCTCGGGGGCGTACGGGCCGTGCACCCGGAACCCGTAGCGCTGGCCCGGCATCACGCCGGGCAGATACGCGTGCCGCACGAAAGCGTCGCTCTCCCGCAGCTCCACCGCCGTCTCCGAGCCGTCGTCGTGCAGCAGACACAGCTCTACTCGGTTCGCGGCCTCGGTGAAGACCGCGAAGTTGGTGCCGGCGCCGTCGTACGTGGCACCGAGTGGATATGCCTCTCCAGGCCAGACCTGCATGGATACGACTCTTTCAGCTCGTGCTCGCCGCCGTGGCGCCTTGCCTCCGAGTCTCCCCGAAAGTGATGGAACCACCTATGACTTACGTCCCTCTTACTGATTGACCTATGTGCACGCGTGTACGCACGTGGCACGACATATCTGTGGGGCAATCACATACTCCCGTGGACCAGGGGGAGTAGGGGGAAGACGTGCGCGAAATAGTGCGCCGCCACCTGGGCAAGGTGGTGGCCGGTGCGGCCATGGCGGTGGCCTCGACCGCCGTGATGGTCGGGATCACCCTGCCGGGCACGGCCGGGGCCGACGACACGGGAGGAACGGACGCGGGGGGCCGGACGGCCGCCCAGCAGGGACAGGGGGAAGGACAGGGGCAGGACGCCCAGGGCTCGGCCGCCGCCGCGCCCGGCGTCGTCGAGGAGGCCCCCGCCGAGGGCGAGAAGGGCACGGGCCGTGACCCGCTGACCGACGACGAGATGGACCGGGTCGCGAAACTCGCCCTCAGCCGGCAGCTGTTCAACGCCAGTGAGGACGTCGACGGGGACCGCGGCCCGCAGCAGCTGAGCATCGACCTCGCCGAGCCCGAGGCGGCCGAGCTGGACGACCCGAACGCGCCGCGACGCGCGGACGTGACGTACTACGACTACAAGGACGACACCCTCGTCACCCGGACCGTCAACCTGGACACCGGCAAGGTCGAGGGGACTGCCGAGCACCACGGCGTACAGCCGCCGCTGAGCCGTGCCGAGACCGTCGAGGCGGCCCAACTGCTGCTCGCCGACCCGCTGTCCGCGGGGCTGAAGGGCGACTACAAGGACGCCACCGGAAAGGCGCTCACCTCGCCGGACCAGCTCCAGCTGAACAGCATGGTCTTCCGGGCCGACCCGGGCATCAGGCCCGCCGCGCTCACCGCCTGCGGCGAGCACCGCTGCGCGACCCTGACCTCGAAGGTCAAGAACGGTCCATGGATCGACACCCGGGACCTGGTCATCGACCTGAGCACCCGCAAGGTCCTCGAGATCCAGCGCGGCTGAGCATCGGTCCGTCCACTTTTCCTACTTGCTTCTCCTGTGAGGGAGTCACCTCTTCATGCGCGTGAACAGAGACAGCCGTGCCCGCAGGCGGACGGCACTGGGCCTCGCCGTCGCCGCCCTGGCGGCGGGCGTGACCACCGGCGCGGGCCCGGCCACCGCCCAGCCGAAGGCCGCCCCGGCGGCGGCCGCCGACTGCAGTGCCGCCTACCAGATCGAGCAGAAGCTGGCCTCCGGCACGACCTGGCGGATGTGCTGGCGCTTCGAGAGCAAGGCCGGGGTCGTCCTGGAGGACATCTCCTACCAGCCGCCCGGCGAGACCAAGCCGATCAAGGTCCTCAACGCGGCCCGGCTCGCCCAGATCCATGTGCCGTACGACGACGGCAGGGCCGAGTACAACGACCTGACGCGGTACAACTTCGGCGACGGCCTGATGAACATGACCGCCGCGGAGTGCCCCGGCGGCACGATCAAGACGGTCAAGGTCAAGAACACGTCGTACTACGAGGACCCGAACATCAAGGGTCTGTGCACCACCACGAAGTCCCGTGGTCACGCCTACCGCCTCATGAACTACGAGCAGGGCAACAAGGTCTACCAGGCCCAGGGCAAGGACCTGCTCGTCTACACGGTCAACAAGGTCGACTGGTACGAGTACATCACTGAGTGGCGCTTCCAGGACGACGGCACCGTCCACATGAACGTCGGCGCGACCGGCAGCCTCTCGCCCTACGACTACGACGCCGGTGACGGCCGCAGCTGGCCGATCGGCAAGGGCGCCGCGGGCAAGGCGGACAGCCACAGCCACAACGTCTTCTGGAAGCTGGACTTCGCCCTCGACGGTGCCTCCAAGGCGAACGTCGAGCAGTACGACTCGACGGTCAGCGCCCCGGCGGGCACCGGCAACGGCCCGACCGCCAAGACCACCCGCACCAAGGTGACCAAGGAACTCGCGGGCGACCTCAAGAACATGCGCTGGTGGCGCGTGGTGAGCTCGGTGGGCAAGAACAAGGACGGCCACCCGCGCTCCTACGAGCTCGTCCCCGGCCCCACCAGCAAGTACGTCGGCCGCCCCTTCACCAAGCACGACGTGTACTTCACCCAGTACAAGGCGTGCGAGAAGTACGCCAGCGAGAACCAGCCGGGCTGCGCCACCGGATCGGGCGCCTCCGTCGACAAGTTCGTCAACGGACAGGCCCTCACCCAGCCCGTGGTCTGGATGAACATCGGCTTCCACCACATCGCCCGGGACGAGGACCAGCAGCCGATGCCCGTCCACTGGCAGGGCTTCTCCATCGCCCCGCGGGACGTCACGGCTATGAATCCGCTCACTCCGGCCGCGCTCGCCGGGCAGAACGGCAACTGGAACGGCGGTAGTTGAGCAACGACCCTGTCCATCCGGCTGCACCGCCGACCGCTCCCGGAGTACCCTTCCTTGATCGTTGGTGGGGTGAGACCTCCGGGGGTGCCCGGGGGAGCGGAAGGCGGTGCGTGGGTGGGCTCGGGAGGGCTGGAGCTGCCCCCTGGTGACGAGGGTCACGAGGGGAACTCCGCAGACGTCCCGGCCGGCACGGTGTCGCTGGCACGGCCCATGGACGCGGCCGGTTCCATCGGGCCGGAGCTGGCCTGGAACGCCGACGCCTGGCGCGAGGTGCGTACGCGCGCCCAACGGGCCGGGCGGGCCTACATCTGGCTGAACCTCGTCGAACAGCGGCTGCGCGCGGTCGTGGCCGCTGTTCTGCGCCCCGTCTACGAACCCGTCCACGGCGACGACTGGGTCGTCGCCGCGGCCGGCCCCGCCGGACAGGAATGGGTGCAGCGGGCGGTCGCCGTCCGCGAAGTCAGCCGCCGCAAGGGCTACTTGCTCGACCCCGCCGACGACAACGTCCTCAGCTTCCTGACCTTGCCGCAGCTGCGCGAGCTGATGGTGCAGCACTGGCCGTGCTTCGAGCCCTACCTCGACGAGCGCCGGGACGTCGAACTCGCCCTGGACGAGCTGGAGGTCACCCGCAACGTCGTCTCCCGCAACCGTGCCCTGTCCGAGGCCGTCCTCGGCCAGGCCGAGCGGGCCTCGGCACGGCTGCTGGAGATACTTGGCGCCGGCGGTGACGTGCCGTCCGCGCGGCGGCTGCCCGTGGACGCGGTCGAGGACCTGGTCGGCGACCGGTACGCCGACGTGGTCGCCGTGCACTCCGACCGGGTGCGGCTGCTGCGCCAGTTCCCGGCCGAGGACATCTTCGGCGGCGCTCGTCGGCTCGACGCGGTCGGCATCGGCCTCAACCTCCTGGTGCAGAACTTCTCCGGACGCCGTCTGGTGCGCCTCGCCGAGGCCGGTTGCCGGGTGCGGCTGCTGTTCCTCAACCCCGCCTCCAGCGCGGTCAAACGCCGCGAGCGCGAACTCGGCATGAAACGCGGCGAGTTGAGCCGGGCCGTGGAGATGAACATCCTGCACACGCGCCGCGTGCGGTCCCGGCTGCGCGACCCGGGCGCCTTCGAGATCCAGGTCTACGACGAGACACCTCGCTTCACCGCCTACCTCGTGGACGGCGACGGCACCGACGGGATCGCCGTCGTGCAGTCGTACCTGCGGCGCTCACGCGGCATGGAGGCTCCGGTGCTGGTGCTGCGCAACGGGCACAAAGTGGTCAAGCCGGGCGAGATCGACGAGAGTGGCCTTTTCCCGACGTACCGCGAGGAGTTCGAGACGGCTTGGGCCGATTCGCGGCCGGTGTCCTGAAAGAACCCGACGCGGGAGGCCGGCGGAACGCGGTCCTGTGGTGCCGGTGGCGCACGCGGTCCTCTGATTGTCAGTGGCGCATGCGATCGTGGAGACCACTGGGGGAAAGCACCACCAAGAAGGGGGGCCGCCGCATGGGCTGGCACCAGGAGCTGCTGATCGGCTTCGACCTGGAGACGACCGGGACCGATCCGCGCGAGGCGCGCATCGTCACGGGGGCCGTGATCGAGGTCAGGGCGGGGCAGCCCATAGGGCACCGCGAGTGGCTGGCGGACCCGGGCGTGGAGATCCCGGCGGACGCGGTGGCGGTCCACGGCATCAGCAACGAACGCGCGGCCACCGAGGGCCGCCCCGCCGACCAGGTCGCCGACGCCATCGCCGATGTCCTCGCCACCTACTGGAAGACGGGCGTCCCGGTCGTCGCCTACAACGCGGCCTTCGACCTCACGCTCCTCACCGCGGAGCTGCGTCGGTACGGACTGCCCTCGCTGCGCGACCGGCTGGGCGGCCGCGACCCGGCGCCGGTCATCGACCCCTACACGATCGACCGCTCCGTCGACCGCTACCGCCGCGGCAAGCGCAACCTCGAAGCGGTCTGCACGGAGTACGGAGTCGCGCTCGACGCCGCCCACGACGCCTCGGCCGACGCCCTCGCCGCGGCCCGGCTCGCCTGCGCGATAGCCGACCGCCACCCCAAGGTCGCCGCCCTCGGCCCGGCGGAACTGCACCGCAGCCAGATCGAGTGGTACGCGCACTGGGCGGCGGACTTCCAGAGCTTCCTGCGCCGCAAGGGGGAGACCGACGCGGTGGTGGACGGGACGTGGCCGCTCAGGGAACCGGCGGACGAGACGGTGTGAGCGACGCGGCGCCCCCGCTCCCTCTGAACCGGCCATCTCCGGCGCGACCTCGTCCTGAAGGCCCGCCGACTCCGCTGCCCCCGAAGGGGATCCGCCTCAGAACGGATACCACCGCACCGTCTCGTCCCCGTCCCTGAGCGACGCCACCCTCCGCTCGAACTCGGCCAGCGCCCGCGGGTTGCCCGGCGCGTGCTGGGCCACCCAGGCGCAGCTCGCCGTCTCGCGGGCGCCGCGCAGCACCGCGCAGCCCTCCCACTCGCGCACGTCCCAGCCGTACGCCTCGGTGAAGGAGTCGTACGCCCCGTCCTCCAGCCCGTAGCGGTCGTGGGACAGGGCCATGACCACCAGGTCGTGTTCGCGGAGGTCGGCGGAGAAGGTCTCCAGATCGACCAGGACCGGGCCGTCGGGACCGATGTGCACGTTGCGGGGGAGGGCGTCGCCGTGGATGGGACCGGGCGGCAGCTGCGGGGTGAGCGCGGCGGCGGCCGCCGCGAAACCGTCCCGGCGGCGGCGCAGATACGCCGCGTCGGCGGGGTCGATCGCGGCGCCCGCGAGTCGCAGCCAGCGTTCCACGCCGCCCAGCAGCTCTCGGGGCGGCAGCGGGAAAGGAGGCGCGGGAAGGGCGTGGACCACCCGTAGGAGTTCGGCCAAATCGCGGGGCTCGGCGGGTCGTACGGGATCGGGCAGCCGGTGCCACACCGTCACCGGGTGCCCCTCGACGAGCAGCGCCTCGGGCTCGGCCGGCCGCACCGCCGGTACGCCCGCCTCGGCGAGCCACGCCGCGATGGCCAGCTCCCGGCGCGCCCGGTCCAGCAGTTCGGCGTCACGGCCCACCTTGACGGCGAGGTCACCGGCGGCGAACACGGCGTTCTCGCCCAGCGCGAGCAGCCGCGCCCCGTCGGCCGGCCCGGGCAGCACCCCCGCCGCGGCCAGTACCTCCCGCGCCCGTGCCTCGTCCATCGTCCGCCTCCGTGTCCTCGTCCCTGCCCGTGCCGGATGTCCCGGATGTGCCGATGCGCTCGCGCACCCGGCGTCGACTTCCCGCCATCCAGCGGCCAGTCTCGCATTCGTACAGGTCGGGGCGTATGCGCGGTGCCTTGACGACCCATGACCCCTTCACGACCATGACGGAGGCCCACCGGGGGCCGCAGGGTCCCGAGCCGCGCGAAGGAGCCGATCACGTGACGACGGTGACCGCGACGAAGCGGTCGACGCGAGGGGCGCCGCGCGCCGCCGGGAGCGGGCGGGCGGGGGACCGCGGGGCCTGGTTCCTGGTGCTGCCCGCGCTGATCCCGATCCTGGTCCTCAGCGTCGGCCCGCTGCTGTACGGCATCCTCCTGGCCTTCACGGACTCCCAGTCCGGCCGGACCCGCGCCACCCAGTGGATCGGCACCCTGAACTTCCAGGACCTGCTGCACGACACGTTGTTCTGGGAGTCGTTCCGGATCGGCCTGGTGTGGGCCGTCGGGGTGACCGTGCCGCAGTTCCTGCTCGCGCTCGGCCTCGCCCTGCTGCTCGACCAGGACCTGCGGCTGCGCTGGCTGGCCCGGGCGCTGGCGGTCGTCCCGTGGGCCATGCCCGAGGTGGTCGTCGGTGTGATGTGGCGGCTCGTCTACACCCCGGACGCCGGTGTCCTCAACGAGACGCTGCGCGACCTCGGCCTCGGTGACGGCCGCGACTGGCTCAGCGGCCTGGGCACCGCGCTGCCCGCCGTGATCGTCGTCGGCGTCTGGGCCGGCATGCCCACCACGACGGTCGCCCTGCTCGCCGGGTTGCAGAACACCCCGCGGGAACTGCACGAGGCCGCGGCCGTCGACGGAGCCGGTGCCTGGCGGCGCTTCTGGACGGTCACCTGGCCCGCCCTCAGGCCCGTCGCGCTCGCCATGATCGCGCTCAACCTGATCTGGAACTTCAACTCCTTCGCCCTGGTCTACGTCCTCACCAGCGGCGGACCCGGCGGCCGCACCCGGCTGCCCATGCTCTTCGCCTACGAAGAGGCCTTCCGCTACGGGCAGTTCGGGTACGCGGCGGCGATGGGATGTGTGATGGTCGCCCTGATCTCGGTGCTCCTCGCCGTCTTCCTGGTCGGCCGGCTCAGGGGAGGCGAGGAGTCATGAGGACCAGCACCGCGGGCCGCGTCGGGCAGTACCTCGCCCTGCTCGGCTATCTCGTCTTCCTCGCCTTCCCGTTCCTCTGGCTGGTCTCCACCGCCTTCAAGTCGCCGCGGGAACTGGGCAGTTTGCACCCCACCTGGATTCCCGAGGACCCCACCCTCGGCAACTTCCGGCAGGCCTTCGACGAACAGCCGCTGCTGCGCGCCGCGGGCAACTCCCTGCTCGCCGCGCTCGGGGCCGCCCTGATCGCCGTGACGATCGCGACCCCGCTGGCCTACGTCATGGCCCGGCACCGCTCCCTGCTCGCACGGGCGGGGACCGGCTGGGTGGTGGTCAGCCAGGCGTTCCCGCTGGTGCTGGTGATCATCCCGCTGTTCCTGGTGCTGAAGAACCTCCACCTGATCAACTCGCTGTTCGGGCTGGTGCTGGTGTACGTGGTGTGGGCGCTGCCGTTCGCGTTGTGGATGCTCGTCGGATACGTCCGCGCGGTACCCGCCGAACTGGAGGAGGCGGCGGCCGTCGACGGCGCCGGCCGGCTGCGGACGCTGGTGTCGGTGATCGCGCCGCTGCTCGCCCCCGGCATCGTGGCGACGGCGCTGTTCGCCTTCATCACGGCGTGGAACGAGTTCTTCTTCGCGCTGGTCCTGCTGAAGACGCCGGAGAAGCAGACCCTGCCCGTGGTCCTCACCCACTTCATCGGCGCGGAGGGCGTCGCCGACCTCGGGCCACTGGCCGCCGCCGCGTTCCTGGCCACCCTGCCGTCCCTGGTCGTCTTCGCGATCATCCAGCGGCGGATCACCGGCGGCATGCTGGCCGGGGCGGTGAAGAGCTGATGCGCACCCGGTGGATCCTCGCCCTGTGTCTGACGCTGGTCCTCGCCGCCTGCACCGGCGGTGGCGGCGACAGCGCGGACGACGGCACGGTCACCCTCCGCTTCCAGTCCCTCGCCTGGCAGGAGGAGTCCGTCGAGGTGAACAAGCAGCTGGTGAACGAGTGGAACGCGACCCATCCGGACATCAAGGTCGAGTACGTCCAGGGCAGTTGGGACAGCGTCCACGACCAGCTCCTGACCGCCTTCGAGGGCGGTGAGGCGCCGGACATCATCCATGACGCCTCCGACGACCTGGCGGACTTCGCGTACGGCGGCTACCTCGCCGACCTGAGCGACCTGCTGCCCGAGCGGCTCACGTCCGACATCCCGCACCGCAGTTGGGAGACGACCACCTTCGGCGACGGTGTGTACGGAGTGCCGTTCCTCCAGGAGCCGCGCGTGCTCATCGCCAACGCCACCTGGCTGAAGGAGTCCGGCGTCCGCATCCCCACCCCCGAAGACCCCTGGAGCTGGGAGGAGTTCCGCCGGATCACCGACGAGCTGAGCGGCGACGGCAAGTACGGTGTCGCCTGGCCGCTCAAGGAGCCCGTCTCGGCCACCCTCAACCTCTCCCTGTCGGCCGGCGGACAGCTCTTCCACCGGGACGGCGACGGCAAGGTGACGATCCGCTTCGAGAAGGGCGACGAGGTCGTGCCGCGCACCATCCACGACCAGGCCACCACCGACCGCAGCGCCTCGCCCACCACCCTGGGGAGCGGCGGCTCGGACACCCTGCCCGGCTTCTTCGGCGGCAAGTACGCGATGGTCCCGCTCGGCTTCTCCTACCGTCAGCAGATCGCGCAGCAGGCGCCCGAGGGCTTCGACTGGCAGGTCCTGCCCGCCCCGGCCGGCGCCGGCGGACTCAGCCAGGGCGTCAGCCCGCAGACCCTGTCCGTGGCCGAGGACAGCCCCCACAAGAAGGAGGCCGCCCGGTTCCTGGACTTCCTGCTCCGGCCGAAGAACATGGTCCGCCTGGCCCTCGGGGACTGGATGCTGCCCACCGGCACCGAGGCGCTCAAGGACCCGGCCCTGCGCACGGCCAAGGACGACTGGGCGACCGGCACCGCGCTCGCCGGGCATCTGCGCTCGGCGCCCGCGCAGTCCGTGCGCGGCTACCCCGAGTGGAAGGACAAGGTCGCCACCCCCGCCTTCCAGGAGTACTACAGCGGGGCGATCGGTCTCGGTGAACTGCGCGAACGGCTGGAGGAGGACGGCAACCTGGTGCTCGCCCGCTATCAGCGGTGAGGCGAGGACCGGGGCCCTCGTATCGGGGGCCGAGGCCCTCCCGTATTCCTGTTGCACGAGACGTCTCGTCTCGTTTACTGTCGACGACATGACCACCCCCGCGCACATCGCCATGTTCTCCATCGCCGCCCACGGCCATGTGAACCCGAGCCTCGAGGTGATCCGGGAACTCGTCGCCCGCGGCCATCGCGTCACGTACGCCATCCCGCCGGTGTTCGCGGACAAGGTCGCCGCCACCGGCGCCGAACCCCGACTCTGGAACTCCACCCTGCCCGGCCCCGGCGCCGACCCGGAGGACTGGGGCAGCACCCTGCTGGACAACGTCGAACCGTTCCTCGACGACGCGATCCAGGCGCTGCCCCAGCTGATCGAGGCGTACGACGGGGACGAACCCGACCTCGTCGTCCACGACATCACCTCGTACCCGGCGCGGGTCCTCGCCCACCGCTGGGGCGTGCCCGCCGTCTCCCTCTCCCCGAACCTCGTCGCCTGGGAGGGCTACGAGGAGGAGGTCGCCGCGCCGATGTGGGCCGAACCCAGGAAGACCGAACGGGGACAGGCGTACTACGCCCGCTTCCACGCCTGGCTGGAGGAGAACGGCATCACCCAGCACCCCGACGACTTCGTGGGCCGGCCTGCCCGGTCGATCGTCCTGATCCCCAAGGTGCTCCAGCCGAACGCCGATCGTGTCGACGAGAGCACGTACCGATTCGTCGGCGCCTGTCAGGGCGACCGGAGCGAGGAGGGGCAGTGGCAGCGGCCCGCGGGCGCCGAGAAGGTGGTGCTCGTGTCCCTCGGGTCGGCTTTCACCAAGCAGCCGGGCTTCTACCGGGAGTGCGTGCGGGCCTTCGGCGACCTGCCCGGCTGGCACCTGGTGCTCCAGATCGGGCGCAGCGTGGACCCCGCCGAACTGGGGGAGCTGCCCGAGAACGTCGAAGTGCACTCCTGGGTACCGCAGTTGGCCATACTCAGGCAGGCCGACCTGTTCGTCACCCACGCCGGGGCCGGCGGCAGCCAGGAAGGTCTGGCCACCGCCACGCCGATGATCGCCGTACCGCAGGCCGTGGACCAGTTCGGCAACGCCGACATGCTCCAGGCGCTCGGCGTCGCCCGGCACGTCCCCACCGAGGAGGCCACCGCCGACACCCTGCGCGCGACCGCCCTCGCCCTCGTGGACGACCCCGAGGTCGCCCAGAAGCTGAAGGACGTCCAGGCCGAGATGGCCCACGAGGGCGGCACCAGGCGGGCCGCCGACCTCATCGAGGCCGAACTGCCCGCTCGTCAGAGGTAGTCCGGGGTCTCCAGACGCGCCTTGTAGAGGATCGCCCCGTTGCGCGCGCGAGCGACCCCGCTCACGTTGAAGTGGACGTACTTGGTGCCGAAGGCGTTGCCACCCTGCACCGCCCCCGTCCACATCTGCTCGCCGGACGCGTGGTGCACGTAGGACTTCACCAGTCGGCGGCTGTGCAGCGGGGCGCTCTTGCGCATGGTCGCCTTGTCGACGGCGTACACCCCGTAGGTGTCCGTGACCAGGAGGCGGCCGGGGTTCTGGTGGTCCGGCTGGAGGTCGTGGGCGCGGGTGAAGGCGTCCAGCCTGCGGTCGGTGTCCTCGACCAGCTTGGCCGTGCCGCCCGTCGTCACGATCCGGTACGCCGTCAGCCGCTTGCCGCCCGTCACCCACATCCGCTCCAGCCTCGGGTCCCACAGCAGGCCGTGCGCCTGGTGGAACGGGATCGGGCTGCCCGCTCGCACCAGCGAGCCGACGCGGTTGTTCCTCGGCCGGAAGACATGCAGGCTGCCACCGGTCGCGGCGCCGCCGCCGCTGCCGTGGCTGCGGCCCGCGACCACCACCACACCGGTGCCACGGGCCCGTTCGATGGCGTGCGGGTAGTTCGGGACGTCCGCCTGCCACAGCTTGGCCTTGTCCGAGCGGCGGTAGATGCTCGCCGTGCCACTCGTGGGCGTGCCCGTCACGGCCAACAGGATCCTGCCGTCACCGTCCGTGTCGCGGAACCGGTGCTCCATGGGGTGGCCCGAACCGGCCGGGTTCAGCGACCACTTGATGTGGGCGTCGGTGAACGGCTTGTTGCGGTCGAAGAGGAAGATTTTCCCCGAACTCACGTCCCCTACCAGGACGTTGAACTGCGCCGGTGCGGCGCTCGCCGGCGCGGCCGACAGCATCCCGGCGGCCGGAGCGGCCACCGCCCCCGCCGCCAGGCCCTTCAACAGACTCCGCCTGTCCATGTGGTGGTCCTTCCCCCGTGACCCGACCCGTTGTGGTCAGCCGACCTGAGCTGTCCTGTCCGACTGGATGAGACACAGGGCCCGTCGGTTCCCCGGTGACCGACGGGCCCTGTGCGTGAGGGGGCGGAATCAGACAGGGACGCGGTCGCCCTCGTCGTCCCGCACCGACCGCACGACGGCCTCGGGCGCCTCGTCATGGGTGAGGTCCGGCAGTCGGTTCAGCCACGTCGGCAGGTACCAGTTGCGCTCACCGAGCAGGGCCATGACCGCGGGGAGGAGCACGCCCCGGATGATCGTGGCGTCGATGAGCACCGCGGCCGCGAGGCCCACACCCATCTGCTTCATGGACTGCATGGACAGCGTGCCGAAGATCGCGAACACGGCGACCATGATGACCGCGGCGCTGGTGACGACACCGGCGGTGGTGACCACACCGTGCTGGATCGCGTCCTTCGTCGTCCGGCCGCGCAGCCGCGCCTCACGGATCCGGGAGACCACGAACACGTGGTAGTCCATCGACAGGCCGAACAGGATCACGAAGAGGAACAGCGGCAGCCAGCTGATGATCGCGCCGACCCCCTCCGCGCCCACCAGGGACGCGCCCCAGCCGTGCTGGAAGACGGCGACCAGGATGCCGTAGGCGGCGCCCACCGACAGCAGGTTCAGCACGATCGAGGTGATGGCGATCGTCAGCGAGCGGAACGACAGCAGCATCAGCAGGAAGGCGAAGACCACGACGAACGCGAAGACCGGGACGACCGCGCCGGTCAGCTGGTCGTTGAAGTCCTTCGACCCGGCGACCTGACCGGTGATCGGCGCCTGGAGACCGTCCACCTTGCCGAGCGTGGCGGGCCGCACCTCGTCCCGCAGCTTCACCAGGCTCTCGCCGGCCTTGTCGAGGTCCGAGCCGCCGACCAGGGGCACGTACACGAAGGCGAGGTTCTGCTCGTCGTGCAGCTTGATCTCCACCGGGCCGCGCGAGGCGCCCGAGGCGATGGCCTTCTGCTTGAAGGCGGCGAGGGCGCTCGTGACCTCGGGCGCGTTGATGTCGTCGGCCTTCACGATCACCTCGGCGGGATCGGAACCGCCGGGGAAGGCCTCGTTGACCCGCTCGTAGGTCTGCACGATGGGCAGCGAGTCACCGAACTCCTGGTCCAGCGTGAGGTTCTGGGTCTTCATGCCGAGCGCGGGCGCCGCGATCGCGAGCAGCACACCGGCCGCCACGACCGTCGAGACCATGGGGCGCTTCAGCACCCCGCCCAGCACGGCCGTCCAGAAACGGCTCTCCCGGTTGACGCGGCCCCGGTTGCGGCGCAGGCGGCTCTCCGGGTGCAGGAAGGGGATCTTGCCCTTCTCCACCCGGTGGCCCAGCAGCGACAGCACGGCCGGCAGCACGGTGACCGAGCCGACCATGGCGACGGCGACGACCATCAGCGAGGCGAGTCCCATCGCCTCGAAGTCGGCGATCCCGGTGAAGAGCATGCCGGCCATCGCCACGCACACCGTCACACCGGAGACCACGATCGCGCGGCCACTGGTGGCGGCGGCGATCCGCAGCGCCGTCTGGGCGTCCCGACCGGCCTCGCGCTCCTCGCGCTCCCGGCGCAGATAGAACAGGCAGTAGTCGACACCGACGGCCAGACCGACCAGCAGCATCACCGAGTTGGCGACGTCACCCATCGGCATGACATGGCTGACGATGCCCATCAGACCCATCGTCGCCATGATCGCGGTGAGCGCCAGGGCCACCGGCAGCAGGGCCGCGACCAGCGCGCCGAAGGCGATCAGCAGAATGCCCAGGGCCACCGGCACGGCCGAGTACTCGGCCTTCTTGAAGTCGTCCCCGAACGCGTCGTCGAACGTCTTCTGCATGCTGGCGCTGCCGATCTCCTCGATCCGCACCGAGGAGTGGTCCTGCTGGACCGTGTCGACCGCGTTCAGCACCGGCTCGACCCGCTCGGCCGCGGTCTCCGCGTCGCCGCGCATGTCGAACTGGACCAGCGCGCTGCGGCCGTCCTTCGAGATCGTGTCGGTGGTGTACGGCGACCGGACGTCGGTGACCTTCCCGGTCGCGTCGACGGCCTTGACGACCGCGTCCACGGCGGCCCGGAACTCGGTGTCCGTGGCCTTCAGCCCGGCGCCCTTCGCCTGGACGAGCACCGTCTCACCGGCGGGCTCGTCGATGTCGGCGTCCTTGATGATCGTCGCGGCGGTGTGTGTCTCGCCCTTCAGACCTTCGCTCTCGTCGACGTCGACCCGGCCCGTCGCCGAACCGAGTCCCATCGCCAGGACCACGAACAGCACCCAGATGCCGACCGCCGCCCAGCGATGCCGGGCGCTCCAACCGCCGGCCCGGGCCGCGAAGCCCCGCACGCGTGTTTCTCCGTTCCCCATGACGGGTTGCCCCCTTGAGTGAGGTGGCGACCCCCTGCCGCACACCGTTCAGTTCGAAGGTATGGGGCGGATAAAGCCATCTCGTCGTCCGGCCTGCTGAAGTGCGGTGGACCAGATCGTCCCCTCGGACCCCCTCGACCCTCCTCACTGAGGAGGAGTGTGACCCTTACACCTAACCGTTGATCTACGGGACGGCCGTCCTAGGGTGGGCGCATGACGACGACGTACGCGGCGCTGCTGCGGGGGATCAACGTGGGCGGCGCCAAGAAGGTGCCGATGGCCGAGCTGCGCGCGCTGATGGAGGGACTCGGCCACGCCGACGTGCGCACCTACCTCCAGAGCGGCCAGGCCGTCTTCACCTCCGGCCACGGTGACGCGGAGTCCCTCGCCGCCGAACTCACCGCGGCGATCGAGGAGCGCTTCGGCTTCTCCGTCTCCGTGATCGTCCGCGACCACGCCTACCTCGCCGCGATCGCCGACCACTGCCCCTTCCCCGCGGCCGAGCTGGAGGGCAAGCAGCTCCACGTCACGTACTTCTCGGCACCGGTCGACGCCGAACGCTTCGCCGGGATCGACCAAGCCGCCTTCCTCCCCGAGGAGTTCAGGCTCGGCGACCGTGCCCTGTACCTGTACGCGCCGGACGGCCTCGGCCGCTCCAAGCTGGCCGAGCAGCTGGCCAAGCCGCGCGTCAACAAGGGGCTGATCGCCACCACCCGCAACTGGAACACGGTCGTCAAGCTGGTGGAGATGACCGGCGCAGGGTGACCTGCCGTACGCCGGCGTAGGCGGTGTACGAGGTGATCGTGTCCGGCACCGCCAGCCGCGGATCGTCGTACCCCACCTCGCCCGCGGCGACCGCGTCCATCAGGGCGAGGTCGTCGTCCGTGAGGTCCGCGTCGGTCATGACCTGCCGGCCCCAGGCGTCCCAGGGCAACGGCTCCACCCCGTTGCGGGCCGCCAGGTCTTGCAGGAGGCGAGCCCGCACGTACCACAGGCCCCTGAGGTGCCCGACCTGGCTGAAGCCGCAACAGCGAGGGTCGATCCGGCCCTCACGGCAGGCCCGCCAGGCGTCCGCCGCGACGAGGAACCGGTCCCGGGGCACGTCGAGCGGGTCGAAGGGCGGCTCGTAGGACGGGTGCAGGACCTGCGGGTCCGTCAGCCGCCAACTCCCGTCCGGCAGGCCGTACTCGGTCACCCAGTGGCACTCGTGGAAGCCCGCCACGAAGTAGTCGGCGAAGCCGCCGCGGATCCGTGCGGGCGTCCCCGTGGCCCGCAGCAGCGAGCAGTGCAGCAGGGCGAAGTCCCGGCAGGTGCCCACGAACCGGCCCTCCGGGGGCCGCGCCTCGGTGAGCGGTCCGTCGCCGCGTTCCCGGAGGACGCGCAGGATCTCGCCGACGTACCGCGACTCCGCGTCCTCGTGCAGCCGTTGCTGGGGAACGGCGTACCCCAGCCGCTCACCCTCACCCCGATGGATGATCAGATCACGGGTCAGACGGGCGAGTTCGGCCGGATCGTGCGGCAACCGTTCGACGTCCAGGGCGCCCGGGTCGCTGAACACCGTCTGCTTCAGGTAGTGGTCCATGGCCGGGAGTCTCAGCCTTTGCCCAGGGACAAGGTCAAGCGTGCGAGGCTCGTCCCATGCGCTACATCATCATCGGAGCGGGAGCGGTCGGCGGCACGATCGGCGGGCGGCTCGCGGGCTCGGGACACGAGGTCGTCCTGGTCGCGCGCGGCGCCCATCGCGCGGCCCTTCAGGACGGCGGGCTGCGGCTCAGGGTGCCGGAGGGGGAGCAGACCCACCGGCTGCCGGTCGTCGAGGGGCCCGCCGGACTCGGCGTACTGCGCGCCGACGACGTACTCGTCCTCGCCGTGAAGACCCAGGACAGCGCCGCCGCCCTCCGGACCTGGGGTCCGGTACCGGTCGCCGGCGGGGGAACCGCGGCCGGGCGGCTGCCGCTGCTGTGCGCCCAGAACGGCGTGGAGAGCCAGCGCCTGGCCCTGCGGGCCTTCCGGAACGTGTACGGCGTCTGCGTCTGGCTGCCCTGCGCCCACGTGGAACCTGGGGTCGTCAGCGCGGCAGGCAGCCCGCTCACCGGCATCCTCCACCTCGGCCGCTACCCGCACGGCACCGACGAGACCGCCCGGCTGGTCGCCGCCGACCTGGAGACGTCGCACTTCGAGGCACCGGTCGTACCGGACGTGACGCGCTGGCAGTACGCCAAGCTGCTGTCCAACCTCGGCAACGCGCTGGAGGCGGTCACCGGACCGGTGGAGAGCGCGCAGGCGCTGGCGCTGCTGAAGCGGGTGCGCGCGGAGGGCGAGGCGGTGCTCGACGCCGCCGGCATCACCTGGGCGAGCGCCGAGGAGCAGAGCGCGGCCCGCGGCGACAAGGTCACCCTCCTGACCCTCGCCGGCACCCCACGCGGCGGCGGCTCCTCCTGGCAGTCCCTCGCCCGCGGCACCGGCACCATCGAGGCCGACTACCTCAACGGCGAGATCGCCCTCCTCGGCCGCCTGCACGGCGTCCCCACCCCGCTGAACGACCTCCTCCAGCGCCTCGCCAACACCTTCGCCCGGGAGCACCGGGCGGCGGGATCGCTGCCGGTGGCGGACCTGGTGCGGCTGGCCGAGGAGACGGACGGCTGACCCCCACGGGCCCCGCTACGGGCGGTCGGCAACGCGCGACTCGGAGGCGAGCGGTGCCGGAGGTAGCCGGGCGGTGCCGGGCTGTGCCTTGCTGGGCCATGCCCTGTCGTGCCGGGCGTGCCCTGCCGGGCCG
>NZ_JBIRUZ010000003.1:377714-763550 GCF_044386545.1 Streptomyces sp. NPDC020489
GTGCCGTGTCGTGCCGTGCCGTGTCGTGCCGGGCGTGCCCTGCCGGACCGTGCCGTGTCGTGCCGTGCCGTGTCGTGCCGGGCGTGCCCTGCCGGACCGTGCCGTGTCGTGCCGTGCCGTGTCGTGCCGGGCGTGCCCTGCCGGGCCGGGCCGTGCCCTGCTGGGCCATGCCGTACCGTTCCGGGCGTGCCCTGCTGGACTCATGCCGCGCTGGACAGTGCCGTGCCGTGCCGGATCGTGCCGTGCCGTCAGGCCCCCACCGCCGCCAGCATCGGCCTGCGCGCCTCGTCATAGCGCTCCAGCAGCACGCGCGCCACCTCAGGTGCCGCGCCGAGGACGTCGGCGAGGACGTCCGCGTCCGCCGCGCCGCGCGCGATGCGGTCGGGCAGGAAGCCGGGGGCGAGGACGTACGGGGCGACGGCGACCTTCTCGCAGCCCAGGGCGCGCAGTTCACGCACCGCGTCCTCGGTGCGGGGCAGTGCGGCGGAGGCGAACGCAGGCCGCACGGCACACCAACCGGTGCGCCGCCACTCCCGCGCGATTGCTGCGATCACTGCGATCGCCTCCGGGTCGGAGGACCCCGCCGAGGCCAGCACGACCCCGGTCGAGGACTTGTCGGCGGGCGTCAACCCCGCCTCGAACAGACGCCGTTCCAGGGCCGACAGCAGCAGCGGGGACGGGCCCAGCACCTCCGCCTGCCGGATCCGCAGCTGCGGCGGGGCGTCCCGCAGCACCGCGGGGATGTCCGCCTTCGCGTGGAACGCGCGGGTCAGCAGCAGCGGCAGGGCGACGACCTCGCGTACGCCTTCCGCCGCCAGCGACTCCAACACCCCTTGCACTGAGGGGATGTTGAAGTCCAGGAAGCCCGTCTCCACCCGTACCCCGGGGCGCGTGGCGCGCACCCGGCGGACGAGGGCGTGCACCGTCGCGGCGTGCCGGGGGTCCCGGCTGCCGTGGGCGATGACGAGAAGAACGGGCTTCCTGTGCACGGGACTTACCCCTTCACCAGCAGACCGCGGCTGCGCAGCACACGCCGCTCCAGCGGGCTGAAGATCAGCAGGTCGACGGCGATACCGACGAACAGGATCAGGAAGATGGCCTCGAAGATCATCGGCATGGAGCTGGCGTTGCGGCCGTTCTCCAGCAGCGCGCCGAGACCGATGCCCAGATCGGGTGAGGAGGCGATGATCTCCGCCGCCATCAGCGAGCGCCAGGAGAACGCCCAGCCCTGCTTCAGACCGGCCAGGTACCCCGGCAGCGAGGCCGGCAGGACGATGTGCCAGGCACCCTTCCACCCGGTCGCGCCCATCGTGCGGCCCGCCCGCAGGAACAACGGCGGCACCTGGTCGATGCCGGAGACCAGACCGTTGGCGATGGACGGGACCGCGCCGAGCAGGATCACCGCGTACATCATCGAGTTGTTCAGGCCCAGCCACAGGACCGCGGGCGGCACCCAGGCCACCGACGGCAGCGACTGGAGGCCCGACAGAACCGGTCCGATCGCCGCGCGCACGAACTTCACCCGGGCCACGATCAGACCCAGCGGGGTGCCGATCGCCAGCGCCATCAGGAAGCCGAACAGACCGCGCTCGACGCTGGTCCAGATGTAGTCGAGGAGCTTGCCCTCCAGCCAGGCGTCCTTGAACTCGGCGGCCACATCGCCGGGAGAGGGCAGCTTGGTCGGGTCGGTGACGATGTCGAGGGAGATCAGCGCCTGCCAGACCACCAGGACCACGGCGGTCGCGACGAGCGGCGGAAAGATCTTCTCGCGGAAGGTCTGCCGGAACGTCGGCCGGCCCGTGACCTGGGTGTCCAGCGCGTCGAGGCCCGCCTCCACGCTCCCGGCGTCCGCGACCGGTGTCGTGTCAGTGCTGGCCATGACGGCGGATCTCCCCACGCAGTACATCGGTGATCTCAAGGGACAGTTCGGCCACGGGCGCGTCCTCGATACGGCGCGGCTGCGGGATGCCGACCGTCCACTCGCGCGCGATCCGGCCGGGCCGCGAGGACAGCAGGATCACGCGCTGCGCGAGCCGCACCGCCTCACGCACGTTGTGCGTGACGAACAGGACGGAGACCCCGGTCTCCTGCCAGATACGGGTGAGCTCGTCGTGCAGCACGTCCCGCGTGATGGCGTCGAGAGCCGAGAACGGCTCGTCCATCAGCAGCAGGCTGCTCTCCTGGCCGAGGGCCCGGGCCAGCGCCGCGCGCTGGCGCATACCGCCCGACAGCTCGTGCACCCGCTTGTCGTACGCGCCTTGCAGCCGCACGAGTTCGAGCAGCGACTCGGCCCTCTCGCGCCGCTGGTTCTTCGGAACCCCCCTGAGCTTGAGGGCGAGTTCGATGTTCTTGCCCGCCGTCAGCCACGGCAGCAGAGCGTGTTCCTGGAACATCAGGGCAGGGCGCCCGTCCGTCTTGATGCTGCCCGCGCTCGGGTCGTCGAGCCCCGCGACCAGGTTGAGCAGCGTGGACTTGCCGCAACCCGAGGCCCCCAGGAGGGTGACGAACTCGCCCGGTGCGACATCGAGGGTGATGTCGTCGAGGACGAGCTGCTGCCCGGCGGGACCGGCGAAGGACTTCGAGACATGCTCGATCCGGGCGGCGTACTCGACTGACTCGGCCTGCTCGGCCTTGGCAACCGCGGTGGCCATGGTCGTCACCTCCTGGGGACTTAGGGGGTCAGGACTTACTTGACGCCGAGACCGGCGTCGTCGACCGTGCTCTCACCCGCGGCCTTGAGGACCTTGTTCAGAAGCGTGAGGTCGTAGATGCCGTCCAGCAGCGGGTCCTCCAGCAGACCGGCCTTCACCGCGTGCTCCGCCTCGGTGTTGAGGGTGGCGGCCAGCGGGTCGTTGGTGAACTGGATGGACTTCCACGCCGGGTCCAGGACATCGGCCGGCAGCGCCTTGCCGGAGTCGGCCTCCAGCTGCTTGTTCGCCGCGGCCTTCGCCTCGTCCGGGTTGGCGTTGATCCACTTGTTCGTCTCGACCGAGGCCTTCAGGACCGCCTCGACGGCCTTCGGGTGCGCCTTGAGGAACTTCTGCGACACGATGATGTTCGTGATCACGAACTTCTTGTCCGGCCACAGGTCGGACTCGTCGAGCAGCACCTTGCCGCCCTCGGCGACCAGCTTCGACGCGGTCGGCTCCGGCACCCAGGCGCCGTCGATGGAACCGGACTTGTAGGCGTCCGGGGTGACCTTGTTGTCGGTACGGATCACCGACACGTCGCCCTTGCCGGACTCGGCGTCGACCTTCCAGCCCTGCTCCGCGATCCAGTTGAGGAACGCCACGTCCTGCGTGTTGCCCAGCTGCGGGGTGGCGATCTTCTTGCCCTTGACGTCCTTCAGGGTCTTGATCTTCTTCGGGTTGACGACCAGCTTCACGCCGCCGGACGCCGAACCGCCGATGATGCGCAGGTTGGTGCCCTTGGACTTGGTGTAGCCGTTGATCGCCGGGGAGGGACCGATCCAACCGATGTCGATGGAGCCCGAGTTGAGGGCCTCGATCTCGGACGGGCCGGCGTTGAAGACCTGGTACTTCGCCTCGGTGGCGCCGAGCTCCTTCTGGAAGTAGCCCTTCTGGTTGGCGACCAGCGCGGTGGCGTGGGTCAGGTTGCCGAAGTAGCCGATCTTGACGGAGTCGAGTCCGTCGATCTTCTTCGCCCCGGCGGCGACCTTCGCGGTGTCGTCGTCCTTGGACTCGGACCCGTAGCCGCAGGCGGCGAGCGTGAGAAGCGGCAGCGCGGCCACCACGGCGATGCCACGGCGAAGGAAGGTTGAGCGGTTGACAGGCACGGGAGGTGTTCCTCTCGGAGGCCCGGCGGTCACGGTCTCTCAGGTCGTGGCCGGGAGGTCGGCAGGTCTGCGTCTACGGCTGTGGGGGGACGGGGCGCGCAAGCGGTGCGCGTACGTCAGCGCACACATCGCGCGACTCCGCCCTGCCCGCTGCCGAGCGCGCCGCTGCCTACGCGGCCGCCCTCCTTCGCGAACGTGGACCAGTAGTCGGTGGAGTTCATGTCAGAAGTCCCACCCGTCGTCGTCGGACTCGTCCTTGACGGGCTCCGGCGACGCGAACGACTCGCCGACCATGCCCGCGGTGAGCGTGGTGCCGTCGTTCGGGTCGATGAGGATGAACGAGCCCGTGCGCCGCGAGTCCGAGTAGGAGTCGACGGGCAGCGGCTCGGCGGTACGGATCTTCACCCGGCCGATGTCGTTGGCGACGAGCTGCCCCGGGTGCGGGTGCAGGGACAGGTCGTCGAGGGTGAGCCGGGACGGGATGTCCTTGACGATCGCCTTGACCGTGCGGGTGCCGTGCTTGAGCAGCACGCGGTGGCCGACGGTCAGCGGGGCGTCGGCGACGTGGCAGACGGTCGCCTCGATGTCCTGGGTGGTCGGCGGCGCGTCCTTGCTGGGCACGATGAGGTCGCCGCGCGAGATGTCGATGTCGTCCTCCAGGAGGATCGTCACCGACTGGGTCGTCCACGCCACGTCGACCGGCTCACCGAGCAGGTCGATGCCGGCGATCTTCGTGGACCGGCCCGCGGGCAGCACGGTGATCTGCTCGCCGACCCGGAAGGAACCGGCGGCGATCTGACCGGCGTAGCCCCGGTAGTCGGGGTGCTCGGCGGTCTGCGGCCGGATCACGTACTGCACGGGCAGGCGCGCGTGGCAGTGGCTCAGGTCGTGGGTGACCGGGACCGTCTCCAGGTGCTCCAGGACGGTCGGGCCGCCGTACCAGTCCATGTTCGCGGACGGCTCCACCACGTTGTCACCGGCCAGCGCCGAGATCGGGATCGCGGTGACGTCGGGGACGCCCAGCTCGGTGGCGTACGCCGTGAACTCCTCGGCGATCGCGGCGAAGACGGGCTCGGCGTAGTCGACCAGGTCCATCTTGTTGACCGCGAGCACCACGTGCGGCACCCGCAGCAGCGCCGCGAGGGCGGCGTGCCGACGGGTCTGCTCGACGACCCCGTTGCGGGCGTCGATCAGGATCACCGTCAGCTCGGCCGTGGAGGCACCCGTCACCATGTTGCGGGTGTACTGCACATGGCCGGGGGTGTCGGCGAGGATGAACCGGCGCCTGGGGGTGGCGAAGTAGCGGTACGCCACGTCGATCGTGATGCCCTGCTCGCGCTCGGCCCGCAGGCCGTCCGTCAGCAGTGCCAGGTCGGGCGCTTCCTGACCCCGGCTCAAGGAGACGCGCTCCACGGCCTCCAGCTGGTCGGTGAGGACCGACTTGGAGTCGTGCAGCAGCCGGCCCACGAGGGTGGACTTGCCGTCGTCGACGGAGCCCGCGGTCGCGAAGCGCAGCAGGGTCGTCTCCGAGAGGACCTCGGTGGTGGTCGTGCTCATGCTTAGAAGTACCCCTCGCGCTTGCGGTCTTCCATCGCGGCCTCGGACATCTTGTCGTCGGCGCGGGTCGCGCCGCGCTCGGTGAGCCGGGAGGCGGCGATCTCCGTGATGACCTGCTCCAGCGTCACCGCGTCCGAGTCGACGGCACCCGTGCAGGACATGTCCCCGACGGTCCGGTAGCGCACGAGACGCTTCTCGACGCTCTCGCCCTCCTTGGGCCCGCCCCACTCGCCCGCCGTCAGCCACATCCCGCCGCGGGCGAACACCTCACGCTCGTGCGCGAAGTAGATCTGCGGCAGCTCGATGCCCTCGCGGGCGATGTACTGCCAGACGTCCAGCTCGGTCCAGTTGGACAGCGGGAAGACCCGGACGTGCTCGCCGGGCGCGTGGCGGCCGTTGTAGAGGTTCCACAGCTCGGGCCGCTGGCGGCGCGGGTCCCACTGCGAGAACTCGTCCCGCAGCGAGAACACCCGCTCCTTGGCGCGCGCCTTCTCCTCGTCACGCCGTCCGCCGCCGAAGACCGCGTCGAACTTCTCCGACTGGATCTTCTCGGTCAGCGGCAGCGTCTGGAGCGGGTTGCGGGTGCCGTCGGGACGCTCCTTGAGCACACCGCGGTCGATGTAGTCCTGCACGGAGGCGACATGCAGCCGCAGGCCGTGCCGGGCGACCGTGCGGTCCCGGTACTCGAGCACCTCGGGGAAGTTGTGTCCGGTGTCGACGTGCAGGAGGGAGAACGGCACCGGCGCGGGCGCGAAGGCCTTGAGCGCCAGGTGCAGCATGACGATGGAGTCCTTGCCGCCGGAGAACAGGATCACCGGCCGCTCGAACTCGCCCGCCACCTCACGGAAGATGTGCACCGCCTCGGACTCCAGCGCGTCCAGGTGGGACAGGGCGTACGGGGCCTGGGTGCCCCCGCCCAGTGTGGCAACGGTCGTCGTCATGCCAGTCCCCTCTCGGTGAGCAGCGCGTGGACGGCCGCCGCGGACTCCTGGACGGTCTGGTTCTGCGACTCGATCCGCAGATCGGGCGACTCGGGCGCCTCGTACGGGTCGTCCACGCCCGTGAGACCGGTCAGTTCGCCCGTGGCCTGCTTGGCGTACAGACCCTTCACATCGCGTACGGAGCACACCTCGACCGGGGTCGCCACGTGGATCTCCAGGTACGCCGTCCCGCTCTCCTGGTGGCGCTTGCGCACCGCCTCACGGCTGTCCGCGTACGGCGCGATCACCGGGACCAGCGCCTTGACGCCGTTGCGGGCGAGCAGCTCGGCGAGGAAGCCGACGCGCTGCACGTTGGTGTGCCGGTCCTCGCGGCTGAAGCCGAGGCCCGCGGAGATGAACTCGCGGATCTCGTCGCCGTCGAGCACCTCGACGAGGTGGCCCTCCTCGCGCAGCCGGCCGGCCAGCTCGTACGCGATGGTGGTCTTGCCGGCACTCGGCAGACCCGTGAGCCAGACGGTGGCTCCGGTCGTCACGTGCGACTCCTTGTCAGTGGTGGTCATCAGTGCAGCCCGCACTCGGTCTTGGCCCGGCCCGCCCAGCGGCCCGCGCGGGCGTCCTCGCCCTCCAGGACCCGGCGGGTGCAGGGGGCGCAGCCGACGGACGCGTAGCCGTCCATCAGCAGCGGGTTGGTCAGGACGCCGTGCTCCTGGACGTACGCGTCCACGTCGTCCTGGGTCCAGCGGGCGATCGGGGAGACCTTGACCTTCCGGCGCTTGTCGTCCCAGCCGACGACCGGGGTGTTCGCCCGGGTCGGGGACTCGTCGCGGCGCAGGCCGGTCGCCCAGGCCAGGTAGTCCTTCAGACCCCGCTCCAGCGGCTCGACCTTGCGCATCCTGCAGCACAGGTCGGGGTCGCGGTCGTGCAGCTTCGGGCCGAACTCGGCGTCCTGCTCGGCGACCGTCCGCGTCGGCGACAGCGTGATGACGTTGACGTCCATCACGGCCTCGACCGCGTCCCGGGTGCCGATGGTCTCCTCGAAGTGGTAGCCGGTGTCGAGGAAGACGACGTCCACGCCCTTGAAAACCCGGGAGGCGAGGTGGGCGACCACCGCGTCCTCCATCGAGGAGGTCACGCAGAAGCGCTTGCCGAAGGTGTCGACGGCCCACTGGAGGATCTCCAGGGCGGAGGCGTCCTCCAGGTCACGGCCCGCCTGCTCGGCGAGCGCCTTGAGATCGTCGGTCGAACGTTCTTCCTGAACGGCGGTCATATCCGCTCTCCCCCTGCGTCGGTGGGCTGAAGGCCCCGGGCGAGCAGCCCGAGGAACTTCAACTGGAATGCGCGGTTGCACGCCGCGCATTCCCACGCGCCGTGGCCCTGCTCGCTCGGACGCAGGTCCTCGTCGCCGCAGTAGGGGCAGTAGAAGGGGGCGGCCCGCTCGCTCACGACAGGGCCTCCTCGGACGCACGCGAGGCCCAGGCGGCGAAGCGCTCGCCCTCCTCGCGCTCGGCCTGGTACCGCTTCAGGACCCGCTCGACGTAGTCGGGCAGCTCCTCGGCGGTGACCTTCAGGCCGCGCACCTTGCGGCCGAACCCGGCCTCCAGTCCGAGCGCGCCCCCGAGGTGGACCTGGTAGCCCTCGACCTGCTCGCCCTTGTCGTCGAGGACCAGCTGGCCCTTGAGACCGATGTCCGCCACCTGGATACGGGCGCAGGCGTTCGGGCAGCCGTTGAGGTTGATGGTGAGCGGCTCGTCGAAGTCCGGGATGCGGCGCTCCAGCTCGTCGATCAGCGAGGCGCCGCGCGCCTTGGTCTCGACGATGGCGAGCTTGCAGTACTCGATGCCGGTGCAGGCCATGGTGCCGCGCCGGAAGGACGAGGGCCTGGCCGTCAGGTCCAGCGCCTCCAGGGCCTCGACCAGCGGCTGGACCTGCGCCTCCTCGACATCGAGGATGATCATCTTCTGCTCGACGGTGGTCCGGACCCGGCCCGAGCCGTGCGCCTCGGCGACCTCGGCGATCTTCGTCAGCGTGGTGCCGTCGACACGGCCGACGCGCGGGGCGAAGCCGACGTAGAACAGGCCGTCCTTCTGGCGGTGCACGCCGACGTGGTCGCGCCAGCGGCCAGAGGGCTCGGCGGGCGCGGGGCCGTCGACCAGCTTGCGCTTCAGGTAGTCGTCCTCCAGGACCTGGCGGAACTTCTCCGGGCCCCAGTCGGCGACGAGGAACTTCAGACGGGCGCGAGTGCGCAGCCGCCGGTAGCCCCAGTCACGGAAGATGCCGACCACGCCGGCCCACACCTCGGGCACCTCGGCCAGCGGCACCCAGGCGCCGAGCCGGACGCCGAGCTTGGGGTTGGTGGACAGGCCGCCGCCGACCCACAGGTCGAAGCCGGGGCCGTGCTCGGGGTGCTCGACACCGACGAAGGCGATGTCGTTGATCTCGTGGACCACGTCCAGCAGTGGGGATCCTGAGATCGCCGTCTTGAACTTGCGCGGCAGGTTGGAGAACTCCTTGCTGCCGATGTACCGCTCGTGGATCTCGTCGATGGCCCAGGTGCCGTCGATGATCTCGTCCTCGGCGATGCCCGCGACCGGGGAGCCGATGACCACGCGCGGGCAGTCGCCGCAGGCCTCGGTGGTGGAGAGGCCGACCGCCTCCAGGCGGTTCCAGATCTCCGGGACGTCCTCGATGCGGATCCAGTGCAGCTGGATGTTCTGCCGGTCGGTGACGTCCGCGCTGCCCCGCGCGAACTCCTCCGAGATCTCGCCGATCACGCGCAGCTGCCGGGTGGTGAGGCGTCCGCCGTCGATCCGCACCCGCAGCATGAAGTACTTGTCGTCCAGCTCCTCCGGCTCCAGGATCGCGGTCTTGCCGCCGTCGATCCCGGGCTTGCGCTGGGTGTACAGCCCCCACCACCGCATCCGGCCGCGCAGGTCGTTGGGGTCGATCGAGTCGAAGCCCCGCTTGGAGTAGATCGTCTCAATGCGTGTCCGCACGTTGAGACCGTCGTCGTCCTTCTTGAACTGCTCGTTGCCGTTCAGAGGCGTGTGGTGCCCCGCGGCCCACTGACCCTCACCGCGGTGACGGCTCACCTTGCGGCGGGGCGCTGCGGAGGCAGGGTTCTGCGGGGTGGCGGCCATGGTTATTCGTCCTTCGGGACAGGCGGGAATGCGGCTCTGACCTGCGCGTACCGACGCATGGGCAGAGCTGCGCCTCATTGCGCGGCATAAAGGGGAGAAGTCCGGGATGTCGGGCGGGCTGCGGCTCGTCAGCGCACCGGACAGATGGCGCTGGACATGCGGCCGAGGTCGACGTGCCGCCGACTCACCAAGGCAATTCCAGTTCCAGACATGACGGAAGCGTGTCACGGGGATCTGGACACAGTCCAGCTTCGTCCATCATGCGGACACCCTTGTCTCGTAGAGCGAGACAAGGGTGTCGTCGATCACATGCCGTGCACGCGGTCTTGTCGACGCAGGTCAGACGGGGTATGCGCCGGGCCAGGGGCCGGGCGCGGCCACCTCCGGCTCCTCCTCGACCTTGGTGTCGAAGAGCCGGAAGCCCCGGCGCAGGTAGTTGTCCATGGCGTGCTCGCCGTCCAGGCTGCACGTGTGGAGCCACACCCGCTTGGTCGGGCCCAGCCCGGGCCAGCGCTCCGCGAGGTCCCAGGCCCGGGCGGCGCCGTACGACAGCAGCCAGCCACCGATCCGGCGGCCCCGGAAGGCGGGGATCAGCCCGAAGTAGACGATCTCCACGACGCCGTCGTCCTGCGGCTCCAGCTCCACGTACCCCGCGGGCGTCCCCCGGTCGTACGCCACCCACGTCTCCACGCCGGGCCGGCCCAGGTGCTCCTCCCAGCGCGCGTACGACCAGCCGAGCCGGTCGATCCAGCGGATGTCGCCGCCGACGGACGCGTACAGGAAGCGGCTGAACTCGGGGGAGGGGACTGCGGAGCGCTCGATCCGTACGTCACCGTCCGGCGCGGCGGCCGGGAGGACGTCGGTCGGGGCGGTCTGCTCCAGGGACCAGGTGGTTACGGGGATGTTGGCCATGCCCGTCAGGGAATCACCTAGCGCGACGATCTGTCGACCGAGGCCAGGGGCAGGGCGAACAGCATCCGGCCCGACTGGGACCAGACCTCGCCGGTCGCCTCCCAGTAGGAGAAGGACTGCGCCTCGGTGGCCCAGCAGTGGCTGGACTCGTCGGTGCCGCAGTGGGTGGCCCGCGCGCCGCTCGCGTCCTGCCGCCACAGCGTCCCGTGACTGTCGTGCTCCTCGGAGGTACGGCCCAGATACCACTCGGAGCCGTACGACAGGACGGCCCCGACGCCGCGGACGTTCGTCTCGTACGCCTCGTCCACGCGGGTGCGCCCGGCGGTGTCCGTGGCGAGCAGCCCGGTGCGGTCGGAGGCGCGGCTGAAGTCGTACCGCCACAGCCGCACGTCCCGGTCGTCGTCCTGGGAGACCCACTCGCCGGCGACCAGGCTGTCGGGGGAGGTGCCACGGTCCAGGGACAGGTAGGCGGGACGGGCGCCCGTGGCGCGGTAGGTGCCCACGGCGGGCAGCACCCACTCGTTCCCGTGGGCCGCCCAGCCGCCGTCGACGCGGCCCACGGCCGGACTGTCGACCGTGGCGCGCTGGATGCGGTCCATGTCGTAGACGTAGAGGCCCTCGGCGGCCGTCACCAGGAGTTTGTCCTGGTACCAGACCATCCCGGAGACCTGGGAGTCCAGGGCGCGGTAGTCGCGGCCGCCGTCGACGGGGACGGTCAGCAGGACCCAGGAGTAGCGCGGGCGGTCCAGGTCGCCCGCGTCGATGAACGCCACCCGGGCCAGATCGTGCCCGCCCCGGGACCATGCGGAGAGGATCACCCGGTTCTGCCCCCACAGGCCGTCGTCGTCGGCGTCACCCGAGGTCGTGACCGCGCCGGCCCGCCAGGAGCGGGTGTCGGCGGCGTCCCAGCAGTACGCGCGCGTGGCGGCCGGCTCGACGGGCAGCGCCCGGCGCTCGGACGGGGAGCAGTCGGCGGACCGCAGGGTGTGCCGGGCGCTGTCCAGGACGGCGCCCACACCGACCGGTCTGCCCATCCCGGAGGCGAGCCGGTCGAGGGTGCGCTGCGGCTCCAGGTGCTCACGCAGCCGGAGCACGTCCGTCTCGGCGGACGTCGCGAGCGGCTTCAGGGCACCCGGGTCGTCGGCGACGGTGGCCTGGGACGCACTGATCATCGTGGCTGCCGCGGTGAGCGCGAGGGCGGTCCCGGCCAGGAAGGCGCGCAGCGCCTGGCCCCGCTTGCGCCTGCGGTGTCTGCCGCGCTGCTTCATCTCTGCCTCCCGAGGTCGAGCCAACTGCGGCTGGTGATCCGTGCGTTGACGGCAGGAGCAGGTGGGGCGGCCCGTAGAGGGATGCTACGGCAGTTGGACCCGGACAGTGGCGAAGTCCCTGCAAATATGCGAAAGATGCCGTCTGTTGGGTGGTTCGGGCGGGCGGGGCGGTTCAGGGCGACCGGGCGGTTCAGGGCGGCTGGGTGGACAGGCGTCTGGCGGCCACCGCGGGCGCCGTCGAGTGCGGCAGCAGGTCACGGGGGTCGGCGGGGTGGCGGACCTCGACCTCCGCACCCTCGCAGAAACGATACGGCCGATGTTCCAGAAGTGCCCCCAGATACCGGCGAATACGGGACATCTCCGCTCGCACCGTCACCCTGCGCCCCGGATCGTCGAACATGTCCTCGGCCAGCTCCGCCGCGCTGCGCCCCCCGCGGTGCACGGCCAGCAGAAACAGCAACTCGGCATGCCGTGGACTCAGTTCACGACTCCAGGACCCGGCGGCCCCGGACACTGTCACCGACCAGTGGCGCGGCAGTGACAGATCGAGCACGACCCGCGTGGCGTCCAGGGGCACCGGTTCCGCCGCGGCCCGCACCAACCAGCCCCCGGCGAGCGGCTCCACCGAGCACAGTCCCAGCGTCGGCAGCCACCGACGGCCCGGGGACAGCGACTTGGGCAGCCCGATCCGGTTCTGGTACGGCATCCCCGTCACCGCGGCCGTCCAGCCGTCCCCGTCCACCACCAGGGCCCGGCCGCCGAGCCGCGCCAGCGCGGGCGCCCCCACCGCGCGCAGCTGCTCCAGCGACACCTGGTGCAACTCCCGCAGCCGGGCCTCGGCGAGCTTGGCCACCGAGTCGACCCAGGCGAGCGTGGCCGGGTGCATGGTGTCCAGCGGTCCGCTCACGTCCACCACGCCCAGCAGCCGGCCGTTGCGCGGATCGGTGATCGGCGCCCCCGTGCACGTCCACGAGGTCTGCGACCGCACGAAGTGTTCGGAGCCGAACACCTGCACCGGTCGGCGGGCCACCACGGGGGTGCCGATGCCGTTGGTGCCGACGACGTCCTCCCGCCAGTCCGCGCCCAGCTCGAAGCCGGTGCCGTCGGCCTTGCGCAGTACGGGCGAACTGCCCTCCCGCCACAGCACGCGGCCCTCCTCGTCGGCGACCACCATGATGTGGCGGGCGATGTCCGCCACCGACAACAGCCCCTGCCGCAGCACCGGCAGGACATGCCGCAGCTCCGAGGTCTCCCGGCGCCGCCGCACCTCCTCCCGGGACAGCAGTCCGGCCCGGAAGTCGTGGTCGGGGTCGACGCCGCCGCGCAGCATCCGCCCCCAGGACTGCTCGATCACCGGGCGTGGCGCGACCGGCGCCCGCCGGCCGGCGAGCGTGGCGGAGCGCACCTCGCTGAGCACCCGCGCCGCGCGTGCCGCGTCCACGGCGGCGAGCTGGGTGACATCCGTCGGCGAGTGCGCCACTGGTCCTCCTGGATGAGGGTGCTGTCGGAGGGCAGGGGCCACCGGTTTCCGTCGTTTTTCGGCCACCCGTGCGACGTCCGTCCTGACTGCCCGTCTCATAGTGCCTTTCGTCCCTCGCGGACGGACACAGTCCGGCCACAGGCAGCAGCAAGTTGCAACCCCCTGCAACCCTGGTGGCGGGCGCGGCACTGTTTGAAACTTGAGCCGACGCCGTCCCGAGCGGCGTCTGCGGCCTTGAACGGGCCAAGCCGGGGGTGGTGCCGTGTCGGCGCAGCACCACCCCCTGCCTCCGGCGGTTGGGCGGTTTTCGCGTTACGGGGTGCCGGGTTGATGCGTGGTGGCGTGTGCGGGTGGGTCGTGGTTGCTCGCGCAGTTCCCCGCGCCCCTGGGGGGTCTGGCCTGCGGCCTTGACCTGTCCACCATTGACGGTGGGTCGCGTGTGCGGGTGGGTTGTGGTTGCTCGCGCAGTTCCCCGCGCCCCTGGGGCGGTCAGGCCTGCGGCCTTGACCTGTCCACCATTGACGGCGGGTGGCGTGTGCGGGTCGGTCGTGGTTGCTCGCGCAGTTCCCCGCGCCCCTGGGGGGTCTGGCCTGCGGCCTTGACCGGTTCGCCGTCGGCGGCGGGTCGAGTGTCGAAGGCTGAGCCGGCGTCTCTCTTCGGCGGCGCCCCTGGGGGGTCAGGCCTGTGGGCTTGCGCGGTTCACCAGCGATGCCAGGTCCAGGGTGGATGGAAGGGTTCCGAAGGCCGCGCCTCCGTCTCCGCCCAGGCGGGACGCGCAGAACGCGTCGGCCACCTCCGGTGGGGCGTGGCGGACCAGAAGGGCGCCTTGGAGGACCAGGGCGAGGCGCTCTGTCACACGGCGGGCCCTCGCCTCGACGCCCTCCAGGTCGGCCAGTTCCGTCAGGAGGTCCTTGATCGCGGCGTCCAGGCGGTGGTCGGCGCCGCGCGCCAGGCCGACCTCCTGGAGGTAGGCGTCGAGCGCCAGGGGCTCGCGGCGCAGCGCCCGCAGGACGTCCAGAGCCTGGACGTTGCCGGCCCCCTCCCAGATGGAGTTCAGGGGGGACTCGCGCACCAGCCGGGGCAGGCCCGACTCCTCGACGTAACCGTTGCCGCCCAGGCACTCGGCGGCCTCGACCGTCACCGCGGTGCAGCGTTTGGTGATCCAGTACTTGGCGGCCGGCACCGCGATCCGCAGGAACGCCCGCTCCCGCTCGCCACCGTCGTCGTAGGCGGCCGCGAGCCGCAGGGCCAGGGTGGTCGCCGCCTCGGACTCCAGGGCGAGATCGGCCAGGACGTTGCGCATCAGCGGCTTGTCCACGAGCCGGCCGCCGAACGCCTCGCGGTAGGTGCAGTGGTGGACGGCCTGGGCCACGGCCTGGCGCATCAGGCCGGCCGAGCCCAGGGCGCAGTCCAGCCGGGTCGCCGCGACCATCTCGATGATGGTCCGCACCCCGCGGTCCTCCTCGCCGACCCGGCGGGCCCAGGTCCCGTCGAACTCGACCTCGGCGGAGGCGTTGGAGCGGTTGCCCAGCTTGTCCTTGAGCCGCTGGACGCGGAACGGGTTGCGGGTGCCGTCCTCCAGGACGCGCGGGACGAGGAAACAGGTCAGGCCGTCGGGGGCCTGCGCCAGGACGAGGAAGCCGTCGGACATCGGGGCCGAGCAGAACCACTTGTGGCCGGTCAGCTCGTAGGTACCGGCCTCGGCGAGGGGAGTGGCCCGGGTGGTGCCCGCGCGCACGTCGCTGCCGCCCTGCTTCTCCGTCATCCCCATCCCGAACAGGGCGCCGGCCTTCTGGTGCGCCGGGCGCAGCTCACGGTCGTAGACCATCGACGTCAGTCGCGGCTCCCACTCCTCGGCGAGCGCGGGGTCCGTGCGCAGTGCGGGCACCGCGGCGTGGGTCATCGACAGCGGGCAGAGGTTGCCGGCGTCCACCTGGGTCCAGACGACGAACGCGGCGGCCCGCCGGACGTGGCCCGCGGGCCGGTTCCAGGCCGCGGTGAGACCGGCGGAGACGCCCTTGCCGAGCAGGCGGTGCCAGGCGGGGTGGAACTCGACCTCGTCGATGCGGTGGCCGTAGCGGTCGTGGGTGCGCAGGGTCGGCGGGTTCTCGTTGGCCTGCGCGCCCCACTCCTGGACCTGGGCGGACCCGGAGGTGCGGCCGAGGGCGGCGAGCTCACCTCGGACCTCGTCGAGGTGACTCGGGTCCACGTGCCGCTCCACGGCGGCCATCAGGGCTCTGTCGCCCGAGTAGACGTCGTGGCCGATCAGGGGTGGGGGCTGGTTGGTCACCGTGTGTGTGCTGCCTGCCATGGGGGGAACCTACCCGCCGTGGGGGCGTTATGCCGTCCGGTCCGGGCCACGTCGTCGGCGCCCGGGACCGCCGGGACCCCGGTCGAGGGTCCCGTGCGGGAACCTGCTCGCGGCCTGACCCGTTCCACGGCCTGACCCGTTTCGTGGCCTGACCCCCTGAACGGGGCGGACCCCGCGGCCCGGGGGATGAGTGGAGCCTCCCACGGCGGATACCTTTAGGGCGTGCAGCAAGCAAGTGAATCCCCCCATCGGTCCTCCGGCCGTCTTCACCGGGCGCGTGCCCTCTACCGGAACGTCTCCAAGCGCAGGACCGCTTGGCTGCTGCTCAAGGACACCGTCAACTCCTGCATGGAGTACCGCATCCTCGGCCTGGCCGCCGAGGCCGCGTTCTTCACCCTGATGTCCGTGCCGCCGCTGCTGCTCAGCATGATCGGCCTGCTCGGCTACGTCGACGACTGGACCGGCACCGACAGCATCAGCAGCCTGGAGACCAACCTCCTGGAGGCCTCCCGCACCGTCCTGTCCGACAAGGGCGTACGGCAGATCGCCCAGCCGATCCTGGACGACGTGATGAACGGCGGGCGCCCCGACGTCATCTCCATAGGGTTCCTCTTCGCCCTGTGGTCCGGCTCCCGCGCGGTCAACGTCTTCATCGACACGATCACCGTCATGTACGGCCTCGACGGCGTCCGCGGGATCGTCAAGACCCGCCTGGTGGCGTTCCTGCTCTTCCTCGCGGCCCTGCTCATCGGCTCGATCGCGCTGCCGCTGATGGTCGCGGGGCCGGACGCGGTGGTGCGGATCGTGCCGTGGTCCGAGACGGTCGTCCAGGTCCTGTACTGGCCGGTGGTGATCGTGCTGTCGATCGCCTTCCTGACCACGCTCTACCACGTGTCCGTACCCGTGCGCTCCCCCTGGATCGAGGACGTGCCCGGCGCGCTGGTCGCCCTCGCCATGTGGGTGTTCGGCAGCTTCCTGCTGCGCATCTACCTGACGAACACCATCGAGGGCGCGTCGATCTACGGCTCGCTCGCCGCGGCCGTCGCGGTGATGCTGTGGATCGGTGTGTCCGCGTTCGCCGTCCTCGTGGGGGCCGCCGTCAACGCCGCGATCGACCGGGTGTGGCCCGCCGCCGCCACGGCCGCGGCCCGCGCCGCGAACGAGCGGGTGCGCGAGGCGCAGGTCGCCGAGTACGTGGCCCGGGCCGCCGCCCTCCGCGACATCGACCCCGAGGACATCGACATGCCCTCGGAGTTCCCGGAACGCTGGTCGCGGTTCCTGCCGCCGGAGGACGTGACGTCACGGCTGCGGGCCCATGTGAAGAGCACGCACCCCCCGCACAAGGAAACCGAAGGGCCCTGACCGGCCCGGAGCGGCGACGGTCCCGTTACCCCTTCCACACCCCCGCCGCCGCGGCCTCCCGTACGACGTCCGTGAAGTCCCGCGGCGGACGCCCCAGCACCTCCCGCACCCCGTCCGTGAGACGCGCGTTCCGCCCGTCGAGCAGCCCCTCGAACACCTCCACCAGGAACTCGGCCTCCTCGGGCGGCACCCCGAACCCCGTCAACGCCTCCCCGTACGCCCGAGCCGGTACCGGGACGTAGGTCAGCTCCCGCCCGGTCACCGCCGCGATCTCCGCGACCGCGTCCCGGAACGACAGCAGCCGCGGCCCCGTGAGCTCCAGCGTCCGCCCCACGTACCGCTCCCCGGACGCCAACGCCACCGCGACCACGTCCCCGATGTCCCGCACGTCCAGGAACGGCTCCGCCACCTCGCCCGCCGGGAACGCCAGCTCCCCGCGCCGCAGCTCCTCCACCAGGGGCCCCTCGCTGAAGTTCTGCGCGAACCACGCGGCCCGTACGACCGTCCAGTCCGCGCCCGACGACGTCAGTGCCTCCTCGGTCGGCAGCGCCTGGGTCTCGCCCCGCGCCGACAGCAGCACCAGCCGCCGGACGCCGAGCCCGACCGCCTCCCTGGCCAGCGCCCCGACGCCCTCGACCGCCGCCGGGGACCCCACGTCGGAGGGGTACATCAGATACGCCGCGTCCGCGTCCCGCAGGGTCTCCGCCCACGTCGTCGGGTCCTCCCAGTCGAAGCCCCGGGCCCGGGACGCCGCCCGCACCGTGAACCCCGCCGCCCGCACCGCCTGCGCCACCCGGCTGCCCGTACGACCCGAGGCACCGGTCACCACCACCGTCTTCTTCACCGTGTTCTGCGTCATGCCCCCAGTCAACGGCCGCGCGCCCCAAGTCCCCATCGCTGAACGGCTCATTCCCATGTGCGGGCGTCTACGCTGACGGGATGGACGCTCTCGCAGGTCTCCTGGAAGGCCCCCGAGCCCGGGGCGCCTTCATGATCCGAGCGTGTTTCGAACCCCCGTGGTCCGTACGGATCGAGGACCGCGCCCCGCTCACCCTGATGCTCATGGTCCGCGGCGAGGCATGGATCACGCCGGACACGGGGGAGCGGGTCAGGCTGCGCGCCGGCGACCTCGCCATCGCCCGTGGCCCGGAGCCGTACACCTGCGCCGACGACCCCGCCACGGCACCGCAGGCGGTGATCCTGCCCGGCGGCGAGTGCAGCTACCCCGACGGCCGGTCCCTCAACGGCGTCATGGACCTCGGGGTGCGCACCTGGGGCGACCGGCTCGACGGGCCGGCCGTGATGCTGATCGGCACCTACCTGTGGCAGGGCGAGGTCAGCGGGCGCCTGCTGGACGCGCTGCCACCGCTGCTCAGCCTCACCTCCGACGTCTGGGACTGCCCCCTCACCCCCTACCTCATGGAGGAGATCGTCCGCGACGAGCCCGGCCAGGAGGTGGTCCTCGACCGGCTCCTCGACCTGTTGGTCATCGCGGCGCTGCGAGCCTGGTTCTCCCGCCCCGAGGCGGCGGCACCGGCCTGGTACCGGGCGTTGGCCGACCCGGTGGTGGGGCGCGTGCTGCGCCTGGTCCAGGACGATCCGGCGCACCCCTGGACGGTCGCGTCCCTCGCGGCGAAGGCGGGGGTGTCCAGGGCCGCGCTCGCCCGGCGGTTCACGGAGTTGGTGGGGGAGCCGCCGATGACGTATCTGACGGGGTGGCGGCTGGCGTTGGCGGCGGACCGTCTTCGGGACAGCGATGCGACGCTGGAGGCCATTGCCCGGCAGGTCGGGTACGGGAGTGCGTTCGCTCTGTCCAGCGCTTTCAAGCGGGTGTACGGAGTGAGTCCGCAGGAGCATCGGGGGAGGGTGGCTTAGGGGCGCCGGTGGGGCCGACGAGCGCGGGCCTGGATGGTCGCTCGCGCCCACGCGGCGGAGCCGCGGATCGAGGTCGCCCCGCGCCCCGGGCGGCGTCGAGCGTAGCGTGGATCACATGTACGCGCAGAGGCCGTCCCGGCTCGACGGAGCCGTCGTCTGGACCAACACGCCGTCCGGATCCGGCCCCGGACGCGTTCTGCCCGACGGGTGCATGGATCTGCTGTGGCACGAAGGCCGGCTGTTCGTCGCCGGGCCCGACACGCGCGCGTACGTCACCGAGGGCGCGCCGACCGCGTGGGCGGGGGTTCGCTTTTTTCCCGGGACCGCGCCCACGCTCCTCGGCGTTCCCGCCCGTGAGCTCCTGGACCGGCGCGTCGACCTCGCCGACCTTTGGCCGGCCGCCGAGGTACGGCGGCTCACCGCGCGCGTGAACGCCGCCCCGGATCCGGCGAGCGGGCTGGAAGAGGTGGCACTGGGACGGGCGGCCGAGGTCGAACCCGGCGATCCGCTGCTCCGACATGTCGTGGACGCCCTCGACGCGGGCCGGCCGGTCGCCGCCACCGCCGACGAACTCGGGCTCGGCGCCCGCCAGTTGCACCGCAGATGCCTCGCCGCGTTCGGGTACGGCCCCAAGACCCTGGCCCGGGTGCTGCGATGGCAGCGGGCGCTCGGACTGGCCCGGGGCGGAGTGCCGTACGCGGAGACGGCAGCCCGCGCCGGTTTCGCCGACCAGGCTCATCTGGCGCGGGACGTCAGGGAGTTGGCGGGGCTGCCGCTGGGCGAGCTACTCGGGCGCGGGTAGCGGCGCGAACAGGTCGACGCCATTGCCGTCCGGGTCGAGGAGGCTCGCGTACCGTTGGCCCCAGACGGCGTCCCAGGGCTTCAGCTCGCCGTGGTGACCGGCGCCCACCAGCTCCTCGTACACCGCGTCCACCTCGGCGGGACTGTCGCAGCGCAGGGCCAGCCCCGCGCGACCGCCGCCGGTGGGGGGCCGCCAGGACGTGTGGAAGGACCGCACCACCTCCTCGGTGTCCAGCAACAGCCGCAGCCCGCCGGGCAGTCGGGCCTCGACGTGGCCCTCCCGCTCGGAGCCCTCGGGGAACTCGAGGCCCAGGCGGCGGTAGAAGGCGACCGAGGCGGCCATGTCGGAGACGATCAGGCCGATGGCGTCGAATCGTGGAGTCATGCGGCCACCGTAGGCGGGGCCGGACCGGTCGGTCTTGAAGGAATCGGACGTGCCGTCGGCGACGGTGCCCGCCGTCAGTCGAAGCGCACCGGTCCCAGCGGGGTGTCCACCGTGAAGGAGAGTCCCACCGGCCCCTCGGTGAGGGCGAGTTCGGTGTCGAGGGCCGCGAGCAGGGTGCGGATCTCGTCCGGGTCGGGAGCGGTCGCGGACAGTTCCAGCAGCGGGGTGCTGGGCAGGCCGGAGACGGACGGGTGGCGTGCGGTGCCCCAGTCGATGAGGAACGGCACCAGGCCGGACGGGTGCTGGGTCTCCCCGTCCGTCAACCGCCATTCCAGCAGGGTGCCGTCCGGTCTGCGACGGCTCATGGGCCGTACCGTGCCGGGGTCGTAGCCCCGGCTGCGCGCGGCCGCGACCGCGGTGTCCAGGTCGGGCGGACTGATCGCCCAGGTCACCGTGCGGGCCTCGGTGAGCGTGTCGACGTCGAAGGGGCGCGGCCCTTGCGGCTCGGGCTGCTCCGGGTCGGGGCCGACGATCTCCAGATAGCCCGTGCCGCCCAGCGACACCAGGTGGTTGCGGGTGCCGAACCCGACGTGCGCCCCGCCGGGCGCGGGCGCCACACCGGTACGCCGCGTGAAGTCGGCGACCGTCGCCGCCAGATCGGGGGTCGCGAGGACGAGGTGGTCCAAGTGTGCGGGAATCGTGTTCATCGTGTGGTCGAGGCTACGCAGAGCCTCCCCGGGAATGGAACGCCTGTGCGGCGAGGGGGCCCGTCCCGGCAGGTGGGGACACTGCCTCACGCGCATAGGGTCGAGCACATGGCACCTCGACTCCTCGTCTACACCCGCACCGCCGACTACCGCCACGAGTCCATCCCCGCCGGCGTCACCGCTCTGCGCACTCTCGGCGGATTCGAGGTCGACGCGAGCGAGGACCCGGCAGCGCTCGAGGCCCCCCTGGAGCGGTACGCCACCGTGGTCTTCCTCTCCACCAGCGGCGAGATCCTCACCCCGGCTGGGCGGCAGCGGTTGGCGGACTACGTCGAGTCGGGCGGCGGCTTCGTCGGCATCCACGCGGCGGCCTGCACCGAGTACGCATGGCCGTACTACGGCGAGCTGTTGGGCGCCCGCTTCGACCGGCACCCCGAGTACCAGCCCGGCAGGGCGCTGATCGAGGACCGCGAGCACCCGGCCACCCGACACCTGCCCGCCGTCTGGGACTTCACCGACGAGTGGTACGACTTCCGCACCAACCCCCGCGGCAAGGTTCGGGTGTTGGCCACGGCCGACGAGTCCTCGTACGACGGGGGCGGCATGGGCGACGACCACCCGCTGGTCTGGTGCCGCGAGCAGGGCGCGGGCCGGGTCTTCTACACGGCCCTGGGCCACGCCGCCGAGGCGTACGAGGACGCTGACTTCCGGTCGCACCTGCTGGGCGGGATCAGGTGGGCGGCCCGGCTGGACGGTTGAGGTCCCGACCCTGGTCAGCGGCCCTGGTCGGCGGTCACAGAAACCCCTTTAGGCTGCTCCTGTCGCACGGATGATCGGATCGGCGTGACAGGGGACCAGGAAGCAGGGGGACAGGTGAACAACGCGGCTGACGTGTTCCAGCCACTCCAGGCGGACGATCCGCCCGTGGTGGCCGGCTACCGTCTCGCCGCCCGGCTCGGCGCGGGTGGCATGGGACGGGTCTATCTGTCCCACACCGCGGGCGGCAGGCCCGTGGCGATCAAGGTGGTGCGCCCGGAGCTGGCCGACGACCCGGACTTCCGGCGACGTTTCGGCCGCGAGATCAACGCCGCCCGACGGGTCCGCGGCGCCTACACCGCCGAGCTGCTCGACGCCGACCCCGACGGCATCCCGCCCTGGCTGGCCACGCTGTACGTCCCCGGCCCCTCCCTGGCGGAAGCCGTCCACCGGCGAGGACCGCTGCCGGTGCCGGCGGTGCTGTGGCTGATGGCGGGCGTGAGCGAGGCCCTGGAGGCCATCCACGAGGCCGGCATCGTGCACCGGGACCTGAAGCCGTCCAACGTCCTGCTGGCCGCCGACGGTCCGCGCGTCATCGACTTCGGCATCTCGCTCGCCGCCGACACAACGGCCTACACGGCCACCGGCGCCGCCGTCGGCACGCCCCAGTTCATGGCACCCGAGCAGGCCGTCGCGGGCGAGATCACCCCGGCCACCGACGTCTTCGCGCTCGGCCAGACCGCCGCGTTCGCCGCCCTGGGCGAGCCGCTGTACGGCGACGGTCCCGCGGCCACCGTCCTGTACCGGATCGTGCACGAGGAACCCGACCTGTCCCGCCTGCCCGAGGCGCTCCGACCGCTGCTCACGCGGTGCCTGGCCAGGGATCCCCGGGAGCGCGCCACGCTCAGCGAGGTCGTCGCGTGGTGCCGGCAGCGGCTGGGCCACGACGTCGACGCGGGCGCCGGACCGACGGTGTGGCGGGAGGTCGCGGGTCCGGCGGTGACCGTCCCGGCTCCGGTGCCCGATCCGACTCCGGTGCACACGATGCCGCTGATCGCCCCGGCTCGGGCGACCGCGGCGACGGTGCCGGACCAGCGCCGGGGCCGCCGACGTCGTACGGCGCTGATCGCGGGCGCTGCCGGGACCGTGGGTGCGTTGCTGGTGGCGGCCGGGCTGGTGTGGAAGGTCGGCGGCGGGGCGGACGGGGGTGTCGAGGGGCGGGACACGACCGCGTCTTCCGCGACGCCGGTTGCGACGGCTTCCGGGCGCGCGGCGGGGGCGTCGGCGAAGGCCGGGGCCGACGCGGAGGCGCAGGACGAGGACGGGACCCGGTCGGCGTCGGGTTCTTCCGCGACGCCGACCGGGCCCGGACAGCCGCGAGCCATCCCGGCGCTCACCCTTCAGACGCTGGACGAGAAGAACTCCCTGTACCTCCACGACGGCAAGCGGCCGGAGACGCGCGACGACCGTAAGGGCGACATCCGCCTCAGCTGTGAGGCCATCGGCTGCGCCCTGGAGAGCGACAGCAGCGCGATCGTCCAGATGTTCGGCGGACCGGGCAGCACCTACGAGGACTGTCGCTTCATGCTCAGCGGCGCCACAGCTCCCGAGTACCGGAACTTCCCGCTGGCCGCCGCGGCGGCGGGCACCGAGTTCTGTGTCAAGCACCCCTCCGGGGACGTCGCCCTGCTGGTGGTCCAGGTGAAGAACACCGCGATGTGGGACACGCCCGGGATGAGCGCCCTGACGGCGGACGTGTCGGTCTGGAGGGCCACCTAGACCTGGCGTCACCGTCCC
This sequence comes from Streptomyces sp. NPDC020489, assembly GCF_044386545.1. NCBI lineage: Bacteria > Bacillati > Actinomycetota > Actinomycetes > Kitasatosporales > Streptomycetaceae > Streptomyces > Streptomyces sp. NPDC020489. The sequence continues at coordinate 400,800 of NZ_JBIRUZ010000003.1, forward strand.
GGCGTTCGCGCTGAGGGCGGGCCGCGCGGTGGAGTCGCGCGGACGGTTCGGCAATTCCGCGAGCGGGCGGGCCGCGCGTGGGCATGCCAGGCGTCGCCCGGCAGGCAGGGGCTACGCCCGCACCGGCCCCGTACTGGCCCGCTCCACCAACCGCGTCGACAACTCCGTCCGCGTTCCCTCCGGGCGTTTGCCCTCCATCATGCGGACCAGCAGGCGCATGGCCGTCGCCGACATCTCCGACAGGGGCTGGCGGACCGTGGTGAGGGCGGGGCTCGCCCAGCGGGACTCCGGCAGGTCGTCGAAACCGACCACGCTCATGTCGTCCGGGACGCTCAACCCCCGTTCGGCCAGGGCCTCGTAGACGCCGAGCGCCATCCGGTCCGAGCACACGAAGACGGCCGTTGGCGGCTCGGGCAGGTCCAGGAGTTCCAGCATGCGCTCGCGGGCGACGGACTCGTCGAACCCGGCATGGCGGATGTACTCCGGGCGCTGCCACACCCCCGCCGCGGCGAGCGCCGAACGGTAACCGGCCACCCGCGCGGTGCTGCACATCTTGCGCCGGTGCCCGGCGATCACCGCGATGCGCTCATGTCCCAGCGCCAGCAGATGCTCGGCCGCGGACATCCCGCCCTGCCAGTTCGCGGCCCCCACCGACACCACCCCCGCCGGCGGATCCACCACGGGGTCGATCATCACGAAGGGGATGCGATGGGCCTCCAGCCACGCGTACTGCGACGCGGTCAGCTCGGCCAGGTTGAACAACACCCCGGACGAGCCACGGGCGACGAGCTTGTCCAGCCAGCCCCGCTCCGGTCGCCCGCACCGCTTCCGCGTCAGCCCCGCCGACACCACCACCTCCAGGCCCGCGTCGTGCGCGGCCTCCTCCACCCCGTGCAGCACCGCCCCCGTCCAGGAGCTGTCGAGCGAGTGCACGACCAGGTCGACCAGGGCGGGCGGCTTCCCCGCGTCGAAGCGGGGTCTGCGTACGTATCCCAGCCGGTCCAGGGCCTCCGTGACCCGGCGGCGGGTCTCGGGCGCGACGTCCTCCCGGCCGTTGACGACCTTGGAGGCGGTGGGCACGGACACCCCCGCCTCCCGGGCCACGACCGCCAGCGTCGGCCCGGCCGCCACGCTCGCACTCCCCGTACGGACCATCGGGAACCACCTCTCCGGCCCGCCCGAGGGCCATGGAAAGCTTTCGACCAAGGCTGGATAGTAAGCGCTTCCTACCCTAGGTTCGCCGCGCAGAGTCGGAAAGAGGTCGATGTCCACCGGCAGTTCCGCCGAAACCCCGTGAAATCGGCGGTGAGAGTGGCGTCGACCAGTCCATGGCGTGGATGCCCGTCCTCGCACCGGTGCTGCAGGGCCCCGAGCCGAAGTCGAACCGCACACGGTCCGTGACCGGCGGTGCGCCAGGTCCCCCGAACAGCCTCCAGCCCGCCCCGAGCGCCGGAATACCGAGCCGTGATGTGGTGCTCTGTTGTCACGGCGTACGAGCGCGGCGAGAAAGCTGGTGGTCGAATGACGGCGGTCCAGACAGAGCCCGTGGTGAACACGCCCTACGGAGCCGTCCGCGGCCGGTACGAGCACGGGATCGCGGTGTTCCGGGGCATCCCCTACGCGGCGCCCCCCTTCGGCCCCCGCAGGTTCCGGCCGCCCCTGCCGCCCGACCCCTGGGACGGGGTCCGGGACGCCGGGGCGTTCGGGCCGACGGCGCCGAAACCGCCGTACTCCGAAGCCTTCGCCCAGTACCTGTCCGACCCGGTCGTGCCCGGCGACGACTGCCTCAACCTCAACGTTTGGACACCGGAACCGGGCCGCGGGGCCCGCCTCCCGGTCCTGGTGTGGCTGCACGGCGGAGCCCTGACCAGGGGTTCCTCGGCCGTCCCGGTGTACGACGGGCACGCCTTCGCCCGCGACGGGGTCGTCTTCGTCTCCGTCAACTACCGCCTCGGGGTCGAGGGCTACGGCCTGTTCCCGGACACCCCCGCCAACCCGGGCCTGCGCGACCAGCTCGCCGCGCTGGAGTGGGTGCACCGCTCGGTCGGGGAGTTCGGCGGCGACCCGGCCCGCATCACCCTGGGCGGCCAGTCCGCCGGAGCCATCAGCACCGGCGCCCTGCTCGCCGCACCGCGGACCCAGGGCCTGGTCCGGCGCGCGATCCTTCAGAGCGGGCCGCCCGAGGCCGCCGACCGCGACAAGGTACGGCGCATGGTGCGCCGGATGGCCACCCGGCTGAAGATCCCCGCCACCGCGGCCGCCTTCGCCGAGGTCGACCGCGAACTGCTGCTGCGCACCCAGGGCGAGGTCGGCCGGCTCAGCAGCCCGGTGCTCGGCGGCCCCGCCTTCGGCGTCGTCGTCGACGGCGACCTCGTCCCGCGCGACCCTCTCGAGGCGCTGATCGAGGGCGGCGCGGCCCGGGACGTCGAGCTGATGATGGGCTGGACCCGCGACGAGTACCGCCTGTGGTTGGTCCCCGGCGGCCTCCTGGAACGCGTCGACCGCCTCGGCGCGGTCGCCCTCGCCGGCGCCATGGCCCGCTGCCACACCGGGCACGAGGTGCCGCGCGGTTACCGCCTGCTGCACCCGGAGGCCGGCACCGCCGAGATCGTCGGCCAGATGGTCACCGACCACCTGCTGCGCCGCCCCCTGCACCGCCTGGCCGACGCCCGCCCCGGGGCCTGCCACCTCTACGAGTTCGCCTGGCCCTCCCGCCTGCCCGGTCTCGGCTCCTGCCACGCCCTGGAACTCGGCTTCGTCTTCGACACCGGCGAGCGCCCCGAGTCGGCCAAGCTGGCGGGCGAGGGCACGCCGCGTGAACTGACCGAGGCGATGCACGGGGCCTGGGTGCGGTTCGTGGTCGAGGGGGACCCGGGATGGGAGGCCTGGGACGACAGGCATCCGGTACGGATCTTCGGCGACAGCCACAGCGACGGCGGCCGGGGTGGTGCGGCGGATGCCGTGTGCACGGCCGTGCGCAGCCCGTACACCGCATACGGACCACGAGATGCGGAACTGGCGCTCTGGGCGTCCGCGCCCGCCGAACCCGCCGCCGTCACGCCGGGGGAGACCACCCCCGCGCCGGCCCTTCCCGCCGGTTCGCCCGCGCGCGGCACGGAACTGCGGTCGGTCGTGCGGCGCCTGCGGCTCCCCGGAGCGGTCCGTCGGCAGTGACCGGGGTGCCCGGGCGGAGGATCCCGGCCTTCGTGCGCGGCGCCTCTCACGCGCCCGGCGGCGGCCGCGGGATCGAGCGAGCCCCCGTGGCCGGGAGCGCTCGGCGCCGTCCGATCAGCCCGGGCGCCCGGAGCCGCCTGCTCAGCCCACCTGGGCGCCGAACCACCGAGGCAGCCGTTCGACCAGTTCCTGCTGGTCCTCGCCGACCCACGCCACGTGACCGTCCGGCCTCAACAGCACCGCGGGCACGTCCAGTTCCTCGCACGCGTCGACCACGTGGTCCACCCGGTCCGCCCACCCGGTCACCGAGAGCCGACCGGTGCGGTCGAGCAGCAGGCCGCGGCCGCCGTGCATCAGGCCGTAGAGGCGGCCCTGCTTCAGCTGGACGTCCCGCAGGCGCCGGCCGAGCAGTTCGTGGCCCTCGCCGACGTCGTAACGGACGTCCAGCGCGGTGACCTTCTCGACGAGGTGCCGGGCGACCGCGTCGAAGTCCAACAGCTCGGTGATCAGCCGACGAACGGCCTGGGCGCCGGGGTCGGTTGAGATCAGCATGCTCTGCGCGCGGGTGTTGTCCAGCACGGCGGCGGCCACCGGACGCCGTTCCGCCTCGTAGCTGTCGAGCAGCCCGGCAGGCGCCCGGCCCGCGACCTCGGCGGCCAGCTTCCAGCCTAGGTTGAACGCGTCCTGGACACCGAGGTTGAGCCCCTGACCGCCGAGCGGCGGGTGGACGTGCGCCGCGTCGCCGGCCAGCAGCACCCGGCCCACCCGGTAGCGCTCCGCCAGCCGGGTCGCGTCGCCGAAGCGGGAGAGCCAACGCGGCGTGTGCACACCGAAGTCGGTGCCCGCGACGGCCCGCAAACGCTCCCTGAACTCCTCCAGCGTCGGCGGGACCGTACGGTCCTCGGCCACCCCCGCGGCCGGTACGACGACCCGGTACCTGCCCTCCCCGAGGGGCCCGAGCCCGAACCGCTTCTCGGTCCGCCGGACCCGGGCCACGACCGCGGCGATCGTCTCCGGGGCCTCGGTCGCCTCCATCTCGCCCAGCAGGGTCTCCTCCCGGGCGGATTCGCCGGGGAAGCCGACCCCGAGCAGCCCCCGCACCGTGCTGCGCCCTCCGTCGCAGCCGACCAGATGGCGCGAGCGCAGACGGGTGCCGTCGGCGAGTTCGGTCGTCACCCCGTGCTCGTCCTGGCTCAGACCGACCACCTCGCAGCCTCGCCGGATCTCGGCACCCAGCTCGACGGCGTGCTCGGCCAGCAGCCGGTCGGTGAGGGTCTGCGGGATGCCGAGGACGTGGCCGTGCGCGGTGTCCAGCTCGGGGGCTGGCTTGTCGATGGCGGCGAAGAAGACACGGTCGAGGGGACGCAGCGATCCATGGGCGAGGAACCGCTCCAGCAACCCGCGCATGTCCAGCACCTCGATGCTGCGCACATGAAGGCCGAGCGCCCGGGCGTACGCGGGGGGCTTCGGGTCCTTCTCCAGCACGAGCACGCCCACGCCGTGCAGCCGCAGCTCACCGGCCAGCATCGAGCCGGTCGGGCCACCGCCGACGATGATCACGTCGATCATGGGAATCCCCCTCTCACCCCCGCGGCAGACCCACCGGGCGACGCGTCGCGCGCACGCCGTGGACGCCTTGTTTCCGCAGGTCCTGGCTTCGGACCGGTGATTCTCCGGCACCCCGGGGGTCTTGGCGCAAGGCCCCCGGTGAGCTATAGGTTGACAGTGGCAAGGAGTGGTCCGCTCCTTGCCATCGTCGTTCGCCGCCCGTCCGGGCTCACGCCGAGGTCAGCGTCCCGGCGATCGAGGCGATCGCCCCCGGACCCACCCGGCAGCACCCGCCGATCAGCCGCGCCCCGGCCTCCCGCCACGCGCGCACCTGGCCGGGGGAGAAGGTGGAACGGCCGTTCCAGGCGCGGGCCTCGGCGTCCCAGGCCTCCCCGCTGTTGGGGTAGACGACGACCGGCTTGCCGGTGACACGGGCGGCGATCTCGACCGCCGCGTCCACGTCCTCGGGCGCGCAGCAGTTCACCCCGACCGCGATCACCTCGTCCACGTCGGCGGCCAGGGCGAAGGCCTCCTCCAGGGGCTGCCCGGCACGCGTCCGCCGCCCCTCGACCGAGTACGACAGCCAGGCGGGGGTCCGCAGCCCCCGCACCGCCCGCAGCAGCGCCGCCGCCTCGTCGGCGTCCGGCACCGTCTCCAGAGCCAGCACGTCGGGTCCGGCCGCGTCGAGCACCTCCAGCCGGGGCCGGTGGAAACGCTCCAGCTCCTCGACGCTCAGGCCGTAGCGCCCCCGGTACTCGGAGCCGTCCGCCAGCATCGCCCCGTACGGGCCTACGGACGCCGCCACCCACAGGGGCCGCGTGACGCCCTTCGCGTGCGCCCGGGTAGCCGCCTCGCGGGCCAACTCGACGCTCACGGCGAGCAGTTCGGCGGCCCGATCGCGCGTCTCGCCCCGCTTGGCGAAGCCCTCGAAGGTGGCCTGGTAGCTGGAGGTGATCGCCACGTCCGCGCCCGCCTCGAAGTAGGCGAGATGCGCCTCGGTGATCGCCTCGGGCCGCTCCGCGAGCAGCCGCGCCGACCACAGCTCGTCGGTGAGGTCGTGCCCGGCGGACTCGAGCTGGTTGGACATGCCGCCGTCGAGCACGACGGTCCCGGCGGCGAGGGCCTCGGCGAGAGAGGAGTTGCTGGTCATGCCGTCGACGGTACTCCGGGGGCTGCCGTCGCAGCGGGCATGTCCACCCCGCGAACAGGCGGGCGCGCGCATCGGTCCTGCCGCGGGCGCCCGGACCCGCGCCGGCCCGGAGCCGCGTCCGTCGGCTGTGCCTACACCGGGTGGCGGCCGGGAGTTGCGCCAGTCGGCTGTGCCTACACCGGGTGGCGGCCGGGAGTTGCGCCAGTCGGCTGTGCCTACACCGTGTACCGGCCCGGAGCCGTGCCCGTCGGCCATGCCTACGACCCGTGCCGGCCCGGAGCCGTGTCCGTCGGCCGTGCCTACGACCCGTGCCGGCCCGGAGCCGTGTCCGTCGGCCGTGCCTACGACCCGTGCCGGCCCGGAGCCGTGCCCGTCGGCCGTGCCTACGACCCGTGCCGGCCCGGAGCCGTGCCCGTCGGCCATGCCTACGCCGCGTGCCGCCCGCCCCGCCGGTTCCCGCGTCGGCGCCTCGCCGCCGGGATCGCGAGGCCGCCGAGGAGTCCGAGCCCCAGGGCGTACGGCCACCAGCCGAGGCGGTCGTCGCTCGCGGCGCCCACGGCGCTGGTCGTCACGGGGGCGGAGGCCGACGTCGATCGCGGGGCCGGGGACGGGTGCGAGGTGGCGGCGGTGAGCACCACGTCGTTGCCGTCGCCGCCCCGGTAGCTGATCCGGTAGGTGGTCGCGGCGAGCCTCACCTCTGCTCCCTCCTTCCACCCGGTGAAGGCGCCGCTGGTCCTCGCCGCACCCGTGTGGTTCAGCACGGTGATCTCGCGCGCGGGTGCGCTCCCGGCGGCCGCGAGGTCGAGGCCCCCGGCCAGCCGGACCGTGCCGGACACCTTCAACGGCTTGTCCCGCAGCACGAGTTCGCCCCGTGCGCTCTGGGTGTAGTTCCCGGAGATGGTGACCCCGCCGGCGACGACCCCGTCGTTGGTGACCGAACCCTTCACCGTGCCGGTGCCGCTCAGCGAGGTCGTCACCCGCAGCCCCGCCGTCCCGGCGTCGAGACGAGCCTGCGGAGAGGTCAGCCGGATCGCTCTGCTGTGCCGGAGGTTCGCCCCCTCGCGCAGGGCGAGCGTGCCCTTCCTCACCGTGGTCGTCCCCGTGTACGTCACCCCGCTCCCCGTCAGGGTCGTCGTGGCGGTGCCAGTCTGGGTGACCGATCCACTGCCGCTGATCCGGGACAGGGTCAGGGCCTTGCGGGCGTTGTCCAGCACCAGCGAGCCGTGGTCGACGACCCTGTACAGGCTGCCCGCGGTGTACAGCCCGCCGTCGCCGCCCTTCCGGCCGCTGCCGAGCCGCAGCACCGCGCCCTTCTCGACGGTCGTCGAGCCGTCGTAGTACTGCACGGCGGCGAAGGTGACCTCGTTGCCGCGCGTACCGGCGATGACGACGTCCCCGGCGCCGGGCGCCGACAGGGTGTCGTGGAACCTGCCGCCGCCGATGGGGGCGCCGAGCGTGACCGGGCCGTTGTAGTCGAAGGTCAGCCGTGAACGGGAGCGCGCCGCGAGGAGGTTGATGTAGACCGTCTCGGCCGTGCCCGGCATGAAGATCCGGTGGGTCGTGCCGTCGCCCCAACGGACGCTCGCGCCCTTGATGTTGGTGCCGCGCTTGTTGACGTTCCTGTGTGCGGGCGTCCAGTTCAGGGACGGGTCGCTGAGCGAGGGGTCGGTGTCGCCGCCGCGGTCCGACCAGCTGTACTGGCCCGTCAGGATCACCTCGCCGCCCGGCCGGGACTGGACGTTGATGTCGCTGCCGTACTCGCGCTGGTAGAAGTCCATGCCCTGGGTGACGGTCTGCCCCAGCGGGGTGTCCACGGTCCAGGTGCCCTGGTTGAGGACCTTGCGGACGTTCGGCAGCGAGGTTGCGAACTCCGGTCGCCCGGCGTTGACCTGTGTGCCGTTGTCGATCACCCCGGAGAAGGGATGGGTGCCCGACAGGTCCCACGTACCCCAGAGGAAGCGCGGCTGGGTGATCAGCCCGGAGCCGCTGATGGTGCCCAGGTTGTAGGCGGATTTCAGGGACAGTCGTAGCGTGCCGTCGACCCGGATGTTGTCCTGGTTGAGCGCGAACTGCGGGGTGCCGTAGGGGAAGTGGCCGATCAGACCGGTGGCGCCGCCGTTGCCGTACTGGAGCGTCGCGCCGCGGGCGACCGTGATCGCGGGCGGGTCGGGGTCGGTCGTGGTGACGTAGGGGTGGTCGCCGCCCTGGACCGACACCTTCTGCCGCCGTCGGGACTCCGGCAGCTGGACGTCGCTGCTCCTGGTCAGGACCAGGGTTCCGGTGCCGCGCACGGTGAGTGTGCCCTCGCCGCGGAGAACGCCGTCGTACGTCGTGGTCCCGGAGGGGACGGTGACGACCGTGTCGCCGGTGAGGGTGACGTCCCGGCCCGCGAGCACGTCGGCGGTGATGTCGCGGGTGTCGGCCGCTCGCGCCGGGGGAGCGGTGATCAGGAAGGCGACCGTCGCGAGGGCGCCTGCTGCGGCTGCTGTCTTGTGGGTATGGCTGCGCACGGTCACGGAGACGGGACGGACCGGCCCTCGATAACAGAAAAGTGCCCGCGAAGAACCGCCCGGCAGAAAGCGCCTTCTTCCCGTCGCGTCCGACCCGTTGACCTCCTCGTTCCCCAGCCTTACCTTTCGGCTGTTCGCAATAACAACAGATGTTCTCAATATCGAACATCACTCTCAGGACACCCCCCTCCGAGAGGCAGTCCGTATGAGCCGCACTCCCGAGGTCCCCGACAGGCGACTGCTGCTGAAAGGCGCCCTGGCCGCGGGCGCCCTGGCCGTGACCCCCACCGCCGCCGCAGCCGCACCGAGCCCCCAGAAGACGCCCCCGTTCGTGAACCCGCTCGTCCGCAACCGCGCCGACCCCCACATCCACCGCCACTCCGACGGCCACTACTACTTCACCGCCACCGCCCCCGAGTACGACCGGATCATCCTGCGCCGCTCCCGCACCCTGAACGGACTGGCGACCGCCCCCGAGTCGGTCATCTGGACCAAGCACGCGACCGGTCCCATGGGCGCCCACATCTGGGCGCCGGAGATCCACCGCATCGGCGGCAAGTGGTACGTCTACTTCGCCTCCGCACCCGCCGAGAGCGTCTGGGACATCCGGATCTGGGTCCTGGAGAACGCCAGTCCCAACCCGTTCAAGGGGACGTGGGTCGAACGCGGCCAGCTGAAGACGGCGTGGGAGACCTTCTCCCTCGACGCCACCACCTTCACCCACCGCGGTACCCGTTACCTCGCCTGGGCCCAGCACGAGCCCGGCATGGGCAACAACACCGCCCTGTGGCTGTCGAGGATGGCGAACCCGTGGACCCTGACGGGTCCTCAAGTGCGGCTCTCCACACCCGAGTACGACTGGGAGTGCGTCGGCTACAAGGTCAACGAGGGCCCCTCGGTCATCGCCCGCAACGGCCGGCTGTTCATGTCGTACTCGGCCAGCGCGACCGACTTCAACTACTGCCTGGGCCTGCTGACCGTCGACGCGGACGCCGACCTCATGGACCCCGCGAACTGGGCGAAGTCACCGACGCCCGTCTTCACCAGCAACGACACCACCCGGCAGTACGGCCCCGGCCACAACAGCTTCACCGTCGCCGAGGACGGCCGCACCGACGTCCTCGTCTACCACGCCCGCCAGTACAAGGAGATCGTCGGCGACCCGCTGAACGACCCCAACCGGCACACCCGCGTCCAGAAGCTCGGCTGGCACGCGGACGGCACCCCCGACTTCGGCATACCGGTGGCGGACACCGCCAGGAACACGGAGGTCACGTCATGAGACGTGTGTACGCGGTACTGCTCGCCCTCTGTCTGGCGCTGGCCGGCGCACTCGCCACCGCGGGCCCCGCCCAGGCGGCACCCCAGAAGATCATCAACGGCACCCAGTTCACCGACGGTTCGGGCAACCCCGTGCACGCCCACGGCGGCGGGGTCCTCAAGGTCGGCTCGTACTACTACTGGTTCGGTGAGCACCGCAACAGCGACAACACCTTCCGGTACGTCGACGCCTACCGCTCGACCGACCTGAAGAACTGGGAGTTCCGCAACCACGTCCTGACCCAGTCGAGCGCCGCCGAGCTGGCCTCCGCCAACATCGAGCGCCCCAAGGTCATGTACAACGCCGCCACCGGCAAGTTCGTGATGTGGATGCACAAGGAGAACGGCACCGACTACAGCGAGGCCCGCGCTGCCGTCGCCGTCTCCGACACTGTCGACGGCACCTACACCTGGCAGGGCAGCTTCCGCCCGCTCGGCCAGCACATGTCCCGGGACATCACGGTCTTCGTCGACAGCGACGGCACCGGCTACATGGCGTCCGCCGCCAGGGAGAACTACGACCTGCACATCTACCGGCTCACCGCCGACTACACCGGCATCGCGAGCCTGGTCGCCAACCCCTGGCCGGGCGGCCACCGCGAGGCCCCGGCCCTGTTCAAGCGGGGCGGCGTCTACTTCATGCTGACGTCGGGCGCCACCGGCTGGAACCCCAACCAGCAGCAGTACGCCACCGCCACCTCCCTCGCCGGCCCGTGGAGCGCGATGGCGAACGTCGGCGACTCCACGACGTACGGCTCGCAGACCGCGTACGTCCTTCCCGTGCAGGGCACTTCGGGCACCTCGTACCTGTACCTGGGCGACCGCTGGGGCAACTCCTTCGGCGGCACCGTCAACGACTCGCGTTACGTGTGGCTGCCGTTGACCTTCCCCAGCTCCACCACGATGTCGATGTCCTGGGCCCCGGAGATCACCGTCGACACCGCCGCCGGGACGATCAGCGGGACCAGTGCCACGTACAACACCCTGATCGCCCGCAACAGCGCCAAGTGCGTGGACGTGCCGAGCCAGTCGCTGTGGCAGGGCGTCGCCCTCGCCCAGTACACCTGCAACGGCGGTGCCAACCAGAAGTTCTGGTTCAAGGACCTCGGCACCGGCTACTACCAGCTCGTCGGCCGGGGCAGCTCGCTGTGCCTCCAGGAGAACGCGTCCACCGTCACCCAGGAGAACTGCGGCAGCGCGACCACCCAGCAGTGGTCGGTGGTCACCTCGGGCTCGTACGTCACCCTCAAGGCCCGCGCCTCCGGCGAATGCCTGGACGTGAACGGCGCGTCCACCGCCAACTCCGCCGCGATCATCACGTACACGTGCAGTGGAGCGACCAACCAGCAGTGGACGCGCGGGACCTGACGTCAGGCCAGCAGGTCGATCGCGTCGATCGAGGTACCGGCACTGAGGAAGGACGTCGACCCCGAACCGCTCGCCACGTGGATCTTCAGCGTGTTGTAGGCGCTGGTGTCCGTCAGCCAGGCGGACGCCGGCACGCTGTAGGTGAACGTGTGGTTGTTGCCCCGGTACGAGCCCACGGTCAGCGACCGGGTGCTCGGCTGGGTGGGCGGGGAGGGGACGGCGGACGTCCAGGTGTCGTTGACGACGACCTGCGGACGGCCGTTGGCGTACGCCGTCGTCACCCCGATGCGCAGGGTGTGCGCGGCGGCGGCCTGGGCGGCCGTCAGCTTGAAGTAGACGATGATCCCGCTGTTGACGTCCTTCCACAGATAGCAGGGGAAGGACGAGGTCTCGGTGCCGCTGCCGACGACGACGTTCCCGGTCCAGGAGGCGGCGCGGACGTCGGACGGATGGGCGTACGTCATCAGATCGGCGTTCTTGAAGCCGCTCGGCGTGCCGTTCCAGTCGTTGATGCGCCAGATCGCGCTCGCGTTGCTCGGGTCGTTCGAGGACGGTATCGCGAGGGAGTTGAGGGTGGTCGTGGCGCCCGCGCTCACGCTCACCGAGGTGGTGAGGACGGCGAGTTCGCCCTTGAAGACGGTCAGCGTGTACGTCCCCGGAAGGACACCCCCGATGGAGAAGTAACCGTCCGAGGACCGTGCCGAACCCCAGTACTGGGCGGCGGAGTTGGCGAGCCCGACCGTGTAGGCGTACGCCGTGTTCCGGCCGGTGATGCCGACCCCCGCGACCTTGCCCCGGCCGCTCGCGGGGACGTGGCCGGAGATGCCGAGCGAGTCGGCCCACGACGTGGTGAGGGTGCCCGGGTACAGCGCGGAGGAGGGGGCGCCGCCGTCCGTGAAGGCGATGACGTAGGGGCCCTGGAGGCCGAAGCGCTGGGCCTCCGTCTGGTTCTCCCCGTAGTACAGGATCTCGTACAGGCCGCCGCCGTCCGCGCTCTGGTGGCGCAGCAGGGAGCGGTAGAAGGGGCCGCCGGAGGCCTTCTCGTGGTTGGAGCGCACGATGTACAGGCCGACGCTGCCGGTGGTCCAGCCGACGTAGTTGTAGTCGATGACCCGGGACTTCGTGTAGTGCTTCGAGCGGGTCTGGCCGTCGGACTTCGCGAAGACGTCCTGGGCCTCGATGGTGGTGGGCGCGTAGGTGTAGGAGTCGGACTCGTCGTTGAGGAACTTGCCCGCGTTCACGCGCAGGATGTAGCGGGTCGCGCTGACCGAGGCGTCGGCCTTGTTGGTCCACAGATAGATGTTGTTCTCGCCGCTGCGGGCCGCGTAGTAGTGCTTCAGCGTGCCGTACGCGACCGAGATCAGGATCGTCGTACCGGACTGCTTGATGCTCACGGTGGAGGTGCCGAGGCCGGACTCGATGTGCGAGTTCTTGCCGCCGTAGCCCTGGTACTGGGTGCCCTTGTAGACCAGCGAGGTCAGGTCGCCGTTGGTCTTGCTGACCTTGAAGACGAGGCTCGCGCCGGTGTCGACGACGTAGTTGGAGCCGTCGTCGGACCAGCCGAAGGTCGCGGCGGAGGCGGTCCGGGCGAGGGGGCCTGCCAGGGCGGCCGTGCCGGCGGTGGCGGCGGTGCCGAGGACGAAGGTGCGGCGGCGGACCGGTCTGTTCGCGGCGGATCCGGACATGGGGGGTGCCTCCTTCGAGGACATGTGGGGGCGGTGCGGGTGAGAGCGAGAGTGACAGTTGAATCGATTTCGCGAAAGGGCTTTCACTCGCTGGAGGTTGGCAATCTTGTGAAAACTGTGCGAGGACTAGAAAGCGCTTGCCAATGCGGGTACGGTCCAGCCGCCAGGCCTTGTCACGTGTCGTAGGAGCCTCGAATGAGACGTTTCAACCTCGCCCTTCTGGCGACGGTCGCACTGAGCACCGCCCTGACCGCCGCACCGGCGCATGCCGCCCCCCACCGGCACCGCCCGCTCGGCCTCGAGAACTGCACCGCCGGCGCCTGCCACTTCGACGTCCCCGCGGGCACCTACGACGTGCGGGTCCTCCTCGGCGGAGAGGCCGCGTCGAGCACCGGCGTCAGCGGCGAGACCCGCCGCTCCCTGCTCCCCGAGACGGCCGTCCCGGCCGGTGAGCGGGTGGCCCGCAGCTTCACCGTGAACGTCCGCACCCCGGAGGGCGAGCCCACCGGGGCCGAGGGCACGGCCGGCCTGGACCTCGTGCTCGGCGGCTCGGCCCCCGCACTCGCCGACATCAGGGTCACCCCGGCCCGGCACGCCCGCCAGATCTTCCTCGTCGGCGACTCCACTGTCTGCGACCAGCCCGGCGACCCCTACTCCGGCTGGGGCCAGCAACTGCCCCAGTACCTGCGCAAGAGTGTCTCCGTGGCCAACTACGCCGACTCCGGCGAGAGCACGGTGACGTATCTGTCCAACCCGCAACTGTTCGCCACCGTCCAGCCGTTGATCCGCCGCGGTGACCTCGTCCTGGTCCAGCTCGCCCACAACGACAAGACCACCGACGAGGTGACCTACCGGACGAACCTGGAGACACTGGTCGCCGGTATCCGCGAAAAGGGCGGTGAGCCTGTCCTCGTGACGCCGATCGTGCGACGCTGGTTCAACTCCGACGGCACGCTGAACAACAACACCGCACTCCTGGTCAACGGCCTCGGCGTCGACCACCCCGCCGTCATCCGCTCGGTCGCGGCCGACAAGGACGTCCCGTTGATCGACTTGACGGCGAGGACCAAGTCGGTCGTGGAGTCCTTGGGAGTCGAGGGTTCCAAGGCGCTCTACCTCTACAACGAGAAGCGGGACAACACACACACCTCCGTCCACGGGGCCACGGTGTACGCCGGTCTCGTCCGCGACGAACTCGTCGCCCAGCACCTGCTGCCGGCAGGCCGGGTGCGGGCGGAATGAGCCCCTGGGGCGCCTCGACCGGAACCGAGGCGCCCCAGGCCTGTACGCCCCCCGGGCGCTCCGCTGCAATGGCGGTGACCTGTCTGCGGGCCGGCGGGAGCTGATCGCGCAGTTCCCCGCGCCCCTGAGGGCGCGTTACCGCACCGGACGTCGTGAAGAACCGAAAGAAGAGACGCATGCACCTCCCTGCCGACGACCGCATCCGTAGCCCGTACACCGGTTACACCCGCGCCCACTGGGAGGCCGCGGCCGACGGCTTGCTCGCCGCCACGGAGCCGTACGCCGCCGAGGGAGGCGCCCTCTACCACTTCCCCGGCGACCGCACGAGTTGGTCCGGCCGGCTCTCCGACGGGCTGGAGGGCTACGCCCGTACGTTCCTGCTCGCCGCCTTCCGCCAGGACGAGACCGCCCTCCAGCGCTACGCCGAGGGCCTCGCGGCCGGGGTCGCGGGCGTCTGGCCCCGTATCGAGGACCGCAGCCAGCCGCTGGTGGAGGCGGCGTCGATCGCAGTGGCCCTGCGCGTGACCCGCCCGCTGCTGTGGGACCGGCTGGACGAAGGGGTACGGCAACGGGCCGCGGCCTGGCTCGGCGACGCGCTGACCGCCGAGGCCTGGCCCTGCAACTGGGAGTTGTTCCCCGTCACCGTCGGCGGCTTCCTGGAGGAGATCGGCCACGAGCCCGAGGCGTCCCGCAAGGCGATCGAGCGCGGACTCGGGCGGATCGAGGAGTGGTACGTCGGCGGCGGTTGGTACACGGACGGCGACGGCCGGAAGTTCGACTACTACAACGGCTGGGCCATGCACCTCTACCCGGTGCTGCACGCCTGGTTCTCCGGCGACAGCCGACTGTCAGCCCTGTACGGCGAGCGCCTCCAGGCCCACCTCGCCGACTACGCCCGCCTGTTCGGCGGCGACGGCGCCCCCCTGCACCAGGGCCGTTCCTTGACCTACCGCTTCGCCACCACGGCACCCCTGTGGCTCGGCGCCCTCACCGGCCGCACCCCGCTCACCACGGGCCAGACCCGGCGGTTGGCGTCCGGGGCGCTGAAGTACTTCCTGGACCGGGGCGCGGTGAACGCCGAGGGCCTGCTCACCCTCGGCTGGCACGGCCCCGACGACGCCCTCCTCCAGGGCTACTCGGGCCCGGCCTCGCCGTACTGGGCGAGCAAGGCGTTCGTCGGTCTGCTCCTGCCGCCGGACCACGAGGTGTGGACGGCCGAGGAGGAGCCCTCGCCGGTCGAGCGCGCGGACGAGGTACGGCCCGTCACCGCCCCCAACTGGCTGCTCCAGTCGACCCGTTCGGACGGTGTGGTGCGCCTGCACAACCACGGCAGCGAGGACGTCCGCTACGACCCGTACTACACCCGCCTCGCCTACTCGACGGTGACGGCGCCCGCACCGTCGTACGACAACAGTGTGATCGTCGGCGATGATCCGAGCCGCAGCGGTATCGAACCGCTCGGGGTGGGCGACGGCTGGGCGGCGTCGCGGCATGCGGCCGGCGGGGGAGCGCGGGTGACCAGCGTGGTGCTGGCCCGCGGGGCGGTGGAGGTGCGGGCCCATCTGGTGTCCGGGGCCGAGCCGGGGACGCCGGTGCGGATCACCGGGTGGGCCGCCCGTGAGGGTGCCCGGGCGGAGGCGCTGCCCGCCGTCGGCCTCGACGAGACGCTGACCGGCGCCACCGGCGAGGGCGGCACGCTCTTCGTCGCCGTGATCCGCCTCACCGGGGACCCGGATCCCGTGCCGCTGGAGGAGACGGTGACGGTACGGGCCGACGACGCGGGCGAGTTGACGGTTCGGTGGCGGGAGGGGGGCGAGGTGCTCGTGCGGGTGGGGGACTCCGGGGTGGAGGTCGTCCGCGGGGGGTGACGGGCTGGATGGGGCGGTGGCGTGGGGGACTCCGGGGTGGAGGTCGTCTGTCGGGGGTGACGGGCTGAACGGGGTGGACGGCGTTCCGGCAGGATGGGGGCCATGAGTGGGGGCGACGCACGCGTGGAACTGCTGGAGCGGGCCGGACTTGAGGCGGTGGGGGAGCGACGGGTCGAGGAGGTGCTGCCGCCGCCGTTCGCGTGGAGCCATGTCGTCGGGTGGGAGGTGCGGCCGACCGCGAAGGTCGCCGCGGACCGAACCGACCTGGTCGCCGAGATCAACGCCCAGTGGCACCGGCTGGCCCGCGAGACGGGGATCCTCGACACGGACGGGACCTTCCTCGTCGACGCCGGGGGCCCGTCCCGGCAGTGGCGGCGGGTCCGGCTCACCGCCGACTGGGACCTCGCGGGCGTGCTCGGGGAGCGGCCCGGACAGCCGGAGTTCCTCACCCTGTCGCCGGACGGCGACACCCTGCTGGGCGTCACCACCGAGGAGTACGAGGTCTGGCTGGTCGCCGTCGACCGGATCAGGGAGCGGCGCGAGGAGGTCGCGCGGGCCGCGGGCCGGGAGACGGCCGAGGAGCGGGCCGCCGCCTGGGAGTCGTTGTTCCGACGACCGAGGCCGGTGGAGAAGCTGCTCGACGCCTGGGCGAACGGTCTCTCCCTCAACCCGGCGGTCCCGGAGGACCTCCGGCCCCGGTTGACGCGCAGATCGTCGTACGCGATGTACGGCGCGCTGCCGGCGGAAGCCGTGGACGCGGCGCTGGCCGACCCGGACTGGAAAGTGCGGTCGAGGGCCGTGCAGGACCAGCCGCACATCACCGCCGACCAGTGGGCCCGGGTGATCCTCGGTGAGCGGGACGAGCGGCAGCGGTGGCTGCTCACCATGATCGCGGCGGACCGCGCGGCCGAACTCGACGAGGACACCTGCCGCCGGCTCGCCGCCGACCCGTCCTCGCGGGTGCGCGGTGAGACCGCCCGCCTCGGATGTCTGCCCGTCGCCCTGGCCCGCGCGCTGGTCGCGGACCCCGACGACCGCGTCCGGGCCGTGGCCTGCCAAACGGCCTGGCCGCACCTCGACGCCGCCGCACGCGCGTCGCTCGTCGACGGGCCGCCCGGCTACGCACGTTCGCGGTCCCGGCTTCTGCACCACCGCGAACACCCCATGCCCCGGCCGGTGTTCGAGGCGCTGGAGGAGCGGGACCTCCAGCGGGAGGCCCTGGAGACCTGCCTGCTGAGCCGTGACCTCGCCGAACACCTGGCACGGCACGGTGACGCGGACGAGCGCCGCTCCCTCGCCCGCAACCCGGCCGTGGACCCCGATCTCGTCGCCCTCCTCGGCCAGGACGCCGACGTGTGGGTCCGCAACACGGTGGCGCAGCGAGCCGACCTCACCGAGGAGCAACGCGCTCGCATCGACTTCGACTTCGACCCCGCACAGCACTCCTGGGCCCTCGACTGGATCGTCGCCCTGCACGAGGACGAGGACGCGATGCGGCGTCTGGCCGCCTCCGCCCACCCCCTGGTCCGCAGGAGCGTCGCCCGCGCCCGGCATCTGCCGCCGGACGTCGTCGCCCGCCTCGCCCGCGACGAGGACCGCGTCGTCCAGCTCTTCCTCGCGGAGTCCTGCGACGACGCGCCCGCCGACATGCTCCTGGAGGTGTGGCAGTGGTGGGACGGCGGCCTGACCACCCCCGACCGTCCGCGCGGCCACCCCAACTTCCCCCGCCACGACCTCCTGCGCTACGCCGACGACCCCCGCCCGCGTATGCGCCGACTCGCCCTGGACGACCCGGAGTCCACCCCCGAGCTGGTGGAACGCCTCAGCCGGGACGCGAGCGAAGAGGTCCGCTACCGCGCCGCGGCCGATCCCCGGCTCTCGGCGACGGCGGCCGCACGGCTCCTGGAAGACCCCCACGAGCACATCCGGCTCGCCGCCGCACTCCACCCCCGCCTCCCGGCCCGGCTCCTGGTGCGCCTGCTGACGTCCAGCACCGGCAACGCGGAGGCGGCCGCCCGCAATCCGGGGCTGCCCGTCGAGGTGATGCACCGGATGGTCGAGCTGCTCGGGAACGAGACGCCGGACGGCGGTGGGAGCGAGACCGGCCCGCTCGGGGAGTGAGGCGGCTGATTCTCAGCGTCTTCGTCGTCGGCGACGCCCCGGTGAGAAGTGGTGCGTCGCGCTGAAGTCAGGCCCTCCGCTCGCCGCGGGTGCGCAGAGGGGTGCCGGTCGCGGTGATCTGTTCCCGTTGATCTCTTCCGGGTGCGTCCACGACAATCCCAGACATGACTTCCGCCATCCGTCACACCACCATCGACTGCGCCGACGCCCACGGCCTCGCCACCTTCTGGTCCCAGGTCCTCGGTCTGCCCCTGCACGAGGACGACCGGCCCGGTGACGAGGAGGCGTTGATCGAGGAGGCGAGGCTGCTCTTCGTCACCGTGCCGGAGGCCAAGACCGTCAAGAACCGGGTCCACCTGGACCTCCAGCCGCAGGACCGCACCCGGGACGAGGAGGTGGAGCGCCTGATCGGCCTCGGTGCCGCCCTTCTCGACGACCGGCGCAATCCGGACGGGACCGGCTGGGCGACCATGGCCGACCCGGAGGGCAACGAGTTCTGTGTCGAGCGCAGCGCGCGAGAGCGAGCCAAGTAGCGGGGGCCCCATCGTCAGGACGTGGAGCCGAGCAGCGTTTCGGTGAGCCGGTCGGCGAAGGCGCGCGGGTGCTGGAGGGCGCCCAGATGTCCACCGGGGAACTCGGTGAACGGCACGCCGGTCTTCTCGGCGACGAACTCGGCCGTGCGGTACAGGAGTTGACGGTGCGAGTCCGTTCCGGCCGCCAGGGTCAGGGGCGCGGACGCCAGGGCGGTGAGGTCGGGATCGTAGGAGGTGAAGGGGAGGAGGACGTGGGCCAGGAAGAGGGCCGCCGGGGTGCCCAACTCCTCCTCGCGGGTGAGAGGTTGGCCCGGGGGCAGCGCCGGGACGGGCTGGTCCGTGAGCCCGGCGGTCATACGGACGGCGGCGGCTCTCGGGCCCGCCGCGCGATAGGTGTCGTACACCTCGCGGAACATGGCCCGCCGTCGGGGCCCGTCCGGCAGCAGGCCCACGCACGGCGGCTCGTGCGCCACGACGTGCCGCACCCGCTCCGGGTGCCGGGCCAGCAGGTCGAGGGCGACGACCGCACCGGCGCTCGTGCCGAGAACGAACGCGCTCTCCCCGTCCGGCAGGACCCGGTCGAGCACGCGGCGGGCGTTGTCGCTCCACTCCTCGACGCGCTGGTCGTCGACGGGGGAGCCGAGCCGGCCGTGGGCGAGACCGAGCGGGTCGCAGGTGACGACGGTGAACCGGTCGGCCAGCGCCTGCGCCAGCGGTTCGAGACCCATGGGGTGCCCCGCCCCGCCCGGGTGGACCAGGAGGACGGGACCGCTGCCCTGGACGTCGTAGTAGGGGTCAGTCACGGGTGTCGCCCTCCTCGCGGGGCCAGTTCTGCAACAGGACGTGCAGGGCGTCGATGGCACGGTTCCACGACTTCTGCGTGTCACGCGGGGCGCCGAAGCCGCCGCCGGCCTCCAGGGCGCAGTAGCCGTGGAAGGTGCTGCGCAACAGCCGTACGGCGTCGGTGAGATCGGGTTCCTCCAGGCCGTAGGCGCGGAGCATGCCGTAGGTGATCTCCGCGGTGCGGCGGAGGGCGGGGGAGTCCGCGACGAGGGACTGGTCGACACGGATCTGGGTGGCGGCGTACCGGCCGGGACGTTCGCGTGCGAACTCCCGGTAGGCGCCGGCGAAGGCGGCCAGCGCGTCCTTGCCGGCCCGTCCCGCGACGGCGACCGCGATCCGGTCGATCAGCTCGCCGCCCGCGAGCAGGGCGACACGGGTGCGCAGCTCCTGGAGGTTGCGCACGTGGGAGTACAGGCTGGCGTCCTTGACGCCGAAGTGGCGGGCCAGCGCGGAGAGGGTGACGTTCTCGAAGCCGACCTCGTCGGCGAGGTCGGCGGCGGCCGCGGTGAGGCGGTCGCGGGTGATTCCGGCGCGGGCCATGAGGGTCTCCGGGGGCGACGAAAGAAACCTAGGGTACCTAGGTTGCATGCTAGTACATGAAGGCGGAGCCCAGGCGCAGGCCCGGATATTGGGCTGCGGCTGACGGCACCGCGCCCCTAGGCTGCGGGCCCGAGGGTCTGGCGGCGGATCGGAGTGGGGCGCGGTTATGACGTGTCAGTTGTTCGCGTTGTGTTTCGGTGCGAGCGAGCCCCGGCGGCTCGCGGGGTTCTGGTCCGGAGTCCTCGGGTGGGAGTCGGTCGGTGACGCGCATGGCGGCTTGACGCTGCTGCCCGCCGACGAGCGCGGCTTCCGGCTGCGCTTCCTGCCCACCCGGGACGAGAAGACCGGCCCGAACCGGATGCACTTCGACCTGACGAGCGCCGTTCCGGAGGACCAGCGGCGGACGGTGGACAGGGCGCTCGGGCTCGGCGCCCGGCACATCGACGTCGGCCAGCTCCCGGAGGAGGGCCACGTGGTGCTCGCCGACCCCGAGGGCAACGAGTTCTGCGTCATCGAGGCGGGCAACGCCTTCCTCGCCGACACCGGGTTCATCGGCGCCCTCGCCTGCGACGGCTCGCAGGAGGTCGGGTACTTCTGGAGTGCCGCGCTGGAGTGGCCGCTGGTCTGGGACCAGGACCAGGAGACCGCGATCCAGGCACCGCACGGCGGAACGAAGATCACCTGGGGCGGCCCGCCGGTGGCGCCCAAGACCGGCCCCGGCCGACTGCACTTCGACCTCGCACCACCCGCCGGCGGCCAGCGGGCGGAGGTCGACCGTCTGCTCGCCCTGGGCGCCAAGCGCGTCGATGGCGCCGACGACGCCACGGGCCGGGTCGCGATGCTCGACCCCGACGGCAACGAGTTCTGCGTACTGGCACCCCGGTAGAGCCGGGCGTGGGACAGCGCCGTCCGGAAACCCCGGGAGGTGATAGCCGGAGCGGCGGCGCTACGCCCCTCCCTCGCCCCGCAGTTCGTCGCCCTGCGCACGGCAGCCCGCCGAGAGCGCGGACAGCGCCGCCCACACCGCCCCGGGCTCCTCGGTCTCGAACTCCACCGGTGCCTCACCGCGCCCGGTGACCAGATACGCCGACGGGTAGGACGACATCCCCCAGGACGTGCGCAGATGACCGCGCGACAGGATGCGCTCGCACCCCGCGCAGCGCATCCACGGCACCACCATCCGCCCGTCCTCCTCGACAGGCTCCATGTCGGCGTACACCCGCAGCGGCCCCCGGCGGGCGCGTCCGGCCGGGGGCGCCGGAGGCGGGAGGGCCAGTGCCGGGAGTGCCAGGATGTCGTCCTGGAGCTGGTCCCACACATCCCACTGCACGGCCATCGCGGCGATCTCGGCCCGCGTGAACTCGTCGACGGCCACGCGGCGTTCGTGCAGTTTCTCGACGAGCTGCCAGAGCCCGCCCTCCTGCTCCCCGATGTCCCAGCAGTCCTGGACCAGCTCCGCGTCCTCGGCCGACGGCAGCAGTCCGGCGAGCCGGGTCCAGATCCGGCCCTCGGCGGCGTACGCCGTCACCTGTTCCTGTCGGTCGTTCATCGCGGCCGAGCGTAGCCGCCGGGACCTCGCGGCCCCGGCGGACCTCAGCCGTTCACCCCCGTGTAGTGCCGCAGGCTGTACCGCCACAGCCACCGCGCCCCCAGATACGCCAGCGCCCCGACCAGCGGCGAGGCCGCCGCCAGCCAGTACGAGACCCCGGTGTCATGACCGTGGCCGGTCAGCACGGCGGCCGGGAAGTAGGCGACGAACGCGAGCGGGAGGCCGTACGTCAGGAAGCCGCCCACCACCCTGGGCAGCACGTTGAGCGGGTAGCTGCCGAAGGTGCCGAGCAGCTCCTCCAGCCAGCGCCCCCAGTAGTCGGCGGCCGGGAACCGCAGGGACGCGCAGGCCACGACCGTGAACAGGGCCGCCTCCAGAAGCAGGCCGCCGAGCACGGCCACCACCAGGTACGAGATCCGGCCGGCCGTCCAGTCGAGGTCGCTGCGGCTGAGCGCGCCCGCCATCAGGCCCACCGCGACCGTCAGGTCGCCGATGGCGTTGGTGGGGAAGTACGACAGCTGGAGCTGGCGGTGGACGGGCATCGGACGGACCAGGTAGGTGTCGATGACACCCTCCTGGATGTGCCGGCCCAGACCGTGCACCCGGCCCAGGAACAGCACGAACAGACCGTGCGCCAGCATCCGGGTCGCCGGGATCAGCAGCACGTCCGAGCTGTCCCAGCCGCCCATCCCGGTGAACCGCGTCAGCAGCACCGTCGCGAACACGATCACCGACACCTGCCAGACCGCGCCGATCGCGATCATCATCAGGAACTCGGAGCGGTACTCCAGCTGGGCACGGAAGTTCAGGCGCGTGATGCGCCAGGCGATCCGGACGGCGTTCACGGGCCTCACCCTCCCTGGGAGACGACACGGCGGGCGGCTCGGCGCCACAACAGACGGGTGAACAGGGCGAGTACGACGACCCAGGCCGCCTGGATCGCCAACTGCGGCCCCGCGTCGGTCAGTTCGATACGGCCGATGTAGAGGGACAGCGGCACGCTCAACGTCGCCTGGAAGGGCAGGAAGGCGCTCAGCGTGATGAACCAGTCGGGGAAGAACCACAGCGGCGCGTACACGCCCGCCAGCAGGTTCTGCGCGAAGATCAGGATGAGCATCGCGGCGCCGTTGCGCAGGGTCCAGAAGCACAGCTGGTCGATGACGAGCATGACGTAGTAGAGGACCAGCTGGCCCAAAAGCAGGCTGAGCGCGAACACCCCCGCGACCGCGGCCGACCCGGGCGGCTCGACGACCCCGGCGGCCAGACAGACCGCATAACCGCCGAGCGCCCAGGCCAGGCCGTACAGCTGCTCGCCGAGGGCCCGCAGGGCGTAGTACCGCTGCGGCTTCAGCGGGCGCAGGTACCAGTACACGATCGTGCCGAAGTGCATGGCTGCAAGATCGTGTCCCGGCCCGCGTACTGGTCCAACTCCCGCAGCCGGGAGGCGAGTACGGCGAGCACCGCGTAGGTCACCGCCTGATCGCGGTCGAGTCCGGCGGTCGTGCCGGTGCTCGCGTACAGGCCGTGCCACAGGGAGGCCACCAGGACCACCTGCACGGTCAGCCGCAGCAGCGCGGCCGTCATCCGGGGCGGGGTGAGCAGTTCACCGAGCGGGGTGACGCGGGCGGCGCGCCAGGCGTGCATCGCCGCCATGTCAGACCTCCTCCGCATGGACGTAGGCGGCCCGCATCACGTCCTCGAGGTCCGCATCGTCGAGGGCGATGTCCGTCACCTCGTAGGCCTCGATCACGGCTTTGAGGGCCTGGTGCACGGTCGGGGCGTCGGGGCCGTCCGGCCCGAACACCAGCCGGGAGCCGCTGCGTTGCTGCAGGGCGATCCCCCGCAGCGGGACGAGGTCGGTGTGCGGGTCGGCGAGGGTGGTGCGGATCTGCCAGGTCGAGCCGAACTTGCGGCGGATCTCGTCGAGGGTGCCGTCGAGGACGAGGCGTCCGTGGTTCACCAGGACGACCCGTTCGGCCAGCCGCTCCACCTCGGTCATGTCATGGGTGGTGAGCAGGACGGTCCGGCCACGCTCCTCGACCTGGTGCCGCAGGAACTCCCGCACCTGCTCCTTGACCACCACGTCCATGCCGATGGTCGGCTCGTCGAGGAAGACGACCGGCGGGTCGTGCAGCAGGGCGGCGGCCAGGTCGCTGCGCACCCGCTGGCCGAGCGAGAGATGGCGAACCCGGGTGTCCCAGAAGGACGACAGGTCGAGCAGTCCGTCGAACTCCGCGAGCCGGGCGGCGTGTTCGGCCTTCGGCACCTGGTAGATGTCCCGCAGGATCGCGAACGACTCGCGCACCGGCAGGTCCCACCACAGCTGGGTGCGCTGCCCGAACACGGCGCCGATGTTGCGGGCGTTGCGCTCGCGGTCCTCGTACGGCACCACGCCCGCGACCCTGGCGTGCCCGGCGGTGGGGGTGAGGATCCCGGTGAGCATCTTGATGGTGGTGGACTTGCCGGCACCGTTCGGGCCCAGCAGGGCAAGGAGTTCACCCGGGTCCACGTCGAAGGTGATGTCGGTGACGGCGTGCTTGGCGACCCGCTCCGGGTTGACCAGGGACCGGACCGCCCCGGTGAAGCCGGGTCGGCGGACCGTGGAGTGGAAGGTGCGGGACAGCCCGCGAACCTCGATGCTGGCAACCAAAAGACGTCAACTCCCGTGCCGGACAAACGAATCGCGGCCGGTCGGCATGGCTGCCGACCGACCGCGGACGACGTCTCGACAGTGTCGGAATGTCGATCAATTGGTCAATCGATTAACAGCTTTCTCACCTGGCTGTCTCACCTACCGGGCACGGGACGGAAATCCCCCCGGGGTCCCCCGGTCACCCCTTGATGCCGGTCTGCGCGA
This sequence comes from Streptomyces sp. NPDC020489, assembly GCF_044386545.1. NCBI lineage: Bacteria > Bacillati > Actinomycetota > Actinomycetes > Kitasatosporales > Streptomycetaceae > Streptomyces > Streptomyces sp. NPDC020489. The sequence goes on from NZ_JBIRUZ010000003.1 coordinate 425,108, forward strand.
TGCCCTGCACCAGCCAGCGCTGGAGGAAGAGGAACACCAGTACCAGGGGCAGGATGGAGATCGCCGTGGACATGAAGATCAGGTGGTAGTTGACCGTCTGGTTCGTCATGTACGCGGACAGCGCGACCTGGATGGTCCAGGCACTGGGGTCCTGGCCGATGACCAGGGGCCACAGGAAGGAGTTCCAGCCGCTGATGAACGTGATCGTGGCCATGGCCGCGAAGAAGTTCAGCGAGTTGGGCACGACGACCCGCCAGTACGCCCCCCAGTACGACAGCCCGTCCACCCGCGCCGCCTCCTCCAGCTCCTTGGGGAACCCCAGGAAGTACTGCCGGAACAGGAAGCAGGTGAAACCGCTGAACAGGCCCGGGATGATCAGACCCCGGTAGGTGTCCACCCAGCCCAGCGAGGACACCAGCACGAAGCTCGGCACGAAGGTCACGGCCGTCGGGATCATCAGGGTCACCAGCACGGCGTAGAAGATCTTGTTGGCGTGCCGGTACGGGATGCGGGCGAGGCCGTAGCCGGCCAGCGAGCAGATCAGCAGGATGCCGCTGGTGTGCAGGATGGCGACGACCCAGGAGTTCCACAGGGCCCGGCTGAAGTCGACGGTCTCGTCGTCGAACGGTTCGGTGATGTTGCCCCACTGGATGTCGGTGGGGAACCACTTCCAGTTCTCGCCCGTGATCTCCGGGTCCGTCATCAGGGCGTTGCGGACGATCAGGTAGAAGGGGATCAGGAACAGCAGGGCGGCGACGCCGGTGGCGAGGTAGAGGCCGGTGTTGCCGATGACCCGGCCGCCGCGCTTCGTGCGCGGGGTCTTGTCGATGTCAGGTGCGGTGGTGGTCACTTGGACTCCTCACCCCTTCCGAAGCCCATGATCCGGCCCTGGAACAGGGTGATGACCAGGATGAGCAGGGTCAGGATGACGGCGCCGGCGCTGCCCTGGCCGTAGTCCTGGTTCTCGCCGAGAGCCGTCTTGTACAGCTCGACGAGCGGCGGCTGGCCCCAGGTCGCCTTGCTGAGCAGGTTCCAGAACTCGTCGAAGGCCTGGTAGGCGGCGATCAGCAGGAGCAGGATCACCGCGGTGGAGGTGGCCCGCAGCTGCGGCAGCGTGATGTAGCGGAAGGTCTGCCAGCCCGGCTTGGCGCCGTCGATGGCGGCCGCCTCGTACAGCTCGCCAGGGATGTTCTGGAGGGCCGCCAGGAACAGGATCATGTAGAACCCGGCCTGGAGCCACAGCCGGAGCGTCACGATGACCAGCCAGTACCAGGGGGGTTCGGGGTTGGCGAGCCAGGCGACGTTCTCGAAGCCGAACCAGCCGATGACGGTGTTCGCCATGCCGAAGCGGACGCCGTTGAAGATGGACATCTTCCAGATCAGCGCCGCGGCGACATAGGAGACGGCGGTCGGCAGGAAGAACACCGACCGGAAGAACGTCTTCATGAAGGTCAGCCGGTGCACCAGCAGCGCCAGGCCCAGCGAGAGCGCCCAGGTGGTGGGGACGATGAACGCGGCGAAGACGGTGAACGTGACGAGGGCCCCGGTGAAGTCGGGGTTGTCCAGGATCGCCCGGTAGTTGTCGAAGCCGATGAACTCGCTCGGCGAGACGGTGAACCGGGCCTCGAAGAAGCTGAGGTAGATGCTCCAGCCCATCGGCACGAACACGAAGATGATCAGGCCGATGAGGAAGGGACTGGTGAACAGCCAGAAGTTGAGCGTGGCGCTGGCCCGCAGACTCCGCCGCGGCCGGTCCTTGGGGGACTTGGCCGGGGCGGAGGTCGCGAGGTCGATCTTCGTGGTGGTCGACATGGTGTGGTCCGCCCGCCGGCCTATCCGAACAGCTTCTTGAGCTCGGCGTTGACCTTCTTGTCACAGGCGTCGAGCGCGGCCTCCGGACTGCCGCCCTTGCGCACGGAGTTGGCGATCACGTCGTTCACCGAGGCGATCATCGCCTGCGTCCAGGCGATGTTGTCGAAGTGCCCGTACTCGCCGAAGAGCTTGACGCCCTCCGCCGGCAGACCGGACTTCAGCTTGGTGGCGCTCTCCGCTATGGAGGTGCGCGGCGGGATGTGGAAGCCGTAGGACAGCGCCCAGTCCTCCTGGTACTCCTTCTGGTCGATCCACAGCCACTTGACGTACTCCTTGGCCGCGTCGACGTTCTTGCCCTTGGCGTTGACGAACATCGACCAACCGCCGTTGGTCACCGAGAACTTGCCCGCGTCTCCGACCTTCGGGAAGGGGAAGATGCCGACGTCGTCGCCGAGCGCCTTCTGGATCACCGGCATCGCCCACATGCCGCACCACTGGATCGCGGTCAGCCCCTGGGTGAAGGCGGAGGGGTCCCACCAGTCGGCGGGGGCGTCGAGCAGCAGGTTGCCGCTGGTGAACAGCCGGCGCAGCTGCTTGAGGCCGTCGGCGACCGCGTCCGTGTGGTAGGCGATCTCGTTCTTCTCGTTCAGGGTGTTCGCGCCGGCCGACCAGATCAGCGGGTTCTGGACGGGGGTGATGTCGTTGCCGAGAAAGGCGCCCTTGACCTTGTCGGTGGTGAGCTTGTCGACCGCCTCGAGCAGCTCCTCCAGGGTCTGGGGGACCTCGACCTTGGCCTTCTCGAAGAGCGATGGGCGGTAGTAGAAGAACTGCGGGTCGTCGATCATGCGGACGCCGTAGATCTTGCCGTCGACCGTGTGCGAGGCGATGTCGGCCTGGTTGAAGTCGTCCTTGACGGGGTTGACGATGTCGGAGAGGTCCGCGACCTGTCCGCTCGTCACCAGCTGCAGCTGCGGGTGGAACTCGAAGACGTCGGGCGCGTTCTTGGTCAACAGGGCCGGGAACAGCTTGTTCTCGAAGTTGCTGCCGGTGATCCACTGCGTGGTGACGTTGGCTTCCTTGTAGGCCTTCGCATATCGCTTGATGGCCTGCTCGGTGCCCGCCTCGCCGTACGCGTGGAAGTACTGCACCAGGCTGTCACCGGAGCTGCTGCGACCGGTGTTGCCGCCGCACGCGGCCAGTCCACCGGCGGCGGCCATGCCCATCGCGGCCCGCAGAACGGTCCGGCGGTCCCAGTTGACGTTCCTCATTGCCGACATGCTGACGTCCTTGTCTCGAGTGCGGCTGCGGCTCTGCGCCCATCGCTGGAGCGGCTCAGCGCCAGGTGGCTCACATGGACTTGCGGTGCGGGACGTTAACCTTCGGCTAAGGCTTCGGCAAGGGGTTGGACGAAGCCTGTCCGAAGCGTTGCGGAGCGTTCGGGATGCCGGACATCACAGACCGCGGACCACCGCGGCAGCGGCCCGCAACTCACGTGCGGGGCCTATGAGTTGTCGGTTCTGGGGTCTGTGACTCGGGTGGGGCGACATGCCCTGTTCTCAGCGGAGGCGCCCCTTTTCAGGGCCTTCTCGCCCTGTTCCTCACGGGCGCGCGCAGCAGCGGCACGGCCCGCCTCCGCGGCGCGCCCCGCCACCGGCGGCCCGCCCTCACCCGCGCGGGGCGCCCTGCCACCTAAGACGCGCCCCGCCACCCGCAGCGCGCCCCGCCACCGGCGGCGAGTCCCGGCACCCGTGGCGCGCCCTACCACCCGCGCGGCGCGCCCCACCACCTAAGACGCACCCCGCCACCCGCAGCGCGCCCCGACTTCAGCGGCACGCCCCGCCACCGGCGCCACGCCCCGCGACCGGCGGCGCGACTCGGCGGCACGCCCCACTCCCCGCGGCGCGCCCTACCACCCGCGCAGCGCGCCCCGCCACCGAAGACGCACCCCGCCACCCGCAGCACACCCCGCCCCCGCAGCGCACCCCGACCTCAGCGACGCCCCCGCCCCACGGCCGTGCGCCCAGCCGTCCTCTGTCCGACCGACTGCAACGCCCCTTCCAGCGCGAACGTCGCCGCGCCCAGGCACACCGGGTCCGTCGGGATGGGGGACAGCACGATCTCGGTGGCGGCCGTCGGCCGGGGGAGCGCGTGCCGGGCGACGGCCTCGCGCACCTGGGTGACCAGGGGCTCGCCGAGGGCGGCCGCGACCCAACTGCTGAGCACGACCACCTCGGGGTTGAACATGTTGACCAGGTTGGCGACACCGGCGCCGAGATAGCGCACGGTGGCCCGCACCGCGTCGACCGCCACGGGGTCCCCGCGCCGCAGTCCCTCGGCCAGCGCCGCGATGGTGGCCGTCTGGTCGTCCGGGTGCAGCAGCGGGCTGTCGGGGGCCAACTCCTGGAGATTCAGCATGATCCCGGACGCGCCGACGTACGCCTCCACGCAGCCGTTCCTGCCGCAGCGGCACAGTCGGCCGTCCAGCACGATCGTGGTGTGCCCCCACTCGCCGGCGCTGTTGCTCACGCCGCGGTGCAGCCCGCCGCCGAGGATCAGTCCGGAACCCACACCGGTCCCGAGGTTGACCACCACGGCGTCCCCGCGCCCGCGGGCGGCCCCGAACCACAACTCGGCCACCGCCGAGGCACGCAGCGGGTTGTCCAAGTACAGCGGGTAGGCGATGTGCTCGGTGAGCAGGTCGAGCAACGGCACGTCGTGCCAGTCCCAGTTGGGCGCGTACTCGGAGAACCCGGTGTCCCGGTCCACCTGCCCCGGCACACTCACCCCGACCCCGAGGACCCGCGCGCCCTCGACGCCGGCCTGCGCGACCACCGAGCCGACCGCGGCGGCGACATGGCCGACGACCTGCTCGGGGCGGCTCTCACCGGGACGGACGTCCTCCTCGGCGCGGGCCAGCACGTTCAACCCGAGGTCGAAGAGCTCGACATGCACGTACGTCTCGGCGATGTCGACGCCGATCAACGCGCCCCCCGACGCGTTGACGGCGACGAGTCCGCGAGGGCGGCCTCCCGCCGAGTCCTCGAAGCCGACCTCCGTGATCATCCGCAGGTCGAGCAGTTCGCCGACGAGGGTGGCGACCGTGGCCAGGCTCAGCCCGGTGGCGGCCGCCAGCTCCTGCCGGGAGGTGGGCGAGCGGGCGATGATCTGGCGCAGTACCTCGTAGCGGTTCGCGGTGCGGATGTCACGTGAGGTGCGCTTCATCGGGGCGTGCCCCCCTCCCTTCGGCTCCTGCCGGAACGACGACGGCACCGGCGCGGCGCCAGGCTATGGCCCGCCGGACCTTTCGACAAGGGGTTAGGAAAGGGGCTGTACAAAGTCAGTCGGCGAGCACGTCCCCGACGAAGGCGTTGGCGAATTTTGCCTCAGGGTCCAGACCATTGGCCAGTGCCCGGAAGTCGCCCAGCCTGGGGTAGCGGCCCCGCAGCGTCTCGCCCGCGGTGGTGAAGACCTTCCCCCAGTGCGGCCGCGGGTCGAACGGGTCGAGCGCCGCCTCCAGCCGCCGTACCACCGGCAGCACCGCCGCGGTGTCCGCGATCCAGGTGAAGTGCAGGGCCACCGTGTCCCGTCCGTAGGACGGGCTCAGCCACTGCTCGTCGGCGGCGACCGTGCGCACCTCGCAGGTCTGGAGCACCCCGGCGACGGTCTGGCGGACGCCGTCGACCGCCTGGAGCGCCTCGACGGCGTGCTCGCGCGGCAGCAGGTACTCCGACTGCAACTCCGCGCCACTGCTCGGCGTGAACTCCGCCCGGAAGTGCGGCAGTCGCTCGTGCCAGGGCCCCGGCACCCCGAACTGCTCGGTGCAGTTGACCGCCGGCATCCCCGGCACCGGGTGCAGCTTCTCGGTGGCGGGCGCGGCCCAGGGGAAGTCGGCGAGCGGCTGGTCCACGCGCCGCTTCAGCCACACCTGCCGGAAGCCGGGCTCCCGCCAGTCGGTGAAGAGGCTGACGCTGTACGCCGCCGACATGACCTCGGAGAAGGCCGCGAAGTCCAGCCCGGCCAGCGGCAGTTCGGTGTACACGCGCTGCTCGACCTCGAACGCCGGCTCCAGGTCCAGGGTGAGCGCGGTGACCACGCCGAGGGCGCCCAGCGAGGTCACGGCGCCGCCGAAGCGGCCGTCACCGCGCCCGATCGTCACCGTCGAACCGTCGGCGACCACCAGCTCCACCTCGCGCACGGCCGAGGCCAGCGCCCCGTTGCCGACGCCCGAGCCGTGGGTGCCGGTCGCCACCGAGCCGGCCACCGAGATGTGCGGCAGCGAGGCCATGTTGGGCAGGGCGAGGCCGTGCGCGTCGACGGCGCGGGCCAGTTCGGCGTACCGGACACCGCCGGAGACCCGTACCGTACGGGCCGCGGTGTCCACGTCGAGCACCGGCGGCAGACCGGCGATCGAGACCAGCGTCCCGTCGGCGCCCGGCTCGGCGATCGTGTTGAACGAGTGGCCGCTGCCCAGCACCCGCACCTTCGCGCTGTCGGCCACGAGAGCCCGGAGCGCGTCGAGCGAACCCGGGCGGTGCAGCTCCTTGGCGGCGTAGGTGATGTTGCCCGCCCAGTTGGTGACCGTCTGCGTCATTCCTGTCGTCCCTTCCCTGGCATGTCGTCCGTTGACCCTCTCATCTGCGGACACCTAACGTAGAGAGCGTTTTCTATCCCTTTCCTCGACCGGGGGTCACCACTGTGCACGAGCGTCCCCAGGCGCTGTTCGCCATGACCGCCGCGAACCTGCCGCACGTCTTCCCGTCCGACGTGCTGGCGCGGCTGCGCGAAGCGGTGGACATCGACCCGGAACTGGTCGCCGAGGACTTCGCCGACCCGCGCGTCCGCGAGGTGCTCGCCCGCACGGAGATCCTCGTCACCGGCTGGGGGTGCCCCCGCATCGACACGGCCGTCCTCGACGCGGCGCCGCGACTGCGCGCGGTCCTGCACTCCGCCGGCTCGGTCAAGGGCTTCGCCACGCCCGGGATCTGGCAGCGCGGCATCGCGGTGTCCTCGGCCGCCGACGTCAACGCGCTGCCCGTCGCCGAGTACACCCTCGCCATGATCCTGCTCGCCGGCAAGGACGTGTTCGTCGCCCGTGAGCGGCTGCGCACCTCGCGGACCCACCCCGGCTGGGGAATCGTCCCCGGCATCGGCAACCACGGCCGCCGGGTCGGCGTCATCGGGGCGTCCCGCATCGGCCGCCGGGTCCTGGAACTGCTGCGCCCCTTCGACCTGGTGCCCGTCCTCGCCGACCCGTACGTCGACGAGCGGCGAGCCGCCGAGCTCGGCGTGCCGCTCGTGGCGCTGGACGACCTGCTGCGCGGTTCGGACATCGTCACCCTCCACGCGCCCGAGACCCCCGAGACCCGTCACCTCCTCGGCCGCCGCGAGCTGGCCCTGATGCCCGACGGGGCCGTGCTGGTCAACACCGCGCGCGGCGGTCTGGTGGACCACAACGCCCTCGTCGAGGAACTCCGCACCGGCCGCCTCAGCGCGATCCTCGACGTCACCGACCCCGAACCGCTCCCCGCCGACTCGCCCCTCCACGACCTGCCCAACGCGTTCGTCACCCCGCACCTCGCCGGCTCCCAGGGCAACGAGCTGGCCCGCCTCGGCGCGACGGTGGCCGAGGAGGCGGAACGGCTGGCGGCGGGCGGGGCACCGGCGTACCCGGTGGACCTGGCAGCCCTGGAACACGGAGCCTGAAGCGGATTTCGTAGCCATAGGGGGGTGCGGGCGACGATATACGCAGTGAGGTAGCGACCTCGCCGCGATATCAGTAATCTTCCTCGCCATGAGCCTCGACCCGCTGCTCCCCGAGACCGACCTCACCCGGCACCGTCGCCTGCGCGACCAGGGCAGCCTCGACCGGGCCGAGCTGAACGCCGTCCTGGACGCGGGCTTCGTCTGCCACCTGGGCGTGGTCGTCGAGGGCCGCCCGCTGGTCGTCCCGACCGTCTACGGGCGCGACGAGGAGCGGCTCTACCTGCACGGCTCGGTCGCGAGCCGCAGCCTCGCCGGCGGCACCCCCGTCTGTGTCACGGTCACGCACGTCGACGGGTTGGTCGTCGCCCGGTCCGTCTTCGAGCACGGCGTGAACTATCGCAGCGCGATGATCCACGGCGAGGCCCGCAAGGTGACCGACCCCGACGAGAAGCTGGCGGGCCTGCGCCGGCTCACCGAGCACGCGGCCCCGGGACAGTGGTCGTACGCCCGCGGCCCGAACCGCAAGGAGCTCGCCGCCACCACCCTCCTCGCCCTCTCCCTCCAGGAGGCCTCGGTCAAGATCCGCAGCGGCCCGCCGGACGACGGCGACGGACCCGACGCGGACCTGGGCCTGTGGGCCGGGACCCTGCCGCTGACCTCGGTCTGGGGACCGCCCGCCGCCGACCCCGCACTGCCGGACAACACGCCCGTACCGCGACACATCGCGCGCCGGGAGGGGACCCGGTACGCCTGACCGCCGGCCGGGGGCATACCGTGAGGAGTCGAACGCCTGAGCCGGGAGGAGATTACGGATGGGCAGCCGCACGGCGCTGGTCGAGGATCTGATGGAGCGGTTCCCGCATGTACCACGGGAGGCCGTCTTCAAGGAGGACCTGCTGCGTGGTGGGGTGGCCTTCGACCCGTCCGCCCTCAGCGACAACGAGGGGGGCGAGGTCAAGCCGAAGTCGTACTTCATCTTCTCCTTCGACCACGGCACCCTCCCCGAGCTCGGCGAGGCCGCGCTGCGCCGCCCGCCGGAGGAGATCATCCTCACGGGCGGGCCGTACGACCTGCGCCGCACCGTCGTCTCGGTCCGCGTGAACCCGTCGTCGCCGTACCGGGTCGCCGCCGACGACTCGGGCGTGCTCGGGCTCTACCTGGACGGCAAGCGCATCGCCGACGTCGGGGTGCCCCCGATGCCGGAGTACTACAAGCACAAGCTCTCCAACGGCAAGTCCGTCATGGAGGTCGCGCCCACCATCCAGTGGGGCTACCTGATCTACCTGACCGTCTTCCGGGTCTGCCAGTACTTCGGCGCCAAGGAGGAGTGCCAGTACTGCGACATCAACCACAACTGGCGCCAGCACAAGGCCGCCGGCCGGCCGTACACGGGGGTCAAGGACGCCGACGAGGTCCTGGAGGCGCTCGAGATCATCGACCGCTACGACACCCAGAAGGCCTCCACCGCCTACACGCTCACCGGCGGCGCCATCACCAAGACCGTCTCGGGCCGTGACGAGGCCGACTTCTACGGGCACTACGCCAAGGCCATCGAGGAGCGCTTCCCCGGCCGCTGGATCGGCAAGGTCGTCGCCCAGGCGCTGCCCAAGGACGACGTGCAGCGCTTCAAGGACTACGGCGTGCAGATCTACCACCCCAACTACGAGGTGTGGGACGAGTACCTGTTCAAGATGTACTGCCCCGGCAAGGAGCGTTACGTCGGCCGCGACGAGTGGCACCGGCGGATCCTGGACTCCGCCGAGGTCTTCGGCGCGCGCAACGTCATCCCCAACTTCGTGGCGGGCGTGGAGATGGCCGAGCCGTTCGGGTTCAAGACGGTCGACGAGGCCATCGCCTCCACCACCGAGGGCCTGCGCTTCTTCATGTCGCACGGCATCACGCCCCGCTTCACCACCTGGTGCCCCGAGCCGACGACCCCGCTCGGCAAGGCCAACCCGCAGGGCGCGCCGCTGGAGTACCACATCCGGCTGCTCCAGGCCTACCGGCAGACCATGGAGGACTTCGGCCTCTCCTCGCCCCCCGGCTACGGCGAACCCGGCCCCGGCCGCGCCGTCTTCTCGGTGAGCTCCTTCATGGACAGCCTCCCCGCGCAGGAGCCGGCCGAGACGCGCTAGTGCCGCGGCACTAGCCGAAGAACGAGCCGAACACGAAGAGCCCGGATCGAGACGTCCGGGCTCTTTTCGCGTATGTCTCCCTGGGCGACACTCGTGCCGTCGCGCGCCACACCCGCCTCAAGGGCAACGGGATGCGGGTGGGTCCGAACTGCCGGTAACCGGATATGAATAGTGAGCTTGTCAGTTGTGCGGGACCCGTGAAAAGCTCGTGCACTGTCGCGAGGCTCCCCACAACTCCGTTGCCCATAAGGTGAGTTGACCTCGCTCTCGATGCAGGAGTCCGATGCCCGACCTGCCGACCCCCCAGGACGCCACCGAGGCCGTGCTGTTCACCGAGTGCTGGGACGCCGTCCTCTCCTACGCCGACCTGTGCACGGCCGGCTCCACCGCGGCCACCCAACTGGCCACGGAGGCGTTCGCCCTCGGTATGCGCGAGGCCCGCACCGACAGCGCGGGCGCCGCCAGAAACGTGGGCCGTCGAGCGCCCCGGCTGCCCGTGATCCCCTTGCTGCTGACGGCGGTTCGCACCACGGCGGCCGCCTGGGAGGCCGGCGGACAGGGGCACCGGCTCGACCCCGACCTGCGCCTGTGGCTCAACTCCGAGAAGGCCGCACGCTACACCGGCCCGCCCCTGCAACGCCCACTCGCCCTGCGCGGGCTGCGCGACATGCAGGAACCCGACGCGGACCTGCTGTGGCTGGCCGAGGTGGAGGCGCTGCCGCTGTCCGTGGTGGCACGCCGCCTGGGTCTGGACCCGGCCCACGTGTCCGAGGAACTGACGCAGGTACGCGGCCTGTTCCGGGACCGCAGCCACCGCAACCACCTCGACACCCCCATGGCCCCGCAGTGCCGCAGCTACGCCCGTCTGCTGGACGCGGTCACCCGGTCCGCCGCCTCCGACACCCCGGGCGACCTCTCCCGCCACCTCGCCACCTGTGTGCAGTGCGCCGAGGCCGCCGCCTGTCTGCGGCTGCACGGCGGGGGACTGCCCGGGGCGCTCGCCGGCGGGGTGATCGGCTGGGGCGGGCTCGCCTACCTGGAGCGCAGGCGCCGGGCCGCGGAGGTACGGCTGGGCGCCGGACGCCCGGAACCGGCCGACGCCGGCCCGCCGAACCCGGGCGCGCACAAGGCGCGGGTCGTGCGGGGCGGGCTGCTCGTCACCGCCGTACTGGTGTCGCTGCTGGCCCTCGCCGTCTCGATGATGCCGAGGGACGGCTCCATGGACGACGGTGCCTCCTCGCCCACCGACCGCCAGCCGGTGGCGGACCCCGGCGCCGCGGCCCCGTCACCGTCCACGACCCCCCGCCCGTCGGCGTCCCCCTCCCCGTCCGCGAGCCGTTCCACCCCGGGGAGCAAGAAGGCCGGACCCGGACCCCAGGGCACCACGTCCTCCGCCGCCCGCGACGACGACAGCGCCGCGCCAACGGCCACCAGGACGAGCGAACCCGCCACCTGCGAGGTCCGCTACGACCTGGTCAACCAGTGGCCCGACGGCTTCCAGGCCACGGTCACCGTCACCACCGAGGAGGCCCTCGACGACTGGCGCGTCACCTGGTCCTTCAAGGACGGCCAGAAGGTCAACCAGATGTGGGACGGCGACTTCACCCAGAACGGCTCCCGGGTCACCGCCACCGCCGCCGACTACAACAGGACCGTGGCCGCGGGCGGCGACCTCGCCTTCGGCTTCCTCGCCTCCTGGCGCGGCACGAACTCCCCGGGCCACGACTTCTCGCTGAACGGGCACCGCTGCACGAAGGCCTGAACGCGACCCGCCCCCGTCAGGAGCATGAGCTTCTGACGGGGGCGGAGGGTGTGGGTGCCGGCGGGCTAGGAGTCGGCGCCCCGGCGGCCGCCGCGAGACTCCGAGCCCCGGCCGCGGGTGCCGGCCGTACCGCGCGCGGCCGAGCCGTTCGCCGCGCGCCGTCCGGCCCCGGCTCCGTTCGCAGCGGTCGCGGTGGTCCGACGGCCGGTCCTGCCGCCACCCGTGCCGGCGGACGCCTCCTTGCCCCCCTGCGCCCCCGCGCGGGAGGCGGCAGCGCGCCCACCCGTCGCGGTGCCGGTGGTCGGCGCCTTGGCCGTGCCCCGGCCGCCCGCGCTCCGACCCCGCCCCGCGGCGGACGGTGCCGCAGCTGCCGGTCCGCCGTCACCGCGGCGCCTGCGGCCGGACCGCCCGGCGGGCTTGCTGCCGGGCTTGCGCTCCCCGCGCGACGCCGCGGGCGCGGTCGGCGCGGGCACCTCGATGGTGACGGGCACGCCGGAGGGCTCCCGGGCGCCGGTGAGGGTGGCCAGTTCCGCGTCGCTCGACGTGATGCGGGCGGTCCGGGGACGGATGCCCGCGTCCGACATCAGCTGGGTGACGTCCCGCTTCTGGTCGGGCAGGACCAGCGTGACCACGCTGCCGGAGCCACCCGCGCGGGCGGTGCGCCCGCCCCGGTGGAGGTAGTCCTTGTGGTCGCCGGGGGGATCGACGTTCACGACGAGGTCCAGGTCGTCGACGTGGATGCCCCGGGCCGCGACGTTCGTCGCCACGAGCGCGGTGACCTGGCCGTTCTTGAACTGCTCCAGGGTGCGGTTGCGCTGCGGCTGGGATCGGCCGCCGTGCAGGGCCGCCGCGCGCACACCGGCCGTCAGCAGCCGCTTGGTGAGCCGGTCGGCGGACCTCTTGGTGTCGAGGAAGAGGATGACCCGGCCGTCACGGGCCGCGATGCGCGTGGTGACGGCCTTCTTGTCGGTCTCGTCCGCCACGTGCAGCACGTGGTGCTCCATGGTGGTGACCGCGCCCGCGGACGGGTCCACGGAGTGCACCACCGGGTCGGTCAGGTACCGCTGCACCAGCCGGTCGATGTTGCGGTCCAGGGTGGCCGAGAAGAGCATGCGCTGGCCGCCGGGGCGTACCTGCTCGATCAGCTTGGTGATCTGCGGCAGGAACCCCATGTCGGTCATCTGGTCGGCCTCGTCCAGCACCGTGACGCGGACGTCGCCGAGCGCACAGTGCCCCTGGGCCACGAGGTCGTTGAGGCGGCCCGGCGTCGCCACGAGCACCTCGGCCCCGCGCCGCAGCGTCGCGGCCTGCTTGGTGATCGACAGTCCGCCGACCACGGTGGCGAGCCGAAGGTTCACGGCCGTCGCGTACGGGGTCAGCGCGTCCGTCACCTGCTGGGCGAGTTCCCGGGTCGGCACCAGCACCAGCGCCAGCGGCGCCCTCGGCTCCGCGCGCAGCCCGGCGGTACGCGCCAGGAGCGCGAGCCCGAACGCGAGGGTCTTCCCGGAACCGGTGCGCCCCCGGCCCAGCACGTCCCGGCCGGCCAGCGAGTTGGGCAGCGTGGCGGCCTGGATGGGGAAGGGGGTGTCGACGCCCTGGGCGGCGAGCGTCTTGAGCAGTCCCGCGGGCATGTCCAGGCCGGCGAAGTCCTCGACGGGGGGCAGCGCGGGTGTCGTGTTCTCCGGCAGCCGGAACTCGGCGGGGGACGACGTGGAGGGTCGGGGCGACGAGGCACGCCGGTTCGACTTCTGGGGCCTGCGGGACATGCGGTTTCTGCCTTCCTGGTAACAGCACAAACCGGGGTCCGCACCGCTACGGTGCGGACCCCGGTGAGTGGAAACGCGCCCGGGGATCAGGCGGGGACGATGTTCTCCGCCTGCGGGCCCTTCTGGCCCTGCGTGACGTCGAAGGAGACCCGCTGGCCCTCCTGGAGCTCACGGAAGCCCTGGGCGGCGATGTTCGAGTAGTGGGCGAAGACGTCGGGGCCGCCGCCGTCCTGCTCGATGAAACCGAAGCCCTTTTCGGCGTTGAACCACTTCACGGTTCCCTGTGCCATGACATTTCTCCTTCTGTAGGCAGAGGCCCCATCCGGAGATGCCGGAAAACAAACAATGCGCCTGCAGGAGAAACATTCCCGTCAGGCGCACATAGGTTCATGGGTACCACAACTGCAACTCCCCCATCGTAGCACAGATGGCTCAGTCGAAAATTCGGTGGCATCGCGATCCGGGTGCCTCTAGGCTCGGGTCCGCTTCACGCAGTGGCTGCTCGGCCGCTGCCGTCCGCCGAGTGCGAAACCGGGAGGTGTGACCGATGGCTGTCTCTGAGATGGGCGCTGCCCGCCACCAGAAGTTCATCCATTCCACCTCCGCGGTCACCGGCTGATCCTTCCCACTTCCCCGCGCGCTCACGAGCGCGCGCGGCCGGGGCCGCCCTGTGAAGGGTTTCCCTTGAGTCTCACCTCTCCCTCGGCTTCCTCTGCTCCGTCGCACCCGCTGGCCCCGTACGGCTGGAACGACGCGTGGGCGGCCGAGTTCGCTCCCTACGACACCGAAGGACTGCTGGTCGGGCGGGTCGTCCGCGTCGACCGCGGACAGTGCGACGTCGTCACCGCCGACGGGACGCTGCGCGCGGACACCGCCTTCGTCACCCCGCACGACCCGCTGCGGGTGGTGTGCACCGGTGACTGGGTCGCCGTCGAGCCCGCCGGCCATCCCCGTTACGTGCGCGCGTATCTGCCCCGCCGCACCGCCTTCGTCCGCTCCACCTCCTCCAAGCGGTCCGAGGGGCAGATCCTCGCCGCCAACGTCGACCACGCGGTCATCGCCGTGTCGCTGGCCGTCGAACTCGACCTCGGCCGCGTCGAGCGGTTCCTCGCCCTCGCCTGGGAGAGCGGCGCGCAGCCCGTGGTCGTGCTCACCAAGGCCGACCTCGTGCCGGACGCCGTGACGCTCGCGCATCTCGTCCAGGACGTGGAGACCGCGGCGCCGGGTGTACCGGTGCTGACGGTCAGCGCGCGGGACGGCGACGGCCTCGACGTGCTCGCCGCGGTCGTCTCCGGTGGTACGTCGGTGCTGCTCGGGCAGTCCGGCGCCGGGAAGTCGACCCTCGCCAACGCCCTGGTCGGCGAGGAGATCATGGGCGTCCAGGCCGCCCGGGACGTCGACGGCAAGGGACGGCACACCACCACCACCCGCAACCTCCTCGCCCTGCCCGGCGGAGGCGTGCTGATCGACACCCCGGGCCTGCGAGGGGTGGGCCTCTTCGACGCCGGGAGCGGGGTCGGACAGGTGTTCTCCGAGATCGAGGAGCTGGCCGCGCGGTGCCGCTTCCACGACTGCGCCCACGAGGCGGAGCCGGGATGCGCGGTGCTCGCCGCGATCGACTCCGGTGAGCTGCCGCAACGACGGCTGGAGAGCTACCGCAAGCTGATCCGGGAGAACCAGCGGATCGTGGCCAAGACCGACGCGCGGGTCCGTGCGGAGCTGCGCAAGGACTGGAAGCGCCGGGGGGCCGAGGGGAAGGCCGCGATGGAGGTGAAGCGGGGGCGGGTGCGGTAGGGCGCCCATGGGGGTGCCTCCCTGCGCCGTCCGGCGGGTGCGGGTGGGCTGTGGCTGGTCGCGCAGTTCCCCGCGCCCCTGGCGGGGTGCGGGGAGCGCCGTGTCCGAATCCCGCCAGTCACGATCCCGTCCAGGTCGCACACTGGACGGTGTGATGGACGAGGACAGCAGGTACGAGGCGGTGCGCAGCCGGGACGGGCGGTTCGACGGGGAGTTCTTCTTCGCCGTCGAGACCACCGGGATCTACTGTCGTCCCAGCTGCCCGGCCGTCACTCCCAAGCGGCGCAACGTGCGGTTCTTCGCCACGGCCGCCGCCGCGCAGGGCTCGGGGTTCCGGGCCTGCCGGCGGTGCCGGCCGGACGCCGTGCCGGGATCGGCGGAGTGGAACGTACGGGCCGACGTGGTGGGGCGGGCGATGCGGCTGATCGGGGACGGCATCGTCGACCGGGAGGGCGTCGCGGGCCTCGCCGCCCGGCTGGGCTACAGCGCCCGGCAGGTCCAGCGCCAGCTCACCGCGGAGCTCGGCGCCGGACCGGTCGCCCTTGCCCGCGCCCAGCGTTCGCACACCGCGCGCGTCCTGCTCCAGACCACCGAGCTGCCGGTCACTCACATCGCCTTCGCCTCCGGGTTCGCCAGCGTGCGGCAGTTCAACGACACGATCCGCACGGTGTACGCGTCGACCCCGAGCGAGCTGCGCGCCGCCGCCCCCGCGTCCCGCCGCACCGCCACCCCGGCGGCCGGTGTCCCGCTGCGGCTCGCCTACCGGGGCGCCTACCAGTCCGGCGCCGTCTTCGACGTGCTCGCCGCCGAGGCCGTCCCCGGCGTGGAGGAGGTCAGCGGGCCGCGCGGCCGGCGCACCTACCGGCGCACCCTGCGGCTGCCGTACGGCACCGGGATCGCCGCCGTCGACGAGCGGCCCCGCGGGTGGCTGGACGCCCGGCTCCACCTCACCGACCTGCGCGACCTGACCACCGCGGTGCAGCGGCTGCGGCGCCTGTTCGACCTGGACGCCGATCCGTACGCGGTCGACGAACGCCTCGGCTCCGACCCGCGGCTCGCCCCGCTGGTCGCGGCCCGCCCGGGACTGCGCTCGCCCGGAGCGGCGGACCCGGAGGAGCTGGCGGTGCGGGCACTGGTCGGACCGGCGGCGGCCGAACACCTCGTACGCCGGTACGGCAAGGCCCTCGACGCGCCCTGCGGCGGCCTCACCCACCTGTTCCCCGAACCGGCGGTCCTGGCGGAGGCCGAGCCCGCCGGCCCTCTTGGCGCCCTCACCGCCGCCCTCGCCGACGGCGTCCTGCGCCTGGACCCCGGCGCCGACCGCGACGACGCCCACGCGGCGCTGCTCGCCCTGCCCGGCCTGGACGCCGGTACGGCCGCCGTCATCCGCACCCGCGCCCTGGGCGACCCCGACGTGGCCCCGCCGGGCCTGGACGTCCCCGACAGCTGGCGCCCCTGGCGCTCGTACGCCGTACAACACCTGCGCTCCGCAGGAGAGTTGGAGCCCCGATGACCAGCCCGACGACCACCTTGATGACCACCTCGATGACCACTTCACCGACCAGCGCCTCGCTCACCCCGCCGACCATCCACTGGACGACCGTCGACAGCCCCGTCGGCCCGCTCCTGCTCACTGCCGACCCGACCGGGGCCCTGACCTCCCTGTCCGTGCCCGGGCAGAAGGGCGGTCGTACCGTCCAGGACGGGTGGTCGCACCGGCCCGCCCTCTTCCGGGAGGCCGAGGAGCAGCTCGCGGCGTACTTCGCCGGTGAGCTCAAGGAGTTCCGGCTCCGGCTGCGCACCGAGGGCACGGCGTTCCGTGAGCGGGTCTGGGCCGCCCTCGACGACGTGCCCTACGGCGCCACGACGACCTACGGCGAGATCGCCGCACGGATCGGCGCCCCCAGGGCCGCGGTGCGTGCGGTGGGAGGGGCGATCGGCGCCAACCCGCTGCTGCTCGTGCGGCCGTGCCACCGCGTGATCGGCGCGAACGGCTCCCTGACGGGGTACGCGGGCGGACTGGACCGCAAGACGGCGCTGCTGACCCTCGAAGGCGTCCTCTAGGTTCTCCGTCATCCCCACAGCACCACCCCCAGCCAGGCCCCCGCGATCAGCAGACAGGTGAACAGCTCCGCCAGCACACTGGAGCCGCCCGAGCGCATCACCGTGCGCAGGGCCGCCCTGGCCTCCCCGTGACCGCCGAGGCGGAGGCGTTCGTGCAGGTAGACACCGGCCATGAAGCCCGGGATCGCGCCCAGCACGGGGAGCAGGAAGAAGCCGAGGAACGCACCGGCCCCGGCGTACACGCCCATCCGGGGAGTGGCGCCGCCGGCACGCAGTCGGCGCGGCGGCAGCGCCCAGCGCACCGCCTGGGACAGGAACAGCACCACGGTCGCCCCCACCAGCACCCACCACGCGACCGGCCGGGGATCCTTCAGCGCCCACCACGAGATCGCGGCCCACACGAGCCACGACCCCGGCACCCCGGGCACCAGCACTCCGCACAGGCCGAGCAACAGGACCAGGCCGACCAGCAGGAGGTCCACCACTCCCATCAGTCCAGGGTGCCGGAGAGCGGGAGAACCCGCAGGTCAGCCAGGTGAGCGGCAGGGCGCGCGGATCCGGCCTGTTTCGTAACCCCGTTCGAGGGGTTACGCGCGGCGGGATTTTCCGGATGCCCCGTTTTCATCCGGCCCGCGCGGTGGACAATTAGGGGCATGAGCCAGCAGGGGGGAAGGCCCACCGGTCACGAGGACGACTGGTGGGGGCAGCTGTACGACGACACGCCTGGGGACGCGGGCCCCACGGCCGCACCCGACTCGTTGGACGACCGGTTCGCGTCGGCATCGGGGGCGGTGAACGACGGCGTCCCGGCCCAGCGGAGGCCCGACCTGGACACGCGGACGCCGACGGAGGCGCCGGGGCCGTCCGCCGCGGCGCCACCGCGGCCCGCGGGCCCTCCGGCCGCCGGGACGGCACCCGGCCCCCAGCAGAGCGGCACCTCACCGGCCCGCACGGTCGAGACCGCACAGGCGGGGACCCCGGGCGACCAGGAGGCCCCGCCCCCACCAACGCCCCGCACCCCCACCCGCCCGGACCTGCCCACCCTCCCTCCCAAACCCCTCGACTACGTGGGCTCGGGCCCTCCCACCTACGACGCCGAACCCACCGCCCTCCCGCCCGCCGACCCCGACGACCTGGACGACCTGGTCGCCGACACCGTCCTCGACGGCGCCCGCTACGGCAGCTGCACCCTGCGCGCCGCGTCCGTGCGAGGGGACTCCGCCCGCTTCCGCGGCGAACCCCGGCGGGACAGCCTCCTCACCGCCCGCTTCGGCACCGGCGAGCACGCCCTCGTCCTCGTCGCGATGGCCACCGGCGCCCGCGCGACCCCGGGCGCGCACCGAGCCGCCGCCGAGGCCTGCCACTGGATCGGCCGGGCCGTCGGCCGCAGCCACGCCCGGCTCGCCGAGGACCTCCGCGCCGGCCGCCGCGGCGAGCTGAAGTCCGGCCTGCACCGCCTGACCGACCGCAGCCTCGGCAAGCTCCGGGCCAGCGCCGCCGAGCAGGGCATCGCCCCGGAGGAGTACGCCGCCGGCCTGCGCTGTCTGCTCCTGCCGGCCGACACGGAGTGCCGGACCCGCGTCTTCTTCGGCGTCGGCGCGGGCGGACTGTTCCGCCTCAGGGACGGTGAGTGGCAGGACATCGAGCCACGGGTCTCCGAGATCACCGGCGAACCGGTGGTCGGCTTCGGCTCACTGCCCGCCGAGACGCCCGAGGGCGACCGCCTCACCATGGACCTGGGCATCCCGACACCCCCCAGCCCCTACGAACCCGCCCCGGAGCCGCCCCGCGAACCCTTCCGCTTCCGCGCCTCCGTCGCCCGCCCGGGTGACACCCTCCTGCTGTGCACCGGCGGCCTCGCCGAACCCCTGCGCGGCGAGCCGGAACTCAGCGGATACCTCACGAGACGGTGGTCAGGCCCCCCGCCCGGCCTAGCCGAGTTCCTCGCCGACAGCCAAGTGCGGGTCAAGGGTTATGCCGATGACCGTACAGCCGCCGCCGTTTGGGAGGCGTGATCGCGGCCCTTGTGGATTGATGGACCCAAGAGACCGAAGGGGTGCATGGATCCATGGCCAAGCAGAACGTCGCCGAGCAGTTCGTGGACATCCTCGTCAAGGCCGGAGTGAAACGCCTGTACGGCGTCGTCGGCGACAGCCTCAACCCCGTCGTGGACGCCGTGCGCCGCAACGCGGCCATCGACTGGGTGCACGTACGGCACGAGGAGACCGCCGCCTTCGCCGCGGGTGCCGAGGCCCAGGTCACCGGCAGACTCACGGCCTGCGCCGGCTCCTGCGGGCCCGGCAACCTGCATCTCATCAACGGCCTCTACGACGCCCACCGTTCCATGGCCCCGGTGCTCGCCCTCGCCTCGCACATCCCCTCCAGCGAGATCGGCCTCGGCTACTTCCAGGAGACCCACCCCGACCAGCTGTTCCGCGAGTGCAGCCACTACAGCGAGATGATCTCCAGCCCTCAGCAGATGCCGAGGCTGCTCCAGACCGCCATCCAGAACGCCGTCGGCCGATCCGGCGTCAGCGTCGTCACCCTGCCCGGCGACATCGCCGACCAGCCCGCCCCCGACAAGGCCGCCGAGACCGCCCTCGTCACCTCCCGGCCCAGCGTCCGCCCCGGCGACGCCGAGATCGACAAGCTCGTCGAGATGATCGACAAGGCCGGCAAGGTCACCCTCTTCTGCGGCAGCGGCACCGCGGGCGCGCACGCCGAGGTCATGGAGTTCGCACAGAAGGTCAAGTCACCGGTGGGGCACGCCCTCAGGGGCAAGGAGTGGATCCAGTACGACAACCCCTTCGACGTCGGGATGAGCGGACTGCTCGGCTACGGCGCCGCGTACGAGGCCACCCACGAGTGCGACCTGCTGATCCTGCTCGGCACCGACTTCCCGTACAACGCCTTCCTCCCCGACGACGTCCAGATCGCGCAGGTCGACGTGCGGCCCGAACACCTCGGCCGGCGCTCCAAGTTGGACCTCGCCGTCTGGGGGGACGTGAAGGAGACCCTGCGCTGCCTCACGCCCCGGGTGAAGGAGAAGAAGAACCGGCGCTTCCTCGACAAGATGCTGAAGAAGCACGCCGACGCGCTGGAGGGGGTGGTGAAGGCCTACACCCGCAAGGTCGACAAGCACGTCCCGATCCATCCCGAGTACGTGGCTTCGGTCCTGGACGAACTGGCCGACGACGACGCCGTGTTCACCGTCGACACCGGTATGTGCAACGTGTGGGCGGCGCGGTACATCTCGCCCAACGGCCGCCGCCGCGTGATCGGTTCCTTCTCGCACGGGTCGATGGCCAACGCGCTGCCCATGGCCATCGGCGCGCAGTTCACCGACCGTGGGCGCCAGGTCGTGTCGATGTCCGGTGACGGCGGGTTCTCCATGCTGATGGGCGACTTCCTCACCCTCGTGCAGTACGACCTCCCCGTGAAGGTCGTCCTCTTCAACAACTCCTCGCTCGGCATGGTCGAGTTGGAGATGCTGGTCGCCGGGCTGCCCTCGCACGGCACCACGAACAAGAACCCCGACTTCGCGGCCGTGGCCCGCGCCTGCGGGGCGTACGGCGTGCGCGTGGAGAAGCCCAAGGACCTCGCGGGGGCGCTGAAGTCGGCGTTCAAGCACAAGGGCCCGGCCCTCGTGGACATCGTCACCGACCCCAACGCCCTGTCCATCCCGCCGAAGATCAGCACCGAGATGGTGACCGGCTTCGCCCTGTCCGCCTCGAAGATCGTCCTCGACGGCGGGGTCGGCCGGATGCTCCAGATGGCCCGCTCCAACCTGCGCAACGTGCCGCGACCCTGAGCCCTGCCGGCCTACTCCGCGGAGTTCCATCGGCGGTTGACGTAGTCGTACGAGTACTGCGGCAGCGCCTTGTCGCCGGTCGTGCGGAACGGCTTGCCGTGGTCGGTGATCCGCGCCGTGCCCGTGCGGCCCTGCGAGGACCAGTCCAGTTCGAGGTACCAGCTGCAGTCGCAGGTCACGGTGCGCGCGGTCACCAGGAGGATCTCCGGGTCCTCGGCGGAGACCCGGTAGGGCATCTGGATCGCCGGGATCGGGTTCTCGCCGTCGTGACCGGCCTCCGCACGGGCCACGGGCCGGTCCTTGTCCAGGTCGACGGAGAACATGCGGGGGGTGAGGGCGCCGCCGCAACCGTTGTCCATCGCGTACGAGTTGCCCCCGGCCGGCGCCGCACGCCCGACGACCCGCACGCGCAAGCCCTCCAGCACCACGGCCGTGGAGCTCCGCCCCTGCACCGAGATCCGCACCATGGTCTCGCCGCCGTGCAGCGCGCCCTGCGCCGCCGCCCAGACCGCGGCGTCCTGCGCGGTCGGGGGCGGCGCGACCTGGGCCGCCGACTTGTCGATGACGTAGTGGTGACCGCAGCCCGCGTTCCAGACATGGGAGTTGACGCTCCAGGTCAACGGCACGGCGGCGCCCGGAGCCGCGCCGCCGGTGGGACTGTCGGGCCCCTTGGCGGACGGGCCGGTGGTCTTCCCCTCCTTGCCGGGGGACGCGGACGGCGAGCTGCGGTCCGGGGAGGGCGAGGGGCTCTTCGACGTCTTCGACGCGGAGGGGGCGGGTGAGGTGGGCGCCGCCGACGTCGTCACGGCCGGGTCGGTGGGGCGTACGGCGTCGGCGGACGGGGAGCGGTCGTGCGACAGCGCGGAGAGCCCGGCGAGCGCGGCGGCCGACGCGACGGCCACCGCCGTCGTCAACAGCACCCGACGCCGACGGTGCCAGGGGAGGGGGCGCGGCGGAACACCCAGGTTCGTGACGGTCCCGGCATCCGCGACGGACTCGGACTCAGCGTCGGGCTCGGGCTCGGCCTCGGCGACGCGGGCGTCCGGCGTGGACAGCGGGCGGGGCAGCGGCCCGGACGTCGGCCGGGGCTCCGGCTCGGGGTCCGCTTCCGGCTCGGAGGCCGTCTCTGGCCCGGCGTCCGCTTCCGGCTCGGGGTTCGCCTCCGGCCCGGCATCCGCCTGCCCCTCGCCCCCACCCGGCGACCCACCCGGCGCCCCACCCGTGGCCGCCAGCCCAGCCGCGCCGCCGGACCCTGTCCCGCTCGCCCCCTCCGCAGCACCCCCCGCGCTCTCCGGTGTCCGTGGTCGCTGCCGTGCCGCCACCGCCAGCAGCCAGAGCCGGTGCAGTTCCAGCCGCTCCTCCGGTGCCGCCCCGCACAGCGCGGCGAAGCGTTCCACGGGGGCGAAGTCGAGGGGGACCGTGTCGCCGGCGCAGTAGCGGTGCAGCGTCGAGGTGTTCATGTGCAGTCGGCGGGCCAGCTGGCCGTAGCTGCGGTCGGTGCGCTCCTTCAGCCGGGTGAGCAGTGCCGCGAACTCGGCCACCGCGTTCTCGACGTCCTGTCCTGACAACGTTCCCCCTGCGTCTTCCCGGTCGGCGCCCATCCCAGGCACCCCATATACCTGCACGTCAGACGGCCTGGGATGGTTCCAGCGCGGTGGATCGGGCGCCGGCTGTTGCGCCGACCGCCTGTGACGACTGATGCTCTTGGTGTCGCACCGACCGGGCCGGACCGACCATCCGCCGTCGACGGCATTCCACATCCAAGCACTCACTCGTACACGGGGGACACCCATGCCCATGCGCAACCGACTCGGCGCTCTGTTCGCGGTCGCCGTCACCGGCCTCACCCTCGGCGCGACGCTCGCCGCACCGGCGGACGCCGCGACCCCGCCCAAGCCGAAGTTCCTGTCGGCCGCCGAACTGCCGCCGCACCCCTCGTCCGACTGGAAGGCCGGCCGGGTCACCGACGGCGTCCCGGACGGGCTCCTGAGCTGCCTGACGGAGACGATGCCCGGCTACGACTCCCGGTACCGCTCGTTCTCCACCGAACTGGAGACCGAGGCGCAGCAGTTGACGATCGTCGTCGGCAGCGTCGCCAAGGCCAAGGCGCTCGCCACCCGCCTGGACAAGGACATGCGCTCCTGCGCCACCCACATCGAGCAGGCCGAGCCGGAGATCGACGCCACGTACAAGAGCTACGGCTCGCTGCCGGTCGAGGAGGGGGCCCGCGTCCACGGCCTGCACACCTCCGCCTCCTGGGGCGCCACCGACATCCACCTGGTGTCGGTCGGCCGGGACGGGCGGACCGTGACCATCGTGCAGTGGGGGCAGATGGGCGACTTCGAGGACGCACCCGTGAAGGCCTTCAAGAAGACGACCACCACGGCGGTCAACAAGCTCTACTGACCCGACCGCCAACCGAGAAGGCGGAGCCGCCCTCCTGTGACGGGGGTACGGGAGGGCGGCTCGCGCTGTGTGTCCGCAACGGGCCGCGCTCGATTTCAGGCCAGATCGACGGCCGCGCGAAAGCCCTTCCTGTCCCTCGGTGTCCAGCACCGGCCGTGCCACCGCCTCGTCGGGTACGGCCGGTTCGGCATGCCCGGGTAGACGGGAGCGACCGGTGCCCGCGGTCATCGCGTCGCCCCGGCGCGTAGGCCGAAAGCATGCGGGGGCACCCGCTCGGAGGGCGTCCGTGAGGGCGGACGCACCGGTCCGTCCCCGCGCCCGGGGCACCGGGGTTCCGCGGGCGTACGCCGTCGCCACCGGCGTCCGCGGTGCCGTACGCGGGACGGTCCGGGGCACGGGCTGACGTGGCCGCTTTCCCGCTCGCCCACCCGGATGCGTGCAGCGACCAGGGGTTTCCCGCTGCCGGGCACACGGTGGGGCAGCCGCCCGCGCGGAGGCACGCGCCGCCCGCCGGAACCACCGGCACGCCCACCCCGCGCCGACCACACCGCCCGCACCGCCCCACTCGTGCGCGCCCGTCCCACCGCCACCCGTCCGGGCCGGTCCCGCACGCCCCCCGCGCGACCCTGGCACGGGCCGGACCGGCCTCTGCTCGGACTCCGCCCCGCCATGGCCGAACACCTGGTCGTTGAGGATTCGACATGACTGCCGCGTGTCCCATGGGGCATGGATCCCCGTGAACGTGTTCGAACAGGAGGGGAACCGACATCGGCACGCGGGCGGGGGTCATGAAGAGGCAGGCGCGAGGAGGCGGTCCCATGGCGATCGGGGCCTTCTCGGCACAGACGGTGGAGGACGTGACCGCGGGCGCCGGGGACCAGGGGCAGGCGCCTCAGCTCAGGCGCAGACTCGGACGGGCGGATCTCCGGGCGGTGCCCGAAGTACGCCGGGCCCTGCGAGAGTTGCTACGGCAGTGGGGGAAGCCCGGGCGATCGGAGATAGCGGAGCTGCTCACCAGTGAGCTCGTCACCAACGCGCTCGTCCACACCGACCACGACGCGGTGCTGACGGCCACCGTCGGACCCGGTGGACTGCGGGTGGAGGTACGGGACTTCGTGGGCCGGCGGCCCAGTCTGCGGGTACCGAAGGCCGACGACGGGACGCACGGCCGGGGCCTGGTCCTCGTGCAGTCCCTCGCGGACGCCTGGGGCGTCAGGGCGCACGGGGTGGGCAAGGCGGTCTGGTTCGAACTCGACGCGGGCGCCGCGTAGGGCAGCCTAACGGGAGGGGGGTACGGCCCTCAGGGCCGTACCCCCCTCCCGTGGTGCCCGAAGGCTCTAGCCGAACTGCTGCTCGAGGTCCTTGAGCTTGCGCTCCAGGGAGTCGAGGCGCGGCAGGGCCATGGTGTCGTCCTCCGCGGTGAGGTCGACGGTGATGGGGTCAGTACCTTGGCGGACGGGCTGAAGAGACGGCCGTGAGCGTACGGGCAGCTGCTCCGGCGTCGATATGGCAGGCTCCGCGGAGGCCATGTCCGAGCCCCGCTCCAGAGCCTGGGCCTCGCCCGTCCGGCTGCCGCCGCGGCCGATGAACCCGCGGTGACCGCGGCTGATGGCCTTGAGCTGGGCACGCTCCATGCGCTCCTGCTCGCGGCGGCGCAGTCGGGCGGTCTCCTTCTGCCGCTTGTCCTCGCGGACCTCGTCGACCGCCTCGTCCAGGCTGCGCACGTTCTCCAGCAGCATCAGCGACCAGGCCCTGTAGGTCTCGCGAGGCGCCCGCAGCCACCGGACGATGCGGATCTGCGGCAGCGGACGCGGCACCAGACCCTGCTCGCGCAGGGCGGCCCGGCGGGTCTGCTTCAGCGCGCGGTCGAAGAGGACGGCCGCCGAGAGGGACATGCCGGCGAAGAAGTGCGGGGCACCGTCGTGGCCCAGACCCCGGGGCGCGTGCACCCAGTTGAACCAGGCCGCCGCACCCGCGAACGTCCACACGAGTATCCGTGAGCCGAGGGCCGCGTCGCCGTGGCTGGCCTCGCGCACCGCGAGCACGGAGCAGAACATCGCCGCGCCGT
Organism: Streptomyces sp. NPDC020489; assembly: GCF_044386545.1. NCBI lineage: Bacteria > Bacillati > Actinomycetota > Actinomycetes > Kitasatosporales > Streptomycetaceae > Streptomyces > Streptomyces sp. NPDC020489. The sequence continues at coordinate 450,429 of NZ_JBIRUZ010000003.1, forward strand.
CCAGGCCGAACGGCACCAGGTACTGCCAGCCGTTGTCGAGGCCCAGGTTCTGCTCACCGAAGCCGACCAGGCCCTTGAAAGAGAGCGCGGCCGCGACGGCGGCGCAGCAGAAGAGCAGGACATAGGAGGCGGTGCCGTATATGGCTTCCTTGCGCCTACGACGTTCCTCGCTGCGTTCCCAAGAGTCCTCGGTCTTCGCGTGCTCCCCGCCGGACCGCTTGCCGCGCGCCAGCACCGCCATCGCCGCCAGCATGCCCAGGAGCAGCACGGCACCCGGTAGGAGCCAGTTCAGCGATATGTCGGTCAGTCTCATCTGGGGTCCCTTGCATTGGGATAGGGCGTATCGCCCGCCATAGTGGCCCAATCCCGCTGGCCCTCAGGGGGTTTCGGGGCAAGAGGCCGCCAAGGAGGTGCAAGGGGATGCCCACGGCGGCGTTCTGCTCGAACTGCCGCGTGAGGGGCGGGAGTTGAGTTCGAATAAGACTACCCGTACGGGTGGTTCCACGGAAAGTTCCTGCGGCAGGTGAGGAAACTGTGAATCGCCTGTAACCGGGTGGGAGTCCTGTTCGCGGATGATCTTAACGGACGTTCGGTCCCACCCTCGCCACGGGGCGCCTCAACTGGCGGCGTCCGCCAGCAGCTTGACGACCCGGTCGGCGTCGCAGGTGCGCGGGCAGGTGACACAGGTGTCCTGCGGCTCCAGCGTGTAGTACATGCAGCAGCTGGCCCGGTCCCGGGTGGGCAGTGCCTCACCACGCGGCCCCGTCAGCTGCCGGAAGGCCGCCGCGCCCACGTACGGCCGGGTCGAGCCCGGCAGCAGCAGCTCCAGCTCCCGCCGGGCCCGCTCCTGCTCGCTCTCGCCGAGCAGCTGGGCGACGTACCAGAGCCCTTCGACGATCTCGTCCGTCACCATGCCCCACAGCGCCCGCTCGCGCCGCCGCATCCGTGGCCCGAACCCGTGCAGCACCGGCTCCATGTGCTCGGCGACCGCCTCGCGCACCTCGGCCCGCAGCGCCTCCTCGTCGGCGACGACCCGGGCGCCGGGCAGCGCGGCGGCCGGATCACCGGGCAGGCAGGCGAAGGCTCCGGTGCGCACGGCGAAGGCCATCGGGCCCGCCGTCCGGTCGTAGTGGACGTGGGTCACGGGAAAGCGCGGCACCCGGCGGTGCAGGAACCACGGAGCGGTGATCAGCAGACAGGCGGGCCAGGCGTACCGGTGCAGTCCGAAGCCGGCGATGACGTCCGGGCGTCCGGCGCGTCCGTGGTCCCGCAGCACCTGCGCGTCGTCCCACGCCAGGAAGGCATCCAGGCCGGCCCCGCCCTCGGCGAGTGCGGCGGCGGAGACCCAGCCGCCGCTCCGAGGGGCCCGCTCCGCACCGTCCAGCTCCGTGACGGTCAGCCCCGGGTAGACGCCCGTCAGGCGGCTGTAGGCGTCCGTGAGGGCCGAGGTGCACACGGTCATGCCGGACCACCGATCCACGACAGGCGAACGACTGTTTCGAAGGTGAGCCTAGCCTTACCCGAAGTCGCCGCTGTTTGAACCCCGGGCTTCTGCGCCTATGGTTCTTGACGGACGAGTAACAACCCGCCGTAATGACCCCAAGTACCGACACGTCCGGAGGAGGACCTGTGGAGCAGGGCACGCAGGGCTCCGCCGGGACGGAGGTCCCCCGGCCGGTACGGGTGCCCGCCCAGGTGCGGGCGGCGGACGTGGACCGGGAACGCCAGGCGCGGACCGGTTCCGCGACCCGCCCGGTCGCCGGCGCGGCGCGGGGCGAGCACACCCACCCCGCCGACGCCACCGGGCAGCGGGCCCGTGCCGAGCGGCCGCCCGCCGAGCCGCCGGTCGTGCGACCCGTGGTGCGGCGGGCCTCCGTCCGCGGGCAGATCCTCGACGCGCTGCGCACCGCACTGGTCTCGGGGGAGCTGACGCCCGGCGAGGTCTACTCGGCGCCCGCGCTCGGCGACCGCTTCGGGGTCTCCGCCACCCCGGTCCGTGAGGCCATGCAGCAACTCGCCCTGGAGGGGGCCGTCGAGGTCGTGCCCAACCGGGGCTTCCGGGTCGTGGAGCGCGGGGCGCGGGAGCTGGCCGAGCTGGCCGAGGTCCGGGCGCTGATCGAGGTGCCGGTGATGCTGCGGCTGGCCCGTGCCGTGCCCGCCGAGCGGTGGGCGGAGCTGCGGCCGCTCGCCGAGACGACGGTGCGCGCCGCCTCCAGCGGCTGCCGGGTCACCTACGCCGAGTCCGACCGCGCCTTCCACCGCGCGGTCCTGGCCCTCGCCGGCAACGACCAGCTCGTCCAGATCGCCGAGGACCTCCACCGCCGCGCCCAGTGGCCCCTCGTCGGTGCCCCGGCCTTCCGGGGCCGCGCGGAACTCGTCGCGGACGCGGCCGAACACACCGCGCTGCTGGACGCGTTGATCGCCGGGGACGTGGAGACGGTCCGGGTCCTGGTGGAGGAGCACTTCGTGAGCCCGTCCTGAGCTTGTGACGGCAGTCACAGAACCGTCGCCTCCGCGCAACGGTCCGCGTCACCGGGAACCCGCCCGCCCCGATGCGCGTGGCACCCCGTACCCGGCACGGCCCGTGCCGACAGCGGAGGTGACACCGATGGACCCGTCCTTCTTCGCCCAGCAGGCGGCACAACAGGCGGCGCAACAGGCCCAGCAGGCAGCCCAGCGGGCCGAGCGCCAGGCCCTGATCGATCACCAGCAGGCCGTGCGCCACGGCTCCCGGCACGCCCACCGCCCCTCGACGCACCCCCCGGTCGCGCACCGGGGCGGTCGCGGCGGGGGAGTGCTGCCCCTCCTCGTGGTGATCGTCGTGGCCGTCGTCCTCGTCCGGGACCCCGGACTGCGCCAGACGGTGCTCGACGAGATCCAGACGTTCGTGTCGCGGATCCGCAAGGGCTGACCGCTCAGGCCGTCGCCGCCGGTGGGGGTGCCAACTGGCGCGACAGCCACGTCGGGACCCCGCCCAGCAGCCGGTACAGCCGCCGGGCCTCCTCGCGCAGCCGTGAGGCCTCGGGCTCGACCGCCGTATCGGCCAGGGACGCCAGCGCCGGCGCCGTCCCGACGAGGTAGCCCAACTCCTCCCGGATGCGCAGTGATTCGGCGAAGCCGTGCCGCGCCTCAGCCAACTCCCCGTCCCGCAGGGCGAGTCCGGCCAGATGGCGCCAGGTGAAGGAGAGCAGCAGCGGATCGGCGTGCGCCACCGCGCCCGCATGCGCCCGGCGGTAGGCGGCACGCGCCGACTGCGGCGACCGTGACAGGTTCTCCGCCAGCAGCCCGCGGCGGAAGTCCAGCAGCGCCCGCCCCGGTGCCCCGGGGGCGATCAGCGCCGCCGCCCGGCCGAGCGCGGCCCGCGCCTCGTCGGCCCGGTCCCGCACCCCGTGCAGGGTGGCGGCGTAGGCAAGGTGCCCGCGTTCACAAGCGGCGGCCCCGCGCTCGTCGTCGGTGTGCGCGAGCGCCTCGGCCGTGCGCAGCGCGTCCTCGGCCTCCTGCCAGCCCTGTTCGGTGTAGAGACACCGTTCCACCAGCAGTGACGTGCGCTGGAGCGCCGCGTCCGCGTCGACCGGCTCGAGCAGGGCAGCCGCGTCGGCCCAGCAGGCACGCGAGCGCAGCCGCCATACCGCGGTCTGGAGTGGATCGTCAGGGGTCGTTCCGTTACCAGACATGGCGGTATACGCCACCTCGCCCTCCCCGGCACGCCATTGAGCTGTTGAGTGGTGGCCGCATCTCAGCACGAATGGGCGCGCTCGGCCAAGAGGGTGGGTGAAGGATTTCACAAAGTCGTGGGATCCCCGGGGCCGCCCGGTCTCAGCTCATCCGCAGCGCCAGGAAGAAATCCAGCTTGTCCTCCAGCCGGGAAAGGTCACGACTCGTCAACTGCTCGATTCGCCCCACCCGGTAGCGCAACGTGTTGACATGCAGGTGGAGCCGGGTCGCGCACCGGGTCCACGAACCGTCGCAGTCGAGGAACGCCTCCAGCGTCGGGATCAGCTCCGCGCGGTGGCGGCGGTCGTAGTCGCGCAGCGGGTCCAGGAGGCGGGCCGTGAAGGCCCGGCGGACGTCGTCCGGCACGAAGGGGAGCAGCAGGACGTGCGAGGCCAGTTCCTGATGGCCCGCCGCGCACACCCGGCCCGGTCGCGCCGCGGCCACCCGGCGGGCGTGCCGGGCCTCCTCCAGGGCGCCCCGCAGCCCCTCCGCCGAGTGCACCGCCGCGCTGACGCCCAGGGTGACCCGGCCGTCGTCGTCCAGACCGGCGGCGAGGGGGTCCCGTACGGACTCCAGGAGCGCGTCGGCGAGGATCCCCGCCTCGGAGCCGTCGTGCTCGGTCGAGACGGCCGGCAGCGGGACGAGCGCGATGGCCTCGTCCCCGGTGTGGGCCACCGCGATCCGGTCGGACTGCTCGGGGCCGGCGGCCAGCGGGTCGACGAGGATCTCCTCCAGCAGCGACTGGGCGACCGCGCCCCCCTCGACGTCCCCGCCGTCCCACTCCACGCGGGCGACGACGACCTGCCAGTGCGGGGCGGCGCCGAGCCCGGGCAGCAGCACGGGGGCGGCGACGCGCAGGCGTGCGGCGATCTCGGCGGGCGCGGCGCCCGTCTGGACCAGTTCCAGCACCTCCTGCGCGAGGCGGCGGCGGACCGAGCGCGCCGCGTCCCTGCGGTCCCGTTCCACCGAGATCAGCTGGGTGACGCCCTGGAGGAGGTCCAGCCGCTCCTCGGGCCAGTCCCTGGCGTCCGCCTCGACGGCGAGCAACCAGTCCGACAGCACCGTCTCGCGGACGTCCCGGGAGGCCTGCGGGGCGCGGCCGCCGGTGCGGACCGGGAAGAGCGAGTACGTCGTGGCCCCCAGCGTCAGCCGGTGCGGTCCGCGGCGGCCGGTGCGGGTGGCGGCCAGGTGCTCCGCCGCGAGCTTCGCGCAGACGTCGGCCGGCAGCGCCGGACCCGCGGTCTTCGAGCCCGCGATCAGCCGGCCGGTCGGCGACAGCACCCAGGCCCGCAGGTCCAGGTCCGAGCCGAGCAGGTCCAGGACCACGTCGGGGCCGCCGCCCGCCGGGCCCGAGGTCATCATCCGCCGGTGCCGGTCCACGACGGCCGCGAGGTCCCCGGCGCGCTCGCCGGACACCTGGCGCACGACGTGCTCGGTGATCGTCGCGAACGCGACCGACTCGTGCACCGCGAACAGCGGCAGCCGGTTGCGGGCGCAGGCCAGCACCAGGTCGTCCGGGACGTCGCCGAGCTCCGCCTCGCCCGCGGCCAGCGCCGCCACCCCGGCCTGCACCAGGATGCGGACGAACGCGTCGGAGTCCTCGGCGTCCCGCCGCCAGGCCAGCCCCGTCAGGACCAGTTCCCCGCCCGACAGATAGCGGCTCGGGTCCCGCAGGTCGGTGGTCATCACACCCCGCACGGTGCGGTCCAGCTCGTCCTCGCCGCCGAGCAGCCGCAGGCCCAGCGCGTCGGTGTCCAGCAGTGCGCGCAGCCGCATTCTCGTCGCCGCCGATCTTTGTCTCGAAATCTACGATGAACTCATGAGGGTCGGGTGGGGTCAGGAGCCCCGTCGGGCGGGTGGGCGGGACCGTGTCCGGCCGTCCGGGCTGTGTCCCAGGTCACGCCCAGTGTGTCGCGCGTTTCCACAGGAAAACAGGGAGGTGACTGAGGACCTCCGTTCAGACGAATCTACAAGATGCCTGGCCCGACCAGCCAACTCCTTCAGAGTTTCCGTGACTGACCCCGTCGGAGGACGGCGCTGTGTACTGAGCCCACTTCGCGTAAACAGCACATGAACGAGCCGGGCCCGCCGCACACGATCTGGCTCGATCTGAACGACCCACGAGACGAAGAAGAGAGCCGGTCATGGACTTCCTTCGCCCCGCCAGCTGGGAGGAGGCGCTCGCCGCCAAGGCTGAGCACCCCACCGCTGTGCCCATTGCGGGCGGCACCGATGTGATGGTCGAGATCAACTTCGACCACCGGCGGCCCGAGTACCTGCTCGACCTGAACCGCGTCACCGACCTCACCGACTGGGAGGTCGGCGAGGACAGCGTGCGGCTCGGGGCCTCCGTCCCGTACACCAAGATCATGGAGCACCTCCGCGCCGAGCTGCCGGGCCTGGCCCTGGCCTCGCACACGGTGGCCTCCCCGCAGATCCGCAACCGCGGCGGCGTCGGCGGCAACCTCGGCACCGCCTCCCCGGCCGGCGACGCCCACCCCGCCCTGCTCGCGGCGGGCGCCGAGGTCGAGGTCGAGTCGGTGCGCGGCAGCCGCCGCATCCCGATCGACGAGTTCTACACCGGCGTCAAGCGCAACGCGCTCGCCGCCGACGAGCTGATCCGGGCCGTGCACATCAAGAAGGCCGACGGCCCGCAGCAGTACTCCAAGGTCGGCACCCGCAACGCCATGGTCATCGCCGTGTGCGCCTTCGGCCTGGCCCTGCACCCCGAGACCCGCACGGTCCGCACCGGCATCGGCTCCGCCGCCCCGACACCCGTCCGGGCGAAGGTCGCGGAGGAGTTCCTGAACGCCGCGCTCGAAGAGGGCGGCTTCTGGGACAACGGAAAGATCATCACCCCGTCGGTCGCCAAGCAGTTCGCGGACCTGTGCTCCGCCGCCTGCAACCCGATCGACGACGTCCGGGGCACGGCGAGCTACCGCCGCCACGCGGTCGGCATCATGGCCCGCCGCACGCTCACCTGGACCTGGGAGTCCTACCGCGGCACCGCCGCCCGCTCGGAGGGAGTCGCCTGATGCGCGTCAATTTCACGGTCAACGGACGTCCGCAGGAAGCCGACGACGTCTGGGAGGGCGAGTCCCTGCTCTACGTGCTGCGTGAGCGGATGGGCCTGCCCGGCTCCAAGAACGCCTGCGAGCAGGGCGAGTGCGGCTCCTGCACGGTCCGCCTCGACGGCGTGCCGGTGTGCGCGTGTCTCGTCGCCGCCGGTCAGGTCGAGGGCCGCGAGGTCGTCACCGTCGAAGGCCTCGCGGACTACGCCAAGCAGCGCGCCGAGCACGGTGGTTGCGCGAGCGGCGCCTGCGGCACCTCCTTGAACGAGGCGCAGCAGTGGGCCGCCAAGGGCCACGACTCGCACACCGGTGAGGGCACCGAACTCTCCCCGATCCAGCAGGCGTTCATCGACGCCGGTGCCGTCCAGTGCGGCTTCTGCACCCCGGGTCTGCTGGTCGCCGCCGACGAGATGCTGGAGCGCAACCCGAACCCGTCCGACGCGGACATCCGCGAGGCGCTCTCGGGCAACCTGTGCCGCTGCACCGGCTACGAGAAGATCATGGACGCGGTACGGCTCGCCGCGGCCCGCCAGTCCGAGCCTGAAGGGGTCTGACGCCATGGCCGACACCCGCACCACCGGTATCCCCGCCAACGTCACCCAGGGCTCGAAGACCAAGGGCGGCATCGGCGAGTCCACGCTCCGCCCGGACGGCACCCTGAAGGTCACCGGCGAGTTCGCGTACTCCTCCGACATGTGGCACGAGGACATGCTCTGGGGCCAGATCCTGCGCTCCCCGGTCGCGCACGCCGAGATCGTCTCCATCGACACCGGCGAGGCGCTCGCCACCCCCGGCGTCTACGCGGTCCTCACCTACGACGACCTGCCGACCGACGTGAAGAACTACGGCCTGGAGATCCAGGACACCCCGGTCCTCGCACACGGCAAGGTCCGCCACCACGGCGAGCCCGTGGCGCTGGTCGCCGCCGACCACCCGGAGACCGCGCGCCGCGCCGCCGCCAAGATCAAGGTCGAGTACCGCGAACTGCCGGTCATCACCGACGAGGCCTCCGCGACCGCGCCGGACGCGATCCTCGTCCACGAGAACCGCGACGACCACCACATCGGCCACGTCCCGCACCCCAACATCGTGCACCGCCAGCCGATCATCCGCGGCAACGCCGAGGAGGCCGCGAAGAAGGCCGACTTCATCGTCCGGGGCGAGTACACCTTCGGCATGCAGGACCAGGCGTTCCTCGGCCCCGAGTCGGGTCTCGCCGTACCGTCCGAGGACGGCGGGGTCGACCTGTACATCGCCACCCAGTGGCTGCACAGCGACCTCAAGCAGATCGCCCCGGTGCTCGGCCTGCCCGAGGACAAGGTGCGCATGACGCTGGCCGGCGTCGGCGGCGCGTTCGGCGGCCGCGAGGACCTGTCGATGCAGATCCACGCCTGTCTGCTCGCGCTGCGCACCGGCAAGCCCGTCAAGATCGTCTACAACCGCTTCGAGTCGTTCTTCGGGCACGTCCACCGCCACCCCGCCAAGCTCTACTACGAGCACGGGGCGACCAAGGACGGCAAGCTCACCCACATGAAGTGCCGGATCGTGCTCGACGGCGGCGCCTACGCGTCGGCGTCCCCCGCGGTCGTCGGCAACGCCTCCTCCCTGTCGGTCGGCCCGTACGTGGTCGACGACGTCGACATCGAGGCGATCGCGCTCTACACCAACAACCCGCCCTGCGGCGCCATGCGCGGCTTCGGCGCGGTCCAGGCGTGCTTCGCCTATGAGGCCCAGATGGACAAGCTCGCCGACAAGGTGGGCATGGACCGGGTCGCCTTCCGCCAGCTCAACGCGATGGAGCAGGGCACGCTCATGCCGACCGGGCAGCCGGTCGACTCCCCGGCCCCGGTCGCCGAACTCCTGCGCCGCGTCAAGGACATGCCGTTGCCGCCCGAGCGGCAGTGGGAGTCCAGCGAGGGCTCCGACGTACGACAGCTGCCCGGCGGTCTGTCCAACACCACGCACGGCGAGGGCGTCGTCCGCGGTGTCGGCTACGCGGTCGGCATCAAGAACGTCGGCTTCTCCGAGGGCTTCGACGACTACTCCACCGCCAGGGTGCGCATGGAGGTCGTGGGCGGCGAGCCCGTCGTCACCGTCCACACCGCCATGGCGGAGGTCGGCCAGGGCGGCATCACCGTCCACGCGCAGATCGCCCGCACCGAGCTCGGCGTCACCCAGGTGACCATCCACCCCGCCGACACCCAGGTCGGCTCGGCCGGCTCCACGTCCGCCTCCCGCCAGACGTACGTCACCGGCGGTGCCGTGAAGAACGCCTGCGAGCTGGTGCGCGAGAAGGTCCTGGAGATCGGGCGCCGGAAGCTCGGCACCTACCACCCGGCGTGGGCCACGGCCGAACTCCTGCTGGAGGGCGGCAAGGTCGTCACCGACGGCGGGGAGGTGCTCGCCGACCTCGTCGACGTGCTGGAGGACGAGAGCGTCGAGGTCGAGGAGGAGTGGCGCCACCGGCCCACCGTCCCCTTCGACCTGCGCACCGGACAGGGCAACGGCCATGTCCAGTACTCCTTCGCCGCGCACCGCGCCGTCGTCGAGGTGGACACCGAGCTGGGCCTGGTCAAGGTCATCGAACTGGCCTGCGCCCAGGACGTCGGCAAGGCGCTCAACCCGCTCTCCGTGGTCGGCCAGATCCAGGGCGGCACGCTGCAGGGCATGGGCATCGCCGTGATGGAGGAGATCGTCGTCGATCCCGTCACCGCGAAGGTCCGCAACCCGTCCTTCACGGACTACCTGCTCCCCACCATCCTCGACACGCCGACCATCCCCGTCGACGTGCTCGAACTCGCCGACGACCACGCCCCCTACGGGCTGCGCGGCATCGGCGAGGCCCCCACCCTGTCGTCCACCCCGGCCGTCCTCGCGGCGATCCGGAACGCGACCGGGCTCCAGCTCGACAGGACCCCGGTCCGGCCCGAACACCTCACGGGTACGGCGTAGGGCGTCCGTCATGTCTCTCCGGGCGGCGCCGGGAACGTCACACTTCGCCGCGCCGCCCGGAGTACCAGGCGCCGCACCGCTCGCGGTTCCTGACATGTCCCCAGTAGTCAGATGCAGAGCGTTCGCCTCGGGCCGTCCCCCGGGTCGTGCGGCCGAAGCACCTTCCCAAATCCCGCAGCCGCCCAGTCGGTTGATCGATGCGGGTGTCCCTTTGAACCTTGGGAGCAGGCCCACATGACCCAGCAGTCGATGGAGCCGAAGACCGTCGCCGAAGACGCGGGAGAAGGCACCCGCGTCCCGGCCGGACGGTCCTGGCTCGACCGGTACTTCCACATATCCAGAAGAGGATCCACCGTCGCGCGCGAGGTGCGCGGCGGCGTCACGACCTTCATGGCGATGGCGTACATCCTCCTGCTCAACCCCCTGATCCTGTCCGGCAAGGACGTGGCGGGGGACACGCTCGGGCAGAAGGCCCTCATCACCGCGACCGCGTTCGCGGCGGCCTTCACCACGCTGCTGATGGGCTTCTTCGGCAAGGTGCCCCTCGCGCTCGCCGCCGGACTCTCCGTCTCCGGTGTCCTGTCCTCGCAGGTCGCCCCGCAGATGACCTGGCCGCAGGCCATGGGCATGTGCGTGATGTACGGCGTGGTCATCATGCTGCTGGTCGTCACCGGCCTCCGCGAGATGATCATGAACGCCATCCCGCTGGCCCTCAAGCACGCGATCACCATGGGCATCGGCCTGTTCGTCGCCCTGATCGGCTTCTACAAGGCCGGCTTCGTCCACCAGGGCCAGGCCACCCCGGTGTCCCTGGGCCCGGCGGGCGAACTCGCCGGCTGGCCGGTGCTGCTGTTCGCCGCGACCCTGCTCGCCATCTTCATGCTCCAGGCCCGCGGCGTCCCCGGCGCGATCCTGATCGGCATCGTCGGCGGCACCGTCCTGGCCGTCGTGCTCAACGCGCTGGACGTCATCGACCCCAAGCAGTGGGCGAGCGGCGCTCCCGAACTCCACGGCAGCGCGATCTCGATGCCCGACTTCTCGGTCTTCGGCGACGTCGAGTTCGGCGGCTGGGGCGAGGTCGGCGCGATGACGGTCGGCATGATCGTCTTCACCCTGGTGCTGGCCGGCTTCTTCGACGCGATGGCGACGATCATCGGCGTCGGCACCGAGGCCAAGCTCGCCGACGAGCAGGGCCGGATGCCGGGCCTGTCCAAGGCCCTGTTCATCGACGGCGCGGGCGGCGCGATCGGCGGCGTCTCCGGCGCCTCGGGCCAGACGGTGTTCGTCGAGTCCGCGACCGGTGTCGGCGAGGGCGCCCGCACGGGCCTGTCCTCGGTCGTCACGGGCCTGTTCTTCGCGGCCTGTCTCTTCTTCACCCCGCTCACCGCGATCGTGCCCGGCGAGGTCGCGGCAGCGGCCCTGGTGGTCATCGGCGCGATGATGATGATGAACGCCCGGCACGTCGACTGGGCCGACCGCGCGACGGCGATCCCGGTGTTCCTGACCGTCGTCATCATGCCGTTCACCTACTCGATCACGGCGGGTGTCGCCGCGGGCGTCATCTCCTACGTCGCGATCAAGACCGCCCAGGGCAAGGCGCGGGAGATCGGGGCCTTCATGTGGGCCCTGACAGTGATCTTCTTCGTCTTCTTCGCCCTCAATCCCATCGAGACCTGGATGGGCGTGCACTAGCCGCCCCTCACCCCGACACCCGTGAGGAGACCGAGAGATGCTGGACATCGCCGAAGAGCTGCACCGGTGGGTCGAGCAGGGACGTGACTTCGCCGTGGCCACCGTGGTGGCCGTCGGCGGCAGCGCCCCTCGCCAGCCCGGCGCCGCCCTCGCGGTCGACGCCGACGGCACGGCGATCGGCTCGGTCTCCGGCGGCTGTGTGGAGGGCGCGGTGTACGAGCTGTGCCGACAGGCGCTGGAGGACGGCGTATGCGTCCTGGAGCGCTTCGGCTACAGCGACGACGACGCCTTCGCGGTCGGACTGACCTGCGGCGGCGTCATCGACATCCTGATCACCCCGGTGCGGGCGGGCGACCCCGTCCGGCCGGCGGTGACGGCGGCCCTCGCGGCGGCCTCCTCCGGCGCGCCGGCGGCCGTGGCACGGATCGTCGCGGGCCCCCCGGACCTGCTGGGCCGCGCCCTGCTGGTCCGCCCGGACGGCTCCTGGGACGGCGGCTTCGGCGGCCACCCGGAGCTGGACCGCACGGTGGCGGCGGAGGCCGGCGCCTACCTCGACGCCGGACGCACCGGCACGCTGGAGATCGGCGAGCAGGGCTCCCGCTGCGGGGCCCCGCTCACCGTCCTGGTCGAGTCCTCGGTGCCGGCCCCCCGGATGATCGTCTTCGGCGCGATCGACTTCGCGGCGGCCCTGGTACGGGTCGGCAAGTTCCTCGGCTACCACGTCACGGTGTGCGACGCCCGGCCCGTCTTCGCGACCGAGGCCCGCTTTCCGGAGGCGGACGAGATCGTCGTCGGCTGGCCCCACGAGTACCTGGAGCGCACCCAGGTCGACTCCCGCACGGTCCTGTGCGTGCTGACCCACGACGCGAAGTTCGACATCCCGCTGCTCCGGCTGGCGCTGCGGCTGCCGGTGGCGTACGTGGGCGCGATGGGCTCCCGCCGCACCCACCTGGACCGCAACGCGCGCCTGCGCGAGGTCGGCGTGACCGATCTCGAACTCGCCCGCCTGCGCTCCCCGATCGGTCTCGACCTCGGCGCCCGCACGCCGGAGGAGACGGCCCTGTCCATCGCGGCGGAGATCGTCGCCAACCGGCGCGGCGGGAGCGGCGTCGCCCTGACCGGCGCGCACACCCCGATCCACCACGACGTCACCTCGACCACGCCGACGGGCCGGATCGGGTCGGTGGCCTGAGCGGACGGGAGGGCCGTCGGCCCCGCTTCGGCGCGTACCGCAACGGTGGGTGCTGGGAAGGCGCGGTGCGGGCGGCGGCCGTGACCCCGGCTCGCCACGGAGCACTCCTCCCAACCCGCACGCCCCGCCGCGCCCCCTCACCCCATCCTGAGCAGCCGGTTCACCGCACGCCCGAACACATGGCGGGCCGTGCGCCGCACCACCGGGTCCAGCAGCCGGGGCAGGAACCTGAAGCCCAGCTCCTCCCGCCACACCACCCGGGTGCGCCCGCCCGGTCCCGGACCCACTTCGATCTCGGCCCATCCGGTGACCACCCCGCCCCGCTTCTCCAGTCGGCAGCGCCCCTCGGCGCCGGACTCCGGCGGGTCCCACCGGGTGACCTCCATGCGGTCGTCGAAGGCGAGGGGGCCGAGGCCGGTGCGGGCGACGAAGACCGTGCCCTGGCGGGTGGGGCCGTCCGTCACCACCGTGACGCGGGTCAGCGGGACCACCCTGCCGTGCCGGGGCCACTCGGTGAGCCGTCGCCAGGTCTCGTCGAGGGGGAGCGGTGCCGTGCGTTCGAGCAGGAAGGTGACCACGCGACGATCTTAGGGAGTCCGGGCGGGTCGGCGCCGTTCCCAGGGCCGCCCACCCGCACGCCGTCGGGCGGGCCTCAGCGGTACACCTGGCCGGGCTCGGCCTTGCCGGGGGCCAGCAGCTGCGGCACGGTCACGAACACGTACCCGCGCGCCTTGAGCGCGTCGATGATCCCGGGCACGGCCGGCACGGTGCCGTCGTAGATGTCGTGGAGCAGGATGATCCCGTCCCGGGACACCTGGTTCAGCACACGCTTGCGGATCAGCGCGGAGTCGTTCGTCGTGTAGTCCTTGGCGGTCACGCTCCACAGCACCTCCGCCATGCCGAGCTCCCGGCACACCTCGTGCACGGTGTCGTCGGTCCGGCCCTGCGGCGGCCGCATGAGCGTCGGCCGCCGCCCGGTGAGCCGCTCTATCTCCCGGTTGGGACGTTCCAGCTCCTCGCGTATCTCCTCGCGTGTCAGCTTCGTCAGGATCTTGTGGTCCCAGGTGTGGCTGGCGACCTCGTGGCCCTCGTCGGCCATCCGCTTCACGAGCTCGGGGTACTTCTCGACGTGCCGCTTGCCGAGGAGGAAGAAGGTCGCCGGGACCTGCTTGTCCTTGAGGATGTCGAGGAGTTCGGTGGAGTGCTCGCTGGGGCCCGCGTCGAAGGTGAGCGCGACGCACTTGACCTGGCGGCAGTCCACGGTCCCGAACCGGGCCTGGGCGGTGGAGGCCGGTGCGGCCTGGGCCCGGGCGGCGGCGGGCGCGGTCGTCTCCAGCGATCCGCAGCCGGACAGCGACAGCGCCAGGGACGCTGCCGCCGCCGACATCAGCGCGGCCCGGAACCTGTTCCCCGTTTTGTTCATCTTCCTGGTCACTGAAGGCATGCGATGACTATACACAGCGATTATACACGCGGTGTATAGCCATCTCGGTCATGCCTCCGCCCCGCCTACTGGGCGTAGAAGGTGGCGTCCGCCCGGTCCGTCGCGGTGCTCAGGGCCTGCACCTGAAGCAGGTAGTTGTAGTGCCGGACGTAACGGCCGGCGTAGTTGTAGGACTCGTACGAGACGCCCGCCGAGTCGGCCAGCCCGGCCCGCTGGTAGAAGCTGGCGGACGACGCGAAGGCCGTCGTCCCGTCGTTCTTCTCCACCCACACCTCGAAGTTCTTGTGCCGCAGGTAGTAGCCGGGGAAGTTCGTCGACTCCAGGGAGACCGTGCCGGTGCCCGCGAGACCTGTGACGACCCGGAACTGGGAGTCCGCGAGCGGGGTCACGTTCGCCTCGATCTTCGCCCGGTACTCCCAGTGCCGGATGAAACGGTCCGCGAAGTTGTACGAGGAGAAGCGCTTCGGCGTGACCCCGTCGGCCACCGGGATGCCGAAGTCGGGGGTGCCGTCGGCCTTCCAGTACACCTTCTGCACGCGGGTGCGGCGGTTGGGGTCGTTGAGCGGGTCGCCGCTGATGTCCTTGTAGCTGCGGTCGTGGTACACGAGGATGTCCGACGTGCCGTCCTCGGAGACGGTGAAGGAGTTGTGGCCCGGACCGTACTGCGAGGTCGCCGCGCTCGTCTGGAACACCGGCGTCGAACTCTTCGTCCAGGACGCCGGGTTGGTCAGGTCGGCGGTCGCCGACGCGGTCAGCATCCCCAGGCAGTAGTTGGCGTCCGTGGCGCTCGCCGAGTACGTCATGAAGACCTTGCCGCCGTGCTGGATCAGCGCCGGGCCCTCGTTGACCTTGTACCCGACCGTCTCCCACGACAGCGTGGGCTGCGACAGTTCCGCCGGAGTCCCGCTGATCGTCCAGGGGTTGGCCATCTTCGCGAGGAAGAGGCTGGTGTTGTTGTTCTCCGACGGATTGCGCTGCGCCCACGCCAGATAGCGCACACCGTTCACGACGAACGTCGTCGCGTCCAGCGAGAAGCTCTCCCAGGTGGTCTTGATCTGGCCCTTCTCCGCCCAGGTCGCGGTCAGCGGATTGGCTCCGGTGCCCTCCAGGACGTACATCCGGATCGCCCACACGTCACTGGTGGACCCGGCGGCGAAGTACACGTACCACTTGCCGTCGATGAAGTGGATCTCCGGCGCCCAGATGTGCGCGCCCATGACCCCGCTGCTGTGCTTGGTCCAGATGGTGACCTCGGGGGCCGTCGAGAGGCCCTGGATGGTGGTCGCCCGGCGCAGCACGATGCGGTCGTACTCGGGGACCGTGGCGGTGAAGTAGTAGTAGCCGTCGGTGTGTTTGAAGATGTGCGGGTCGGCCCGCTTCTCCGCGATCGGGTTGGTGTAGGTGACGGCGGGCGAGCTGGGGACGGCGGCCTGGGCCGGGGCGGTGCCCAGGCAGGCGGTGAGGGCCACCAGCAGAGCCAGCAGCAGGCGTACGGCGTTGCGTCTCAAGGGAGTTCTCCTGAAGGGGCGGGTCAGGTGGCGGGAACCAGGCGCCACTGCTGGCAGGTGTTGTTCAGCCAGGTCCACTGGCGTACGTCGGTGCCGTTCGCGGTGCCGCAGTCGGCGACGTCGGCGACCTTTCCGGTGGCCTCGTTGACGATCCGGACGTGGTCGCCGCTCGCCGTGAACACCAGGCGGTAGCGCTGGCACTTGTTGTTCAGCCACGACCACTGCCGGATGTCGGTGCCGTCGGCGGCGGAACAGCCGGCGACGTCCATCACCTTGCCGGTGGCCACGTTGACCAGCCGGTTGGTGTCGTCGCCGAGGTCCTCGACCTTCCACTTCTGGTTGGCCCCGCCGGTGCAGGTCCACTGGAAGATGTTCGTCCCGTCGGCGGTGCCGCCGCCGCTCACGTCCAGGCACTTGCCGCTGTTGCGGTTGACGAGGGTGTACGCCGTCGGGGTCGCCGCGGTCTCGCCGGACGGGCCGGGGAGTGTGGCGCCGAGCGCGACCGGGGTACCGAGGTTCGGGGTGCCGTCGGCGTTCCAGGTGAACTTCTGGGCGCGGGTGGTCCGTCCGTTGCCGCAGCCGCCGTTCGAGGCGGAGTTGGCGTGGTAGACGATCCAGTTCTCGCTGCCGTCGGGCGAGGTGAAGAAGCCGTTGTGGCCGGGCCCGTACACCCCGGCCGCGTCACTGCGCTGGAAGACCGGCGTCTGCTTCTTGGTCCAGGAGGCGGGGTCCAGCGGGTCGGAGCCGGTCAACTCCAGTTGCCCGAGCTTGTAGTCGGCGGTCTGGCAGGAACTCGCCGAGTACGTCAGGAAGGTGCGGCCGCCCCGGTAGAGCGGCTCGGGGCCCTCGTTGACGGGGCTGCCGGAGCGCTCCCAGTCCAGCGTCGGGCTGGAGATGACCGTGAACGTGCTGCCGGCGAGGGTGTACGGGTTGCTCATCGGCGCGATGACGAGGCTCTGCGCGCTGCCGTTGACGAAGCCGCTGCCGACCAGGTACAGCCTGTCGTTCGCCTTCAGCACGCTCGCGTCGATCAGCCAGCCGCCCGGCGTGAGATTGGAGCCGGTCAGCGACCCCTTGTAGGTGTACGTCCCCATCGGGTCGGTGCCGGCGCTCTCCAGCACATGGGTGCGCTGGGAGTCGCAGCAGGCCACGCCGCTCTGGCCGGCGGAGTAGTAGAGGTACCAGTGGCCGTCGAGGAAGTGCAGCTCCGGTGCCCAGATGTTGGTGTTGCGGGTCGAGGTGGTGTCCGACCACACCTGCACATTGGGCGCGGTGGCCAGGCCCGCGAGCGTCGGCGACTTGCGGATGCCGAGGACGCCGGTGAACGTCGTGGTCACCAGGTAGTAGCTGCCGTCGTAGTACTCCAGCCAGGGATCGGCGCCCTTGAAGGACTTGAGCGGGTTGGTGTACGGGCGACCCTCCGCCGCCGACGCCGGCTGGGTCGCCGCCACCAGGGTGAGCAGGAGGGTCAGCACGCAGAGGAGCAGCGGTCTGCGGCGTTTCCCGAGGTGGGTCCGAGGCATACGGGACCGTCCCTGTTCGTCATGTCGAACACAGTTCGTGATGTCGGTCAGAAGATAGGAGTGGGTCATCTTCTCGTCAACGGTTTCGTCATGCGGGCTTCACCTGACCGAATTCGACCACATGAAAACCGTGTTCATTTACTATGATGGGTGTGGCGGAGACGGAAGAAGAGGAACATGTGCGCGCCGCCGGCCTGCGCAACACGCGCCAGCGCCGGGCCGTGCTCGAAGTCCTGGGCCGCTGCCCCGAGTTCGTCTCCGCGCAGGAACTGCACACCCGGCTCACCGAGGCCGGAGGCACCGTCGGACTCACCACCGTCTACCGCACGCTGCGCGAACTCGACCGCGCCGGGCTCGTCGACGTCGTACGCGACGAGGGCGGTGAACGGTTGTACCTGCGGCGGCCCAGCGACGAGCACCGGCACTACCTCATCTGCCGCCGCTGCGGGCGCAGTCGGGCCGTCGACGCGGAGGCCGTGGAGCGCTGGGCGGCCGCGCTCGCCGAGAGCACCGGGTACGCGCAGCTGGACCACACCCTCGAGTTGAGCGGGATCTGCGGACCGTGCCGGTCGGAGGCGGGAGTTGCGGGTGGACGGGCGGTGTGTTCCTCTTGATCGCCGACGGCGCCGCGAGGGCGCCGACGGCCGATGGGGAGGGACAGAGTTGAGTCCGGTCGTGTTCGGGGCCGCGGCCTCGCGTCCCTGCACGCTCGTGGTGTGCCGCGGCTGCTGCTGCGGCGACGCGGGCAAGCATCCCGACGTCGACCACCAGTGGCAGCTCGACCGGTTGCGGGCCGCCGCCGCGGGGTCCGGGGGCCGGCTCGCGGTCCGCACGACCGACTGCCTCGGCCCCTGCGACCAGGCGAACGTCCTCGTCGTCCAGCCGTCCGGCGAGGGCCGCCGCCGCGGTGGCCGTGCCGTCTGGATCGGCTGGTCCGGCGACGACGACTGCACCGACGACGTCCTCACCTGGGCCGCGGCGGGCGGCCCGGGCCTCGCACAGCCCCCGGCCACCCTGACCCTGCAGTTCATACGGCCGCCCCGCCCGGAGGTCCGGCGAGCGCGCCGCTGACCGGGGTGGGGGGCATCGGGGCCGGAGGTCCGGTGGTTCGGGCGGGTGGTCGGGTGGGTCCGAGGTCGGCGGCCCGGTCCAGGGCCGGTGCTCAGCCGATCAGCTTGATTTCCGGCGGCCAGAGCACGTTGCGGGCCAACAGCAGGGAGGGCCCGAGGTGGTGCGGGCAGACCGGCAGCGGGAAGTCCACGTACCGGCCGATCTCGAAGCGGGCCGGCGTGGCGCAGGCCCGCCCTTCCTCGGGGCCGGAGAAACGGCCCTGGCAGCGCGGGCGAGCGGCGGACGCGTCCATGGGTCACCTCGGACGGGTAGACGGGGACCTACGGCCACGCTAGAAGGCCGGCGGTCCGGGCGCTCGCGGGGAGAGCCGTCCGGGTGAGACGGGGTGACGGGGGGCGAGGATCACGGCCGCTCATGTGCGCGGAGAGTCCGGACCGTGCGGCGGTCCAGGCCGGATGGCCCAGTCGGCGGCTCCCGTCGGCCCGAGCGGCTCCGGCCGAGGTGGGGTGCCTGTCCGGCGGGCGCCTCAACCAACCCTCCACAGGCGGAAATTGGCGCGCGCTCGGGGGCGTCGGCGGAGTACGGTCCCTCGGATGGATCACGCGGACGGTTACTTCCCGGAGCACATCGCGGCGGCCTACGACGACCCCGGGTCGGAGATGTTCCAGGCGGACGCCATCGATCCGGCGGTCGCCTTCCTGGCGGAGCTCGCCGGCGACGGCAGCGTCCTCGAACTCGGCATCGGCACGGGCCGGATCGCCCTGCCGCTGGCCGCCCGGGGCGTGCCGGTGCACGGCATCGACCAGTCCCGGGCGATGGTCCGACGGCTGCGCGCCAAGCCCGGCGGCGAGGCGATCGGCGTGTCCATCGGGGACTTCGCGACGACCCGGGTGGACGGCCGGTTCTCCGTCGTCTGCCTGGTCTTCAACACGATCATGAACTTGACGACACAGGAGGCGCAGGTCGCCTGCTTCCGCAACGCCGCCGCCCATCTGGCGCCCGGGGGCACCTTCGTGGTCGAGGTCATGGTCCCCGAGCTGCGCAGACTACCGCCGGGACAGCACGTCGTGCCCTTCCATGTGGGCGCCTCCCGGCTGGGGTTCGACACCTACGACGTAGCCACCCAGTCGATGAGCTCGCACCACGTGACGATCGCCGACGGGCGGGGCGAGTACCACGAGATCCCTTTCCGCTACGTCTGGCCCGCCGAACTCGACCTCATGGCACAGCTCGCCGGACTGCGGCTGCGGGAGCGCCGGCAGGGGTGGACGCGGGAGCCGTTCACGAGTGAGAGCGCCGCCCATGTCTCCGTATGGGAGAAGCCCGCGGACTGACCGCCGACCCATCCACCGAGAGGACAGTGCCGCGTGCGACTCCACACCCGTGAATGGGGCTCCGGCGACCGGACGGCCCTGCTGGTGCACGGCATCATGACCGACTCCCGCACCTGGCGCCGGGTCGGTCCGGCGCTCGCCGGCCACGGGTATCGGGTGATCGCGGTCGACCTGCGCGGCCACGGCCGCTCACCGCGCGGCGAGTACAGCCCGCGCCACTTCGCCGACGACCTCGTCGACACGCTGCCCGGCGGAGCCGACCTGGCCCTCGGGCACTCCCTCGGCGGGCTCGTCCTCTCCCTGGCGGTCGACCGGCTGCGGCCGCTGCGCGCCGTGTACGCGGAACCGGTCTGGACCTCCGCCGACCCCGAACAGGCCCTGGATCCAAGGGTGTTCGCGTCCGCCAAGAACCGCACGCGCGAGCACATCGCGCGGTCCAACCCGCGCTGGGACGCCGAGGACGTCGACATCGAGGTGGCCACCCTGGCGGACTGGGACGCCGACACCTCGTCCTTCCTGGGCGGCCGTCCGCTCACGGGCTTCCTCCCGGACCGCCCGGTCGTGCCCTCGCTGGTCCAACTCGCCGACCCCAGCCATCTGGTGGGCCCCGACGACGTGGTGCGGCTGCGAGCGAGCGGGTTCGAGGTCGTGACGGTGCCGGGGGCGGGGCACACCCTGTACCGCGACGACTTCGAGCGGTTCATGAAGTCCCTCGACGGCTGGATCTGACACCTCAGGCGCAGACCTTGGTGTCCCAGTCCAGCAGCCGCGGCAGGTCCTCCTCCCGCGGCCGGGGGACGGTGGTGCCCCGGCCGCCGCGCGAGAGGTTCCCGCTCGCGACCGTGTTGTGCTCCACGCGCGGGCGGCGCAGCGCCTCGTACAGGGCGAGTCCGGACCCGGTGTCCGGGCTGTCGCGCAGGGACTTGGCGAGCACCACGGCGTCCTCCAGCGCCATCGAGGCGCCCTGTCCGGTGGCGGGGGAGGCCGCGTGGGCCGCGTCGCCCACGAGCACGGTCCGGGCGGTGCGCCAGGGGGCGCCGGGAGGGATCTCGCTGGCGTTCGTGGCCAGGACGTCGTCGCCGGTGGCCGCGACGATGTCCGCGGCGGGGCCCGAGTCCGCACGCAGCCGGGACACCAGCGGCTCGCGCCAGCCGCCCCGCGCCAGCTCCTCGGCGGTCAGCGGATCGTCGGTCACCCGGGCGAACCAGTACGTCTCACCGCCGGGGGAGACCGCGTAGCCGAAGGCGGCCGTGCTGCCCCGGACCATGGTGAACTGCCCTTCCTCGGCGGGCGGTCGGGCCTGGCGGGTGTAGCCGTAGAAGACGCGCTGGGCGGCGTGAACGGGCCGTACGCCGGGTGCGATCGTCTGCCGGACGGTGGAGTGGAGGCCGTCGGCGCCGACGAGGAGGTCGCCCGTCGCCTGGCTGCCGTCGGTGAAGCGGGCGGTCACGCCGCGCGGGCCCTCCTCGACGGACGCGAGCCGCGCCCCGTGCCGTACGGTGATGCCCCGGCGCGAAGCCTCCTTCTGGATTGCGGAGTTGAGGTCGCCGCGGCGCAGGCACCGGAACCTCAGGAGCGGGTCGTCGGCCTCGCCCATCGGGCCGCCCCCGACCTCGGTGCCCGTCGCGTCGAGCACGCGCAGGGTGCGCAGCGGGAAGCCGAGCGCGCTCACCGCCTCTCCGGCGTCGATCTGCGCCAGCGCCCGCATGCCGTTGCTCGCCAGCGTGAGGAACGCGCCGAGATCCTCGGCCGAGTCGGGGTGCGCCTCGTGCACCTCGACCGCGAACCCCGCCTTGTGCAGGGCGAGTGCCGTCGCCGTACCGCCCGTTCCGCCGCCGATCACCAGGATGCGCGCCATGCCACGACGGTACACGTCGCCAACTGCGGGGCTGGGCAGGGGTGTTCCAGCCAGTGAGGCTCAAGCGCCTGCTCCGGCCGCTCCAGCTGATCAGGCCGTGAACCCCGTCGCGCGGTAGCCGTCGCCTGAGCCGCGGCGAGTAGGCGCCACCCCTGCCCGAGGAACCAGGGTCAGTTCTCCCCGAACGCCTCAAGGATCCGTTCCGCCGCCAGTGTCGCCGTCAATTCGCCGTCTCTGACCTGCTGTTCGAGGCGGGGCGCCAGGGCGCGTACGCCGGGGTCGGCGTGGAGTCGGCCGAGGAGTTCGTCGCGGACCATGTTCCACGTCCAGTCGACCTGCTGGTCCCGGCGCTTGGCGGCGAGCCGCCCGGTGGAGTCCAGCAGTGTGCGGTGCTGTTCCAGGCGCTCCCACACGGCGTCCAGGCCGGTCGACTCCCGGGCGCTGCAACTGAGCACCGGCGGCGTCCAGAACGCGTCCTTGCCGTGCATCAGCCGCAGTGCGCCGGCCAACTCCCGTGCCGCCGCCTGCGCGTCCCGCTGGTGCGGGCCGTCCGCCTTGTTGACGGCGATCACGTCGGCCAGCTCCAGGACGCCCTTCTTGATGCCCTGGAGCTGGTCGCCGGTGCGGGCGAGGGAGAGGAGCAGGAAGGAGTCGACCATGTTGGCCACGGCGGTCTCGGACTGGCCGACCCCGACCGTCTCGACGAGGATCACGTCGTAACCGGCCGCCTCCATCACCACCATGGACTCGCGGGTGGCCTTGGCGACGCCGCCGAGCGTGCCCGCGCTGGGGGAGGGCCGCACGAACGCCGCCGGGTCCACGGCGAGGCGTTCCATCCGGGTCTTGTCGCCCAGGATGGAGCCGCCGGTCCGGCTCGACGACGGGTCGACGGCGAGCACGGCGACCCGATGCCCGCGCGAGGTCAGCATGGTGCCGAACGCGTCGATGAACGTCGACTTGCCGACCCCCGGCACCCCGCTGACGCCGATCCGCCGGGCCCGGCCGCTGTGCGGGAGCAGCTCGGTGAGCAGCTCCTGCGCCAGCGCCCGGTGCCGGGGCCGGGTCGACTCGACGAGCGTGATGGCGCGGGCGACGAGCGCACGCTTGCCGTCGAGCACACCCTTCACATACGCGTCGACATCGATCACAGGTCGTGCCCGAGGTCGTGCGACAACCGCTTGACCAGGTCGTACGCCGCGTCCGGGATCACCGTCCCCGGGGGGAAGACGGCCGCCGCGCCCATCTCCAGGAGCGTGGGCACGTCCTGCGGCGGGATCACCCCGCCGACCACGATCATGATGTCCTCGCGCCCCTCCTCGGCCAGCTGCTCCTTGAGCGCCGGTACGAGGGTGAGATGGCCGGCGGCCAGCGAGGAGACGCCGACGATGTGCACGTCCGCCTCGACCGCCTGGCGGGCGACCTCGGCCGGCGTCTGGAACAGGGGGCCGACGTCGACGTCGAAGCCGAGGTCGGCGAAGGCGGTGGCGATGACCTTCTGGCCGCGGTCATGGCCGTCCTGGCCCATCTTGGCGACCAGGATGCGGGGGCGGCGGCCCTCCTCCTCGGCGAAGTCGGAGACCAGGGCGCGGGTGCGGTCCACGGACGGGGACTCGCCGGCTTCGTTGCGGTACACGCCGGAGATCGTACGGATCTGGCTCGCGTGCCGCCCGTACACCTTCTCCAGGGCGTCGGAGATCTCCCCGACGGTGGCCTTGGCGCGGGCCGCGTTCACGGCCAGCTCCAGCAGGTTGCCCTCGCCGCCGGCGGCCCGGGTGAGCGCGTCCAGCGAGTCCTGGCAGGCCTGCTCGTCGCGCTCCGCGCGCAGCCGCCGCAGCTTGGCGATCTGCTGGGTGCGCACCGAGGAGTTGTCGACCTTGAGGACGTCGATCTGCTCGTCGGTCTCGACGCGGTACTTGTTGACGCCGATCACCGGCTGGCGCCCGGAGTCGATACGCGCCTGGGTGCGCGCCGCGGCCTCCTCGATGCGCAGCTTCGGGATGCCCGCGTCGATGGCCTTGGCCATGCCGCCGGCCTGCTCGACCTCCTGGATGTGCTGCCAGGCCCGACGCGCGAGGTCGTACGTCAGCTTCTCCACGTACGCGCTGCCGCCCCACGGGTCGATGACCCGGGTCGTGCCGGACTCCTGCTGGAGCAGCAGCTGGGTGTTGCGGGCGATGCGCGCCGAGAAGTCGGTGGGCAACGCGAGTGCCTCGTCGAGGGCGTTGGTGTGCAGCGACTGGGTGTGGCCCTGGGTCGCCGCCATCGCCTCGACGCAGGTGCGCGTGACGTTGTTGAACACGTCCTGCGCGGTCAGCGACCAGCCGGAGGTCTGCGAATGGGTGCGCAGGGACAGCGACTTGGGGTTCTGCGGGTCGAACTGCCTCACCAGCTTCGCCCACAGCAGGCGGGCCGCGCGGAGCTTGGCGATCTCCATGAAGAAGTTCATGCCGATCGCCCAGAAGAACGACAGCCTGGGCGCGAACGCGTCCACGTCCAGGCCGACTTCGCGTCCCGCACGGATGTACTCGACCCCGTCCGCGAGGGTGTACGCCAGCTCCAGATCGGCCGTCGCGCCGGCCTCCTGGATGTGGTAGCCGGAGATGGAGATCGAGTTGTAGCGCGGCATCCGCTGCGAGGTGAACGCGAAGATGTCGGAGATGATCCGCATCGACGGCTTCGGCGGATAGATGTAGGTGTTGCGGACCATGAACTCCTTGAGGATGTCGTTCTGGATGGTCCCGGCCAACTTCTCCGGCGGTACGCCCTGTTCCTCCGCCGCCACGATGTACAGCGCCAGCACCGGCAGCACGGCGCCGTTCATCGTCATCGACACGGACATCTTGTCGAGGGGGATGCCGTCGAAGAGCTGCCGCATGTCGAGAATCGAGTCGATGGCCACGCCCGCCATGCCGACGTCACCCGTCACACGCGGGTGGTCGCTGTCGTAACCGCGGTGCGTGGGCAGGTCGAACGCGACCGACAGGCCCTTCTGGCCGGCCGCGAGATTGCGCCGGTAGAAGGCGTTGGACTCCTCGGCGGTGGAGAACCCCGCGTACTGGCGGATCGTCCAGGGCTGGTTGACGTACATCGTCGGGTACGGGCCGCGCAGATACGGCGCCGCGCCGGGCCGCGTGTCCAGGAAGTCCAGACCCTCGAGGTCCTGGCCGGTGTAGAGCGGCTTGACCGGGATGCCCTCGGGGGTCTCCCACAGCAGGTCGTCGCCGCCGGCCGCCTTCTTCAGCGCCGCCTGCCACTCGTCGGTGCCGCCGGCGAGGGCCGGGGTCCCCAGGTCGATCCCGGAGAAGTCGGGGATGGAGGGGGTCGTCATCGGGACACTCCCATGCGGTCGAGGGTGTCGGACAGGACGGCGACGGCGTCGCAGCCCGCGAAGACGTAACCGTCGACGCCGGCGTACCCCGCGGGCCGCCCGGCGAGGAACACATGCGAGGCGCCGGCGGCGGTCAGTTCGGCCGCCACGCTCTCCGCCCGCTCCTCGTACAGGGCGTCGCTGGAGCACAGGCAGGCCTCGGCGGCCCCGCTGTCCTCGAAGTCGCCCTCGGTGACGGGTTCGATGCCGCCCGCCTGGAAGAGGTTGGCCGCGAAGGTGAGCCGCGCGGTGTGGGCTGCGGCCGGGCCGAGGGCGGCCAGGAAGATCCGGGGCCGGGCGCCGGTCGCCGCCAGGTGGGCGTCGGAGCGGGCCCGCAGCGCCTCGAACGCCTCGTCGCGCCGGACCCGGGGCAGACCCCCGGTCGGCGGCTCGGGCGCCGGCTCGCGCACCACCGGCTTCTCGCCCAGGTGCGGGAACTCGCTGACGCCGGTGATCGGTTCGCGGCGTCCGGCGAGCTTCGCGCTGCGGGCGGCCCAGGTGGCGGCGAGCCGGTCGCGCAGCATCCCGGAGCCGAGAGCGGCCGCCTGACCGCCCGCCCCCTCGATCTCCTGGAAGAACTCCCAGCCCGCGTGGGCGAGTTCGTCGGTGAGCCGCTCCACGTACCAGGAGCCGCCCGCCGGGTCGATGACGCGGGCCAGGTGGGACTCCTCGATGAGGATCGTCGAGGTGTTGCGGGCGATGCGCCGGGCGAACGCGTCCGGCAGGCCGAGCGCGTGGTCGAAGGGCAGCACGGTGACGGACTCGGCGCCGCCCGCGCCGGCGGCCAGCGTGGCGATGGTCGCGCGCAGCATGTTCACCCACGGGTCGCGGCGCGTCATCATCACCGGCGAGGTCACCGCGTGCTGGAGCTGTGCTCCCGCCTCCGGTGCCCCGCACACCTCGGCGACGCGGGCCCACAGCCGGCGCGCGGCGCGCAGCTTGGCGATCGTCAGGAACTGGTCGGCGGTCGCCGCGTACCGGAACTCCAGCTGCGCGCAGGCCTGTTGGACGCTCAGTCCCGCCTCGGTCAGCCGACGCAGGTACGCCACACCGGTCGCAAGCGAGCTGCCCAGCTCCTCGGCGGCCGAGCCACCGGCCTCGTGGTACGGCAACGCGTCCACGGTCAGCGCCCGCAGCCCCGGGTACTCCTCGGCGCAGCGCCGGGCGAGGTGGGCGATGGGGGCGAAGTCGTGATCCTGCCCGGTCCGCGCCTGGTGCCCCAGCGGGTCGGCGCCCAGGTTGCCGCGCACCGCGTCCCGCGCGACCCCGCGCTCCTCGTACAGCCGGAGCACCTCCTGTGCGGCGGCCTCGACCTCCGGCCCCGCGTCGAGGACGAGGGGCGCCAGGTCCAGGTACACGCCGTCGAGGACGCGGGCCAGCGACGACACGGGGATGCCGCTCTCGCCGACCGCCAGCCACAGGGAGGTGACGCCGTTCTCCAGGTCGGCCAGGACCGCGGGGTTGTCGGCCGTGACATGGCGCTGCCGTACGTCCCAGCCGCCGACCGTGTTCCCTTCGGCACGGCCCGCCCGTACGAAGGGGGCGAAGCCGGGCAGGCCGGGCTCGGGCGCGGCGTCGAGCGCGGTGTACAGAGGCCGGGTGCGCAACCCGTCCTCCAGCGCGGTGGACAGGGCTTCCTCGGCCGCGGGGCCCTCGACGTCCTTGCCCGCCTTGCGCAGGACACCCGCCACGAGGCGCTGCCACTGCTCGTGGGGAACGTCAGGGAACTCACCGGCCAGCTCAAGCCCGTCGTCAGGCAGGACCGTCATGCGTCGGATGCTAGGGCAGCGGGCTCCAGCCGTAGCAGAGGATCGGCTGTGACGTTTCCCTCGCGCTGAATGTGACGCCGCCCACGCACCCGACGGGGGTGCCGAGAACGCGGTTGTTGCAACGAATCTGCGGCAACGGTGCGGGCCGCCGACTGGGTGATCGCAGGCAGGACATACCGCGCATACCGCCTCCGGGTGCCCGCGCGGTCAAGGAAACAGGCGGGGCGGCGAGGCTTGCGGACAGAAGGTGTCCGCAAGTGTCCGTAGCGTGGGTCCCATGACGAAGACGACGGCCCCCGTGCTCGACACCCGCGCCCTCAACCGCGCGACCCTCGACCGGCAGTTCCTTCTGCGCCGGGCCGAGCTCCCCGCGAAGGCGGCCGTCGAGCGGCTGCTCGGCCTCCAGGCGCAGAACGTCAAGCCGCCGTACTACGCGCTCGCCGCTCGTCTCCAGGGCTTCGCGCCCGAGGAGTTGTCGACGCTGATGGCCGATCGCGAGGTCGTCCGCATCGTCACCCTGCGCTCGACCATCCACACCCACACCGCCGACGACGCCCTCACCCTGCGCCCGCTGGTGCAGGGGGCCCGCGAGCGCGAACTCACCCAGTTCCGCAAGGGACTTCAGGGCGTCGACCTCGACCGCCTCGCCGCGCTCGCCCGGGACCTCGTCGAGGCCGAGCCGCGGACCATGAAGCAGCTGCGCGAGGAGCTCCTCACCGAGTGGCCGGACGCCGACCCGCAGGCCCTCGCGATCGCCGCCCGCTGTCGCCTCCCCCTCGTCCAGGTCACCCCGCGCGGACTGTGGGGGCGCAGCGGCCAGGTCGCCCTCACCACCGTCGAGCACTGGCTGGGCCGCTCGGCCGAGCCCGCGCCGGCCCCGGACGCCACCGTCCTGCGCTACCTCGCCGCCTTCGGGCCCGCCTCGGTCAAGGACATGCAGACCTGGGCCGGACTCACCCGCCTGAAGGACGCCTTCGAGCGCCTGCGCCCCCGGCTGCTGACCTTCCGCGACGAGCACGGCGTCGAACTCTTCGACCTCCCCGACGCCCCCCGCCCCGCCGCCGACACCCCGGCCCCGCCGCGCTTCCTGCCCGAGTTCGACAACCTCCTGCTGTCCCACGCC
This sequence comes from Streptomyces sp. NPDC020489, assembly GCF_044386545.1. NCBI lineage: Bacteria > Bacillati > Actinomycetota > Actinomycetes > Kitasatosporales > Streptomycetaceae > Streptomyces > Streptomyces sp. NPDC020489. Next base: position 478,047 of record NZ_JBIRUZ010000003.1, read on the forward strand.
GACCGCACCCGCGTCATCCCGCCCGCGTACTGGGGCCGCAGCTGGGCGGGGAACATGGCCTACAGCACCCTGCTGGTCGACGGCTTCCTCGCCGGCGTCTGGAAGCTGACGGACACGGAACTCGTCGTCGAACCCTTCGGCGCACTCACCCGGGCCCAGCGGACCGAGGTCGCCGAGGAGGGCGCCCGGATGCTGGCCGTGCTGCACCCGGGGACCTCGTACGACATCCGGTTCGGGACCGTCGTCGGACAGCCCTGAGGCCGGGGCGTGGACAGGGGGCGTTGCGGGCCGCTCGTGGAGGCCCGCAACGCCCCCTGGTCTGTCACCTGAGGGGTGCTCAGGAGATCTTCGGGGTCATGAGTTGACCTGGGTGGTCACCAGGCTGGAGAAGGTGGTCAGCCGGGTGTAGACACCCGGGTAACCGGCCTGTGCGCAACCCTCGCCCCAAGAAGTGATCCCTGCCAGGACGCCCCCGATGAGCAGGGGACCGCCGCTGTCGCCCTGGCAGGTGTCTGTGCCGCCGGAGGTGTATCCGGCGCAAACCATGTCGGACGAGATGAAGTCCGAGCCGTAGCTGCTCGCGCAGCTGGAGTTGGAGACGATCGGCACGGTCGCCGTGCGCAGCTGGTTGGAGGAGCTGCCGCCCGCCGACGTGGTGCCCCAGCCGAGGATGCGGGCCGTGGTGCCGGCCGCGTACACGCTCGTCTGCGAGGAGGAGACGTACGACGCCGGGGTGTACGACATCGCCGTCGACAGGGTCAGCACGGCCACGTCGTCACCGTTGGTGGCGTCCGTGTAGGACGGGTGGATCCAGATCTTGCTGACCCGGCTGACCGTGCCGTTCGTGCCGTTGAGGTAGGTGCGGCCGCCGACGACCCGCACACTGCTGGTGGTCTCGCCGACCATGCAGTGGGCCGCCGTCACGACCTTGGTGGCGGAGACCAGGGTGCCGCCGCAGAACTGGTTCTGCGAGGCGTCCGTGATCTGCATGACGAAGGGGTACGCGGTCGTCGTGGTGGTCGTACCGCCGACGATGGGCTGGGGAGCGGCCACGGCGGTGGGGGCGCCGAGCAGCGCTGTCGCGGCGGCGGCAGCGGTCGCCGCGACGAGCGCGGCGGTCTTCCTGGCGCGGTTGAGCCCGAACAACATGAGTCTCCTCAGTGGGGGGTTGCCGGTGGGGGGTCGCGCGGGTGTGGGGGGTGGAGCACGGGGGTCGCGGGACCGACCCCCGTATGCCCGGGCGAGCGGCACGTTCATAAGCTAGAACCCGGAAGTTCCCCGTCCCAATGAGGGAACCCCCTAGGGGAGTTGGACAGGGATAACCCTCGGTGGGGCGGCGGCAAACCCGCGCGGGCAGTAAAACCCGCGCCCCCTCACTTCGTGCGGCGCCCCGCCGCCAGGCGGACGATGTCCACCCGCGAGCGGATGCCCAGCTTGCGGTAGACCCGGGTCAGGGTCGCCTCCACCGTCTTGACGCTGATGAACAGCCGGGCGGCTATCTCCCGGTTGGTCGCGCCCTCCATGACGAGGGCCGCGACCTGACGCTCCATCGAGGCCAGCCCCTCCAGCCCCTCCAGCGCGTCCGCCGGGGGCACGGGCGCGGGCGGTTCCGGCGCGACGGCCGGCTGGGCGGTCGCCGCCTCCACCTGGCGCAGCCAGGGCAGCGCCCGGCAGCGGCGGAAGAGCCGGGCCGCCTCGTCGTACGACGTCGAACCGGGCCGTTGCGGGCGCAGCCGGGCCAGCGCGAAGGCGGTGCGGGCCTCCTCCAGGCCGTAGCCGAGCTTGGCGAGCCGGTCCTGCACCGAGGTCAGCTGGGCGAGCGCGGCCTCGCGCTCGCCGCGCGCGGCCCGCAGCAGCGCCTCCGCGCGGTCCAGCACGGCCAGGACGCTCTCGCGGCCGAGCCGCAGCGCCTGTTCGCGGGTGACGTCGACGACGTCCTGTGCCTCGCGCAGTTCACCTGTGCGGACCAGGGCCTCGGCGAGGTCACCCTGCCAGCGGCCACGCGCGGGATCGGTGATGCCGAGCCCGTCCTCCAGCTCGCGCACCCGGCGCAGCGAGCGAACCGTCCCCTCGGCGTCCCCGGCGACCAGCTGGGCGTAGCCGAGGGCGGCCAGGGCGCGGGAGACGTACATCTGGTCGCCGTCGCGCTCGGCGTGCTCGACCGCCTCGTGGGCCAGCTCCAGGGCCCGCCCGACATCGCCGCCGGACGCCTCGCCGAGGGAGGTCAGCACGCAGGACGCGACCTCCCCGATGCCGGTGTCCCGGGCCAGCAGCAGGCTCTCCCGGGCGAGGTCGAGGGCGCGCCCGCAGTGCCCGGAGCGCAGTTCTGTCTCGGCGACCCCGCGCAGGAAGTGCACCTCGCTCTCGACCGAGCCGCGCCGCTGCACCTCGCGCAGCAGCGCCGTGACCGTGGCGCGGGCCTCGGACAGCTGGTCGCTCATGATCAGCCAGCGGAACCGGGAGTAGCCGGCCCCGTTGTGATGGCAGGCCACCCTCGGGTCCTGGGGTTCCTTCAGGGCGCGCTTGATGGTGGCGGGCGCGTCCGGGTGGCCCATCAGGGTCTCGATCTGGGCCTGGAAGGCGAGCGCCATCAGCTCGTTGTAGCGGTCGCCGGCCCGTTCGGCGAGCGCCGCCGAGTGCGCGGCCTCCTCGCGGGCCCGGTCGAAGTCGCCGTCGACGAGCAGGGCCCGCCAGGTCAGCTGGTAGTGGATCAGGGCCAGCAGCCGCGGGTCGTCCCCGGCGTCGGCGAGGGCCTGCGGGAAGACCGAGTCGACCTCCGTCATGGCGTGGCCGGCCGTGTCGATCACGATGATCCAGGCCCGCACCCGGTCCGCCGGCACGGTCGCCCGGGTCAGCACGTCCCGCGCGATGTCCCGGGCGAGGTCCAGCTCCCCGGCGGTGATCGCGTCCTCGGCGGCCTGGAGCCGGCGCGTGTCCGCAGCCGGACCGCCGTCGGCCGGGGTGTGCCGGGCGGCGAGCAGCCCGAGGGAGGCGGCGACCGAGGGGGCGCCGCGGTCCCGGGCGAGGGAGGCGGCCTCGGCGAGGCTGTCGGCGGTGTCCTGGTCGGTGCCGGTGGTGGCCAGGGCGAGGTGCCGGGCCCGTTCGATCGGGTCGGAGGCGGCCTTGGACAGCGCGGCGTGCGCGGCCCGCCGTTCGTGCGCGGGCGCCTCGGCGTACAGCGCGGCCGAGATCAGGGGATGCGCGAACCGTACGGCGGGACCCTCGGGGTCGGTGGCCAGCAGGCCCAGCGCGGCGGCCTGGGCGGTCTCCGCCTCGGCGTTCTCCCGGCCGGCCGCGCGCAGCAGGGCCGGGGTCGGGCGGGCGCCGGCGCTGGCCACCAGGAGGGTGCGGCGGGCCTCGTCCGAGAGCATCTCCAGGCGGTTGAGCACCAGGGTGCGCAGCGAGGTGGGTACCGGCAGCGGTTCGCCCGGGCGGGGCGGGGTGGGGTTCTCGTCCAGGGCGCGGCCGAGTTCCAGGGCGAAGAGCGGGTTGCCGCCGCTGGTGCGGTGGATGTCCCGGACGGTGGAGCGGGGCAGGCCGGTGTAGCCGCGGTGGCCGAGCAGCTCGGAGACCTGGGGGCGGGTCAGCGGGTTGACGCGCAGGGCGAGGGTGTCCGGCGGGGACGCGCGTAGATGACGGTCGTACTCCTGGCCCTCGGTCCGTACCGCGCACAGCATCCGCACCGGGGTGTCGCCGAGCCGGCGGGCGGCGAAGCCGAGCAGCTCGGAGCTGGCCGAGTCCAGCCACTGCACGTCGTCGGCGACGATCAGCACGGGTCCCTCGGCGGCCAGCGCGCGCAGCGCCGACAGCACGGCGAGCCGCAGGGCGAGGCCGTCGCGCTGGAGGGTGGACTCGCCGCGGCCGGTGAGGGCCGACTCCAGGGCGGTGAGCTGGGCCGCGGGAAGCTTGCCGGACACCTCGTCGAGGACCAGGCCGAGCAGGTCGGCGAGGGCGAGGAAGGGGAGGTGGGATTCGGACTCGGTGGCCGAGCAGCGCAACACGGTGCGGGCCGCGCCGCCGTTTTCCGCGGCCAAAGCCCGCAGGACGGTCGACTTTCCTATTCCGGCGGGGCCGTGCAGGAGCACGCTGCCGCCCCGGGCGAGCTGCTCCCGGGCCTGCCCGAACACCTCCTCCCGGCCGATGACCAGGTCGGGGCGGCATCTGGCAGGCTCCTTGAAGTCGCGTCGCACCGTCACCGCTCCCCTCTTGTGTCGTGTCCGGGCCAAATTCTAGGCAAGATCTCTTTGAAATTCGGACGGACGGCGTCGTGAGGGAAATAACAACCTTGCGGCATGGAGAAATACAAAGCACCGACGCATGAATGAAATGTCAACAGTGTGTTACGGCAACAGCCCCGTCCGGCGCGCCGCCACCACCGCCTCCCCACGGGTGTGCGCCCCCAGCTTCCGCATCGCCGAGCGCAGATAGCCCTTGACCGTCTCCGGCCGCAGGCCCAGCCGTTCGGCGGCCGCCGCGTTCGTCGCCCCCGCGGCCACACACGCCAGGACGTCCAGCTCACGAGGCGCGAGCCCGACCTCCTCTACGGGGGCCCGGGGTGCCAGCAGTCCGCAGGCGGCCAGCAGCTCGGCCCGCAGCGCCGGGTCGGTGATCCTCGGCGCCAGGGCGCGCAGGGCCGCGTGGGCCTCCCGCACCTGCTCCCGGGCCACGGGATCGGCCACCGCGGTCCGGGTCGCGGCGGCCCGGGCCGCACGGGACGCCTCCACCAGCCCGCGCGCCTCGTCCCGCACGACCAGCGCCTGCTCCACGTCCCGGGCCGCGGCCACCGCCGCGCTCAGCGTGCGGTCGCCGAGCGGCTGGACGGTGCGCAGGGCGCCGTACAGGACCCCGCGCACCCGGCGCCGTACGACCACGGGCACCGCCACGACCGACCGCAGCCCCTCGGCCGCGACCGGCAGGTCGTACTCATGGCTGATCTGCCGGGAGGCGGAGTAGTCCGTCACCGCGCACGGGCGGGCCAGGGCGACCGCCTTGCCGCCCAGCCCGTTGCCGGAGGTGACCGCGAGCGCGCGGAGCGCGGGGGTGGCCGTGCCGCTGAGTTCGCTGATGCGCATCTGCGGCCGCCCGGCCTCCACCAGCCCGCCGAACGCCACCGGCAGCCCGGTCGTCCGCCTCAGCCGTACGAGTGCGGTACGGATGTCCGCCGCGTCTGCCGCCACCTGTTCCGCCCCTTCCATGCGGCGCACACCCCCGTTCGGGGGTAGTGAGACCTGCATCACGGATTACACGATGGCAGAGAGCCGCCCGGCAATGGTCCGGCATGGAGGAGAGCAGAAGAGATGACGACGGCCGACTTCCGCAGCGCGCGGGACTTCCTGCTGGAGCACCGCGAGGACTACACCGCGGCCTGTGAGGGCTTCGCCTGGCCCCGCCCCGACCGCTTCAACTGGGCGCTCGACTGGTTCGACGTCATCGCCGAAGGGAACGACCGCACCGCCCTGCACATCGTGGAGGAGGACGGCGAGGAGGTACGGCTGTCCTTCGCCGAGCTGTCAGAGCGCTCGGACCGCGCCGCGAACTGGCTGCGCGCGCAGGGCGTGGGCGCGGAGGACCGCGTCCTCGTCATGCTCGGCAACCAGACCGAGCTGTGGGAGACCGCCCTCGCGGCGATGAAGCTCCGGGCCGTCGTCATCCCGGCCACCCCGCTGCTCGGCCCCGCCGACCTGCGCGACCGGGTCGAGCGCGGCCGCGTCCGGCACGTCCTGGTCCGGGCCGAGGACACGGCCAAGTTCGACGACGTGCCCGGCGGCTACACCCGGATCGCGGTCGGCGGCGCCCCCGAGGGGTGGCTGCGCTACGAGGACGCCTGTGCCGCCTCCCCGGACTTCGCGCCCGACGGCGAGACACGCGCCGACGACCCGCTGATGCTCTACTTCACCTCCGGCACCACCGCCCGCCCCAAACTGGTGGAGCACACCCACACCTCGTACCCGATCGGGCACTTGGCGACGATGTACTGGATCGGTCTGCGGCCCGGTGACGTGCATCTGAACATCTCCTCGCCGGGCTGGGCCAAGCACGCCTGGTCCAACCTCTTCGCGCCGTGGAACGCGGAGGCGACGGTCTTCATCCACAACTACACGCGGTTCGACGCGGGTCGGCTGATGGCGGAGATGGACCGGGCGGGGGTGACGACGTTCTGTGCCCCGCCGACGGTGTGGCGCATGCTCATCCAGGCCGACCTCGGCCAGCTGCGGACTCCGCCGCGTGAGGTGGTGGCGGCCGGGGAGCCGTTGAACCCGGAGGTGATCGAGCAGGTGCGGCAGGCGTGGGGGGTGACGATCCGGGACGGCTTCGGCCAGACCGAGACGGCCGTCCAGGTCGCCAACACCCCCGGCCAACCGCTGAAGACGGGCTCCATGGGCCGCCCCAGCCCCGGCTACACGGTGGAACTCCTCGACCCGGTCTCCGGGGCGCCGGGCGCCACCGAGGGCGAGATCGCGCTGGACCTGTCGGCCCGGCCGGTGGGTCTGATGACCGGATATCACGGCGATGCCGACCGTACGGCGGAGGCGATGGCCGGGGGTTATTACCGCACCGGGGACATCGCCTCGCGGGACGCGGACGGCTACCTCACGTATGTCGGGCGGGCGGACGACGTGTTCAAGGCGTCCGACTACAAGATCTCCCCGTTCGAGCTGGAGAGCGCGCTGCTGGAGCACGAGGCGGTGGCGGAGGCGGCGGTGGTGCCGGCGCCGGACGAATTGCGGCTTGCGGTGCCGAAGGCGTACGTGGTGCTGGCGCGGGGCTGGGAGCCGGGCCCAGACACCGCGAAGGTGCTCTTCGAGCACTCCCGGCAGGTCCTCGCCCCCTACAAGCGCATCCGCCGGCTGGAGTTCGCGCCGCTGCCCAAGACCGTCTCGGGCAAGATCCGCCGCATCGAGCTGCGCGAGGCCACGGCCGCGGGCTCGGACGCCGAGTACCGCGAGGAGGACTTCCGGTGACCACTTGGTCGTACAGCCACGGAACGAGCACGACGGCGCTGCTCGGCGGCACCATCGGCGCGAACCTGGACCGGGCCGTGGCGGCCTGGCCGGACCGCGAGGCACTGGTCGACATGCCGTCCGGTCGGCGCTGGACCTACGCCCAATTCGCCTCCGACGTGGACGAGTTGGCGTACGCGCTGCTCGCGAGCGGGGTCCTCAAGGGCGACCGGGTGGGCATCTGGGCGATCAACTGCCCCGAGTGGGTGCTGGTCCAGTACGCCACCGCCCGCATCGGCGCGATCATGGTCAACATCAACCCGGCCTACCGCACCCACGAGGTCGAGTACGTCCTCAACCAGGCCGGGATCTCCCTGCTGTTCGCGTCCCTGAGCCACAAGAGCAGCGACTACCGCGCGATGGTGGAGGAAGTGCGCGGCCGTTGCCCGCAGTTGCGGGAGACCGTGTTCATCGGGGACCCGAGCTGGGACGCGTTGCTCGCCCGCGGGGTGCCCGCGGAGTTCCCCGAGCTGTCCTGCGACGACCCCATCAACATCCAGTACACCTCGGGCACGACCGGGTTCCCCAAGGGGGCGACCCTCTCCCACCACAACATCCTCAACAACGGTTACTTCGTCGGGGAGATGATCTCCTACAGCGAGCGGGACCGGATCTGCGTGCCGGTGCCCTTCTACCACTGCTTCGGCATGGTCATGGGCAATCTCGCGGCCACCTCGCACGGCGCCTGCATCGTGATCCCGGCCCCGTCCTTCGACCCCGGGGCCACGCTGGAGGCGGTCCAACGAGAGCGCTGCACCTCCCTGTACGGCGTACCGACCATGTTCATCGCGGAGTTGAACCTGCCCGACTTCGCGACCTACGACCTCTCCTCACTGCGCACCGGGATCATGGCGGGCTCGCCCTGCCCGGTGGAGGTGATGAAGCGGGTGGTCGGCGAGATGAACATGGCCGAGGTGTCGATCTGCTACGGCATGACCGAGACCTCGCCCGTCTCCACGCAGACCCGGCGCGAGGACGACCTGGAGCACCGCACCGGCACGGTCGGCCGCGTCCTGCCGCATGTGGAGGTGAAGGTCGTCGACCCCGCCGGGGTGACCCAACCCCGGGGCGTGGCGGGGGAGTTGTGCACCCGCGGCTACAGCGTGATGCTCGGCTACTGGAACGAGCCCGAGAAGACCGCCGAGGCCGTCGACGCCGGCCGCTGGATGCACACCGGGGACCTCGCGGTGATGCGGGAGGACGGGTACGTCGAGATCGTCGGCCGCATCAAGGACATGATCATCCGGGGTGGCGAGAACATCTACCCCCGCGAGATCGAGGAGTTCCTCTACGCCCATCCGAAGATCGCGGACGTCCAGGTGGTCGGGGTCCCGCACGAGCGCTACGGCGAGGAGGTGCTCGCCTGCGTCATCCCGCGCGACCCGGCCGACCCCCCGACCCTGGAGGAGGTCCGGGCGTTCTGCGAGGGACGGCTGGCGCACTACAAGGTGCCGAGCCGGTTGCGGGTGCTGGAGTCGTTCCCGATGACGGTGTCCGGGAAGGTGCGCAAGATCGAGCTGCGCGAGACGTACGCGGCCGACTAGCCGCGACGCATGCACACCCTGGGCCACCGGTCGAGGCCGAGTTCAGCCTCGCGGGCGCGGATCCTCCGCAGCCCGGGGGTGAGTTCGGCCTCGCCCAGGACGCGGAAGCCGAGGCGCTCGTAGTACGGGGCGTTCCACGGGACCCCGGTGAAGGTGGTCAGCGTGAGACCGCTCAGCCCGTCCTCGCGGGCGCGCTCGTCGGCGTACGAGAGGAGGGTCCGGCCGATGCCGCGGCGCGCGAGGTCGGGGTGGACGGAGACCTGCTCGACGTGCAGGGCGCCGTCGACGGGCTCGGCGATCAGATAGCCCACCGGCCGAGCCCCCTCACCGGCGGCGACCCAGGCCCGGCCCGCCCGCCGGTACCGCTCCAGATCGGCGAGGGTCGGCGGATCGTCATCGGCGATCGCCTCCATGCCGAGGGCACGGAACGGGGTTCCGGCGGCACGCTCGATGTCCTGGAGGGCGGGCAGCTCGTCGGCGGCCGCGGGGCGGATACGCATGCCGCGAGTATGGCGGAGGGGGCGGGACTCCTCGCGGGGCCATGGAGCCCTGGGGCCATGGAGCCCCGGGTTGCTGTGGAGGCGCCCGCCCGCTCGCCCGTCCACCCTCGCCCCGCTGCCGGAGGCCTACGGCTCCGTCGCGTCCAGTTCGTCCGCCAAGGTGTTCACCGGCTGCGGGGTTCCCGTCAGGTCGAGGACGAACAGGGGGACCCGTAGCGAGTCGGCCACCGCTCGGGCCTCCGTGGCGTAGCCGGCGAGGGAGAAGTAGACGCAGGTCGCGGATTCGGTCATGGCGGTGAGCCACAGGCACTCCACGTCGCGTGCGGAGGCCGGGCGGACGGTGGGGTCGACCTGGGCGAGCAGGCCCCGGGCGGCGATGCCGACGCCGTTCGGCGGGCGCTGGTCCGCGCGGCGGATGTCGCGGTAGCCGAGCCAGCGCAGGTACAGCGCGGCGGCCGTCACCGCGTCGCGTGCCGTGCGGATCGTCACCGGCTGGAAGGCGCGCCGCGGGGTCGGTTCGACGCACCGGGACGGGGTGTCCGCCGCGACCGGGACGCGCAGCACCGTGCCGCACGGGCAGCCCAGCTCCGGACGCGGCCACTCGCCCTCGCGCCCGCAGGAGGCGCACCGCACGGTGACCCAGTCGTCCTCCCAGGAGCGGTGCGAGACCGCCGTGGCCGGCGCCCCCGGGTCCAGCCGCGGGAGGACGGGCGCTCCGCAGACGCACGGGTACTCCGGCGCCGTATAGAGGTGTTCGCGCCGGCAGACCGGGCAGCGCACCGCCACGCACTCGGACATGGACCCCATCGTCCTCCAGCGAGCCCCCGCCTGTCCGTCTCTTGACGACCTCCGGCTCCCCACTTACATTGCTTCCAGATAGTAGAAAAGACTTTCCGCAATACGGAAGTGTTCACACCGCGGGGCGCGACGGGAGCACACGTCCGACAGCCGAAGCAGGAGTACTCCATGGCTCGTATGACCGCTGCCCGCGCGGCAGTCGAGATCCTCAAGCGCGAGGGCGTCAGCAACGCGTTCGGTGTCCCCGGCGCGGCGATCAACCCCTTCTACGCGGCGCTCAAGGCCTCCGGCGGCATCCACCACACCCTGGCCCGCCACGTCGAGGGCGCCTCGCACATGGCCGAGGGCTACACCCGTACGCACCCGGGCAACATCGGTGTCTGCATCGGCACCTCCGGTCCGGCCGGCACCGACATGATCACCGGCCTGTACTCCGCGATCGGCGACTCCATCCCGATCCTGTGCATCACGGGCCAGGCCCCGACCGCCCTGCTCCACAAAGAGGACTTCCAGGCCGTCGACATCGCCTCCATCGCGCGGCCGGTCACGAAGATGGCCGTCACCGTACTGGAGGCCGCGCAGGTGCCCGGGGTCTTCCAGCAGGCCTTCCACCTCATGCGCTCCGGCCGTCCCGGGCCGGTCCTGATCGACCTGCCGATCGACGTCCAGCAGACCGAGATCGACTTCGACCCGGAGACGTACGAGCCGCTCCCCGTCTACAAGCCGGCCGCGACCCGCGCCCAGATCGAGAAGGCGCTGTCCTTCCTCCTGGAGTCCGAGCGTCCGCTGATCGTCGCCGGCGGCGGCATCATCAACGCCGACGCCTCCGACCTGCTGGTCGAGTTCGCGGAGATCACCAACACCCCGGTCGTGCCCACCCTGATGGGCTGGGGCACCATCCCGGACGACCACGAGCTGAACGCCGGCATGGTCGGCCAGCAGACCGGTCACCGCTACGGCAACGCCACGTTCCTGGAGTCGGACTTCGTCCTCGGCATCGGCAACCGCTGGGCCAACCGTCACACCGGCTACAAGCTGGACGTGTACCGCGAGGGCCGCACGTTCGTCCACGTCGACATCGAGCCGACCCAGATCGGCAAGATCTTCGCCCCGGACTACGGTATCGCCTCCGACGCCAAGGCCGCCCTGGAGCTGTTCGTCGAGGTCGCGCGCGAGCTCAAGGCGGCCGGCAGGCTGCCCGACCGCTCCGCCTGGGTCGCCTCGCACCTGGAACGCAAGGGCTCCATGCACCGCCGTACGCACTTCGACAACGTGCCGATGAAACCGCAGCGCGTCTACGAGGAGATGAACAAGGCGTTCGGGCCCGACACCCGCTACGTCACCACCATCGGCCTCTCCCAGATCGCCGGCGCGCAGATGCTGCACGTCTACAAGCCGCGCCACTGGATCAACTGCGGCCAGGCCGGCCCGCTCGGCTGGACCATCCCCGCGGCCCTCGGCGTCGCCACCGCCGACCCGGAGACCCCGGTCGTCGCGCTCTCCGGCGACTACGACTTCCAGTTCATGATCGAGGAGCTGGCGGTCGGCGCGCAGCACCGCATCCCGTACGTGCACGTCCTGGTCAACAACGCCTACCTGGGCCTGATCCGGCAGGCGCAGATCGGACTGGACATCAACTTCCAGGTGAACCTGGAGTTCGAGAACCAGAACTCGCCCGAGCTGGGCGTGTACGGCGTCGACCACGTCAAGGTCGCCGAGGGGCTGGGCTGCAAGGCCATCCGCGTCACCGAGCCCGACCAGCTCCTGCCGGCCTTCGAGGAGGCCAAGAAGCTGGCCGCGCAGTACCGGGTCCCGGTCGTCGTCGAGGCGATCCTGGAGCGGGTGACCAACATCTCGATGAGCCCGACCGCCGACATCAGCGCGGTCAAGGAGTTCGAGGAGATCGCGACCGAGCCGGGCCACGCGCCCACCGCGATCATCCCGATCACGGCCTGACCGGCCGCACCGCCACACCGCTCCACCGAAGGGGTGGTCCGACCGAGGGGGACGGGCCGCCCCTTCGGCATGCCCCGTCCCCCTCGGAGCCCACCGCGCGCGTCCCGTCCCCCGTCGGGGCCCGCGTCCCCGTCCCCCGTCGGGGCCCGCCGCCCCCGTGCCGGCGGGCCCCGTGCAGAGCAGGATGTGCCCCCACCGGGGGGCAGTTGAAGCCCCTGGACGTGTGTTCAGAGCTTGATTTGAGGGTTCCGTAGCCCGTGTACGCCACCGTGCGTACGCGGGCTCAGCGCTGGGGGTGTTCGGACAGGCCCGGCCAGTCGTCCGGGCCGCCGCCCTGCCATTCGACGATGTCGCTCACCTCGACCTCGACCACGTCGAGATCGGCGAGGCGCAGCAGCTCCACGACGTCGCCGAGATGGGAGGCGACGCCGAGGTCGTGGTCGTCCGCGGTGACCCGCCGGGAGCCGTCCAGCGCCGGCGAATGCACCACGACGTGCGGAGGGTGCGCGGGATGTGCCATGCCTCCAGCGTCCTGCGCGGACGCCGGGTGCGCACCCCGAAGACGGCGAAGAGCGCCCGACACGGGACCGTCCGTGTCAGGCGCTCTTCGTCCGTACCGGGACCGCGGCGGCGACGACGGAGCCGTGACGCCCTTCCCTCAGGTCGAGAAGGGGGTCCGGTCCTTCACCACCGCACTGGCTCGCACACCGCCGCGGTCCATCACCCTGCCCGTGCCCCGTACCGGGGACCACCCCTCATCCGGGTCGCTCGGCGTTGCGGGCGCGAGCAGGGAGTCTTTCGCCGGGGAGGCTCAGTCCTCGCGCAGGGCGCGGACCGCCTCCTCGACACGCTTGCCGTACTCGGGGTCGGCGGCGTGGAAGTGGGCCAGGTTCTTCTCGATCACGTCGTCGAGGGTGACCTGCGAGAGGCCGCCGGCGATGTTCGCGACCAGACGGGACTTCTCGTCCTCGGACATCAGCCGGTACAGCTCACCGGCCTGGAAGAAGTCGTCGTCCTTGGTGTGCAGCGGTGCCACGTGCGTGCCGGTCCAGCCGTGGATCGCGAGCGGCGCCGACAGCGGGCGGCCGGTCTCGACCGGGCCGTCGTAGGAGTTCGGCTCGTAGTTCTTCGCCGCCCGGCCCTGGGAGTTGGACGCCATCAGGCCGTCCCGGCCGTAGTTGTGCGCGACCGTCGCCCTCGGGGCGTTCACCGCGAGCTGGGTGTGGTTGACGCCCAGGCGGTAGCGGTGCGCGTCCGCGTAGGCGAAGAGGCGGCCCTGGAGCATCTTGTCCGGCGACGGACCGATGCCCGGCACGAAGTTGTTCGGGGAGAACGCGGCCTGCTCGACCTCGGCGAACACGTTGTCCGGGTTGCGGTCGAGGACCAACCGGCCCACACGCCGCAGCGGGTAGTCGGCGTGCGGCCACACCTTGGTGAGGTCGAAGGGGTTGAAGCGGTAGTCCGCCGCCTCGGCCGCCGGCATGAGCTGCACGTACAGCGTCCAGGACGGGTTCACACCCCGCTCGATGGCCTGGAGCAGGTCCGTCTGGTGGGAGCTCGGGTCCTTGCCGGCCAACTCGGCGCCCTGCTCGGCGGACAGGCAGCGGATGCCCTGGTTGGTCTTGAAGTGGTACTTGACGAAGAAGGCCTCGCCCTCGGCGTTCGTCCACTGGTAGGTGTGCGAGCCGTAGCCGTTCATGTGGCGGTACGACGCCGGGATGCCGCGGTCGCCCATCAGCCAGGTGATCTGGTGGGTGGCCTCGGGGGAGTGCGCCCAGAAGTCCCAGACGTTGTCCGGCTCCTGACGGCCCGTGAACGGGTCGCGCTTCTGGGAGTGGATGAAGTCGGGGAACTTGATGGGGTCCTTGATGAAGAACACCGGGGTGTTGTTGCCGACGAGGTCGTAATTGCCCTCCTCGGTATAGAACTTGACCGCGAAGCCGCGCGGGTCCCGCACCGCGTCGGCGCCGCCGAGCGAGTCCGCCACGGTGGAGAAGCGCAGGAAGACCTCGGTGCGCTTGCCGACCGAGCTGAGGAAGTCGGCGTGCGTGAAGCCGGTGACGTCGTCCGTCACCTCGAAGTAGCCGTACGCGCCGGAGCCGCGGGCGTGCACCACGCGCTCCGGGATGCGCTCACGGTTGAAGCGGGCGAGCTTCTCCAGCAGGTGCTGGTCCTGGAGGAGGAGCGGGCCGCCGACGCCGGCGGAGGCGGAATTCTGGTTGTCGGCGACCGGGGCGCCGGACTCTGTCGTGAGCACGCGCTTCGACATCGGGGACCTTCCGTACGAGGGGCAGCGAAATCCTTCGGAAGACGGCTTCCGCTTTGTGGAGCCTAGGTATGGGGCGATCTGGACGTCAACAGTTTGTTGAAGTTCTTGTTCAACGGTGTGTTGAGGTGTGGTGCCGGGCGGCGCCGCCGCCTGGGCGCGACAGGACAGGTGTCAGCAGCGGCGCCGCCCGGGGTCTGGGGGTGCGTCAGATCTGGGCGCCGGAGAGGCGCTCGACCGCGCGCAGCAGCGCGGAGTGGTCCAGGCCCCCGTCGCCCTGGGCGCGCAGGGACGCGACGAGCTGGGCGACCACGGCACCGACGGGCAGGGCCGCGCCGACGTTGCGGGCGGCGTCGGTGACGATGCCCATGTCCTTGTGGTGCAGGTCGATGCGGAAGCCCGGCTTGAAGTCGCGCTGGAGGAAGTTGTCCTTCTTGCGCGTCAGCACGGTCGAGCCGGCGAGGCCGCCGTTCAGGACGTCGAGCGCGGCCTTGAGGTCCACCCCGGACTTCTCCAGGAAGACCACGGCCTCGGCGCACGCCTGGATGTTCACGGCGACGATGAGCTGGTTGGCGGCCTTCACGGTCTGCCCCGAGCCGTGCGGACCGCACAGCACGATGGTCTTGCCGAGGGCTTCGAGGATCGGCTTCGCGGTGTCGAAGTCGGCCTGCTCGCCGCCGACCATGATGGACAGCACGGCCTCGATCGCGCCGGCCTCGCCGCCGGACACCGGGGCGTCCAGGACGCGGATGCCCTTGTCCTTCGCCGCCTCCGCCAGGTCGACCGAGGTCTGCGGGGTGATCGAGGACATGTCGATCAGCAGCGCGCCGGACCTCGCGTTCTCCAGGATGCCGTCGGGGCCGTAGGCGATGGCCTCGACCTGCGGGGAGGCCGGGACCATCGTGATGACCACGTCGGCGTCCCTGACGGCCTCGGCGATCGAGGCGGCGGCCTTGCCGCCCGCGGCGGCCAGGCGGTCCAGCTTGTCCTGCTCCAGGGTGAAGCCGGTGACGTCGTAACCGGCCTTGACGAGGTTCTCGGACATGGGGGAGCCCATGATGCCGAGGCCGATCCACGCGATCTTGGGAAGAGTGCTCATGACGGGGGGTGCCTCTCTGCGTACTTCGCTACGTGTGTGGGTGGCCCTCAGCGGGCCGCGCGGGCCTCGGCGGGCAGCCAGTCGAAGGCCTCGGTGCTCGGACGGTCGCCCGGCTTGTACTCCAGGCCGACATAGCCCTCGTAACCGGCCTTCCTCAGCTGGTCGAGCAGCTCCTCCAGCGGCAGGGTCCCGGTGCCCGGGGCGCCACGGCCCGGGTTGTCGGCGATCTGCACATGGCCGGTCTTCGCGGCGAACTCCTCGATCACCGCCGGCAGGTCCTCGCCGTTCATGGACAGGTGGTAGAGGTCCATGAGGAACTTGGCGTTGCCGAGCCCCGTCGCCGCGTTCACCTTGTCGACCACGCCCACCGCGGCGGGCGCGCTGACCAGCGGGTACAGCGGCGACTCGGGCTTGTTGAGCGCCTCGACCAGCAGGATCGCGCCGATCCGGCTCGCGGCCCGGGCCGCGAGGACCAGGTTCTCCAGCGCGAGCGCGTCCTGCTCGGCCGGGTCCACGCCGTCGACGCGGTTGCCGTACAGGGCGTTGAGGGCCGTGCAGCCCAGGGACTGGGCGAAGTCCGCGGCCACGTCGATGTTGGCGCGGAACCTCTCCGACTCCTCGCCCGGCAGCGACAGGGCGCCGCGGTCGGGGCCCGGCAGCCGGCCGGCGTAGAAGTTCAGGCCCGTGAGCTGGACGCCCGCGTCCTCGATCGCCCTCTTCAGGGCGTCGAGCTCGGACGGCTCGGGGGTGGGGGAGTCGATCCAGGGCCACCACAGCTCGACCGCGGTGAAGCCGGCCGCGGCGGCGGCCGCGGGGCGCTCCAGGAGCGGGAGTTCCGTGAAGAGGATCGACAGGTTGACGTTGAAGCGCTGCTCTGCGAATCCCATGTGGACCAGGCGCTCCCTTCCGTGTCGAGTGATTCCGTAATGCGGAAGTTCGTTTCTGCTTAATGGAAGATAGCCGGTGGGGGTCCAGGCTTGTCAAGAGGTGGTCGGTCCAGCGGGACGCGTCCGGGAGGCACGGGCCCGCGCGTTCGCGCAGGCCGGCCCCGGGAAGTCGTGCTGGTGGCGGGGGTGGTCCGTTAAGGTCGGTCCGGGCGCCGTTGACCGTGTCCCGCCGTCACCGACGTGCCCCGGATGCGCCCTCGCGTACCGGAGGGCCGCGAGGACGTGCAGTTCCGACAGAAATGGGGGCGCGATGCGACTGAGAGTGGAGTTCACCACCGAACCCTTCGACCTCGACGAGGCGCCCGCGCACGCGCTGGTGGCCCGCGAGGTGGTCGAGGCCGCCACCCTGGACGCGGTGGACGTCGGCCCGTTCGGCAACACCGCGGAGGGTGACGCCGACGCCGTGCTGAGCGCCGTGGACGCGCTGCTGCGCAGGTCCCTGGCGGCCGGCGCCACCCGGGTCTCGCTCCAGGTCAACGTGATCGGGGAGGGCGAGAAGTGACCGGCGCGGGGGACGAGCCCTTCATCACGGCGGTGAAGCCGCTGGTCGACGCCATGGGCGGGGAGATGGTCCCGCCGGACGAGGCCGGACCCGACGACGTCGTGCTCGCCTGGGAGGGCGCCGACGTGGTCGCCGTGCGGCTGCCGCAGCTCGCGGACTCCCTCGACCACATCCTCGCCGCCATGGAGCGCAAGCAGGGCAGACCGCTGGCCGACCTGGACCGCAAGGCCAAGCAGGAGGTCGTGCGGATACTCGAGGCGCGTGGCGCCTTCTCGGTCCGGCACGGCGTGGAGACCGTGGCGAGCGCGCTCGGGGTCAGCCGCTTCACCGTGTACAACTACCTCAATCGCGACAAAGACGCCTGACCCGCACCGCGCGGCGTTCGTTCACCCCGAATTTTCAACAAAGTGTTGACGTGGTGTTTCGAAGGGCGTTAGCTAACGGAAGCCCGCTTCAGCACGAAGGCCGTCCGCGGCCACGGAGGCTCCCGTGACTTCGACTTCCACGCCGCCGGGCCTGACCCGGTTCAACGCAGCCGAGGAGGACGCGGCGTCCGCCGCACTCCTCGAGGTGTGTGCCTCCACGGCCTGGGCGAAGCGGCTGCTCGCCGCCCGCCCGTACGCCACCGCCGAGGACCTGTACGCCACCGGCGACGCCGCCACGGCCGAGCTGACGGCGGCGGACCTGGCGGAGGCGATGGCCGGACACCCGCCCATCGGCCGCCCCAAGGAGGGTGACCCGACTTCGGCGCGGGAACAGCGCGGCATGGCCGGCGCCTCCGAGGACCTCAAGGCGGAGATGCTGGAACTGAACCTGGCCTACCAGGAGAAGTTCGGCCATGTCTTCCTCATCTGCGCCACCGGCCGGACCGGCGAGCAGATGCGCGACGCCGTCAAGGAGCGGATCGGCAACTCGCCGGAGCAGGAGCGGGAGATCGTCCGCACCGAGCTGGGCAAGATCAACCGTATCCGGCTCGCCCGACTCGTCGAAGAGGACTGACGCAGTATGAGCACCAGCACCGCTGCCGTGCAGAGGAATTCGGTGTCCACACACATCCTGGACACCAGCATCGGCCGCCCCGCGCAGGGCGTCGCCATCCAACTCGCGGCCCGCTCGGGCCGCGACGCCGACTGGCGGACGCTCGGCGGTTCGGCGACCGACGCGGACGGGCGGTGCAAGGACCTCCCGGACCTGCCGGCGGGGACCACCCACGTACGGCTCGACTTCGCGGTCGAGGCGTACTTCGAAAAGAAGCAAGCCGATGCGCAGCAGGACGCCCCCGCGAGTCGGGACAGCGGTGCCGTGTTCTTCCCCGAGGTGGCGATCACCTTCGCCGTCGAGCCCGGGGAGCACTACCACGTACCGCTGCTGCTCAACCCGTTCGGCTACTCCGTTTACCGAGGGAGCTAGCTAAATGCCCACGATCCTGGGACAGAACCAGTACGGCAAGGCCGAGAACCGAGTCGTAAAGATCACGCGGGACGGCGCCACCCACCACATCAAGGACCTCAACGTCTCCGTCGCCCTCTCCGGCGACATGGACGAGGTCCACTACTCCGGCTCCAACGCCAACGTGCTGCCGACCGACACCACCAAGAACACGGTGTACGCGTTCGCCAAGGAGCACGGCATCGAGTCGGCCGAGCAGTTCGGCATCCACCTCGCCCGGCACTTCGTGACCTCGCAGGAGCCGATCGAGGTCGCCCGCATCCGCATCGAGGAGTACGCCTGGGAGCGCATCGACGCCTCCGACGCCAACTCCCGGTTCATCGGCGCGGACGAGGTCAAGCACTCCTTCGTCCGCAAGGGCCAGGAGACCCGGGTCACCCAGATCACCTACGACGGTGAGAAGTGGGAGGTCATCTCCGGCCTCAAGGACCTCGTCGTGATGAACTCGACCAACTCCGAGTTCTGGGGCTACGTCAAGGACAAGTACACAACGCTCCAGGAGGCGTACGACCGCATCCTGGCCACCCAGGTCTCCGGGCGCTGGCGGTTCAACTGGACCGACGACGAGCAGCGGATGCCCAACTGGGAGAAGTCCTACGAGCAGACCAGGAAGCACATGCTCCAGGCCTTCGCCGAGACCTACTCGCTCTCCCTCCAGCAGACCCTGTACCAGATGGGTTCGCGGATCATCAACCACCGCAGCGAGATCGACGAGGTGCGCTTCTCGCTCCCGAACAAGCACCACTTCCTGGTGGACCTGGAGCCGTTCGGGCTCAAGAACGACAACGAGGTCTACTTCGCCGCCGACCGGCCCTACGGCCTGATCGAGGCGACCATCCTGCGGGACGGCTGCGAGCCGAAGATCCCGGTGGACCTGACCAACCTGTAACAACCGACACCATCGGCACCCGCGGCCGGAGAGGCCTCCGATCCGGCCGCGGCACTCAAATCACCAGGGTCCTGCCGTGCCCTCTCCACACCAGCACACCCTCAGTACAAAGGGGCGAACCATGGCAGCAGCCCAGCGCATCGTCATCGAGAACTGTTCGATCGCGACCGTCGACGCGCACGACACCGAGTACGCGAGCGGTCATGTCGTCATCGCCGACCAGCGCATCGAGTCGCTCGGCGCGGGCAGGGCCCCCGAGGGCCTGGAGAACGTCGTACGCCGTATCGACGCCTCCGGACATCTCGTGACCCCCGGCCTGGTCAACACCCACCACCACTTCTACCAGTGGATCACCCGGGGCCTGGCCACCGACCACAACCTCTTCAACTGGCTCGTGGCGCTGTACCCGACCTGGGCGCGCATCGACGAGCAGATGACCTACTCGGCGGCGCAGGGCTCGCTCGCCATGATGGCCCGCGGTGGCGTCACGACCGCCATGGACCACCACTACGTCTTCCCGCAGGGCTCCGGCGACCTGTCCGGCTCGATCATCCGCGCCGCCCGCGAGATGGGCGTCCGCTTCACCCTCGCCCGCGGCTCCATGGACCGCAGCGAGAAGGACGGCGGCCTGCCCCCGGACTTCGCCGTCGAGACCCTGGACGGTGCCCTCGCCGCGACCGAGGCGACCGTCAAGGAGCACCACGACCCCTCCTTCGACGCCATGACCCAGGTCGCTGTCGCGCCCTGCTCCCCGTTCTCCGTCTCCACCGAACTGCTCAAGCAGGGCGCCGAGTTGGCCCGCCGCCTCGGCGTGCGGCTGCACACC
Source organism: Streptomyces sp. NPDC020489 (assembly GCF_044386545.1). Lineage (NCBI taxonomy): Bacteria > Bacillati > Actinomycetota > Actinomycetes > Kitasatosporales > Streptomycetaceae > Streptomyces > Streptomyces sp. NPDC020489. The sequence goes on from NZ_JBIRUZ010000003.1 coordinate 497,824, forward strand.
CACGGCTCGGAGACGGTCGAGGAGGAGAAGTTCTGCCACGAACTGTTCGGCATGGGACCGACCGACTACTTCGAGTCCACCGGCTGGCTGGGCGAGGACGTGTGGATGGCGCACTGCGTCCACATGAACGACTCCGACATCGCCGCCTTCGCCCGCACCAGGACGGGCGTCGCCCACTGTCCTTCGTCCAACGCCCGCCTGGCGGCCGGTATCGCCCGCGTCCCGGACATGCTGGCCGCCGGCGTCCCGGTCGGCCTCGGTGTCGACGGCACCGCCTCCAACGAGTCGGGCGAACTCCACACCGAACTGCGCAACGCGCTGCTCATCAACCGCCTCGGCGCACACCGCGAGGCCGCGCTCAACGCCCGACAGGCCCTGCGCCTCGGCACGTTCGGGGGCGCCCAGGTCCTCGGCCGCGCCACGCAGATCGGCTCGCTGGAGCCGGGCAAGCTCGCCGACCTGGTGCTGTGGAAGCTGGACACGCTCGCCCACGCCTCCATCGCCGACCCGGTGACCGCGCTGGTCTTCGGCGCGGCGGCCCCGGTCACGGCGTCCTTCGTCAACGGCCGCCAGATCGTGGCGGACAACCGCCTGCTGCACGTCGACGAGGACGCCATCGCCGTCTCCACGCGCGAGCAGGCCCAGCGGCTGGCGAAGATCGCCGGCCACTGAGCCGCGTACGGAATCCGCGTCCGTACCGCACTTGAGCTCCGGTCGAGGGGGACGGCCCTCGACCGGTGGCCGTGGACCCGAGCGGGGTCCATGGCGGCCGTCTCCGGGGCGCACGTCACACGCGTGCGCCCCGGAACGGCCTCCGTCGCCCCTGATGGCGCCCCCGACACGGGGATCCGTCCCCCGGTCCCTCCCCCACTCTCGGCTTCGCTCGAGCGGGAGGTGCCCCCATGCCCGTGCACCACCTCCAAGAAACCCACGTCAGAGCCGACGTGTTAGCTGACCCGGAGGAACCGCCGTGACCGCCCACCCCGTTGACGAAAAACTCCCCGCACTCAAAATGGCCACCACGGGCCTCCAGCACGTGGCCGCCATGTACGCGGGGGTCGTCGCCCCGCCCCTGATAGTCGGGGCGGCCATCGGCCTCTCCGGCACCGAGCTGACCTTCCTGACCGGCGCCTGTCTGTTCACCGCGGGCCTCGCCACCTTCCTGCAGACCCTGGGCATCTGGAAGATCGGCGCCCGGCTCCCCTTCGTCAACGGCGTCACCTTCGCCGGTGTCGCCCCGATGACCGCGATCGTCGCCGCCACCGACGACAGGTCCGACGCCCTGCCGATCATCTTCGGCGCGGTGATCGTCGCGGGCCTGCTCGGCTTCCTCGCCGCCCCCTTCTTCAGCAAGGCGGTCCGCTTCTTCCCACCGGTGGTCACCGGCACGGTCATCACCCTCATCGGCATCTCCCTGCTGCCGGTCGCCTTCGGCTGGGCGCAGGGGCCCAACCCCGCCGCGGACGACTACGGTTCGACCACCTTCCTCGGGCTGGCCGCCGCGACGCTGGTCATCGTGCTCCTGCTGCGCCGCTTCACCCGAGGCTTCGTCAAGCAGATCGCCGTCCTGCTCGGCCTGGTCCTCGGCACGCTCCTCGCGATCCCCTTCGGTGTCACCGACTTCAGCCCGGTCGCGGACGCCGACGTGGTGGGCTTCCCCACCCCCTTCCACTTCGGCGCACCGCAGTTCCAGATCGCCGCGATCGTCTCGATGATCGTGGTGATGGTGGTCTCCATGACCGAATCGACCGCGGACATGCTGGCGTTGGGCGAGATCGTCGACCGCCCGGCGGACGAGCGGACCATCGCCGCCGGCCTGCGCGCCGACACCCTCGGCTCGGCCCTCAGCCCCCTGTTCAACGGGTTCATGTGCAGCGCCTTCGCCCAGAACATCGGCCTGGTCGCCATGACGAAGATCCGCAGCCGGTACGTCGTCGCCACCGGCGGCGCCTTCCTGGTGCTGATGGGCCTGTGCCCGATGGCCGCCTCCCTCATCGCCGTCGTCCCGCGCCCGGTGCTCGGCGGCGCGGGCGTGGTCCTGTTCGGCTCGGTCGCGGCGAGCGGCATCCAGACACTGGTCCGGGCCGGTCTGGACAAGGACAACAACGTCCTGATCGTGGCCGTCTCGCTGGCCGTCGGCATCATCCCCATCACGGCGCCGGAGTTCTACCACGCCTTCCCCGAGACGGCGAAGATCGTCCTGGACTCGGGCATCTCCACGGGCTGCGTGGCCGCGGTGGCGCTGAACCTGGTCTTCAACCACCTGGGCAGCGCCCGGGACGCCCAGGACGTGACCCACCCGATGGAAGCGGGCGAGGAGATCGCGGCGGCCACCTGAGCGGCAGGCCCGGGTCGGGACCGCCTTCCGCCGGGCGGTCTCGGCCCGGTACCGGTCAGCCCGGTACGCCGGACCCCCGGCGCCGTCACCGCGCGACGCCGGGCGGTCTCGCCCCGGTACCGGTCAGCCCGGTACGCCGGGCGTCGTCACCGCGCGACGCCGGGCCACGCCATGAGCCGGGCGAACAACTCGGCCTGCTCGACGGCGTCGTCCAGGGCGTGATGGGTGTGCCGCCGCCCGGACAGCAGCGCGCGAGGCATCGTCCTCTTCGCGACCGCCCGCAGCGGCAGCCCCGCCTTCGTCGCGTACAGCGTCTTCATGTCGAGGCACCCCGAGTGCCCGAAGGGGCTGGCCCCGGTGAACCGGATCAGGTACCAGTACAGGAACGTCCAGTCGTACGACGCCGGATACCCGCACATCACCGGTTGCGCGCCGTCGCTCACCTCGCCCACCCACGCGCTGAACTCGGCGAGCGCCACGGCCGGTTCGGCGCCCCGCGCGCACAGCAGCTCCCGGTCCAGGCCGCTCACCGCGAGCGCCTCGGGCACGAACTCCGTGCTGATCGGCTTGAGTTCACGGTAGAACGTCCGCTGCTCCGGATCGGCCGGGGTGAATCCCTCGGAGTCCTGGACACCGGCGACCGCCGCGCCGAGGCTGATCATGGAGTAGGGGCCGGGGATCGGGCCGTCGGCCTCGATGTCGACCGAGATGTAGAGGCTGGGCCTGACGCGTCGTGCGGACATGGCACCGGAGCATCGCAGGGGGCGGGCGTCCGGCGCATCCCGGATTCAGCGGCGGGGGCCCGCCTGGCAGGGGGTGGACGCGGGGAGACGGCCGGTGAAGTAGGAGCGCGGCGGGACGCCCATCAGGGCGCGGAAGTCGGCGGTCATGTGCGCCTGGTCGTAGTAGCCGGTGGCGGCGGCGAGTTCGGCCCAGGGCGAGGTCGGGGCGTGGGCGAGGACCGCGTGGACCCGCTCGATGCGGGCGTAGTGCTTGGGGGACAACCCCACGCCCTCCGCGAAAAGGTTGCGCAACTGGCGCTCGCTGACAGCCAGTTGACGGGCCACCTCACCGACCGGTCCAGGCGTGCGACCGAGCCGCACCGACATGGCGTCGACCCCGGCCCGGACCAGCCGGGAGCGGTCGCGGTCTGCGGTGTCGGTGAGCCGCTCCGGCAGCACCTCGGCCAGGTGGGCCCCGATCCGCTCCGGGTCCGGTCTGCGCAGTTCGCGGTCGAGCCGGCGGGCCGTGGTGCCCGGCAGCTCGCCCAACGGCACGATCCGGCCCACCAGTTCCGCCGCGGGGACGCCCAGCAGGGGGCGGGTCGTGCCCGGTGCGAGGCGCATCTCCACGCAGGACGCGAGCGCCTTGCCCTCGTGGTACGAGGCCCGCACCCGGGGGCCGATGGCGAGGACGTCCCGCTGCCCGGTCACCCCCACCCGCACGACGACCTTGGTGCCGGTGTCCGGAAGGCGGACGAACGCCTCCTCGGGCGGCCCGAGCGCGGTCACGGTACTGATCCCCGCGATCCAGGGCCGCAGGGCCTCGGGCAGCGAAAGGGCCTGCTCGGCACGGGAGTTCGTCACCCCTTCACCGTAGACGCCCGCCCGCGCGGACGGACGGCCGAACCGTGCCGGAATTTCCAAGAGTTCAGGGCCCCGGGCGGCCCACCGTGGGGACATGATCCTCGTGACCGGTGCCACGGGCACCATCGGAAGTGAACTCCTGCGACAGCTCGCGGCGCGCGGCGAGAAGGTCCGCGCCCTGACCCGCGACCCGGCCAGGGCCCGGGTGCCGGCCGGCGTGGAGGTGGTGCGTGGGGACTACCTCGACCCCGGCTCCCTGGACGCCGCGATGGCGGGGGTGACGGCCGCGTTCCTGCTGGGCGCGCCCGGACCGGCGGCCCCGCACGACGAGGCCCTGGTGACGGCGGCACGGACGGCGGGCGTGGGCCGGCTCGTGAAGCTCTCCGCGATCGGGACCGGTGATCCCGCGGTCGGCCCGTCCGGGGACTGGCATGTGCCCGGTGAGCGGGCGGTGCGCGAGAGCGGCGCAGAGTGGACGGTCCTGCGGCCCTCGTCCTTCGCCTCGAACACGCTGAGCTGGGTGCCCGCCGTCCAGCGGAGCGAGCCGGTGCCGAACATGACGGGCGACGGGCTGTCCGGGGTGATCGATCCGCGGGACGTGGCCGAGGTCGCGGCCCGGGCCCTCCTCGAGGGCGGGCACGCGGGACGGACGTACACCCTGACCGGGCCGGAGACGATCAGCGTCCCCGGACAGGCGGCCGTGCTCGCCTCGGTCCTCGGCCGACCGGTGGCCACGCGGGACCTCTCGCCGGAGGAGACCCGCGAGCACCTGCTGACCGTGTGGGGCCTCGGCGAGGCCCAGGCGGCGGGCGTCCTGGCCGGCACCGCCTTCATCCGCGGCGGCGGCAACGCCGTCGTCACCGAGGACGTGCCCCGCGTGCTGGGGCGCCCGGCGCGGAAGTACCGGCAGTGGGCCGAGGACCACGGGGCCGCCTTCGCGGGGGAGTGAGCGACGGGCGCGGCGGCGAGGCCGAAACCCCGCCGCCGCGCGCCCGGCCGCTTTCGTGGCCGCGCGTAGGCGCGGTCAGAGCCCGAACAGGGCTGGTTCGGCGGCCAGTTCCTGGAAGTGCTTCCGCGGGTCGGGGACGAGCCGCCGCTCCTTGAGGTCCAGCAGTCCGCCGACGGCCGTGATCTCCGCCGCCACCGTGCCGTCCGCCTTGCGGATGGTCTGCTCCATCCGGAACGTCTTTCCCTCGCCCCAGAGGAAGGCGCACGTCACCTCGACCTCGTCGCCCGCCAGCAGCTCGCGCCGGTAGCGGATGGTGGTCTCCAGGGCCACCGGGCCGACCCCGCTGCCGATGAGTCCGGCCTGGGTGATGCCCGCCGCCCGCAGCAGGGACCAGCGGGCGTGCTCGGCGTAGTTGAGGTACACGCTCTGGTTGAGATGGCCCTGCACGTCCGTCTCGTACCCGCGCACGGTCACCGGCACCGAAAACGGCTCGCTCACGTCAATCCCCTCTCGCGGAACGGCAGTTGCTGGGCAAGATCCTGACATGTGCGCGCGTGGGCCCGTGCCGTGTGCTCGTAGCCCGCGTGTCCGTGTTGCCCGCGTGTCCGTGTGCGCTACACGCGGCGCGGGGAGGCCAGCAGGTACCGGGCTCTGGTCCGCGGCTCGGTGTACTCGCCGACCTGCCAGCCGGCCGCCTCCAGCGTGGCGGCGCAGGCCGCGAGGGCCGCGGTGTCCGGCTCGCGCACCGCGACGGCCTCGGGCTGCGGGGTCGCGCGCACCCGGTACCCCTCGGCCTGCGCACCGGTCGCCGGACGGTGCCCGGCGGCCTCCAGCGCGAGCGCCGCGGCCTGCACCAGATGGGTCCGCTCCCAGCCGCAGGGGCGGTCCGTGGACCCGTCCTGATTCGTCATCCGGCGCAGCTCCAGGAGCCCCTGCCAGGCGCTGTGCACCTCACGCACCCGGGCCGGCCCGGCGGGCGGCGGCGCCTCCTCCCCGCCGATCCGCGCGGTGAACACCCCGGCCGCCCCGCCGGCCTCGGGCTCGGCTGTCGGTGCCGTCGGTGCCGTCGGTGCGGCCTCGCGTATCCGGTGACCGGCCGGTGTCAGGAAGTGGTCGTGCGGCGGCCGGGGGTGTCGGAAGGCGAGCCCGTGCCTGACGAGGGACGCCAGCTGCGCCTCGGTGCCCCGGATCCGGCCGGTGACGGGGTCGGCGGCGTCGATGACACGCCGCTGAGCGGCGGTGGGCGGTCTGGTCACGGCATGCTCCTCCCCGGTGGTGGCCTGGTCGACGGGCCTGGATGCCGCTGCGCACCGGACCTGTCGAGGGCCTGGCACGGCTCAGCACCAGACCGTTCGAGGGCCCGGCACCGCCGCGGACCAGCCCTTCCGAAGGGCTCGCGCGCCGCTGCGACGCACCCCCTCGAAAGGCCTGGGCTCCGCTGCGACCAGCCCCCTCGATAAGTTCTGCGCTCCGCTGCGACCCGCCGCTGTGCGACCAGCCCTTCCCGAAGGCTACGACGGGGGTCTGACATTCCACCCGGCGATCACCGGCCGCCCGTGCTCCGTCCCCAGCCGGCACACCGTCCCCGTCGCCAGCTGGAACAGCGCTCCCGCCGACGGCGGCAGCCCGAGCCGGCGGGCCGTGAGCACCCGGAGGAAGTGCCCGTGGGCGACCAGCAGCACCATGCCCTCGGTGTTGGCGAGGGCCGCGTCCACCTTGGCCAGCACCCGGTCGGCGCGCTCGCCGACCTGCTCCGCGGTCTCGCCCGGGTGGTCCGGAGGCCCGGGGGCGACCCCGTCGCTGAACAGGAACCAGTCCGGCCGGGTGCGCTGGATCTCGACGGTGGTGATCCCCTCGTAGCCGCCGTAGTCCCACTCCCGCAGATCGACGTCGACCCGGGCGTCCGGCACCCCGATCAGCTCGGCGGTCTCCCGCGCCCGTTGCAGCGGGCTGACGAAGGCCGCGCCGATCCGGTGCGAGCGGATCAGTGGCACCAGCCGCCGCGCCTCCTCGCGTCCGCGCTCGGTCAGCGGCACGTCCGTCCATCCGGTGTGCCGCCCGGACCGGGACCACTCGGTCTCCCCGTGCCGGACCAGAAACAGATCACCCACGCCGACCTCCCACCGCGCCCGCCTCCCCGCACGGTGCCACGCGGCGCGCGCGGCCCGCATCAGGGACTCGGCCAGACGGCCGCAGCCGTACGTCACCCCGCCCGCCTGCCGCGTCCGCGAAGCCGAGCGGACCCGTCGCACCCCGGAGCCGAGCGGGGCCCGCTGCACCCCGAAGCCCGACGAGCCGCGGCCGAGCCCGAAGCGGCCGTACTGCCGGGATGCCGCCCGGCGTTGCCCTACTGCCGGTAGCCGCTCAGGAAGCGTCCGATCCGGCCGATCGCCGCCTCCAGGTCGTCGGCGTGCGGGAGTGTCAGGATGCGGAAGTGGTCGGGGGTAGGCCAGTTGAAGCCGGTGCCCTGGACGACCTGGATCTTCTCGCGGAGCAGCAGGTCCAGGACGAACTTCTCGTCGTCGTGGATCTTGTAGACCTTGGGGTCGAGGCGCGGGAACGCGTAGAGGGAGCCCTTGGGCTTCACGCACGAGACCCCCGGGATCTCGTTGAGCTTCTCCCAGGCCACGTCGCGCTGTTCGTGCAGCCGCCCGCCGGGCATCGTCAGCTCGCGGATGGACTGGCGGCCGCCGAGCGCGGCCTGGATGGCGTACTGGGCGGGGGCGTTGGCGCACAGTCGCATGGAGGCGAGCATGGTCAGGCCCTCCAGGTAGTCCTTGGCGTGCTGCTTGGGACCCGTGACGACCAGCCAGCCCGAGCGGAAGCCGGCCACGCGGTAGGTCTTGGAGAGCCCGCAGAAGGTGAGGACGACCAGGTCGGGGGCGAGGGCGGCGGCCGAGTGGTGCACGGCGTCGTCGTACAGGATCTGGTCGTAGATCTCGTCGGCGAGGACCATCAGGCCGTGCCGGCGGGCGAGGTCGAGGATGCCCTCGACGATCTCCTTGGAGTAGACGGCGCCGGTGGGGTTGTTCGGGTTGATGATCACGACCGCCTTGGTGCGGTCCGTGATCTTCGACTCCATGTCGGCCAGATCCGGGTTCCAGTCGGCCTGTTCGTCGCAGACGTAGTGGACCGCCTTGCCGCCCGCGAGGGTCGTCACGGCCGTCCAGAGCGGGAAGTCCGGGGCGGGGATGAGGACTTCGTCGCCGTCCTCGATCAGCGCCTGGACAGCCATGGAGATCAGTTCGGAGACGCCGTTGCCGAGGTAGACGTCGTCGACGTCGACCTCCAGGCCGAGGGTCTGGTAGCGCTGGGCGACCGCGCGGCGGGCGGAGAGGATGCCCTTGGAGTCCGTGTAGCCGTGGGCCTGGGGGAGCATCCGGATCATGTCCTGGACGATCTCCTCCGGCGCCTCGAAGCCGAAGAGCGCGGGGTTGCCGGTGTTCAGGCGCAGCACGCTGTGGCCCGCCTCCTCCAGCGCGTTGGCGTGCTCGATCACCGGTCCGCGGATCTCGTAACAGACCTCGCTGAGCTTGCTGGACTGCCGGAACTCCATGCGCTGCCGCCTCTCCGGTTTCTGATGTTGCTTGGTTTTACCAAGTAGCAGCTTGGAAAGTCCAATGACTTGTCTAGACTGCGTCGCATGTCACCTCGCCGAAGCTACGACCAGTACTGCTCCGCCGCGCGCGCGCTCGACACCGTCGGCGACCGCTGGACCCTGCTGATCGTCCGCGAGCTGCTCGGCGGCCCGCGCCGCTACACGGATCTGCACGCGGACCTGCCCGGCGTCAGCACCGACGTCCTCGCCTCGCGACTGAAGGACATGGAGCGGGACGGGCTCGCCACCCGGCGCAGGCTGCCCCCGCCGGGGGCGGCGTACGTCTACGAACTCACCGGCCGCGGACGCCAGTTGCTGCCCGTCCTCCAGGCCCTCGGGGCGTGGGGCGAGGCCGAACTCGGGGAGCTGCGGCCCACCGACGCGGTACGGGCGCACTGGTTCGCGCTGCCGTTGCTGCGCGCGCTGCGGGGGGAGGGGCTGGTCGAGGTCCGGCTGGAGGAAGGGCACTTCCACCTGTACGTCGGAGCCGAGGACGGGCCGGTCCACGGCGACGGCCCCGCGCCCCGCGAGCCCGACGCACGGCTCGTCCTGGACACCGGGACCTGTGCCGCCATCAGCCGAGGCGAGTCGACCCTGGCCGACGCGGTCCGTGACGGGCGTGTCGAGGTGACCGGCGACGGGACCCTGGCGAAAACGCTGAGGGCCCACTGCTGAACGCAGCGGGCCCTCGACGGATGTCACATCAGGCGCCCGGCGGCACCTGTCGCGGCCGGCCCGCCCCGCGCGTCAGCGCGTGGCCGCCGACCCCCGCGAGCGCGGCCAGGATGCCACCGATCGCGGTCCACACCCAGCGGTCGGACCACCAGCCCGACGACCAGCCGTCCTCCGGCTCGATCGCGGACAGCACGGCCGAGGAGTCCGAAGTCCCCTCGTCCGAGGCCGGCTTGAACGCGATGCCCGGCACCAGCGGCTCGGACAGGGAGCCGTCCACCGCCGCCGCGCCGCCGATGTCCTTGGAGCCGACCTCCACCGAGGCGTCGACCGGCTGGCCGAGGTCGGCGGTGGCGAGGTCGACGACCGTCAGCCGGACGTAGTACGTCCCCGGCAGCGGGTCGTTCGCCCACGGCTCCGACCAGGCCCGCACCGTGCGCAGCACACAGGCCAGCTCCACCGAGGCCGCGTCCGCGGCGGCGGTACGGGTCTGCGCGCCGTACTGGCAGGCCTGGCGGCGGCGCAGTCCGTCGTACACGTCGACCTGCCAGGTCTGCGCGGCGTGCGTCTTCGGCAGCTTCACCGTCGCCGTCACGGTCGGGCGCTGCCCGGCGTCCGCCGGGAACGACCAGTACTGGTAGTCGCCGGTGGAGCCGCTCGCGGTGGCCTGCCGCCCCTGCTCGATCTCGGTCGCCGTACGGAAGGACGTACCGGCCGAGGTCGGTGCGGCACTGTCCGCGGACGCCGAGGGGGACGGCGAGGAGTCGGCCGCCGCCGGGGACACGCCCAGGCCCAGCGCCAGGAAGGTCGCGCTCAACACGCGTGTGATCCGCATCAGTTGGTCCTCCAGACCGCGAACCGCCAGCGCGAGAGCCAGCCCCAGACGAGACCGGCGAGGAAGCCGGCGAGGATCAGGACACCGAGCAGCCACCAGCCCCGGCCGAGACCGAAGGAGGCGACGTCGCTCGACGACGACGGGCCGTCCACGACGTCCACGGTCAGTTCGAGCGGCAGGCCGGGTGTGGTCTTCACCCCGGAGGCCGCCGAGAAGGAGTTGGTGACCTGGAGGCACACGGTCTCGGCGGCCGGCTTGTCGCTGTCGTCGTCGTCCCGTTCGGGCCTGGGATAGCGCAGCCCGGTCGAGATGACGTCGGTGCGCCCGTTGCCGGCGGCCTCGCCGCGCACGATCTCCCGGCCGTGCACCGTGACCGCCCGCAGCAGCGTTCCGTAGTCGGGGTTCACGGCCCGGTCGGCCGCCACGCTCACCGAGGCGCGCAGCTCCTGCCCCGGCAGCACGTCCACCCGATACCAGCGTTCCTGCCCGAACTCCTCGCGGTCCGTGTAGAGCCCGGACTCGAGCGTGGGCGCCTTCGCACACGCGGCGGCACCCTCGGTGGCCACCGGCGTCACCACGGGATCGGCCGCCCGGTCCACCAACTGGTTGACCTTGTCGGTGAGTTCCTCGGTGTGCTCCACCGAGGTGTAGGTGCCGCCCGTCGCCTCCGCGATGCAGCTCAGCTGCCGGCGCATCTTGGTGTTCGGGACCAGGCCGAGCGTGTCGATGGTCAGGCCGATGCCCTTGGCCGCGATCTCGCGGGCCACCTCGCACGGGTCGAGCGGGGCGCAGGTGTCCTCGCCGTCGCTGATCAGGACGATCCGCTTGGAGCCGGAGCCCTCGGTGAAGTCGCCGGCCGCCTTCAGCAGTGCCGGGCCGATCGGCGTCCAACCGGTGGGGGAGAGCGTCGCCACCGCCGTCTTGGCCTCGGTGCGGTCCAGGGTGCTGACCGGATAGAGCTGCGCGGTGTCCTTGCAGCCCGTCTTCTGGTCGTCGCCCGGGTAGTTGGCGCCGAGCGTGCGGATGCCGAGCTGGACCTCCTCGGGCGTCGCGTCCAGCACCTCGTTGAAGGCCTGCTTGGCCGCGGCCATCCGGGTGCCGCCGTCGATGTCCCGGGTCCGCATGGAGCCGCTCACGTCGAGGACGAGGTCGACCTGGGGCGCGGTCTCGCCCGTGGGTTCACCGGCGGCCGCCCCGGCCGGGAAGGCCATCCCGGCCGTGAGGGCGGCGAGCAGGGCGCACACTCCTGCCGCCAGCCGTTTACGTGTGATCATCGGCGGATCCTATTGATCAGGAGCGCCACGCTCCAAAACGAGCCCGCGACAGGCCGCTCACCGCAGGGGGTTCGGCAGCGCGGCCCACCTGTCCCCCGGCGTCCCCGGCGACAGCCTCATCAGCGTCAACGCCTTCGCGGGCAGCGGGTTCTCGACGAGCGCCACGAGATCCGGCGTGCGCGGCAGATCCCGTACGGCGGTCTCCAGCGCCGCGCCCAACGCCGGGCCCGAACCCGCCGTCCCCGCCAGGGCGCCCGCCACCAGCGCCCCGAACAGCTTGCGCCGCAGGGCCGTTTCGTCGTCGGTGACGAGCCGGCCCGTCAACTCCGGTACGGGCAGCCCGTGTCGGGTCAGCCGGGCCGGACTGATCCGGATGTCGGCGAGGTCGCGGTAGACCAGCCGCCGCGGAGCGCCCTCGGGGGAGAGCACCACCAGCAGGTTCTGGCCGTGCGCCTCCAGCGCCACACCCAGCTCCAGCAGCCGAAGACCGGCGGTGAGCGTGAGCCGGGTGAACCGCGCCAGCCACTCGGGCGAGGCGGGCAGGTCGGTGGTGGCGAGCGCGGCCACCGGGACCACGCACTCACCGCCGGTCGCGTACGCCTGCGGCGACTCGCGCACCACCGCCGCCAGATCGGGCGATCCGGCGGTCGCCGCGCCCACCGTACGGGTGAAGTGCAGCAGGCCGCCCGTGTGTGCCTCCAGGGACTCCGCGAACGCCGACAGGGTCGCCGACACGCCGATCGAGTAGGCGGAGATGTCCCGCACCGACGACGTCAGCCGGGCGCTCAGCGCGGTCTTCACCTGCGGGCCGCCGTCCGGCAGGGCCAGCGTGCGCAGCGACATCAGCGGATGCGCCACCGGACCCTCGTCACCCGTCCGCTTCAGCACATGCGCCGCCTGCCACGGATGCACCGGGATCAACAGCCGCTCCCCGTCCCGCATCTCCTGCGGCCACCCGCCCGTCACCAGGCACTCGTCCGCCCGTACCGGCACCAGACCCAGCTCCACGAGCGGCCGGTGCTCGGGCGCGTACGCCAACTGCTCGGCCACCGAGAACCCGGGCCGCGAACGGCAGTTGGGGTGGAAGGGGTGCCCGTCGACCACCCGCTGCTCCCACTCCCAGTCCGTGCCGGGCCACTCCGCCACGCAGCTCGGCTGCCCGGCGCGGGACAGCGCCAACGAGGCGACGCTGTGGTCGAGTTCGGCCGCCAGATCCGCGCCGTGCGGTACGCCCAGGTCGGCCATCAGCCGGGCCGGCTCGCCGTACGCCGTCCCGTCGAGCCGTACGACGTCGACGTACGCGGCGGTCGCGTACGGGTCGGCCGCCGGACCCGTCAGCCGGCGGCCGTCGCCGAGCCGCAGCACGAGGGCGTCCCGCGCCGTCTCGCGACCGGTGACCCACGGCAGCGGCTCATGAGCCAGCGCCCGCCACAGCCGGGTCAGTACGGCGGCCCGGGCGCCCGGGAGCTCGGCGGTGTACCGCGACACGAGGTCGGGGCGCACGTCGGCCAGCTCCTCGGCGACCTCGGCCTCGGCGGTGGGGGAGTGGTGCACGGATGGGCTCCTCGGGTGCGAGTAGGGCGTCAGGGTGGGGGATGACCACAGAGATACTGATCGTCTCCGCCCCAACGGACCGTAGAGAACGAGTGAATCGCGTGGACGTCATCCCCCCACCCGCCGCGGCCGGCGCCGACGCCCGGCGCGCCGACGCGTACGCGGCCGCGCCGCTGCTGAACTGCCTGCTGCGCGAGGTCGCCGAGCGGCTGCCCGGAACCGGTGCGCGGCCGGTGTACCGCCTGCCCAGCGGGCGGCTCCTGCGGGTGCGCGGCGAGCGGCGGCCCGCCGAACCCGAGACGGCCACGGACGGCCACTGGCGGCGCGTCGGCCACACCGAACTGGTGAAGCTCGTCGCCGAGGAGCTGACCCGCCGCACCGGCCTGTCCAACCCCGACCTGCCCGCCGAGATGCTCGACAGCCGGGACGCCGTCGCCGCGATCCTCGGGGCACGCGCGCGTGCGGTGCCGCCCGTGGAGCCGTACCTGCGCTCCGAGCAGTGCCTGCTCACCGGCCACCCCCACCACCCCGCCCCGAAGGCGCGCGGCGGCGGCCCGGCGGCCGCATGGCTGCCGTACGCGCCCGAGGCGCACGCCCGCTTCCCCCTGGCCCTGCTCGGCGTCCGCGCGGACACGGTCGTGGAGGAGGGCGACACCTCCGCCCTCGACGCGCTCGGCGAGGCCCCGCCCGGCTACCGTCTGCTGCCCGCCCACCCCTGGCAGCTCGACCTGGTCGACCTCTCCGACGCCTTCGCCGACGGCCGGCTGATCCGGCTCGGCACGACCGCCTTCGACGCCTGGCCCACGGCCGCGATCCGCACGCTGTACGCCCCCGAGCGCGACCTGTTCCTCAAGTTCAGCCTGGACGTGCGCATCACCAACGACATCCGCCGGCTGTGGCGGCACGACCTGGACAAGCTCCGCAGGACCGACACGGCGGCGTCCCGGGCGTTCGCCGGGAGCCCGGCGGCGTGGCTCTCCGACCGCGGCTACCGCACCGCCGGTTTCGCCTTCGAGGAACTCGCCGTCGTCGTCCGCGACGGCTTCCACGGCCACCTCCTGCCCGGGACGACACCGCTGCTCGCCGCGGGCCTCGTGGAGGGCTTCGACGGCAGCCCGCTCGCCGGCCCCTCCCGGGACCCGGCCGGGGCCGCGGCCTGGTGGGAGGCGTACCTGCGCGCGGTCGTCCCGCCCGCCCTGACGGCGTTCGCCGACCACGGCGTCGTCCTGGAGGCACACCTGCAGAACACCCTGGTCGCCGTGGACGCCGACGGAACACCCGTGCAGGCGCTGTTCCGGGACGCCGAGGGCGTCAAGCTGCTGGCGGACGTGGACCGCGCGGACGGCTGGGAGCGGCTGGTGTACACCCTCGTCGTGAACCACCTGTGCGAGGTCGCCGCCGCCCTCGCCGAGCGCCGTCCCGGCCTCGACCCCTGGCCCGCCGTACGCCGCGAACTGGCCCGCCACGACCTTCCCGAGATCCCGTCCCTGCTCGCCTCGCCCACCCTCCCCGGCAAGACCAACCTGCTGCTGCGCTGGACCGGCGCCGACGGCGCGGACGCGCGCTACCTGCCCCTGCCCAACCCGCTGGCCGGCCCGTGAACCGATGGGCCACCGAGGCCCTGTTGGGCAGATGACGGCGGGAGGCGGTGTCGGGATCCGGCACGGCCGAGTGCCAAGAAGATGTTTGTTCGGCCGCTATCGGTGCACACGATGAGCTGACACAGCCTTTATATGACGAAGTGGAGAGGCCTCATGGGCATCATCGCGTGGATCTTCATCGGCCTGCTCGCCGGCGCCATCGCCAAGCTCCTGATGCCGGGCAAGGACCCGGGCGGCATCATCATCACCATGCTCATCGGCATCGCCGGTGGTGTGCTCGGCGGCTGGCTCGGCAAGGTCATCTTCGGCGTCGACTCCATCGACGGCTTCTTCGAACTCTCCACCTGGATCGCCGCGATCGTCGGCTCCCTCATCCTGCTCGCCCTCTACCGCCTCATCACCGGCAGCCGGCATTCGCACCGTCACGCGACCCGCTGACGTCACCAAGTCTCAGGACCCACCTGGACGGCTCCCTTCCTGTGCGCAGGACGGGAGCCGTCAGCGTGTGTCCGGCCGGGCCACCCGTGGCCCACGAGTCCCTCGCCGTCGCCCGGGATGTCCGAGAACCGTCGGGTCACCACCCAGGAGTGGTCAGTCCCGTCCGTGACGGGGCGGAGGCGTCGGAGAGGTCCGCGCCGGTGTCGGCGTCCCGCTCGGAGTTCCCGACGCCGTGCCAGTCCAGGCACATGACGGTCGCGTCGTCCTGGAGGTGGCCGTGGTTGGCGTCGATGATCGCCGCGATGAGGGTGCGGGCGGCCTCGCGGGGATGCAGCGCGCGGGTCCTCACGATCAGGTCGGACAGATCGATGCTGTCGGCGTTGCGCTCCAGCATGCCGTCGGTCAGCATCACCAGCCGGTCGCCCGGCCGCAGGTCCAGCGACTGGACCCGGTAGGCGTGCGGGACCTGGAAGCCGAACGGCATGTCGATCTCCGGAGTGAACTCCTGCACTCGGCCGTTCCGCATGCGCAGCGGCCAGGGGTGGCCGGCGTTGATGAACTCGGTGCTGCCGTCGGTCAGGCTGATGCGCAGGAGCTGGCCGGTGACGTAGCTCTGGCGGCCGTGTTCGCGCATGGCCTGGTCGGCCTGCCGGGCCTGTTCGGCGAGGTCGGCGCCGCCCCGCCGGGCTCGGCGAAGGGCGCCCACCAGGAGCGTGGCCAGCAGCGCGGCCTCGACGTCGTGCCCCATGGCGTCGGTGACGGAGAGCTGGACCGTGTCCCGGTCGATCACGTAGTCGAAGGTGTCGCCCCCGACATGGTCGGCGGGCTCCAGTGCCCCGGCCACCGCGAACTGCGCCGCCTCACACGCCAGCGACGCCGGGAGCAGCCGGTGCTGGATCTCGGCGGCGAGGCTCAGCGGGGCGGTACGGCGGCCCCACTGGTACACGTCGGTGTAGGACCGGTTCGCGATGACGATGTAGGCCAGGGCGTGCGCGGTCTCACCGATCTCCGCCATCACCGCCGCGTCCGGCGCCGCGGGCAGGAACAGTTCGAGAAGCCCGATGGCGTCCCCGCGGTTGGTCACCGGGGCGACGACCCGTACCAGCGTGCCCTCGCCCTTGTCCTCCACGCTCGGCCGCTGGGTGCGGATCACGTCGTCGTACAGGGTGCCCCGCAGCGTGATGCGCCGGGCGGGTTCATCGGTGTCGATGCTGCCCGCCGCCCCCAGCCGTACGACCGAGCCACCGGTGAAGTCGGTGATGAGGAACGACACGGACGCGGCCCCGAGACGCTCCTTGAGCAGGCTCGCGACCACGTCGAGCGACTCCACGGGCGCGGCGGACTCCGCTGCGGCCAGAGTCTCCGCCAGGCCGATCGCCTGGCCCCGGCCACCCCCGTTCGCGGGCGTACCGGTGGTCGCCCCACCGGTCCCGTCAGGCCCGTGCACGGTCACGGTGACTCCTTGCTGCTGAGGGCTCCGGCCCGGGACGCGAGGGACGGGCGCCGAGCCAGGTGCCCGGCAGATGTCGTAGTCAGAGTTCGCCACCGCCCCCGCGGCCGCGGCGAACCGGTCCCCAGGGTACGGGCGGTCTGCCGCGGGTTCGAGGAGACCGGATCATTCCCCGCGCGCGGGGTTCGTCAGCTCCGCGTTGAACTGAGCGCCGATCAGGAGGGACAGATTGGAGAGCCACAGCCAGACCAGGAACACCACCACGCCCGCCAGTGAGCCGTACAGACGGTCGTAGGTGCCGACCAGCGAGGTGTAGACGGCGAATCCGAGCGAGACGGTGAGCAGAAGCGCCACCGCCAGGGTGCCGCCGGGCGCCATCCTCCGCACCGGGCGGGAGGACGGCGGTCCCGACCGGTACAGGACGAGCACCAGGGCGACGGCCACCGCGGCCACGACCGGCCACCGCAGCGCGTCCCAGGTGGTCTGGGGGCCCGTCCCCAGGTCCAGTGCCTGCCCCAGACGCCGGGCCAGGCCGCCGGTGACCAGCAGGGCGAGCGTCGACGTCAGGAGCAGGGAGCTCAGGACGAGCGCCGTGGCGATGATGCGCGGAGCGGTACGCCAGACCGGCCGGTCGGCGCTGATCCGGTGCATGGAGTACAACGCCCGGCGGAAGACGCTCAGATAGCTGCATCCCGACCACAGGGCCCCCGCCCCGCCGGCGAAGACCAGCGTCCATGCCGCCGTCGGCTGGCCGACCATCTGCCGCAGGGTGCTGCGCAGCAGGGCACGGGACTCGGCCGGGGCCGCCTGCGTCATGCGGTTGATGACGTCCGGCTCGGCCGTGGGCATGGTGAGGCCCAGGATCGAGAGGATCACCAGCAGCAACGGGAACAGGGCCAGAACCGCGTAGTAGGTCAGCGCGGCGGCCCAGTCCGTGACGTCGTCGTTCCAGACGGTCATCGGCGTCCGGCGCAGCGCCACCCACCACCGAGTCGTGCGACCGTCTGCATCGTCCATGACGCGGATGGTCTCACTCTTCGCGCCCCGGGCCACCATCCAGCACCGGGGTGCGACAGAACCCGGCACGCGTGCCGGGTCAGCCGGGGGCGGGACGGTGGCGGGTGGCACGGCCCATGGCACCGCGCGGGGAACAGAGCGTGCAGACCTGTCCCCGCCCGCGAGGTGCCGCTACGACCGGCGTGGCCGTCAGTACTGCTCGGTCTCCACGAAGCCCGCGTCCGCGTCGTCGTCGGCGCCGAAGGCGTCGGCGGCGGCCGCGGGGGCGAATCCGGGCGGGCTGTCCTTGAGTCCCAGGCCCAGGCCGGCCAGCTTCGCCTTGACTTCGTCGATGGACTTCGCACCGAAGTTGCGGATGTCCATGAGGTCGGCCTCGGAGCGCGCCAGGAGCTCGCTCACGGAGTGGACGCCCTCCCGCTTCAGGCAGTTGTACGACCGGACGGTGAGCTCCAGCTCCTCGATCGGCAGGGCGAGATCAGCGGCGAGGGCGGCGTCCGTGGGGGACGGGCCCATGTCGATGCCCTCGGCGTCGATGTTCAGCTCGCGGGCGAGACCGAACAGCTCGACCAGGGTCTTGCCGGCCGACGCCATGGCGTCACGGGGACGCATGGCCTGCTTGGTCTCGACGTCGACGATCAGCTTGTCGAAGTCGGTCCGCTGCTCGACACGGGTCGCCTCGACCTTGTAGGTGACCTTGAGCACCGGCGAGTAGATGGAGTCGACCGGGATGCGGCCGATCTCCTGGCCCACCTGCTTGTTCTGCACGGCGGAGACGTAACCGCGGCCACGCTCGACCGTCAGCTCCATCTCCAGCTTGCCCTTGCCGTTGAGCGTGGCGAGGACGAGGTCGGGGTTGTGCACCTCGACACCGGCCGGCGGCGCGATGTCGGCGGCGGTGACCAGACCCGGGCCCTGCTTGCGCAGGTACATCACCACAGGCTCGTCGTGCTCGGACGACACGACCAGCTGCTTGATGTTGAGGATCACGTCGGTGATGTCCTCCTTGACGCCCGGCACGGTGGTGAACTCGTGCAGCACGCCGTCGATACGGATGGACGTGACCGCCGCACCCGGGATCGAGGACAGGAGGGTCCGGCGAAGGGAGTTGCCGAGGGTGTAGCCGAAGCCCGGCTCCAGCGGCTCGATCACGAACCGGGACCGGAACTCGTCGACGACCTCTTCGGTCAACGAGGGACGCTGAGCGATCAGCACGTGGTGTTGCCTCCAGTGGTGTGGCGCCCGCTATGTGACGCCGTGGGTACCACGAGGGTACGGGCGATACGGGCGATACGGCTTCCACGGACGCCGAACCGCCGTCTTCCCGGCCCGGCGAGCTCGGTGATCATGGAGTCGGCCGTGACGGGATCGGGGATCGGGGTGACACCGGGGCTGGGCGCCTCGGGGTGGCTCGGGCGCTCCTCGCCGGCGATCACCCTCGGTTTATGCTCACTTCATGCCGGAGGCCACAAGCAAGGGGCGGACGGGCCGCCGACGGACCGCCGGGGAGGCAGGGAGATCCGCATGCTCGTCGAAACTCCCCAGAATCTCCCCAGGGCCGATGCCCGGCCATGTCCGCTGTGCGGGCTCCAAGCTCGACCGTGGATCGCACGGCTGAAGAGGCGGGTGGCCTGAGGACATGTTGAGAAAGGTCACAGCGACCCGTTACGTCGAACCCCTGCGCTCCGGCGGCTCCGTCCCCGGCGTCGTCGAGGCCGACGACCTCGGGACCTACGTCGTGAAGTTCACCGGCTCCGCCCAGGGCCGCAAGGCGCTGGTCGCCGAGGTGATCGTCGGTGAGCTGGCCCGGGCGCTCGGACTGCGCTTCCCCGAGCTGGTGCTGGTGGACTTCGACCCGGCGATCGCGGACAGCGAGCCCCACCAGGAGGTGCGGGAACTCCACGTCGCCAGCGCCGGGATCAACCTCGGCATGGACTACCTGCCGGGCGCCGCGGACTTCACTCCGGAGGTCGCGCAGACCTTCCGGGTCGACCCGCTGGAAGCGGGCCGGATCGTCTGGCTCGACGCGCTCACGGTGAACGTGGACCGTACGGTCCACAGCTCCAACCTCATGGTCTGGCCGACCCTGGGCGTCGCGCCGGCGCGCCTGTGGCTGATCGACCACGGCGCGGCGCTGGTCTTCCACCACCGCTGGGACGGCTCGGACCCCGCCAAGCGCTACGACTTCCGCCACCACGCCCTCGGCCACTACGCCCCCGACGTCGCGGCGGCCGACGCCGAACTGGCGCCGAAGGTCACCCTGGAACTGCTGCGCGGGATCGTCGCCGCGGTCCCCGACGCCTGGCTGGCGGGGGAGCCCGACTTCGCCACGCCCGACGAGGCCCGCGAGGCCTACGTGACGTACCTCCACGCGCGCGTGGAGGCCTCGGAGGCGTGGCTGCCCGCCGACTTCCCCACCCCGGAGGAACTCGCCGCGGAGGAGACCCGCCGGGCGGCCAGGAACCGGCAAGGACGCCCCGCGTGGCTCAAGCAGGTCCCCGACCTGCACGGCAAGCCCGCGGCCGAACAGGATTGGACGGTGCACCTCGGATGAGTGGCCGTGTCGAGATCGAGTACTGCACACAGTGCCGCTGGCTGCCGCGCGCGGCCTGGCTGGCGCAGGAGCTGCTCACCACCTTCGAGGCGGAGCTGGACGAGCTGGCGCTCAAGCCCGGCACCGGCGGGGTCTTCGTGGTGCGGGTGGGTGACCAGGTCGTGTGGGACCGCCGCGAGCACGGCTTTCCCGAGCCCACGGCGGTCAAGAAGGCCGTACGCGACCGAGTGGCCCCGGGAAAGACCCTGGGCCACTCGGAGCGGCTCCCGAAGGGGGACGTCAGCCCTTGAGCTGCTCGTACGCCGGCAGGGTGAGGAAGTCCGCGTAGTCGTCGTCGAGGGAGACCTCAAGGAGCAGGTCGTGGGCCTGCTGCCAGTGGCCGGCGGCGAAGGCCTCCTCGCCGAGTTCCGCGCGGATGGCCGCGAGCTCCTCCGCGGCGACCTTGCGGGCCAGCTCGGGCGTGGCCTTCTCGCCGTTCTCGAACTCCACGCCCGC
Source organism: Streptomyces sp. NPDC020489 (assembly GCF_044386545.1). Lineage (NCBI taxonomy): Bacteria > Bacillati > Actinomycetota > Actinomycetes > Kitasatosporales > Streptomycetaceae > Streptomyces > Streptomyces sp. NPDC020489. Next base: position 518,182 of record NZ_JBIRUZ010000003.1, read on the forward strand.
GTTGATCCACTGCCAGATCTGGGAGCGGGAGATCTCGGCGGTGGCCGCGTCCTCCATCAGGTTGAAGATGGCGACCGCGCCGAGCCCGCGCAGCCAGGCCTCGATGTAACGGATGCCGACCTGGACGGCGTTGACCAGCCCGTTGTACGACGGCTTGGCGTCCAGGGAGTCGATGGCGATCAGGTCGGCCGCCTCGACGTGGACGTCCTCGCGCAGGCGGTCCTTCTGGTTCGGCCTGTCGCCGAGGACCTTGTCGAAGGACTCCATGGCGATCGGGACCAGGTCGGGGTGGGCGACCCAGGAGCCGTCGAAGCCGTCCCCGGCCTCGCGGTCCTTGTCGGCCCGGACCTTCTCGAAGGCGACCTTGTTGACCTCGGCGTCCCGGCGCGAGGGGATGAACGCGGCCATGCCGCCGATCGCGTGCGCGCCGCGCTTGTGGCAGGTGCGCACGAGGAGTTCGGTGTACGCCCGCATGAACGGGGCCGTCATCGTCACCAGGTTGCGGTCCGGCAGGACGAACCTGGCGCCGCCGTCACGGAAGTTCTTGACGATGGAGAACAGGTAGTCCCAGCGTCCGGCGTTCAACCCGGAGGCGTGGTCGCGGAGTTCGTAGAGGATCTCCTCCATCTCGTACGCCGCCGTGATCGTCTCGATCAGCACGGTGGCGCGGATGGTGCCCTGCGGGATGCCGAGGTGGTCCTGCGCGAAGACGAACACCTCGTTCCACAGGCGGGCTTCGAGGTGCGACTCGGTCTTCGGCAGGTAGAAGTAGGGGCCCTTGCCGAGGTCGAGCAGACGCTGGGCGTTGTGGAAGAAGTACAGGCCGAAGTCGACGAGGGCGCCGGGGACCGCGTTGCCGTCGGCGTCGACGAGGTGGCGCTCGTTCAGGTGCCAGCCGCGCGGGCGCATGACGACGGTCGCCAGCTCCTCGTTCGGGCGCAGGGCGTAGGACTTGCCGGACCTCTCGTCGGTGAAGTCGATGTTCCTGGTGTAGGCGTCGATCAGGTTGACCTGGCCGAGGACGACGTTCTCCCAGGTGGGCGCCGAGGCGTCCTCGAAGTCCGCGAGCCAGACCTTGGCGCCCGAGTTGAGGGCGTTGATGGTCATCTTGCGGTCGGTGGGACCGGTGATCTCCACGCGGCGGTCGTCGAGGGCCGCGGGGGCGGGGGCGACCTTCCAGGAGTCGTCCGCGCGGATCGCGGCGGTCTCCGGGAGGAAGTCGAGGGTGCAGGTGCGGGCGATCTCGGCGCGGCGCTCCGCGCGGCGGGCGAGGAGCTCGTCACGCCGTGGCGTGAACCGGCGGTGCAGCTCGGCCACGAAGGCGAGGGCCGCGTCGGTGAGCACCTCCTCCTGCCGGGGCAGGGGCTCGGCGTCGACGATGGCCAGCGGGGACGGCGCTGGTGCGGACATGAGCTGTCACTTCCTTCAGCGAGCGTGGCACCGGGTGCCAGTCGAACCGGGTACGGCGAGCAACGCCCCTGGAGCGGGAGGGCGCTTCTGATCAGTGGATAGTAGTTTCCTCATCGTGGAAGTTCAATGGTTTGTTGATATCGAGATTCTCCGGGTCGAGGCAACGTGGCGCTGAGTGCCACCCCGTTCACTCCAGGTGGCGCAGATCCTCGACGGTGTCGATGTCGTACGGCCGGGCCACGTCCCCGCACTCGACCAGGGTGATCCGGTCCGCGTGCTCCTTCAGGTACGCGCGTGCCCCCTGGTCGCCGGTGGCAGTCGCCGCGACGCCCGCCCAGTGCGCCGAGCCGAAGAGCACCGGATGCCCGCGGACGCCGTCGTAGGCCGCCGACACCAGACAGTCCGGGGAGGTGTACGCGGCGAGCACGCGCGCGTACGCCTGCGCCCCGATCCCGGGCTGGTCCACGAGCGAGACCAGCGCGGCCCGTGCCCCCGTACCGGAGAGCGAGTCGAGACCGGCTCGAAGCGAACTGCCCATTCCCTGCTCCCACGCGGGGTTGTCCACGAGCACACAGCCCTCCAGCCGCGCCCGTTCGCGTACGACGTCGGCCCGCGCGCCCAGCACCACGTGCACGCGCGCGCACCCGGCCGCGCGCAGGACGCTCACCGCGTTCTCGATCAGTGGCCTGCCGCGATGGTCGAGCAGTGCCTTGGGGCGCCCGCCGAGCCGTCTGCCGCCGCCCGCGGCGAGGAGCAGCCCGGCGACCTGGTGTGCGTTGTCCGTCATGCGTCCTGCATACCTGACGCCCCGGCGAGCGGCCGGTTTCCGCGGGCTGAATTTCGGTCCGCGCGGTGGCGCGGCGCTGCCTGGCTGGCGTTTACTGACCCCCGTCCCCGGCGCCCGACCAGCACCACGGGGCGCACAGGACGGATCACGACGACGGCGCTCACCGGCGTGCGCCGGGAGGGGGAGAGCTGTGTTGCGGAGCTTGGGGCAGAGGCCAGTGACCGGCAGCGACAAGGACCCGAGGGTGGCGGGACTGCGGACCGCGGTGTCCCGCCTGCGCCGCCAACTCGCCGCGCACCCGGCCGACTTCCCCGACCGCGGGATCGCCGAGGACGAGCTCGCGGCGCTGGCCGCCATGACGATCGAGGGGGCGCCGGAGGTCCCCCGGCTGCGGCGCTCGCTGCTGCTGATCGCCGGGGCCATCGGCTCGGTCAGCGCGCTGTCGCGCGGATTGGCGGACGTACGGGACGCGGTGGAGCTGTTCGGGGAGCCGCGCCGCTAGCGCTACCGGAGGCCTCGGTACGGGAACCGACCGCGGTAGCCGTGGTCCCCCTCACGGTGCTTGAACTCCGCGCAGAGCCAGGTCTCCTGGACGAACTCGGTGCGCCGGGGCCAGATCGTCAGGATGCCGTTCGGGCCCTTCTTGCCGTCGCACCGCCGGTAGACGTCCTTGACGCCCCGGAAGCAGGCCAGCCCGCCCATCATGGCGTGACCGACCGGGTGGTAGTCGGACCAGGCGCACGAGACACACGCCTTGAGCCGTGCGGAGCGGGGCAGGCCGCGGCCGATCTCGTGCAGGGCGTCCTCGAAGTCGTAGAGCCGGCCCGCGGGAAAGTCGTAGCCGTCGAAGTGCAGCGTGACGGTCAGATGCTCCTCGTCCAGGCCGGGGCCGGCCGGGTCGCCGAGGCGCAGCGCGCAGTGCAGCGTCCCGATCCGCTCGCCCTGGCCCGCGACCTCGATCGGCATCGTCAGCCCCCACTCCAGGAGGCAGGAGCAGAGGTCGCCGTCGAGGAAGGTGAACGCCGGGTCGGGGAGCGCGCCGGTCAGCGCGCCGAGGGTGTCCATCGTGTCGCCCTCGAAGCGAACGCCCCTGATCGTCGTGCGGATCAGCTCCCGGCCGTCCGTCTCGAAGACGATCTCCTCGCTGCCGTGCCGGTCGGTGTACCGGCCCGGCCAGCGGGTTAAGCCGGTCATGCGGGGCTCTGGGTGGCCAGCGCCTCGGAGAGTTCCCCCGCGACCTGCTGGAGCACCGGCACGATCTTGTCCGTGGCCGCCTCGGTGACCCGCCCCGCCGGGCCGGAGATCGAGATCGCCGCGGCGGTGGGGGAGTTGGGCACCGACACCGCGAGGCAGCGGACGCCGATCTCCTGCTCGTTGTCGTCGACCGCGTAACCGGCGCGGCGGACGTCCTCCAGGGCCGCGAGGAAGCCCTCCGGCGTGGTGATCGTCTTCTCGGTGGCGGCCGGCATGCCGGTACGGGCGAGCAGGGCCCGCACCTCGTGGTCCGGGGTGTTCGCCAGGAGGGCCTTGCCGACGCCCGTGGAGTGCGGCAGGACGCGCCGGCCGACCTCGGTGAACATGCGCATCGAGTGCTTCGAGGGCACCTGGGCGACGTACACGATCTCGTCGCCGTCGAGCAGGGCCATGTTCGCCGTCTCGCCGGTCTCCTCGACCAGGCGGGCCAGGTACGGGCGGGCCCAGGTGCCCAGCAGCCGGGACGCCGACTCGCCGAGGCGGATCAGACGGGGGCCGAGCGCGTACCGGCGGTTGGGCTGCTGGCGGACGTAACCGCAGACCACGAGCGTGCGCATCAGGCGGTGGATGGTGGGCAGCGGCAGCCCGCTGCTCGCGGAGAGCTCGCTGAGGCCGACCTCGCCACCCGCGTCGGCCATCCGCTCCAGCAGGTCGAAGGCGCGCTCGAGGGACTGAACCCCGCCACTGGCGGACTTGGCGGAGTCGGTGGTGCTGGCGCTGGACGTCGGCACGGCGCGTTCCTTTCGGGGTGGCAGGAAGGGGCAGAAGCCTACCCGCCAGTCGGTTGACGCCCCGCTGGTACGTAGCTACGTTCTGCCTGCCGGAATTCTAATTCCGCTTTGTGGAAACGTCCAGAGTGTGGCGCATCGGACCCCTGCGGAGAAGTGTGCCCTTGACGGGGCGGAAGCGGGAGTGAAGACTCCTTCAACAGAACGTTGAATTCCGTTACGTGGACGTACATCCCGTTTCCCGGAAGCGACAACGGCGACAGAGAGGGGTCCGGGTGTCCGACGTAGAACTGGTGGTGCGCTCCAGGCGGGTCATCACTCCGGAAGGGACGCGCGCGGCCTCGGTCGCGGTCGCCGCCGGGAAGATCACGGCGGTCCTGCCGCACGACGCCGACGTCCCGGAGGGCGCCTGCCTGGAGGACGTGGGCGACCATGTCGTCCTGCCCGGCCTGGTCGACACCCACGTGCACGTCAACGATCCGGGCCGCACCGAGTGGGAGGGCTTCTGGACCGCCACGCGCGCGGCGGCGGCCGGCGGCATCACCACCCTCGTGGACATGCCGCTCAACTCCCTCCCGCCCACCACGACGGTCGACCATCTCCGTGTCAAGCAGGACGTCGCCGCCGACAAGGCGCACATCGACGTCGGCTTCTGGGGCGGCGCCCTGCCCGACAACCTCAAGGATCTGCGCCCGCTGCACGAGGCCGGGGTCTTCGGCTTCAAGGCGTTCCTGTCGCCGTCCGGCGTGGAGGAGTTCCCGCACCTCGACCAGGACCGGCTGGCCCGGTCCCTGGCCGAGATCACCTCCTTCGGCGGTCTGCTGATCGTGCACGCCGAGGACCCGCACCACCTTCAGGCGGCCCCGCAGCACGGCGGCCCCAGGTACGCCGACTTCCTCGCCTCCCGGCCGCGGGACGCCGAGGACACGGCCATCGCCCAACTCATCGCCCAGGCCAAGCGGTTGGACGCGCGGGTGCATGTGCTGCACCTGTCGTCGAGCGACGCGCTCCCGCTGATCGCCGCGGCGAAGGCGGAGGGCGTGCGCATCACCGTCGAGACCTGCCCGCACTACCTGGCGCTGTCGGCCGAGGAAGTCCCGGACGGGGCCAGCGAGTTCAAGTGCTGCCCGCCCATCCGTGAGTCCGCCAACCAGGACCTGCTGTGGCAGGCGCTGGCCGACGGCACCATCGACTGCGTGGTCACCGACCACTCGCCGTCCACGGCCGACCTCAAGACGGCCGACTTCGCCACCGCGTGGGGCGGCATCTCCGGTCTCCAGCTGAGCCTCGCGGCGGTGTGGACGCAGGCGCGGAAGCGGGGCCACTCCCTCGAGGACGTCGTCCGCTGGATGTCCACGCGGACCTCGGAGCTGGTCGGCCTGGACCAGAAGGGCGCCATCGAGGCCGGTCGCGACGCCGACTTCGCCATCCTCGACCCCGAGGAGACCTTCACCGTCGACCCGGCCGAGCTCCAGCACCGCAACCGCGTCACGGCGTACGCGGGCAAGACCCTCCACGGCGTCGTGAAGTCGACCTGGCTGCGGGGCGAACGCGTCTTCGCGGACGGCGAGTTCACCGCCCCGAGGGGACAACTGCTCACCCGCGCCCACTGATCCAGACCTCCGCACCGCAGCGGCCGACTCCAGAAAGGCACTTATCCCGTGACGGCGATTCCGAGCTTCACCGGTGACGCGAACCCCTACGGCGGCGGTGACCCCTACGCCGACTACCGCACCGCCGACTTCCCCTTCACCCAGTACGCCGACCTCGCCGCCCGGCAGCTCGGGGCCGGAGTCATCGCCGCCAACGACGAGTTCTTCGCCCAGCGCGAGAACCTGCTGATCCCCGAGCGGGCCGAGTTCGACCCCGAGCACTTCGGGCACAAGGGCAAGATCATGGACGGCTGGGAGACGCGCCGCCGCCGCGGGGTCTCCGCCGAGCACCCGTGGCCGACCGCCGAGGACCACGACTGGGCGCTGGTCCGCCTCGGTGCCCCGGGCGTGATCCGCGGCATCGTCGTCGACACCGCGCATTTCCGCGGCAACTACCCGCAGGCCGTGTCCGTCGAGGCCACCGCGGTCGAGGGCGCCCCTTCGCCGGAGGAACTGCTGGGCGACGACGTGAAGTGGACGACGCTCGTCCCGCGCACCGCGGTCGGCGGCCACGCGGCCAACGGCTTCGCGGTGTCGGTGGAGCAGCGCTTCACCCACCTCCGCGTCAACCAGCACCCCGACGGCGGCATCGCCCGACTGCGCGTGTACGGCGAGGTCGTGCCGGACCCGAGGTGGCTGGAGGTGCTCGGCACCTTCGACGTGGTCGCCCTGGAGAACGGCGGCCGGGCCGAGGACGCCTCCAACCTGTTCTACTCCCCGGCCTCCAACACCATCCAGCCGGGCCGCTCCCGCAAGATGGACGACGGCTGGGAGACCCGCCGCCGCCGCGACCAGGGCAACGACTGGATCCGCTACCGCCTGGTGGCCCAGTCCCAGATCCGCGCGATCGAGATCGACACGGCCTATCTGAAGGGCAACAGCGCGGGCTGGGCGTCGGTGTCGGTCAAGGACGGCGAGAACGGCGAATGGACCGACATCGTCCCGCGCACCCGCCTCCAGCCCGACACCAACCACCGCTTCGTCCTGCCGGCCCCGGCGGTCGGCACGCACGCGCGCGTGGACATCTACCCCGACGGCGGCATCTCGCGGCTGCGACTGTTCGGCTCCCTCACGGAGGCCGGCGCGGCAGCCTTGGCGGCGCGGCACCAGGAGCTCGGCGGCTGACACGCGTGGGGCGTCACACGCCGGACGGGCTGAGAATTTCAGCCCGTCCGGCTCCCCGCTCTGGGGTCTGCCGCCCCGACCGGTCCCCGCCCTGGAGGCTGGCTGCCGCCCCCAGGCCCCGGGTAGCGGCGGCGGGGGTGAGAACAGCACACGGGCGTCACGCCGCGTGTCATCCCTGACCCGTCGGCGTCACGCCGCGGGTCATCCCCGCCCCGTCAGCGTCACGCCGCGTGCCCCCCGTCCACCGACAACTCCGCCCCCGTCACGTAATCCGCCCCGGCCAGGTAGGCGACCATCTCCGCCACCTCGTCGGCCGTCCCGAACCGCCCGAGCGCCGTCATTGCCGCCTGGTCGGAGGCGTAGGGGCCGTCGGCCGGGTTCATGTCGGTGTCGGTCGGGCCGGGGTGGACGATGTTCGCGGTGATGCCGCGCCCGCCCAGCTCCCTCGCCAGGGCCTTCGTCAGCCCGATCAGCGCTGACTTGCTCATGGCGTAGAGGCTGCCGCCGGGCCCCGGGACGCGCTGGGTCATGCAGGACCCGACCGTGATGATCCGCCCGCCCGGCCCCAGTCGCGCGGCAGCGGCCTGCGAGGCCAGGAACACGCCCCGCACGTTGACGGCGAGCACCCGGTCCACCTCCGCGAGCGCCAGGCCCTCCAACGGCCCGACCACTCCCACGGCCGCGTTGTTCACCAGCACGTCGAGGCCACCGAGCGCCTCGACCGTCCGCTCCACCGCCCCGGCCGCCTCCGTCGCGTCCGCCGCGTCCGCCCGCAGGGCCACCGCCCGGCGCCCCAGCGCCTCCACGGCCCGCACGACGTCCGCGGCCCCCTCCTTGTCATTCACGTAGGTCAGCGCCACGTCCGCGCCCTCTCGGGCGAGCCGCAGGACCGTCGCCGCCCCGATGCCGCGGCTGCCGCCGGTCACCAGGGCCACCTTGCCGTTCAGAGTCGTTGTCATGGGTCCATCCCAGCGGCCCGCGCGGGCAGACGCTGGCGGCGAACGGACACCGAGCTGACCGGACCGGAACTCTTTCCTCCGCATCCTTCGTTCCTCTCACGTGACCCTTCAGCAAGAGATCGTCGGCAACGCCATGCAGATGGCGGTCGTCAGCCTCCAGCCCGGCCAGACCGTGTACTGCGAGGCCGGAAAGTTCCTGTTCAAGACCACGAACGTCACCATGGAGACCCGCCTGGGCGGTCCGTCGAGCGCCGGCGGACAGCAGCCCCAGGGCGGTGCCGGCGGCATGGGCGGCATGCTGCGTCAGGCCATGGACACCGCCATGCAGGTCGGCCAGCGCGCGCTCGCGGGCGAGTCGTTGGCGTTCCAGTACTTCACCTCCACCGGCGGCGAGGGCACCGTCGGCTTCGCGGGGGTCCTGCCCGGCGAGATGCGCGCCCTGGAGCTCGACGGCACGCGCGCGTGGTTCGCGGAGAAGGACGCCTTCGTCGCCGCCGAGTCCACCGTCGAGTTCGGCATCGCCTTCCAGGGCGGCAGGACCGGCATGAAGGGCGGCGAGGGGTTCGTCCTGGAGAAGTTCACCGGCCGCGGCACCGTGATCATCGCGGGCGCGGGCAACTTCATCGACCTGAACCCGGCCGACTTCGGTGGCCGCGTCGAGGTCGACACGGGCTGCGTGGTCGCCTTCGAGGACGGCATCCGCTACGGCGTCCAGCGTGTCGGCGGTCTGAACCGGCAGGGGCTCATGAACGCCGTCTTCGGCGGCGAGGGCCTCTCCCTGGCCACCCTGGAGGGCGACGGCCGGGTCATCCTCCAGTCGCTCACCATCGAGAGCCTCGCCAACGCCCTGAAGAAGGCCCAGGGCGGCGACAAGCAGGGACCGACCGGCGGTCTGTTCTCGACGCACGCCGGATGACGGACCGTCGATGAGTCGCGGGTGCCGGTGGGGCCTGAGCCCAGGGCGCGGGGAACTACGCGCTCGACGACGGCGGGCCCGCAGTCGCCCCGCGACTCACGACCCCACCCCGGCAGGCACCTCCACGGGCATCTCCATCCAGACGTACGACCTGGTCGGACGACCGGAGTACGGGACGTACGTACGGATCCCCGGCAACGCCTGGAAACGCCTAGGCGAAGTGCGGCCGCACCGGTACGGTGATCGCTCCGTGTGCGAGCCGCCGACGTCTCCACCTCACCGATGGAGACCGGGAGAGCCGCCCAGATGTCCTCGATCGCCGTACCGGGGGCCCTCGCGCCCCGCCGCACCTGGCTGACCGACCTGCCCGTCCTGGCCGTGGCGGTCGTGTGGGGCGCCAGCTATCTCGCCGCCAAGGACATCACCACCGCGCGGACGGTGATCGCCGTCCTGGTCCTGCGCTTCGCGATCGTCCTGCCGGTCCTGGTCATCGCGGGTCGGCGCTCACTGCGCGCCCTGACCGCCGCCCAGTGGCGCGGGGCCGGACTGCTCGGACTCATCCTCAGCGGGATCTTCCTGCTGGAGACCTACGGCGTCGTCCACACCTCGGCGACCAACGCGGGTCTCATCATCAGCCTCACCATGATCTTCACCCCGCTCGCCGAGGCCGCGGTGACCCGTACCCGCCCCTCACGGGCCTTCCTCGGTGCCGCCGCCCTCTCGGTGCTCGGGGTCGTCCTGCTCACCCAGGGCGGCGGCTTCACCCCGCCCTCCCTCGGCGACCTGCTCATGCTGCTCGCGGCCCTCGCCCGCACCGTCCACGTCCTGGCCATGTCCCGCGTCAAGGCCGTCCAGGGCGCCGACGCGCTCTCCCTGACCACGGTCCAACTCGGCGCCGCCGTAGCGGTGTTCGCGCTCCTGGCCACGGGCGCCGACACCACGCCGTGGGAAGCGGCCGCGGACTTCGGGCCGCGCGAGTGGACGGGCCTGCTGTTCCTGTCCGTGTGCTGCACGTTGTTCGCCTTCTTCGTGCAGATGTGGGCCGTACGCCGCACCTCCCCGTCCCGGGTCAGCCTGCTGCTCGGCACCGAGCCCCTGTGGGCCGCCCTGGCCGGCATCGCGCTCGGCGGGGAACGGCTCGGCGCGCTCGGCCTGGCGGGTGGTGCGCTGGTGCTCGTGGGGACGGCATGGGGGCGCCGGGCGACAGGGTGACCCCGCGCACAGGCTGTTGGTCGTCTCCCGTACCTCGATGGCACGGACGGCACCAACGCCCTTGCCGTGGGCGGTGGTTGCGACGGTGCCGGGGCCGGTCGGTGAGGTGGGTCAGGCGCCGAGGTCGAGGTCGAGGATGGCGCCGAGGAGTTCCTCGGGAGTCTCCAGCTGCGGGAGGTGGCCGGTGCGGGGCAGCAGGGTGAAGGAGGCGCCGGGGATGGCGGCGGCGTAGGCGCGGCCGTAGTCGGGGGTGACGACGCGGTCGCTCTCGCCCCAGATGACATGGACGGGCAGGTCGAGGCCGGCCAGTCGGCCGGTGAGCGTCGGGTCGGACATCGTGGGGCCCGTGTAGCCGATCAGGGCCTGGAGGTCGGGGCTCGGCCCTGTCTGGCCGGCGGGCGGAACGGGTGCCTTGCTCGGGTCGTGGAAGGAGTAGGTGCTGATCTGCTGCGGTGTCATGCCGGCGAGGTTGGTCACGGGGTGGCCGTCCACCTCGATGCCGATGCCGTCGACGATGACGGCGCTGCTGACGCGCGGGCTTTCCTGAAGGGCGATCTCGGCGGCGAGCCAGCCGCCGAAGGAGTTGCCGACGACGGTGACGTCGGTGAGGTCGAGCTCCTCCAGCAGGGCGACGTACGCGCGGGCCAGCGCGGTGACGTCGGTGAGGCCGTCGGCCTTGGGGGTGCCGCCGAAACCGGGGTGGGTGGGCAGCAGCACCCGGGTGTGGGCGCGTTCGGCGAGGAGGTCGGCGAAGCCGGACATGGTGGGCACGCCCCCGCCTCCGTGCAGGAGCAGGAAGGGGCGGGTGCGGTCGCGGTCCTGGACGGTCATCTCGACCGGTCCGGCGGGGGACGCGACGGTGTGGCCGCGGGTGCGGGCGGGCTGGAGGGAACCGGTCGGAATACCGGTCGGAACGGAGGCGTGCATCGTCTTCAATCTCCTCATGAATCAGCTTGCTTATATAAGGAACCTTAGATCAGGTCTCTTATCTAAGCAACCTTGGATCATGCGTAGACTTGGGCCATGCGCAAACCCTCCGAAGTCGGCCTGGCCGTCAAGCGTCTCCAGCACCGGCATCAGCGCGCCGCCAACCGGGCGCTGGCGCCGCTCGGCCTGTCGCTGGTCCAGTGGGACACCCTGCGGCACCTGCACGCCAACCCCGACGCCTCGCTGCACGACCTGGCCGTGCTGACCTTCCAGACCGACCAGTCCTTCGGATCGCTGGCCGCCCGCATGGCCGAACGCGGCCTGATCGAGCGGGTACCGGGCCGCGGGCGCGCCGTCCGTCACCGGCTCACCGAGGAAGGCGCACGGCTGCTGGCCGAGGGTCAGACCGCGCTCGACGCCATCACCGCGAGCTCGTTCAGCGCCCTCACCCCCGACCAGCTCGAGCAGCTCGGCGCCCTCCTCGACATCGCCCTCGGCCCGAACCCCACGGCCTGACCCGCCGCGGCACCACACGCTTCCGGAGGGGCGGCAGGCCGGCCCGTGTTCAGTCGGACTTCTGGCTCTCCGCAGCGGCGAACAGCGCGATCGCCAGCACGAGCAGCGTGACGCTCGCGTACAGCTCGTAGCCGTCGAGAAAGCCGATCTTCTGGACGAGCCCCCAGTGCAGGTCGGTGAACTCGTGCAGCAGACCGGCGACGCCCTGCACCAGGGCGAGAAAGCCGAACAGTTCCAGCAGTTGCTTCATGGCAACACGGTCGCCGGGCGATCTCCCCACGCACATCGGCCGCGGGGCGCGGCGTGTTAGACGGAAGTCTCCGGCCCGGTCCGGCCGGGCGCGCCGAAAGTAGCCGCTGGGCCGACTTTGGTCGCGGATCGCCGTCGTGTGCGGCTGACGCGCGCCGTCCGTGCGTAGATTTGTCGACCGTGAGAGGCGACAAGGCGGCATCGGTGCCCCGGGCGTTCACCGGGCGGCGCTGGCTGCTGCCCTCGGCCGTCCTGAAGGAACTCGACCCGGACGGTGAGCGTCCCGGACGCCGGCCCCGGCGTACCGCGCGCGACTGGCTCGTCGACTTCAGCTGCTTCCTAATGGCGGTGGGGCTCGGCCTCGTCGGCGCGGACGCCGTGACCCACAACCCGCACGTCTCGGACAACGTCGCCCACCTCGACCAGCTGATCGGCGCGGTCGCCTGCGCCGCGGTGTGGCTGCGCCGCCGCTGGCCCTTCGGGCTGGCCATCGCGGCGCTCCCGGTCGGGATCATCTCCGACACGGCGGGCGGCGCCTGCATGATCGCCCTGTTCACCCTCGCCGTGCACCGGCCCTTCCGGCACGTGGCCTGGGTGGGCGGCGTGAACCTCGTGCTCATCCCGTTCTACTTCTGGATGCGTCCCGACCCCGACCTGCCGTACCTGGCCACGGTCATCATCTTCGTGCTGCTGACCGTGGTCGTGATCGCCTGCGGCATGGTCGTCCGCTCCAAGCGGCTGCTGATGGTGAGCTTCCAGGACCGTGCCCGGCGCGCCGAGACGGAGGCCCGGCTGCGGGCCGAGCAGGCCCAGCAGCTCGCCCGTGAGGCCATCGCGCGCGAGATGCACGACGTCCTCGCCCACCGCCTGACCCTGCTCAGCGTGCACGCGGGCGCGCTGGAGTTCCGCCCCGACGCACCCCCGGCGGAGGTCAGCCGCGCGGCCGGCGTCATCCGTGAGAGCGCGCACGAGGCACTCCAGGACCTGCGCGAGATCATCGGCGTCCTGCGGGCCGGCGAGCACGACGACACCGGGCGCCCCCAGCCGACCCTCGCCGCGCTGGACGCGCTGGTCGCCGAGTCCCGCGAGGCCGGCATGAAGGTCGTCCTCGACATCCGCGTCACCGACGCCGGCGCCGTCCCCGCCTCCGTCGGCCGCACCGCCTACCGCATCGCCCAGGAGGGCCTGACCAACGCCCGCAAGCACGCCCCCGGCGCGGAGGTCACCGTCTCCGTCCAGGGAGCCCCCGGCGACGGCCTGAGCGTGACGGTCCGCAATCCGCCACCCGAGGGCGAGGTGACCCCCGTACCGGGCTCCGGACAGGGGCTCATCGGACTGGCCGAGCGGGCGACGCTGGCGGGCGGGCGACTGGAGCACGCGCCGGAGGGGGACGGGGGGTTCGAGGTCCGGGCTTGGTTGCCGTGGGGGTGAGGGGGCGCGGCGTGTGATGGGCGGTGAGTGAACCGCCGGTGGACGGCCGTGCGTCGTCCGCCCCGGGATCCGCCCCGGATCTGCCCGGACCCACCCGTCCCGGCATTGCCCCAGGACCGTCCCGGCTCTGCTCCCGGACCCGTCCCAGATCTGCCCCGGCCCTGCCCCCGCTCTGGGGCGATCCGCCCCGACTCCGTCCCGGGACCCACCCCGGCCCTGCCCCCCGCCCCGAGGCGGCCCCGCCCCGACTCCGCCCCGCTCTCGACCGGGTGACGCCCCGTCAGCGCGCGCCTCGCCGTCCCGGCGATCGTTAGCGTAGGTGCCGTACCGCACTTTTGGTCGGCACTTGTGGCCGGTGCGACGGGCGCACGATCATGGGGGGCATGGCCCCTGCTGCTGCGGAGTTCGACGTCGCGTCGGTCCTCAGGGAGGTGAAGTTGGTCCGGGTGGAGGGCCTGGTCCGCATTCGTGACCTCGACCTGCCGTCGTTGCGACGGGCGGCCGCCCCGCACTCCGGCGCGGTCACGGACGCCTGGCCCGTCGAGGTGGAGAACCTGCTGCGGGCCGCGGTGACCCGGCTCGGCGGGGGCCCGTTGCAGGTGGCGGCCGAGTTCACGCTCGGTCTGGCACCGGGGCTGCGCGACCGCCCCGCGGCGGATCGGCGCAGGCTTGCCGCACGGGCGTACAGCGTCAGCGTCGAGCGGTTCCGCAAGAGCCAGGAGGAGATGGTCCTCGGCCAGATCGCCGAGCAGGTCTGCTGGCTCGCCGGCACCGGTGTGCGCGGCCTCCCGGGACCCGGACCCGCCCTGCTCGCACCGCACTTGCAGCATCGCGCCCTGCGTGTCGGAGCGGTCGGTGTGACGCTGCACGTCCACCCCGTCGAACTCGTCCGGAACGTGGACGTGATCGTCTCGCCGGTCAACACCCACCTCGCCCTGCCGGAGATGTTCAAGGCCTCCGTGCCGGCCGCGCTGCGTCGCGCCGGTGCCGTGCGGGACGCGCGGGGCGACGTCACCGGGGACCCGGTGCACGAGGAACTGGCGCACTGGCGACGGGAGAACGGCGTCTCGGGACGCCCCGTGCTCCCCGGGACGGTCGCGCCGACCGGGCCGGGTGCCCTCGCGGCGCGCGGGGTGCGCCGTATCTATCACGCGGCCGTCACCGTGCCCCGGCCCGGGACCAACGACTACGACGTCACCCCGCAGGACGTCGCCGGGGCCGCGGCCCGCGCACTGGCGCTGATGGACGAGGAACGCGACGCCTTCGTACCGCCGTTGCGCTCGATCTGCTTCCCCCTGCTGGGCGCGGGGCGCGGCGGACTGCCCGCGCAGACCAGCGTGAGCGCCCTGTGGTCCGCGCTGGCCGCCGACGCCGCCGCCGACCGGGCCCTGCATCTCCTGGTCCGCAGACCCCTGCTCGCCGACCTGGTCGCGGATGTGCTCGGGGTCGCACAACACCCGCTCCACGCACCGGACTCGACAGGAGAGAACACATGCGGATGAAGCCCTTACCGGTGCCGGTCGAGCCCCCGACGGCGGCGCACCAGCCCTTCTGCGTGACGGCGATCCACCCCCTCCCACGAGACAACGCCTGCCGCCCCGACCGCCCGTCCGCAAGGGAGGCCGGAGCCGCATGAATCCCTTCCTGGTGCTCGCCGGGTTCGCCGCGGACTACGGCCGGCTGTCGCGGCTGCTCGACCCGGATGCTCGCCGGACTCTCGGGGACCGGCTCGCCGAACTGCGGGCCGCCGGGGCCGATCAGGAGCCCGTCGCCGAGCGGGCGGCCCGAACCCTGCTCGACGCCCTGCCCGCCCCGGAGGCGGCACGGCTGCGTCAGGACGGCGACCCGGGACGGTTCGCCGGGGGAGCGCCCGCGTCCGTGCAGGTCGAGGGGTTCGCCGCCGGTGACCTGTGTCTGCTCGTGCTCGACCGGAACCCGATGGTCGGCCCCCTCCTCGGTCCCGTACGCGAACGCCTGCTCGCGCAGCCCATGTCGGACTGGTGGCCGGAGGCGGACCCGCGGCTGATCGTGCTGTCCGGCGAGGACGGCGTCGGACGCCTCCCGCGCTTCCAGTTCGAGGCCGGGACCATGCCGTGGCGGATCGTGCCGGAGGTCAACACCCTGTTGCGCGCCGACACCGATCCCTGGGGTGCGGCCGACTGGTGGCTGTCGCGCACGACATGGTGGGACGGCACCCCGGCCGACCTCCTGGGCCGCGGCCGGGACGCCGAACTGCTGGGCGCGGCCGAGGCGTTGGTGGCCGCCGACGGGACGGGGGAGTAGCCGATGGGAAAGTACCCGCCTCCCGAGAAGCTGCCCGGCGAACCCACCCGCGCGGTCCTGCGCGCCGGTACGCCCGTCTACCGGGTGCACTCCACCCACCGCGCGCCGACGGCGTACAACACCCGTCCCTCGCACCCCTTCTACTACGGCGGACGGTTCGACAGCACCCCGTACGACCCCTACGGCTACCTCTACGTCGGCTTCGGTGTCGGCGCGGCCGTGAGCGAAGTGCTGCTCCGTTCACTGCCCTTCGAGGGTGACGGCGGCCCCCGGCTGCTGCCGCGGGTCGCGTTCGAGAGGCGCAGTCTGTCGTTCCTGCGGCTGGCCGTCGACGTCGAGGTCGTGTCGCTGATGTCCGGTGCGGACCTCGCGGCGGTGGCCCAGGACACCTGGCTGGTGCACACCGAGGGCGCCGACTACCCGCAGACCCGCGACTGGGGGCACTGGATACGCCGCCGTACCGAACCCTGGGCGCAGGGCTTCGTCTGGCCGTCGAAGCGCGAGCCCGCCGAGCGGGTCGCCGTCCTGTTCGAGGACCGGACCGGGGGGCCGGTCCTCGAGGAGACGGGCGCCCCCTCCGTCGACTTCGGGACCGAGGAGGGCGAGCGCTGGCTGGGCGGCGTCCTCGCGCCCTACAGGACACAGGCCGCGCCCCGGCGGCCGGAACGGACGATCTGACGTGCCGCAGCGGACCTACGACCTGCAAGCCCTGCTCTACGAGGTGCAGTCGGCCGCGAGCCAGGGGATGAACGAGGCCCAGGACATGGCCCGGATCACCGCTCTGGTCCTCGGCCACCTGGGCTGTGCCACGGGACGCGAGGCCTACGACCTGCTGTACGAGGACTGGCGGGAACTGCCCCGGGGCACCCTGATGTCCGGGCTGCGGGCGGGGCAGATCATCAGCATCTTGCCGCATCTGATGTTCGACCAGCCGGTCGGGGATCCGCGGCGGCGGCAGGAACTCCTCGCCGAGGCACGGCAGTACGGGCCGCAGGACCAGGGATGGCAGGCCGGCATCCTGGGCGTGAGCGGGATCCAGGCCCTCCAACAGCTCGGTGACCCCGCCGAGATGGAGGCGGCGCTCGCCCGGCTGGAGGAGGCCCGCGCCCTGCTGCCGCCCGGCAGCCCCCAGCGGGACGCGATCGAGGTGTCCCATGCCGGGGTGCGCATCCATCTGGCCCAACTCGGCGGCGGTGAGGACGACTTCGACTCCGCCGTCGATGACCTGGCCCGGCTCGCCGACTCCCCGGCGTTCGACGAGCAGCAGCGCCTCGCGATGGCCGCACAACTGGCCTCGTACCGCTCCCATCAGGCCACCCGGCGCGAGGACGAGGCCGAACTCGCGCTGCGCATCCGGGAGATGGAGGCGGCCCTGGCGCGGATGTCGCCCGACCAGATGGACCGCCCCAACCTGGAGGCCTACCTCGACGCCGCCCGCAGCAACCTGACGATCCTCGTCGCACGCCGCACGGGCGGCGACCTCACGGCGGAGGACTTCCCGGACGCCGTCCCGCTGGACGAGGTCCGACGGCAGATCGACCTGGTCCCACGCAACGCGCGAACCGACCAGCTCGGCGACGTAGGACTCACCCGCATGGCACGCGCCCTGTTCGCCGGTGACCACCGGGGCACCCTGGAGGCACTCGGACTCATCGAGGAGGCCATGGACCTGCTGGAGCCCGACGACGAACGGTGGCTCCGCAACGCCGGCGCACTCGGCATGGCCCACTGCATGATCGCCGTCAACGGCGTCGCCCCCCGCGCCGACTGCCCCCGCCACCTGGACCAGGGCATCTCCTGGCTGCGGCACACCCTCAGGCTCTCCGGCGGCCCCGAGCACCCGACCTGGGGGAACAACGGCATGGCGCTCGCCATGGCGTACCGCTTCCGCGGCGACCTGCTGCACCCGCGCGACCGGCACGCCAAGCGCCGCAACCACGAGGAGTCCCGGCGCGTCGGCCTCGACGCCCTGCGCGCGGGCGCCTGGCAGGTCCTGCTGCAGTCCGGTACCGCCCACGCCGCCGAGACCGCCCGGCGGGCGGGCGAGAACGCGCTCGACGTCGCCCGGTGGTGCATCGCCGACGGCGCCCACACCGACGCCGTCCGCGCCCTGGACGCCGGACGCGGACTCGCCCTGCACGCGGCGACCGTGGCGAGCGGCGTGCCCGACCTGCTGGCCGCCGCGGGCCATGCGGAACTGGCGGACGAATGGCGGCGGTCCGGCGCCGCGGTGGCACCCCAGCCGCCGGCCGGACTGACGCTCACCGGGCAGATCCCGGTCTCCGGCCCGTCGAGCCGGCTGCGCCGCCGCGTCCTGGAGGTGCTCTCCGCGTCCCCGCTGCGACAGCGACTCCTGGACGCCCCCAGCCCCGAGGAGATCGGCGCGGCCCTGCGCACCATGGGCGCGACGGCCCTCGTCTACCTCGTCCCCGGCAGTACGGACGAGCCGAGCCTGACGGACAAGGTCGTCTTCGGCCGGCGCGCCGACGAGGGCCAGGCGCTCATCGTCACCGCCGACGGCCGGACCCGCGCGCTGCCCCTGCCGCGCCTCCTCGCCGAGGCCCCCGAACTGGCCGCGTACCGCGCCACCGGCACCCCCGGCCGGGACGCCGGCGGCCCGCCCACCGACCCCGACCCCATCCCGCCGCCGCGCACCGACGTCAGCCGCGCAGCGCTTGAACGGCTGTGCGACTGGGCCGGTACGGCGGTGATGCAGCCGCTGCTCCAGCACCTCCCGCGCGGCTACGGCCGGGTGCCCTCCGTCGTCCTGGTGCCCATGGCCGAACTCGGCGCCGTGCCCTGGCACGCGGCCCGGCTGCCCGGCCGGGGCCCTCGCCACGCCTGCCAGGAGGCGGACGTCTCCTATCTGCCCTCCGCCCGGCTGCTCTGCGAGGTCGCCGCCCGGCCCGTCACCACGACCCGGCAGGCCCTCGTCGTCGGCAACCCCACCCGCGACCTGCATCACGCGGGCGAGGAGGCCGAGGCCATCCACCGCGCCTTCCACCCGCACGGCGACCTCCTCGGCCCCGGCACCGCCACCCCCGCCGCCGTCACCGACTGGCTGCGCCGCCAGCGCGGCGGCGTGCTGCACCTGGCCTGCCACGGAGTGGTGCGCCAGGGTGAACGGCACAGCGCCTATCTCGCCCTGTCCGGCGGGAAGTTGGCGGCTGAGGAGCTGACCGAGGGCTCCGGCCGCTTCCCGGACCTGGAGCTCGTCGTCCTCGCCGCCTGCCGCACCAATGTGTCGGGGCGCGGCTACGACGAGGCGTACAGCCTGTCCACGGCGTTCCTGGTGGCGGGCGCCCGTTCGGTGATCGGCTCCCTGTGGCCGGTGCCCGACGAGGCGACGTCATTGCTGATGTACATGACCCACCACTTCATCAGCCACGACGGCCTGCGCCCCGGACCCGCCCTGCGCAGCGCGCAGTTGTGGATGCTGGACGACCGTCGGCAGCCGCCGCCCGGCATGCCGGCCCACCTGCGGGCCCGCGTGCACCGCATCAGCGGCGCCGACCTGACCGCCTGGGCGGGCTTCACCCACCTGGGCCGGTGAGCCGTCAGGTGACCTCCGTCCGCAGCACGACCTGCGCCGTCCCCCAGCGGCCCACGTCGTGCGGCGGACCGCCCGCGTCCCGGGCGTACGTCGGCATGGCCAGCCGCAGGAACCCGCCGTCGGCGCCCGCCTTCTCGTCGCGAGGCCCCTCGACGGAGGTGTCCGGAGGCCAGGCGGGCAGCCGGAACGGGGCGAGGTTCAGCTCGTTCTCGGTCACGATCAGCTTCAGCCAGTCCCGCGCGAAGGCACCCCGCACCAGCGCCCGTCCCGGCGGCAGCCGCAGCCACACCGGCTGCCCGCGCCGTGCCTCCCCCGCCCTGCCTGGCGCGACGAAGTCCCCCTCGTAGAGGTGCGGGGAGCACGCGTAACGATCGGTCAGATCCAACAGCACGCACCAGAGTTGGCGGTCGGAGGTGTTGTGGACGCGGATCCTCACCTGGGGCTGCCGGCCGTCCAGGGTGTAGCCGCAGACGATCTCCCCGTCCGCGGAGTACGTCACCCGGCCCACCGAGGTCCCCTCGACGGTGACCCGGACGAGGGACGACAGCCAGGGATCGGGATTGCGCAGGTCCAGGATGTGATGCCAACGGGTGAGATGCGCCAGGCAGTCGACGACCCGGGCCGCGTCCGCCGGGGACCGCAGCGGCAGGTCGGGCACCGGGTGCCCGGCCCCGCCCGACACCCGCGCCCATCCGCCCGCCGCATCGACCCGCAGCGGCAGCCCGCCCCCGCCGTGGGCGAGTTGCGGCACGTGCGCCATGGCCGCCGAGAGCAGGTGCACCGCACCGGGATCACCGGCGAGTGTCACGGCGGCGGGGGTGAACGCCAACGCCGTCGGCGTCACGGGATGGGCCAAGCGACGGTCCTGCGCCCCGGGTTGCCATCCGTCCGGCTCCACCAGGCTGGACTCGGGCTGCACCTGGCGTACGACGACCCGCCGTGACGCGGGACCGCCGAGCAGGGCGAACTCCGCGCCCGCCGCCCTCAGCCCGTGCGCCTGGCCGCAGTTGACCTCCCAGCCGTACTCCGTGTGCCGGAGCAGGAAGGGCCCGGTCTCCACCGGGGCACCGGACAGGACGGCACCGTTCTCCGGGCCGCGCAGCTCGGGATGCTGGATCACACTGAGGGTGCGCACCCGCTCCTCGGCGAGCGCGTGCACCGCGCCGTAGGCGGCCGTGGGGCCCAGCCGGTCCAGTGCGCCCAGCAACGCGTGGCTGAAGTAGCCGCGGATCCGCCCGTCGACGAGGTTCTCGTGCGCACGCTCGTACGGACGGCAGGCGGCCAGCAGGACGTGCCGAGCCGCCTCCGGGCCCGCGCCGCCCCCTTCGCGGACGCAGGTCGGCACCCCCCACCAGGGCTGCCAGTCCACCCCGCGGGCCCTCGCCCCGGTCGGCGCCGCGAAGACGGAGGCGCGGGTCGCGCCGCCCGCGTGGCAGCAGTCGAGGACCGCGACGACATGGGTGCCGCGCGCCGCGATGTCGTCGAGCAGCGCGCCGAGTTCGGTGTCCTGGAGCAGCGGCTGCCCGGCCGGCCCCAGACTGTCCTGGCACACCAGCGCCTGGGCCCAGCCGGTCGCCTCGCGCGGATCGTCCGTGCGGTACGCGCTGCCGTGCCCGCTGAACCAGAACAGTGCGGTGTCGTCCGGGCCGCTGCGCCCCAGATGCCGCCGGATGCCGTCCAGGACGGCCGCCCGGGAGGCCTGCCGGTCGTGCAGGGTCCGGACGACGGGTGCGAAGGTGCCGCTCTGCCGCCGCAGCCAACTCTCGGCGTCACGTGCGTCGTTGACGCAGCCGCGCAGCCGGCTGCCCTCGGGGTAGTCGTCGATGCCCACGAACAGGGCGTACACGGTGCGCATGCGGCGATCCTGCCAGCAACGGCGGGGCGCGGACAGGGCGTTTCCGGGGCGCGGACCGGTCGCCGTCGCATATCCCCATGACCTGGCGGCGTGAAGGGAGTTGACTTGAGTGAACCCATCGGCTGGCCTTGTCCGGCCACCGCACCACGAGCACCGGAAGGACAGCAGCGTGAGCTTCGGGGGACCCGACAACCCGTACCAGCCGCCCTGGCCACCACCGCCGAACGGCGGTCCCTACGGCCCACCACCGAACCCAGGGCCCTACAACCCACCTCCCAACGGCGGCCCCTACGGCCCTCCGCCGCACCCAGGGCCCTACGTCCCGCCACAGCCGTACCCCTACCCCCCGCACCCTTACCCCCCGCAGCCCTATCCGTACGTCCCGCAGCCGCAGCCCTACAGGTCGCCGTTCGCGATGCTCCAGAACCTGCGCGGCGCCGAATGGCCGCCGCTGCGGGTGCTGTTGCGCGGCGGGCGGCCCGGGATCCACGGCTGCGTCTGGGCCGTGCTGCTGGCCCCGTGCCTGTGGTTCGTCACCGTGCCCCTGATGGCGGGCTATGTGTTCGCCCGCTCGGCCCGCAGCCGGGCGCACCGCCTCTTCCCGTCGCGCGGCCACCGCTACGAGGACCCCCAGGTGAGGCGGCTGCAGAAGGCACGAGCCCTGGCCGCCGCCGTCATGTCCCTGCTCCTGCTGGCCGCCTACGGCAGGCCGGAGGACTACGACCAGGCGCAGCAGCAGTACATGATGCGGCTCGCGGTCACCCCGCCGCTGCTGCTGCTCAGCGCGCCCGTGGTCATCGCCGTCCTGTACCGCTGGGCGGCGCCGCACCTGCGGCCGCACATCGGGCAACGGGTGCGTGCCGCCGGGAGGGCCGCCCTCTGGTACGTCGGCGCGGTGACGGCGATCCCGCTGGTGATGGTCGGGGTCGTGATGCTGCAACGGAGGTCGATGGCCACCCCGGGCGTCCCCTGGCCCGCCGTCGCCCTGCTGGTGCCGCTGTTCTGGCTGCTGGCCTTCGTGGTCTTCGCCACCGGTCCCGCGGTGCGCAGCGGTTTCAACTCCGCCGACATCCACGCGGCTTTGCCGGCCCTGCTCACCGGCGTTCTGGTGTGGGAGTTCGCGCTCATCAGCCTGGCCGCGGGCGGACTGCCGCCCGGCCCGCCGCTTCTCGCGCTCCTCGCGTTCCTCGGTGGTCCCGCCTCGGTGTCGGCGGTGGCCTGGTGGGAGATCCGCCGGCTGCGCACCCGGTACGGCGTCCAACTGCGTGGCTGACGCCGTGCGGTACGGCCCCGAAAGCGTGATTACGTAGGGCCCATGACCGCGATCAGACTGCTCCTCGTCGACGACGACCCCCTGGTTCGGGCGGGCCTGTCCCTGATGATCGGCGGTGCCGACGGCATCGAGATCGTCGGGGAGGCCGCCGACGGCAAGGACGTCGAGGCGCTCGTCGACCGCACCCGCCCGGACGTCGTCCTCATGGACATCCGGATGCCGTCCGTGGACGGCCTGACCGCCACCGAGCGGCTGCGCGCGCGTCCCGACGCCCCGCAGGTGGTGGTCCTGACGACCTTCCACGCCGACGACCAGGTCCTGCGCGCCCTGCGCGCGGGCGCCGCCGGGTTCGTCCTCAAGGACACCCCGCCCGCGGAGATCGTCGAGGCGGTGCGCCGGGTCGCGGCGGGCGACCCCGTCCTGTCGCCGACGGTCACCCGCCAGTTGATGGCACACGCGGCCGGGACCGCCGCCGACACCCGCCGGGCACGCGCGCGTGAGCGCGTCGCCGCCCTCAACGACCGCGAGCGCGAGGTGGCCGTCGCCGTCGGCCGGGGCCGGTCCAACGCGGAGATCGCCGCGGAGCTCTTCATGAGCGTGGCCACCGTCAAGACCCACGTCTCGCGCATCCTGGCCAAGCTCGGCCTCAACAACCGGGTGCAGGTCGCCCTGCTCGCGTACGACGCCGGGCTGTTGGAGGAGTCCGGGGAACCTGGGAACGGCGGGCACTAGCGGGGCGTGCCGCGCGTTGTCGATGCGAGGGGGAAGAGGGGATGGGGACTTCATGACAGACGTGGTCGACCTCGGGGAGTACGGCGACGCGTTCCGCACGGATCCGCATCCGGTGTACGCCCGCCTGCGTGAGCGCGGCCCGGTGCACCGGATCCGGCCGCCGGGCTCCGAACCCGGCTACTGGGCCTGGCTCGTCGTCGGGCACGAGGAGGCGCGGGCGGCGCTCGCCGACCCCCGGCTGTCCAAGGAGGGCCGCCGGATCGGGGTGACGTTCCCCGAGGAGGAGCTGATCGGCCGCCATCTGCTGGCCGCCGACCCGCCCGAGCACACCCGGCTGCGCTCCCTGGTCTCCCGCGCCTTCACGATGCGCCGCGTGGAGCGGCTGCGGCCCCGGATCCAGGAGATCACCGACGACCTCCTCGACGCGATGCTGCCGTACGGCCGCGCCGACCTGGTGCAGTCCCTCGCGTACCCGCTGCCGATCACCGTGATCTGCGAACTCCTCGGCGTGCCCGAGCTGGACCGCACCGAGTTCCGCAAGCTGTCGACGGAGGTCGTCGCGCCGAGCAGCCCCGAGAGCGCCTACGACGCCGTCGTCCGGCTGGACGCGTACCTCGGCGAGCTGATCGAGGACAAGCGCCGCGCGGGCCCGGGCGACGACCTGCTGAGCGACCTCATCCGCACCACCGCCGAGGACGGTGACCGCCTCTCCGCGCGGGAGCTCGGCGGCATGGCCTTCCTGCTGCTGATCGCCGGCCACGAGACGACGGTCAACCTCATCACCAACGCCGTCCACGCCCTGCTCACCCACCCCGACCAACTCGCCCTTCTGCGCGCCGACATGAGCCTGCTCGACGGCGCGGTCGAGGAGACCCTGCGCTACGAGGGGCCGGTGGAGAACGCGACGTTCCGCTACGCCGCCGAGCCCCTGGAGATCGCGGGCACCGCCGTCGCCGAGGGCGACCACGTGATGATCGGCCTGGCCGCCGCCGACCGCGACGACACCCGCTACCCGGCCCCGCACGACTTCGACATCCGCCGCGACCCCCGAGGCCACCTCGCCTTCGGCCACGGCATCCACTACTGCCTGGGCGCCCCGCTGGCCCGCCTGGAGGCCGGCACGGCCCTGCGCACCCTGCTGGACCGGGCCCCGCACCTCGCCCTTGACGGCCCACCGGGGGAGTGGCTGCCGGGGATGCTGATCCGGGGTCTGCGGAGTCTGCCGGTGCGGTGGTAGAGGCGGGCGCGCTCGCGGGGCCGTGGGCCTGCCGGGAGCGGGCGTCCCGTCAGCCCGGGAGTTCCGCCAGCCGTACGGGCCGGCGCTCCCTTCGTGACAGCTCGCACGCCTCGGAGATCCGCAGGGCCTGCAAGGCCTCGCGCCCGTCGCACGGGTTGGCGCGCTCGCCCCGGACCACCTCGACGAACGCGTTCAGCTCGGCCTCGTAGGCAGGCCCGAAGCGCTCCAGGAACCCGGCCCACGGCTTGGACGCGGCCGGCGGCCCCGTCGGCTCGGTGGACGCGATCGGCGTCCGGTCGTCCAGCCCGACGACGATCTGGTCCAGCTCCCCGGCCAGCTCCATCCGTACGTCGTACCCGGCGCCGTTCAGCCGTGTCGCCGTCGCCGTCGCGAGGGTGCCGTCGTCGAGGGCGAGGACCGCCGCGGCCGTGTCGACGTCGCCCGCGGCCCGGAACATCGGCGGCCCGGCGTCGGACCCGGCCGCGTACACGTCGACCACCTCGCGCCCGGTCACCCAGCGCAGCGCGTCGAAGTCGTGGATCAGCGTGTCCCGGTACAGCCCGCCCGACAGCGGCAGCCACGCGGCGGGCGGCGGCGCCTGGTCCGAGGTCAGCGCCCGTACGGTGTGCAGCCGGCCGAGCCGTCCCGCCCGCACCGCGTCCCGGGCGCCCGTGTACCCGGCGTCGAAGCGGCGCTGGAACCCCATCTGAAGCACGGTCCCGGCCGACTCGACCTCGCCGATCGCCTGGAGCGTGCCCGGCAGGTCCAGGGCGATCGGCTTCTCGCAGAACACCGGCAGCCCCGACCGCGCGGCCCGGCCGATCAGCTCGGCGTGTGCCGAGGTGGACGCCGTGATCACCACGGCGTCCACGCCCCACCGGAAGATCTCGTCCACGCCCGGCGCCGCGGTCTCGCCCAGCCGGTTCGCCAGCTCCTGGGCCCGCGAACCGTCCGCGTCCGTGAGGATCAGTGAGCCGACGTCACGATGGCGACTGAGCGTGTTCGCGTGAATCGTGCCGATCCGGCCGGTACCGATGACCCCGATGCGCATGGGACCAAAATGTGGCCGGGAACCCGCCCCTGTCAATGCGTATGTCCGGACAATCTGACTACACAACTTCCCGTCAACACCGCGCGGAGCTACGCTCGGGCCCGTGCCGAAACCAGATGGGGACCCGACCGTGTCGCTCGAACTGAGTGTGGACCGCAGCAGCCCGGTGCCGTTGTACTTCCAGCTGTCCCAGCAGTTGGAGGCCGCGATCGAGCACGGAACGCTGACACCCGGCAGCCTGCTGGGCAACGAGATCGAGCTGGCCGCCCGCCTCGGCCTGTCCCGGCCCACCGTCCGCCAGGCCATCCAGTCGCTCGTCGACAAGGGCCTGCTGGTACGCCGCCGCGGCGTCGGCACGCAGGTCGTGCACAGCCAGGTCAAGCGCCCGCTGGAACTCAGCAGCCTCTACGACGACCTGGAGGCGGCAGGTCAGCGCCCCGCCACCAAGGTGATCGTCAACACCGTCGTCCCGGCCTCCGCCGAGGTCGCCGCGGCACTCGCCGTCACCGAGGGCGGCGACGTGCACCGCGTCGAGCGGCTGCGTCTCGCGCACGGCGAGCCGATGGCGTACCTGTGCAACTACCTCCCGCCCGACCTGCTCGACCTCGACACCGGTCAGCTGGAGGCCACCGGCCTGTACCGGATGATGCGGTCCGCCGGGATCACCCTGCACAGCGCCCGCCAGTCGATCGGCGCCCGCGGCGCCACCGCCGCCGAGGCCGAACGGCTCGCCGAGGAGGAGGGAGCCCCGCTGCTCACCATGCAGCGCGTCACCTTCGACGACACCGGCCGCGCGGTCGAGTTCGGCACCCACACCTACCGGCCCACCCGCTACTCCTTCGAGTTCCAGCTGCTCGTGCGGCCCTGAGCGGTCGGCCTGGGACGCCGAGTTGGTCCCAATGTCCGGACAATGAAACGCATGCGCCTGTGGCGAGACGGGACGCACGCACCCTTGCGGAGAACGGGCGGGGCCCGCAGGCGACGAAAGGGCGACCCCAGAGGCTCACCCAGGGGTGCTCCGAGGGTGCTCCACGGGCGCCTTGTGCGTGAGACAAGCCACAAACCGCCCGCTCCCGGCGACGATCGCGCGGCCCCGGCGATCCCCTGCACAGCACCCTTACCCGCGGTGCGGCAGAATCGGGCGGTGATGAGCACCTACGGCACCTTCACCGCCCCCATCGGCTCCCGCCGCGCCCCGGTCCTGCGCACCGTCGGCACCAGGGAGCGCCGCTCGCACCTGACCGCACCGCGCGTGCCGACCGTCGGCATCGACATCGGCGGCACCAAGGTGATGGCGGGCGTCGTCGACGCCGACGGCAACATCCTGGAGAAGCTCCGCGCAGAGACCCCGGACAAGTCCAAGAGCCCCAAGGTCGTCGAGGACACCATCTGCGAGCTGGTCCTGGACCTGTCCGACCGGCACGACGTGCACGCGGTGGGCATCGGCGCGGCCGGCTGGGTCGACGCCGACCGCAACCGCATCCTGTTCGCCCCCCACCTGTCCTGGCGCAACGAGCCACTGCGCGACCGCCTCGCGGGCCGCCTCGCCGTGCCCGTCCTGGTCGACAACGACGCCAACGCCGCGGCCTGGGCCGAGTGGCGCTTCGGCGCCGGCCGCGACGAGGACCACCTGGTCATGATCACGCTCGGCACCGGTATCGGCGGCGCCATCCTGGAGGACGGCCAGGTCAAACGCGGCAAGTTCGGTGTCGCCGGCGAGTTCGGCCATATGCAGGTCGTCCCCGGCGGCCACCGTTGCCCGTGCGGCAACCGCGGCTGCTGGGAGCAGTACAGCTCCGGCAACGCACTGGTCCGGGAGGCCAAGGAGCTGGCCGCGGCCGACTCCCCGGTGGCGTACGGGATCATCGAGCACGTCAAGGGGCAGATCGGCGACATCACCGGCCCGATGATCACCGAACTCGCCCGCGAGGGCGACGCCATGTGCATCGAGCTGCTCCAGGACATCGGGCAGTGGCTCGGCGTCGGCATCGCCAACCTCGCGGCCGCCCTCGACCCGTCCTGCTTCGTCATCGGCGGCGGTGTGTCGGCCGCCGACGACCTGCTGATCGGCCCCGCGCGGGACGCCTTCAAGCGTCAGCTCACCGGCCGCGGCTACCGTCCCGAGGCCCGGATCGCCCGTGCCCAGCTCGGCCCCGAGGCCGGCATGGTCGGCGCCGCCGACCTCGCCCGGCTGGTCGCCCGCCGCTTCCGGCGCGCCAACCGGCGGCGCGTCGAGCGGTACGAGCGCTACGCGAAGTACACGGAGTCCCGCCGTACGACCCAGGGGCAGCCGTGAGCCCGTCCATGACGCCCTCCGTACCCCGCCAGGGCGATGCCCCCGACGAGCCGTCCAGGCCGCCGGCCGAGGACCGCCGCCACCGCAACCGGCGCCGGGCGCTCACCCTGCTCATCATCGGCCTGCTCATCGGCGTCCCGGCCGGCTATCTGGTGATCTCCGCCAACCAGAGCCGCAGCAGCGGCAAGGACAAGGAGGCCAAGTACTCCGCGACCGGCCTCAGCGCGGGCTGGCCCTCGAAGGTCCAGCGCCGCCTCTACCAGGTGCCGGTCCCGCACCCCGCGGACCGGATCGCCTACTACGAGACCAACAACTGGAAGACCAGCCGCCTCTACGTGCAGTTCCGCACCTCCGACGCGGGCCTCGACACCTTCCTCGCCGGCGTCGGCGTCAACCGCGACGCCCTGAAGGCGGGCGACATCACCATCGGCACCCGGGACCAGAAGATCACCGGCTGGAACTTCTCCGGCCCCGGCCCCTGGTCCGGCCTCGTGCACAAGCAGAAGAACCCGGCCCCGACCCAGGACATCGTGGTCAACACCGCGGACCCGGCCGGCCCGATGGTGTACGTGGTCTCCCGTACGGTCCCGTAGAGCGCGGCCCGCGAGGGACCGGCCCGGCCCGTCGCCGGAGCCGATTGTCAGACCCCGCCCGTAGAGTCGAAGACGTCTGATCCGACACGCGGGACGGGAGGTGGCAGGACGTATGAGTGACACGGCCGTGGCGGCCGACCGGGCGACGGAGGCGGTCTCCGTGCGCCTCGCCGCCGTCTTCCTGCCCGCGGCCCTCCCGCGCGAGGGCCGGATGGCCTTCTGGGACCCCGAAGGCGGCCCACCGCCCGAGGGCCACACGGACCTCACCGTCGTACGACCCCACGGCGCCCAGGTGCGCCGCAGGACCGCCCCCGCCCTCGAACTGCCCCTGGTCGAGGCACTGCCCCTGCTGGTGCGGGCCCGGCGCGACCCCGCCGCCCACCCGGCCACCGCCTGCTGGGGCGCGGCCGCCCTGCACGCACTGCGGCTCACCGCGCGCGGCCGGCTGCTGCCCGGCCTGACCCCCGCGGGACACGACGCCTGGCGGGCCGGCCCCCTGGACCCCGACGACATCGCGCACCTGCGCGCGATCGCCGCCGCCCTGCCGTACGAGGGCCACGCGGTCCCGCTGCCCGGCCCCGGCCCGCTGCGGCTGCCCGAGCCGGAAGCGCTGATGCGCTCCTTCCTGGACGCCGTCGCCGACACCCTCCCGCGCACCCCGGCCGCCCCCCTCGCCTCCGGCCGCCCCTTCGCCGACCGCCGCCCCCAGCGCCTGCCGCACGCGCACGAGTGGGCCGCCGAGGTCGCCGCCGGCATGGACGCGGGCGTGCGGATCTCGCTCCGCCTCGACCTGTCGGCGTACGCCCTGTTCGACGAGGGCCGCGGGACCCGCGCCGCCGGCGCCGCGATCGTCCAGGTGCACAGCCTCGCCGACCCCACCCTCGTGGCCGACGCCGCGGCCCTGTGGTCCGGCGAGGCGGACGCCGTGTTCGGTCCACGCGCCCAGGTGGACGCGGCCCTCGCGGTGCGCCGCGCGGCCCGCGTCTGGCCGCCCCTGGACCGCCTCTGCGAGCAGGACGTACCCGACGTACTCGCCCTGTCCGAGGAGGAGTTGGGGGACCTGCTCGGCATCGCCGCGACCCGGCTCGCGGCAGCCGGGGTCGCCGTGCACTGGCCCCGGGACCTGGCCCAGGACCTCAGCGCGGCCGCCGTGGTACGCCCCGCACCGGGCTCGGCGACCGACGGCACCGGCTTCTTCGAGAGCGAGGAACTGCTCCAGTTCCGCTGGCAGTTGGCGCTCGGCGGCGACCCCCTCACCGAGGCCGAGATGGACGCCCTCGCCGAGGCCCACCGCCCGGTCGTCCGGCTGCGCGACCAGTGGGTGCTGGTCGACCCGGCGCTCGTCCGCAAGGCCCGCAAGCGCGAACTGGGCCTCCTGGACCCGGTCGACGCGCTGTCCGTCGCGCTCTCGGGCACCGCGGAGGTCGACGGCGAGACGGTGGAGGCGGTACCGGTCGGCGCGCTGGCGGCGTTGCGCGACCGGCTGACGGCAGGCGTCCGCCCCGCCGAGCCGCCCCCAGGCCTGCACGCCACGCTCCGCGACTACCAACTCCGCGGCCTGGCCTGGCTCGACCTCATGACCTCCCTCGGCCTCGGCGGCTGCCTCGCCGACGACATGGGCCTCGGCAAGACGATCACCGTCATCGCCCTGCACCTGAAGCGGGCCCGCCGCGAACCGACCCTGGTGATCTGCCCGGCCTCCCTCCTCGGCAACTGGCAGCGGGAGATCACCCGCTTCGCCCCCGGCGTCCCCGTCCGCCGCTTCCACGGCCCCGACCGCACCCTGGACGACCTCGACGGCGGCTTCGTCCTCACCACGTACGGCACCATGCGGTCGACGGCGGCGCGGCTGGCCGAGCAGCCCTGGGGCATGGTCGTCGCGGACGAGGCCCAGCACGTGAAGAACCCCTACTCGGCGACGGCCAAGGCGCTGCGCACCATCCCATCACCCGCGCGCGTCGCGCTGACCGGCACCCCCGTGGAGAACAACCTCTCCGAACTGTGGGCCCTGCTCGACTGGACCACCCCCGGACTCCTCGGCCCCCTGAAGTCCTTCCGCGCCCGCCACGCGCGCGCGGTCGAGAACGGCGAGGACGAGGAGGCGGTGACGAGACTGGCCCGCCTGGTCCGCCCGTTCCTGCTGCGCCGCAAGAAGTCCGACCCCGGCATCGTCCCCGAACTGCCGCCCAAGACGGAGACGGACCACCCGGTCCCCCTCACCCGTGAACAGGCCTCCCTGTACGAGGCGGTGGTGCGCGAGTCGATGCTCGCCATCGAGACGGCCGAGGGCATCGCGCGCCGGGGCCTGGTGCTCAAGCTCCTGGGCGCGCTGAAGCAGATCTGCGACCACCCCGCGCTGTACCTCAAGGAGGGCGTCGGCGCGCCCGACCGCCTGGCTGTCCGGTCCGGCAAACTCGCCCTCCTCGACGAGCTGTTGGACACCCTGCTCGCCGAGGACGGTTCGGCGCTGGTCTTCACGCAGTACGTCGGCATGGCCCGCCTCATCACCGCGCACCTGGCGGACCGCGCGGTCCCGGTGGAACTGCTGCACGGCGGCACACCGGTGCCGGAGCGCGAGCACATGGTGGACCGCTTCCAGAGCGGCGCGACCCCGGTCCTCGTCCTGTCGCTGAAGGCGGCGGGCACCGGCCTGAACCTCACCCGCGCGGGCCACGTCGTCCACTTCGACCGCTGGTGGAACCCGGCCGTGGAGGAACAGGCCACCGACCGCGCCTACCGCATCGGCCAGACCCAGCCGGTCCAGGTGCACCGCCTCATCACCGAGGGCACCATCGAGGACCGCATCGCCGAGATGCTGGAGGCGAAGCGGGCGCTGGCCGACGCCATCCTCGGCTCCGGCGAGGCCGCGCTCACCGAACTGACGGACCGCGAACTGTCCGACCTGGTCTCCCTACGGAGGACGTCATGACCCCCCGCCCGGCGGACGAGGCACGCCGGGCCCTGCGCGAGGCGCTGGAACGACGCGACGAGCAGGGGCGGGACGCGGGATCGGCGGGGGCGGAGCAGAGGTTCCACGAGGACGCGAGGTCTGGGGCAGGGGCGGAGGAGGAGCTGACGGGGCTGGCGCGTTCCACCGGCGCGGGGTCCGGGGGTGTGTCGGAGGGGGAGGGGGCTCCTTTGGTGCGTGGGGAGTCCGGGGCAGGGGTTGAGGAGGTGCGGACAGGTCCGGCGCGTTCCACGGCAGCGGGGTCCGGGGTCGCGTCGGATGAGGAGCGGACCCCTTCCGCGCGTACGGAGTCTGCGGCAGGGGCCGAGCGGGAGTGGACGGATCCGGCGCGCCCCGCAGGCCCGGAGTCCCAGGGTGGCGTGGCGGGTGGTGCGGCCGAGCCCGAGGCAGGTCGGTGCGAGGGTTCGGATGACCGGCGTCCGGAGCGCCACGAGCCTCGCCCGGCCGACGTCGCCCGCGCGGCACTGCGGCGTGCCCTGGCCGAGCGGCGCGGGGCCGGGGCCGGAGGCGAGGCGGGCGCCCCGGACACCGGCGACCGCGCGTCGGCCGAGGCGTCCGGCGATGACGACACGACGTCGTCGAGTGGACCCGGTGGAACCCGACCTCCGGCGACCGTGGAATCCCGTCAGGAGACCGGCGCGCCCGGCGACGAGACGAAGCCCGCCCCGGCCGGCGGGGAGACCGACGGCGGAGGCGACCGTCAGGGCGCGCGGCCCGCGGACCGTGTGCGCGAGGCCCTGCGCGCCGCTCGTCAGGAGTCGCGGCAGCCCCGGACGGACGGCACCGGCACGGGACAGGAGGGCGGGGCCCGGCCACGCCGTACGGCACCGGTCACCCCGGTGCGTGGCGCCACGCACGGCCGTACCGCCACCGAGCGAGCCCGTGCCGTACGGGAGTTGACGGCCGACGCCTTCCGGATGCCCAGCGACGAGAGCGAGCCGGCGGCTCGGGACACCAGCCCCGCCACGAACCACCCGAGCCCGACCGAACGGCCCTCCACGCCCCCGGGACCCCAGGACCACACGACCCCGGGCGCCCCGAACCCACCCGCGACCCCCAGCTCGGACGGGCGGCCCTCTACCGCCAACCCACCGGCGGCCACTCCCACGCCCGCGCCCGCGACCGCGTCCTGGCCCGCGACAGCAACCGCCCCGTCGAACCCACCCGCATCCACCCCGCCAACCCCACCCGCGCCCACCCCCTGGCCCGCTCCAGCGACCGCCCCCTCGGACGCGCCCACACCCGCCGCCCCTCGTCACCCCCGCTCCATGGCCGCCCCCGGTCGGGACGGTGAGCTGCGCCGTACCTTCCCGGCGTTCGCCGCGCGGGCCGGCGGTGAGGGGGAGGGGTTCGCCGAGACGTGGTGGGGCAACGCGTGGGTGGCGGCTCTGGAGGAGGGCGCGCTGGACGCCGGGCGGCTGGCGCGCGGCCGCGCTTACGCGGAGAAGGGGCACGTCGACGCGATCACCGTGACGCCGGGCCTGGTCCTCGCGTACGTGCAGGGCAGCCGCCCCCGCCCGTACCGGGTGCAGGTGCGGCTGCGGACGCTGGACGACGCCGACTGGACGCGGTTCCTGGACGCCGCAGCGGAGCGGACCGGGCACATCGCTGCCCTGCTCGACAAGGAGATGCCGCACTCGCTGGCCGAGGGCGCCGTCCGCCTGCTGCCCGGTCCCGGTGACCTCGAACCGCAGTGCAGCTGCCCCGACCGCGGCCACCCCTGCAAGCACGCCGCCGCCCTCTGCTACCAGACCGCCCGCCTGCTCGACGCCGACCCCTTCGTCCTGCTCCTGCTGCGCGGCCGCGGCGAACGCGAGCTGCTCGACGCGCTGTCGAGGCTGAGCGCCGCCCGCGCGGCCCGCGCCGCCCAGGAGAAGGGACCGGCGCCGCTGCCCGGCGTACGCGCCTCCGAGGCCCTCGCGCCCCGCCGACTCCCGCCCCTGCCCGCCCCGTTGCCGCCGCCCCCGCACCCCGAGCAGCCCCCGGTGTACCCGGCTGCCCCGGGCGGCCCGGACCCCTTCGCGCTGGACCAGCTGGCCACGGACGCCGCCGGACGCGCCCACGCGCTGCTCGTCACCGGCCGTGACCCGGTCGCCGAACTGACGCTGTGGCAGGACGCGGTGCGGCTGGCCGCGGCCCGCCCCGGATCAGGTCTCACCGCGGCCACCCGCGCGCTCTACGCCGCGCTCGCCGCCGCGGCCGATCGCACCCCGGCCGACCTGGCACGGGCCGTCGCCGCCTGGCGGCAGGGTGGGTTCGAGGGCCTCGCCGTCCTCGAAGAGCCCTGGGACCCACCGGCCGGCCGCTTCGACCGGGCCCGCCCGCTGCTGCTCGCCGCCGATCTGCCGGCCTTCCGGCCCTGGCGCAACCGTCTGACCCACCCCCGCGGTCATGTCCAACTCCGCCTGGGCCGCGACGGCTTGTGGTACGCCTACGAGTCGGACCCCGGCGCCGACGACTGGTGGCCCCGTGGCACCCCCGACCTCGATCCGGTCGGCGCCCTGACCGGCCTGGGGGCCTCGCCGGAAGGCTGACCGGGTGCACAGGGCGCGGTTCACACGACGACCACACACAGTCCGCACAGTGACCGCGCCGGCAGGCGGTTCATGAGCCACTAAGATGCCGCGATGTCGCTCTGCGGCACGACAACCGGCCGAGGACGAACGGGGGAAGCGGTATGGCAACGGGGGGATGGGGTCCGGACACGGGCCGGCACGACGGCACCGGACCGGGGGCACAGGGCTGGGGCCCGCCGCCCGGCAACCCGTACGTACCTCCGCAGACGCCGCACCCGTACCCGCCCCAGCACCCTTATCCCTACGTGCCCCCGACCCCCGTGCCCGCGCGGGCCCCGCGCCGTCGCAGTCGGCTGTGGTTCCTCTCCGCCCCCTATCTCGTCACCGCCGTCATCCGCTCCGCGCACCGCGTCGCGACCCGCCTCTTCGTGCAGGAGGGGTACGGCCGGATCGAGGACCGCACCGTGGACCGCGTCCAGGTGGCCCGCACGGTGCTCGGCGCCGCCGCCACGGTCGGGCTGTTCCTGGCCTACGGCGTGGAACGGGACGGCTGGGAGGACGTCGCGACCGGCGGCGTCGCCAACATGATCATCGCCCCGGTCCTGCTGATCGTCGGCGGCCCGCTGGTCGTCCTCGGGTTCTTCTACTACGCGCCCCCGCACCTGCGGCCCCACCTGCGTTCCAGGCTCCGGGCCCCGCTGAAGGCGGTCGGCTGGTACCTGCTGACCGTGCTCGTCCTCGCGGGCACCCTCCTGGGCATCGGTCAGGCCTCCCAGGCCGGCTTGCGGGGCTGGCAGGGCTTCCTGGTGGGCATCGGGGGGCTGGCCGTGCTGGGCTGGGGCATCCCGTTCTTCCTCCTGGCGTCGCTGTACTCCGCACGCAGCGCCTTCAACACCGCCCACGTCCATCCGATGCTGCCGCCCGTGGTGACCGTGGCCCTGGTGTGGGTGCTCGCGATCTTCAACCTGATCGACAGCGGCATGCCGCAGGGCCCGCCGGCCGTGCAGTACTGCTCCCTGCTCGGCGGCCCTCTCTCGGTGACGGCCGTCTCGCTGTGGGAGATGCGCAGGATGCGAACCCGCTACGGGGTGACCGTACGGGCCGAACCGACGACACCGGTGCCCGTCGCGCGCTAAAGGCGGCGTGAGGCTTCACCGGCGGCAGAACCGTTGTATCCCCGGCCTGCCTCCGGGCGGGGTGAATACCCCGGGGAATTTATGTGTGAAGACCTGTCTGACGTTCATGCGGAAATGCGTGACCTAGCGCTGACATTCGCCGCGGATCCGCTGACATTCCCAGCGGTACGGCCGTGCAGCTCAAAGTCGGAGCGGTGCTGGCATCCGGGCCTGCCCTGCTCGGGAAGCGTACGAGCGAGTGGCCTGATCTCGGCGTGGCAGCCGATCGTCGCTTTCGAGCCGCCTTCGAGCGGAAAAGGGGCAGTACTCGCTCTGGCCGTCCGCCGCCGACGTGCCGGCCGGCTGGGCTCGAGGCTTCGGTGCGGACACCCGCCAGGCGTGCCTGGACCGCATCGAGCGGAGTCGGACGGACATGAGTCCCGCGAGCCTGGTCACTGCCGCGTCGTGTCACGCATAACGGTTCCTACTGACAGGAAGAAGCCATCCGTATTGGACAGGTGGCTGGAATGCGTGTTGGTATTGACAGCTGACTGACTGGAAAGTCGATGCGCCCCACTCCGTTCCAGCCCGAGGAGATTTCGGATGGCGAATGTCGAGACCGCGGAAGAAATGCACCGCCTTTTCAATAGAACGGCCCAAGCGTA
The DNA here is from genome assembly GCF_044386545.1 of Streptomyces sp. NPDC020489. Lineage (NCBI taxonomy): Bacteria > Bacillati > Actinomycetota > Actinomycetes > Kitasatosporales > Streptomycetaceae > Streptomyces > Streptomyces sp. NPDC020489. Next base: position 553,485 of record NZ_JBIRUZ010000003.1, read on the forward strand.
CGACCAGAGCGGAGTCGCCTTCTTTGTGCCGATCGCCCGCAGGCTCGTCGAATTCGCGGACATTTCCCGGGCTGCCTCGGTGCTGGACGTCGGCTGCGGGCGGGGCGCCGCCCTTCTGGCCGCCGCCGAGGCCGTCGGCGAGGACGGTGAGGTCCTGGGCATCGACCTCTCGGAGGAAATGGCGAAATACGCTGCGGAAGCCGCTCGCGAACGCGGACTCTCCCATGTGACCGTGTCCGTGATGAATGGTCAGGAGCCCGATTTCCCCCCTGGCCGCTTCGACGCCGTGATCGGCAGTCTCAGCGTCTTCATCTGGACCCGTGGCGCGGCCGACCTCGCCCCCTACGCGCGTCTGCTGCGGCCGGGCGGCGTACTTGCGCTGAGCGCTCCGTCCTTCTTCCCCACGGACGACGGCAGGTGGGGTCTCCTGCCGGAGAGCATCTACGACCTGCTCATTCCCTTTATGACCCCGGCGAAGAAGGCTGCCGGTCCCGCCTATCCGTTCGCGGACTTCGCCGACAACTGGCTGGTGACACCCGGGTCGATCGAGAAGGTGCTGACCGAGGCCGGATACCGGGACGCGGTCGTCCACGAGGAGGAGTTCCGGCTCGTCGTCGAGTCCGGCGCCCAATGGGTCGAATGGACGAGGACCACCGGAATGCGCAGGCTGTGGGACAGGATCGAGCAGACGGAAGGACCCGGCCTCGCCGACGAGGTCGCCCGCCGGGTCGACGCCCTGAAGGGCGAGGACGGGACCATCACCACGCCGGTGCCGATCACGTACATACGCGCCCGCGCCCCTCAGACATGACCGACCGAGGGGGTACAGGCATCGTGAACACGGGGATGACGGCAGCCGACATCACCGACGTGGTCGTGGCGACGAGGGAGGCCGAACTCGCCCGCGTCGCGTGGTCGTGGCAGAGAGGCGTGGGGGTTCTCCTCACCGGGGGCACGGGGGTCGGCAAGAGTGCTCTCCTGCGGACCGCCCTGGCCCGGGCCGAGCAGCGCGGGGCGCACGTAATCCGGCTTGCCGACCTGGCCGGCCCCGCTCCGCTGCGGCCCGTCGGCCCGTCGGCGGGTGGCCCGTCCGACGGTGGCGGTCGTCGCGTCGTCGGGGTCGACGACCTCCATCTCCTCGGCCCTCGTCCGCTGGCACGCATACGGCGCCTGGTGGCCGAGGGAGCCATCCTGCTCGCCGCCGTGCCGTCCCAGGCGCCGGTGCCCGAGGGCGCGCGGCAGATGCTGGTCAAACAGATGATGGAGAAGCTGGAGGTCGGTGCGTTCGACCGGTCGGGCTCCGTGAAGGCGCTGACGGCCCTTCTGCGCGGACCGGTCACGGCCGACACCGCCGAGCGGTTCTGGGACCTCGCGCAGGGGAACCCCCTCGCCCTGAGGGCGTTGGTGGACCACGGTGCTGCCGAAGGCAGTCTGCGCAAGCTGCGGGGCAGCTGGCACTGGCCCGGACTGTGCGGCCCACCGGACGACCGCCTCGTCGCGCTGGCCGAGCTGTTCCTGGGCGACCTGAGCCCCGATGAGCAGGAGCTGGTCGACCTGCTGGCCGTCGCCGAGCCGCTTGCGGCAGGACTCGCGCCGGTCGCGGACCTGTCCGACGCGGCGGAATCGTTGAACCGGCGGGGCGTCGTCGTGGTCGAACGGCACGGCTTCAACCTGTTGCTGCGCCTGGCCCATCCGCTGTGCGCCGCCGTCCGTCGGGGCATGCTGTCGGAACTGACCAGCCACCGGCTCCGCACCCGGATCGCCGACGCGCTGGAACACACCGGGGCACGCAGCTCCGACGACGCGGCGCGGATCGCGCGACTCCGGCTCGGCACGGGATGGATTCCGCGACCGGAGCAGGCCTGCGCCGCCGCGATCGGGGCGCTCCGCGACCAGGATTTCGCGCTCGCCGAGCAACTGTGCCGGGTAGCCACTGTGCACGACACCCCACCCGACCCCGACCTGATGCTGGTGCTGGGCGAGGCGATCGCGGGACAGGGCCGACACGCGGAGGCGGATACCCACTACGCCCAGGCGGAGGCCCACTACGCCGAGGCCGCCGGAAGCGCCGCCGGACCGACCGCACCGGCCGAACTCATCGAGGCGCGGGCGCTCAACCTGGCTTTCGGACTGCACCGACCGGAGAAGGCGGCCGCCATGGTGGAGGCGGCCCGGGCGGCTTCGGCCGACGAGGGACGCGCGCTGGCAGGCGTGCGTTCCGTGTTGCTGCTGATGACCGATCGGCTCGCCGAGGCGGAGCATACGGCCGTGCCCCTCACGGAGGCCCGGACATCTGGCGAGCGGCGGGGCCTGGCCGCCCGTGCGCTCGTCCGTCACGAGTCGGGCGACAGCGAGGGTGCGCTGGCTCTCCTCCCGGGCGGCCCAGTGACGCCGGCGGCCCGGGACGACGACGGGATGCTCGACCTGTGGCTCGTACGGGCGCGGATCACTCTGCACCTCAAGGGCGAGACCGCCGCGGCGACTCTGCTGAACGACCTGAAGACGCGCGGCCTTGCCGGCCGGCCGCGGGGCAGGCTCCATCTGCTTTTGCTGGAGGCCGAGATCCACCGGAGCGCTGGACGCGCCGCAGAGGCAGTCGTCCTGCTGCGCGAGGCCGCCGCCGCCCGGCAGTCGCCCGGCGAATGGCTCACGACGAAGGCGAGGCGCCTCTCCCAGCTCGCCGGCGCCCTGGCCGAGGCGGGTGAGACCGCCCAGGCCATGTACGTGCTGGACGAGGCGCGCGTCGCTCGGCAGGGTGAGATGCCCTGTCCGCCGGCGGCGGACGCAGATGAGCTGGAACACGTACTGGTCCGGGCCTGTCTCGGCGACCGGGCCGCGGCGGCCCGCGACGCGCTGAGGCTCGCGGAGCGAGCTGCCGTCTCCGGCCGTCGCACGTCTGCCCTGGCCGCCCTGCACCTGGCCGCCCGGGCCGGGGCCGCGCCCAAGGCCGTCGCACGGCTGACGCCGCACAACACCGTTGACGGCCTCTCGGAGGCCAGGATCCGCCACGTGCGCGCCCTCGTGGACAACGACGGTGACGCCCTCGACTCGGTGTCTGCCCGCTTCGAGTCCCTGGGGTACCTGCCGCTGGCCGCGGAGGCGTCCGCTCAGGCGGCCCAGACGCACCAGGCGTGCGGCAGCCTCCACAAGAGCCGCGCCTCCCGGCTGGTGGCCAGAGAACTGACGGCCCGTTGCGGTACCGGCCTGCCGCAGTGGGCGGTCCAGGGCGGCAGACGTGAGTCGGGTCAGGGGAGCGAACTCACGGCCAGGGAGCGCGAGGTGGTGACCCTGGCCGTCTCCCGGCTGTCCAACCGGGAGATAGCCCGCCAACTCGTGCTCTCGGTACGCACCGTGGAGAACCACCTGTACCGGGCCTACGGAAAGCTGGGCGTCACCACACGCACGGAACTCGCACGGCGGCTGGGCGCGCGCACGTTGCCGATGGGGCCCGAGGCCCTCGAAGTCCCCACCTCCATGGGCGCCATCGGGCTGTGAGGCTCGATGACGCCGAGGGCGGCTGTCCCGGCGCCCGCACCTTTCGGGGTGCGGGCGCCGATGACGTTCACGGCCTCAGCCCGCCGCGGGATCTGTCCGCTGGGCCTCCAGCGCTTGCGCCAGCCGCTCGTTCCACGCCGCGTACGTCGGGGTCTGGGCCATCTCCCCGAAGCTCACCGGAATGCCCGCGCGGCGCCACTTCGTGACCAGGCGCATCATCTGGAGGGACTCGAGGCCCAGGCGGATGAGGTTGGCGTCGTCCGGTATCTCCTGTGCGCTGATGCCTATCAGTTCGGCCAGGTACGCCTTCAAGTGCTCGCCGACGAGAGGCGTTTCGACTGTGGGTTCAGTGGGGTTCATGCTCCTGTTCGTCCCTTCTGGCCGCGGGCGCGGCAACAGCGGATGGCGTGAGCGGACAGCCCGTGAGGGGCCGCCGGAAGAGGGGCGCGCAAGGGGCGGAGTCCGCTCAGTCGTCCTCGGGCGCGGCGATGATCTCCAGGATCGCGCAACCGGCCTCGAAGCCGGGGCTGCCGGTGAAGAGCAGCACCTTGTCCCCAGGGCCCACCTGCCGGGTCCGCCAGACGTGTTCGAGGCCGATGAACACGTCCGCCGAGGCGATGTGCCCGACCCGCTTGGTGTGGTCCCAGATGCCGCGCTCGAGCTCGATACCGAGAGGCTCCAGGAACTGGTCCCGCAGCGCGCCCAGGGCCGCGCTCGGGTGACAGACGCGGCTGATGTCGTCCAAGGTGATTCCGGCGTCCTTGAGTCCCTTGTCCAGCGCCTGCTGCAGGACTTCGCCGGGGTGCTCCATGGGCGGCACGTTGCCCTTCGCCCACTCGTCCATCCAGAACCGCACGCGGGCCTCGAAGTCCATGGGGCGTCCGACGGTCACCGCCGGTGGGAACAGGGGCTCGCTGCCGCGGTGCAGCGCCTCCATGGCCGGCGCGGAATGCGTCCCCACGGAGAGCAGCCGGGCGAATCCCTCGACGCGGGAGACCACCACGGCGGCGGCCCCGTCCCCGAGGATGGAGAGGCGCGAGGTGCGCCAACGGTCCACCAGGGGCGTCGAGTAGTTGTCCGCACCGGTGATGAGGACCGCCGACTTGTCCGGTTCGTAGGCAAGGCGGTGAGCCGACATCGCCAGGCTCGACAGCATGCCCTGGCACCCCTGGCGGATCTCCATCGCCGTGATCGGCTGTCGCAGGGTGTTCTGGAGGATGTAGTGCTGCGACGACCAACCGTCGGGGCCCTGGTGGTACGCGGCGCTGTGCATCAGCGCGCCGAAGTCCTCCGGCCGGTGGCTCGAACGCTCCAGGGCGACCCTGGCAGCCTTCACCGCCATGTCCGGGGCCGCGATGTCGCTGATCGCGACGGACTCGAGGCCAGAGGCTTCCCGGGTCTCCGCGTCGTACCAGCCGGACTGCACGGCCTGCTCCGTGGTGACCAGGTCCGGTATGTACGTTCCTATGCTCGAGAGGTAGATACCTTCTGCTTTCATCGCCATCCCCCTTCTGGCGCCCCGCGTGAAGCCGGGACAGCCCAGTGTGCGCACTATTGGGTTCCAGTACCAGCGGATCACACGGTGGCGCGGAGATGCCTGAGTAATGACTACTCAGTTTGCGCGTGCCGCAGAGAAGTCGTGGGTAATCAGCAGGGCTTTCCTTGACAGCCGACCCATGGAACACCAGAACGTGAACATTTCCGTCGCATGGATTCGGCCAGAGGATGGTTGTGGGTCCCATCTTCAGTCACCTGCTCGTCTTTCAACTACCTGCGTCAATGCGAGCTCCGGCAGGTCGTCCGGCCCGATGCGGGGGTCGATGTTCGGCCTTCGGTGTCAGGGATATACCACAGAACAGGACATGAAAATCTGTTAGTCTCCCCGTTGCCTGATGACGGGGGACATGCATCGTGCGCTGTGTCGTGGCCTGACTGCGACTGACCATCTGCCGAAGTGCTGCATGCCAGGGCGATGCCTGCGCTCCGTACGGGCCGAGATTGCATGGACCGATGGATGGGGGAGCCATGGCAGGATCGAATGCAAGGCCTGGTGGCATATCGTCGGTGGTGTCGTCCCAGGGGCGCCGCGCGCCGGGCAGAAGGGTGGCTCGGTCGGCGCGTGCGGCGGAGAGCGAACCGTGCACCTGGCGGGTGCTCGTCGCGGACGACAACGCCGAGGACGCCGAGTTACTCGCACGTGGTCTGGAGAGGAACGGCCACGACGTGGTTCGCGTCGGCACGGGAAGTGCTGTCGAACTGGCGCACGAGCACGCCGACGTCGTGCTCCTCGACATCGACCTGCCCGATCTCGACGGGCTGGAGGTCTGCCGGCGGATCCGCGCGGCGGGACCCACCCCCGTGATCGTCGTCACCGCACGGGGCACTGAGCTGGACCGGGTGCTCGGCCTGCAGGCCGGCGCCGACGACTACGTTGTCAAGCCGTACGGCTTCCGCGAGTTGATGGCCCGTCTGGAAGCGGTGATGCGCCGCGTGCGGCCCCACACGGTTTCCGAGCCGTCGGTCGTCTCGCACGGTGCCCTGAGAATCGACGTGACCACGCGTCAGGTCACGCTCGACGGCCGGCGCGTCGAGGTCACGCGCAAGGAGTTCGACCTCCTCCACCTGCTCGCCTCCCACCCCGGGGTGGTCGTGCCGCGCAGGCGGATCATGGAGCAGGTCTGGGGCGACGTCTGGTCGCGCCGCACCATCGACACCCACGTGAACAGTCTCCGCAACAAGCTCGGCACCAGAGAGTGGATCGTGACGGTGCGTGGTGTCGGATTGCAATTCCAAGTCCCTCAGGCGTCCGTTTGCTGACCCTCTGCGCGTAAACGCCATCCTGAGTTCTTCCACCGGCTGTTGCGAAGCGTTTCCGCAAGATTTGACCGTCGATTGACCTGTGGTTCACAAAGAACAGTCGGTTTCCCGTGAATGTTATCTGCCCTGAGGTTATCTGACCTTGGTCTGACGTTCTTGGCCTTGCGCTGGAGGCTGCCGAGCGGAAAAGCTGAGGGCTGAGATTCACGCACATTTCAGCAGGTCTTTTCGGTATCCGTGTCAAACGATATGGAGGACAGGTATGCCCGAAGCCGCTCAGTCCCAGGAGTTCACCGACGACGCCGAACTCCGCCGAATCAACCGGGCGACGGTCGAGAAGTACATGGCGGCCAGAGGCCAGGCCCGGCTGGAGCGCCACCTGCTGTTCACCGAGGACGGCCGGGGTGGTCTGTGGACCACCGACACCGGCGAGCCGATCAGCATCAACGGACGGGATCGCCTGGGCGAGCACGCGGTGTGGTCCCTGAAGACCTTCCCTGACTGGGAGTGGTACAACGTCGAGATTTTCGAGACCCAGGACCCCAACCGATTCTGGGTGGAATGCGACGGCCGGGGCAAGATCCTTTTCGCGGACTACCCCGAGGGTTATTACCAGAACCACTTCCTGCACTCGTTCGAGCTGGAGAACGGGAAGATCACGTTGCAGCGGGAGTTCATGAACCCGTTCGAGCAGCTGCGTGCGCTCGGCATTCCCGTCCCGGAGATCAAGCGCGCGGGCATACCCACCTGACACGGCACTACCGATCGCCGCATTGGAGATCCTCGTGGACGAAGTCTTGCGCGGCATCCGCAGCCGTGCGGCACTGCATCAGCCGGAGTGGGCCGACGTGTCCCAGGTGACCTACGTGGCACAGGTGCTGGCCTCCCGGCCGGCCCTGGTCCGGCCCGCGGACCTGCGCCGACTGCGCGACGTCCTGGCCCGAGTGGCCGCCGGTGAGGCCACTGTCGTACAGGCCGGCGACTGTGCCGAGGATCCCGAGGAGCGCACCGCCGGCGACGTGGCGCGGAAGGCGGCGCTCCTCGACCTGCTCGCCGGGGCGCTGCGGATGAACGCGCACAAGCCGGTCCTCCGCGTCGGGCGCATCGCGGGCCAGTTCGCCAAGCCCCGCTCCAGCACCACCGAGACCGTGCGGAACATGGTGCTGCCCACCTTCCGGGGCCACATGGTCAACGGTCCCGAGCCCACCCCGGACGCCCGACGACCGGACCCCCTGCGCCTGCTGAGTGGTTACCTGGCCGCCGACGACATCATGGAGCACCTGGGCTGGCGCGAGTGGCCCCACGGGCGCGAGCCCATCGCACCGCCGGTGTGGACCAGTCACGAGGCACTGCTGCTCGACTACGAGATCCCCATGCTGCGCCGGGACGAGCACGGCAGGCTGTATCTCGGCTCCACGCACTGGCCGTGGATCGGCGAGCGCACCCGTCAACTGGACGGCGCCCACGTGGCCCTGCTCGCCCAGGTGAGCAACCCGGTGGCGTGCAAGGTCGGCCCCACGATGGAGCCCGGTGAGCTGCGGGCCCTGTGCGAGCGGCTGGACCCGGACCGCGAACCGGGCCGGCTCACACTCATCGCCCGGATGGGAGCCGACCTCGTCGCCAAGCGGCTACCACGGCTGGTCGAGGCAGTGCGGGTCGCGGGCCACCCCGTCATCTGGCTGACCGACCCGATGCACGGCAACACGGTCAGGGCACCGGACGGCATCAAGACCCGCTTCGTGGAGACCGTCTCCCGCGAGGTGGTGCGCTTCCAGGAGGCCGTGACCGACGCGGGCGGCGTCTGCGGCGGGCTGCACCTGGAGACCACCCCCGACGACGTCACCGAGTGCGTCCACGGCGCGGCCGACCTGGCGCACGTGGGCGACAAGTACACGACCTTCTGTGATCCGCGGCTCAACCCCGAACAGGCCATCTCCGTGGTCTCCGTCTGGACCGCCTGACCCGGCGGCGCCCCGGCTTCCGGCACGAGCGAAAGCGACCGAAGCAGGCATTGGAAGGCAAAGCCATGCCCGGCATACCCCCCATCGAGCCCTACTCCCTTCCCACCGCGGGCCAACTGCCCCCCAACATCGTCCAGTGGACCCCTGACCCGGCCCGCGCGGTGCTGCTCGTCCACGACATGCAGCGCTACTTCCTCAAGCCGTTCCCCGATGTCGTCCGCGCACAGCTGGTGGCCAACGCGGCGGCGCTGCGCGACCGATGTGCCGACCTGGGGGTGCCGGTGGCCTACACCGCGCAGCCCGGTGGCATGAACGACGAACAGCGGGGTCTGCTCAAGGACTTCTGGGGTCCGGGTATGCGCCCCGACCCCGCCGACCGGGAGGTCGTCGGGGCGCTGGCCCCCCGGGCCCATGACTGGCGGCTGACCAAGTGGCGCTACAGCGCCTTCTTCAACTCCCCGCTCCTGCAGCGCATGCGTGAAGCCGGCCGCGACCAGTTGATCCTCTGCGGTGTCTACGCGCACGTCGGGGTCCTGATGAGCGCGGTCGAGGCGTTCACCAACGACATCCAGCCGTTCCTCGTCGCCGACGCCGTCGCCGACTTCTCCGAGCACTACCACCGACTGGCCGTCAGCTACGCGGCCGAGCGGTGCGCAAAGGTCGTCCTGGTCAAGGAGGTTTTCGAGTGAGCGGACAGCCCACGGACCAGGTCCACGGCGACCTGCTCGGCCGTGTCCTCGCGGACCGCGAGGCTCCCTTCGCCTTGCTGCACCGCCCCGGCTCGGCCGGGGCCGGCGTCCTGGACGTGCTCTCCGGGACCGTGTCGACCCACGCCGTCCTGTCCGACCTGCCGCTCCCGGACGAGGCGGCATCGGCCGGCGCGCACCACGAGATGCTCGTCGTCATGCCGTACCGCCAGATATCCGAGCGCGGTTTCCTCGCCCCCGACGACGGCGCGCCCCTGGTCGCTCTGACGGTCACCGAGCAGCAGCGGCTCCCGCTCTCCGACGCGCTGCCCCGCCTCCCGGACGTGCCCACCACACTGCGCGACGGCCGTTTCGACGTGGACGACGACACCTACCAGGAAATCGTCCGCCGCGTCGTCAAGGAGGTGATCGGCACCGGTGAGGGCGCCAACTTCGTCATCAGGCGTTCCTACGTCGCGGACATCACCGACTACACCCCCCGCAGTGCGCTGTCCTTCTTCTCCCGGCTGCTGGAGCGGGAAGTCGGCGCGTACTGGACGTTCCTCGTCCACACCGGCGAACGCACCTTCGTCGGCGCCTCGCCCGAGCGCCACGTCAGCCTCGACGGCGGCCTGGCCGTGATGAACCCCATCAGCGGCACCTACCGCTATCCGCCCGGCGGTCCGACCCTGCCCGAGGTCATGGAGTTCCTGGCCGACCGCAAGGAGGCCGACGAGCTGTACATGGTCGTGGACGAGGAACTGAAGATGATGGCCCGGATCTGCGAGTCGGGCGGACAAGTCGTCGGCCCCTACCTGCGGGAGATGGCCCGGCTCGCGCACACCGAGTACTTCATCGAGGGGCACACCACCCGCGACGTGCGCGACATCCTGCGCGAGACCATGTTCGCGCCGACGGTGACCGGATCGCCGCTGGAGAACGCCTGCCGGATCATCAACGCCTACGAGCCGGAGGGGCGGGGCTACTACAGCGGTGTGGTCGCCCTCATCGGACGCGACGAGCACGGTGGCCGGGCCATGGACTCCGCCATCCTCATCCGCACCGCGGACATCGACAGCGCGGGCCGGGTGACCATCGGGGTCGGCGCCACCCTCGTACGGCATTCGGACCCCGCGTCCGAGGCCGCGGAGACCCGTGCCAAGGCATCCGGACTCCTGGCGGCCCTGGAGCCTGCCGGTCCCCGGCGCTTCGCCGACCACCCGCGGGTCCGGGCCGCCCTGGAACAACGCAACGAGCGCATCGCGGAGTTCTGGCTGCGCCACAGCGAAGGGCGCGCGGCGCCGCTGTCCGAACTCGCGGGCCGACGGGTCCTCGTCGTCGACGCCGAGGACACCTTCACCTCCATGATCGACCTTCAACTGCGGTCCATGGGACTGAAGGTGTCGGTCCGTCGTTTCGACGCCGAGTACACCCTCGACGGCCACGACCTCGTCGTGATGGGGCCGGGTCCGGGCGACCCGACCGACACCGACGATCCGAAGATGGCCCATCTGCACCAGGCGGTGCGCACGCTTCTGGAGCGGGGCGGCCCGTTCCTCGCCGTCTGCCTGAGCCACCAGGTGCTGAGCCTGGCGCTCGGCCTGGAGATGAGGCGCCTGCCCGCGCCCCACCAGGGCGTGCAGAAGGAGATCGATCTCTTCGGCGTCCGCGAGCGTGTCGGCTTCTACAACACCTTCGCCGCGCACAGCGACCAGGACACCCACAAGGTCCAGGACATCGGCCTGGTGGACATCAGCCGGGACCGGGAGACCGGCGAGGTGTACGCGCTGCGCGGCCCGCACTTCCTGTCCGTGCAGTTCCACGCCGAGTCCGTCCTCACCCAGGAGGGCCCACGCATCCTCGCCACCGCGGTGCGGACGGTGCTGGGCGCATGACACCACAGCAACGGGAGCACCGGATGTATCCCTACGTCGTCGTGGACGCCTTCACGACGGAGGCCCTCCAAGGCAATCCAGTGGCCGTCTACTTCGGCTGCGACGACCTGACCACCGAGCAGATGCAGCGCATCGCCCGGGAGATGAACCTCTCCGAGACCACCTTCGTGCTCGCCCCCAAGTCCGGCGGCGACGCCCACGTCCGGGTCTTCACCCCGGTCAACGAGCTGCCGTTCGCCGGGCATCCGCTCCTCGGCACCGCCATCGCGCTGGGCAACCGCGGGCCGGTGGACCAGCTCAAGCTGGAGACGGCCATGGGGCCGGTGCCCTTCGAACTGGTCCGTACGAACGGTGTGGTCACCGGCGCGCGCATGCAGCAGCCCCTGCCCACCTGGGAGCGCTTCGACCGGCGCGACGAGTTGCTGGCCGCGCTCGGCGTGGCGCAGACCGTCCTCCCCGTCGACATCTACCGCAACGGGCCGCGCCACGTCCTGGTCGCGCTGGGCAGCGTCGAGGAGCTCTCGGCTCTCACCCCCGACCACCGGGCGCTCGGCGCGTTCCCCGACATGGCGGCCAACTGCTTCGCCGGGTCCGGCACGCACTGGCGCAGCAGGATGTTCTCGCCCGCGTACGGCGTGGTCGAGGACGCGGCCACGGGGTCCGCGGCCGGCCCCATCGCGATCCATCTCGCCCGGCACGGGCTGGCCAGGTACGGACAGCGGATCCGGATCACCCAGGGCGTCGAGATGGGCCGTCCGTCGCCGATGTACGCGCTGGCGGAGGGTGAGGGGGACGAGGTCCGCTCGGTGGAAGTGGGCGGCGACGGCGTCATCGTGATCGAAGGAAGGTTGACCCTGTGAACGGCAACAGGTCCGAAACCCTCACCGGGACCGTGGACATCGACTTCCCCGAGTTCCTGACCCCGCCGCCGGAGCCGATGGGCCTGCTGGTCGAGTGGCTGCGTGACACGTCCTGGCAGGAGGTCCGCGAGCCCCGGGCGATGGCGCTCGCCACCGCCGGGACCGACGGCCGGACCTCGTCGCGGATCGTCGTGCTGAACCGGGTGACCGACTCCGGTCTCGTCTTCGTCACCCACCAGGGCAGCCGGAAGGGCCGCGAACTGGCGGCCAACCCCTGGGCTTCCGGCGTGCTGTACTGGCGCGAGACCAGCCAGCAGATCACCGTGGCCGGTCCCGTGGAGAAGCTCTCCGACGGCGAGGCCGACGCCCTGTGGGCCGCCCGCCCCGTCTTCACGCACGCCATGTCGGCGGTCTCCCGGCAGAGCGAGCCGCTGGACGGCCTCGATCACGTGGCGATGCTGCGCGAACGGGCGAAAGAGCTCGGGCGGAGCGGACAGCCACTGCCCCGCCCGGACTCGTTCACCGCCTACGAACTGCGGCCCGCCACGGTCGAGTTCTGGGCCAACGGCACCGACCGGCTGCACGAGCGGCTGCGCTACGAGCGGTCCGGCGGCGACTGGAACGTCGTGCGGCTGCAGCCGTGACGGATCGCAACCGGGGCGAGTCCGTGTGACAACTGCTCCCCACCGACCTCTGAGACACCCGAGCGGATCGCGAGAACACCATGCAGGAATCCCACCCACAGTTCCTCCACAGCGGCTTCCACACCAGCGTGCGGCGCTTTCCGGACCGGCCCGCGCTCCGTCTCGACGGGCACACGTGGTCCTACGCCGAACTGGACGAGGTGGTCCGGCTCTGGGCCGCGGCGCTTCAGAGCACGGCCGGCCGGCCCCAGCGGGTGGGGATCCTCGGCCACCGCAGCCTCGTCACCTACGCGGGCTTCCTGGCAGCCCTGTTCGCCGGCGCGACCGCGATACCGCTCAACAAGAGGTATCCCGTCTCGCGCAACAAGGACATCGCGGAACGCGCGGGGCTGGACGTGATCCTGGCCGACGACGGATCCGCCGGACAACTGGGCGGGCTGCTCGGCGAGCTCCGGCAGGCTCCGCCCGTCGTCCTGCCCGAGACAGATGAGGCACCCCGGGACCTGCCCCGTGACGTCACCGTCCTCACCCGCGCGGACGTCCGGCGCGCAGCACCCCTGGCCGAACCGGTGTTCCCGGACCCCGACGCCGAGGCCTATGTGCTCTTCACGTCCGGCTCGACGGGCCGTCCCAAGGGCGTGCCCATCTCGCACGCCAACGTGGGCTGGTTCCTGCGGGTCAACGCCGAGCGGTACGCGTTCACCGAGGAGGACCGTTTCGCGCACACGGCCGACCAGACCTTCGATCTGTCCATCTTCGACCCGTTCATGGCGTGGGGCAGCGGGGCGTGTCTGGTGCCCATGGACTCGTTCGACCTGCTGACCCCGCTGGACTTCGTCCGGGAACAGCGCCTCACGGTCTGGCTCTCGGTTCCCTCGGTGGCGGTGCTGCAGCACCGCCGGGGGCTTCTGGAACCGGGCAGTCTGCCGACCCTGCGCTGGAGCCTGTTCTGCGGCGAAGCCCTCCCGGCGCCCGTGGCCCGGGCCTGGGCCGCCGCAGCGGCCGACTCGGTGCTCGAGAACCTGTACGGCCCCACCGAGGCGACGGTCGCCTGCATGGTGCACCGCTGGGACGACCGGACCTCTCCGGAACGCTCCGTGAACGGCATCGTGCCGATCGGTGTGCCGTACCCGGGCATGGAGGTCGCCCTCCTGGACGAGGACGGCACCGCCGTCGAGGTCGGCGAGGTCGGCGAGTTGTGCCTGCACGGGCCACAGGTGTTCAAGGGGTACTGGAACGACCCGGAACTGACCGCGCGTGCCTTCCACGTCACGGCACCGGGCGGGGGTGCGCCCCGCCGCTGGTACCGCACGGGTGACCTCGCCCGCAGGACGGAGTCGGGGGAGTACGGATACCTCGGCCGGCTCGACACCCAGGTGAAGGTCCTGGGGCATCGGATCGAGACCGGGGACGTCGAGGCGCACCTGCTGCGGCAGGAGCGGGTCGCGCAGGCCGTGGTCCTCGCGGTCCCCGGTGTCGAGGAGGGCACCACGATGCTCGCCGCGGTCGTCTCCGGCGACGACGTCGACATCGCGGCGGTGGACAAGGGGCTGCGCGACAGCCTGCCCCCGTACATGATCCCGTTGACCTACCACCCCCTGGACGATCTGCCGTTGAACTCCAACGGCAAGGTCGACCGGAAGACGCTGCGCGAGCGCGTGGTGTCCGGGGACCTCGCGCCGTTCCCGCTGTGACCGGCCGCACCGCCGGCCCGGCCGTCCCCCCACCCCGTGAACCGACCGGCGGCGATCCGGGCAAGGAGCCGCAGGAGAGAGGAACGCTCACCATGAACGGCGTCCCAGAGGCCCCAGGGCCGACAGCGCCCGGCACGCTCCGGGCACAGGTCCGGGGCGCGGTGCTCGCCCCCGGCGACGAGGGGTTCGACACCGCGTGCGCCGGATTCCAGACCGCCTACCGCCATCGCCCGTCCCTCGTGGTGCGGGCGGAAGCGGACGCGGACGTCGTGGCGGCCGTCGCCCACGCGGCCGAACGCGGGCTGCCCCTGGCCGTGCAGGCGACCGGACACGGTCTGTCCGTACCCGCCGACGGCGGCGTACTGGTCACCACCGACCGGCTGCGGGGGGTCAGGGTGGACGCCGTGCGCCGCACCGCCCGGATCGCGCCGGGCACACGCTTCGCCGAGGTCGTCGACGCCGCCGCACGGTACGGACTCGCCCCGCTGAACGGCTCGGCGCCCGACGTCGGGGTGGTCGGTTACGTCCTCGGCGGCGGACTGGGGCTGCTGGCCCGGCAGTTCGGCTACGCGGCGGACCACGTGACCTCGCTTCAGGTCGTCACGGCGGATGCGCGGGTGCGGCACGTCACAGCCGACAGCGAGCCCGAGCTGTTCTGGGGCCTGCGCGGGGCCGGCGCCAACTTCGGCGTGGTGACCGGCATGGAGATCGGCCTGGTACCCGTCAGCCGGATCTACGGCGGCGAGCTCGTCTTCGACGCCGTACGCACCCCCGGCATCCTGGACGCCTACCGGCAGTGGACCGTGACGCTCCCGGAGGAGCTGACGTCTTCCGTGTCGCTGATCGGGTATCCGGACGTGCCGATGGTCCCCGGCCGGCTGCGCGGCCGCCACCTCGCCCACGTACGGATCGCCTACACGGGCGACTCCCGGCGGGGTGCGGAGCTGGTGGCGCCGCTGCGCGCGGCGGGCCCGCCGGTGGCGGACACCGTCGCGGAGATGCCGTACACCGAGTGCGGTGCCATCTACGACGACCCGAAACTGCCGCACGCCTACACGGGGGACAACGTGCTGGTGCGGGAGTTCGACGTCGAACTGGCCGCCTTCGTCCTGGAGCTCACCGGTCCCGGTGCCGCCGTGCCGTGCGTCGTCGACATACGACATCTGGGCGGGGCCCTCGGCCGACCGCCCCGGGTGCCGAACGCGGTCGGACATCGAGACGCCCGGTACCTCGTGCGCGTCCTGACGCCGGCACAGTTCGCGGACCCGGAGGAGACGCGGGCCGCCCACCGCAAGCTGCTCGACGCGGCCGGACCCGAGCCGGTGGGCCGCTTTCAGAACCTGGTTTACGGAGGATGCGCGGAGGGCCCCTCCGACCATGCGGCCGACGACTACTGGGAGCCGGCCGATCACCGGAGACTGACGGCCCTGAAGGACACCGTGGACCCGGCCAACATGTTCCGCTGCAACCGCAACATCCCGCCGTCCGAAGGGGGTTGACGTGGACGGTTGTGGCCGCGACCGGCTACTCCGGCGGCTTGCGCAGGGCCAGGCCGAGTCCGGCGAGGGAGGGCAGATCATGGGCGCCTTCGACGGTGGCCTCGACGTCGAACCACTCGCGGAACGCGAGGGGACGGCCGATCAGTTCACCGGCGCTGCGCGGCAACTGAGCGGTGGCGGCGGCCTCCTCGGACTCCCAGATCATGACCGCACCCCATCGGTTGTGCTCCGGATCGGCCACCCACACCTTCAGCAGCAGACCCGGGATGTCCGACCAGGCCTGCTCGGCCTCCTCGCGCAGGAAGCCCCGAAGGGACTCCACACTGTGTCCGGACCCGTCGAGATCCCACCAGGCGATCATTGCCTTCATGGCGCCAGTGTACGAACCGATCCGACGACCGAGGAGTGCAAGTCTCGATAAGTCCCTTGGAAGCAGGGGTAGTTGAGTACCAACCACTCATGTGCCCGGCCTCCTTCCGTTGATCAGATACCAGATGTCCGTCAATCCAGTACCGAGCCCGGCAAGCGGGACGGCCGGACCGCCACCCGCGGCCGGCTGATCGTCTGAGGAGGACGAGTGGCGCGCGCAGATCTGTCGATCCTGGACCTGCCCCACGATGCGAGCCCGGATCCCGACGCAGTCGTTCGGGCCGCGATGGAGTGGCACTTCAACCCCGACACCGGATCCCCGTTCTGGCTGCGACGCGCCGAGTCGCTGGACTTCGACCCCCTGGCGGACATCAAGGGCTACGACGACCTGCGCCTGTTCCCGAACGTCGCCAACGAACTGCGGGACGTACCGGCCGCCGACCTCGTGCCGCGCGGATACGGCACGGCACCCGACATCGTCGGCGTCTACGAGAGCGGCGGCACCACCGGCGCCCCGAAGCGCGTGGTGTGCCCCCGCGACTGGATGGACAAGCTCGTCGCCTGGAGCAACGCCAACCTGGACAGGCACGGCTTCCCACGAGGCGTCGACTGGCTGGGCATCACCCCCTCGGGACCGCACATCGTCGGGGAGATCTTCCGCCGCTCCGCGCTCACCCACGGCCGGTACGGATTCCAGGTCGATCTCGACCCACGCTGGGTCAAGCGGCTCATCTCCGAGGGCAAGGGCGCCCAGGCCGACGCCTACGCCGAGCACGTCGTGGACCAGGCGGCGCACATCCTGCGCACCCAGCCCATCGGCGTCATGACGGTCACGCCACCGCTGCTGGAGCGCATCGCACAGCGCGAGGAACTGGTCGACCTCGTCAACGACAAGGTTCGGGCGATCCGCTGGGGCGGCACCCAGATGGATGCCGACACCGCGCAGCTGTACCGCACCGAGATCTTCCCCGGCACCGCGCTCTACGGCCACTACGGCAGCACGATGATCCTCGGCATCGCCGGCGAGCGGTACGGCACCCCGCTCGACGAACCGTGCGTCTTCGACACCTTCTCGCCGTACATCACCTTCGAGGTCGTCGACCCGGCGACGGGCCGTCCGGTCGCCCACGGCGAGCGCGGCCAGGTCGTCATGCACCACGTCAGCAAGGCCCTGCTGCTGCCCAACAACCTCGAGCGCGACACCGCGATCCGGATCCCCGCGCCCGAAGGCCGCGTCGGCGATTCGGCCGCCGGCATCGCGCCCGTCGCGCGCTTCGACAACGAGACCGTCATCGAAGGGGTCTACTGATGGCAACGGCGCCGCAGACGGCGGACGGGTCCGCGACACGCGTGGTGGACGCGCTCGGGCCCTCGGGGCCCTACCGGACGCACAACCGTGAGCAGGTCACCGATGTCACCGGCTCACTGCTGGCCGAACTGAGCCTCGTCCCCGCGCTGTTCGTCAACCGCACCATGAAGGCGCTGCGTGCCGCCCGGCCGCTGCCTGCCACCGAGCGGGCCGCCGCACTGGCCCGCGCCGCCGCACTGTTCCTCTCCGCCGAACTGGGCGGTATGACCCTCCAGGAGTACGAGACCACCGTCACGCGGGTCTCCGGGCTCCCGATCGACGTCGTCCGCACCGCCGCGCGGACCTGTGCCGAGCGCGTCTCCCAGTCCTACCGGAGCGTCCAGCTCGCTCGGCCGCAGGGCGACGTGCCCGACTGGCGTGACCCGCTGGCCCGCACCGGGCAGGCGGTGTGGAGCCGGCGCGGTGAGGTGCTCGCCGTGCACGTGCCCGGCAACCACCCCGGCACCCACGGCTTCTGGCCGGAGGCGCTCGCGGTCGGCTACCGCGTCGCGGTGCGGCCCGCGCGCCGGGAGCCCTTCACCGCGCAGCGGCTGGTGCTCGCGCTGCGCGCGGCCGGTTTCGGCGAGGACCACGTCGTGCTGCTGCCCTGCGGCCACGACGCGGCCGACGCGATCGTGCGCAACGCGGACCTGGCCTACGGCGGCGACGAGATCATCCGCCAGTACGCCGACGACCCGGGCGTGCTCTCCCTTCAGCCCGGCCGCTCGAAGATCCTTCTGACCGCCGACACCGAATGGCGCGACCACATCGACATGATCGTCGACTCGATCACCCGCCACGCCGGCAGCGGCTGCGTCAACGCCACCGCCGTCCTGGTCGAGGGGGATCCCGCACCGGTGGCCGGAGCCCTCGCCGAGCGACTGGCGGCCCTGCCGAGCCTGCCGCCGTACGACGAGAAGGCGTGCCTGCCCGTGCAACACGAGAAGGCCGCGCGCGCCACGGAGAAGTACGTGCTGGAACGGGCCCGGGGCACCCGCGCCTGGCTCGGCGGCACCGGCTTCGTCGACGCGCTCGGCGACGGCAGCGCCGTGCTGCGCCCGACGGTCCACCAAGTGGATGCGGCGGACGCCCCGCAGGTCGGCGCCGAACTGCCCTTCCCCTGCGTGTGGGTCGCGCCCTGGAGCCGTGAGGACGGCATCGAGCCGCTGCGCGACACACTCGTTCTGACGGCCCTCACACGTGACGAGGAACTTGTCGACGCCCTCGTGGCCGAGCCGACGATCAGCAACGTGCACGTGGGGAGCCGGGCCACCCACTGGCACCGGCCGGGACTGCCGCACGACGGCTATCTCGGTGAGTTCCTGATGCGCAGCAAGACGTTCGTCCGCATCTGACCGCCCGGCGGCACGCGTCCCCGGGACGCCGCCCGGCCACACCCCTTTTTCGCCCGCGGAAAGGCCCGGACCGTCCATTCGGTCCGGGCCTGCGGCCGTTGGTCGCCGATCCGCCACGGCATACTTCCGGCCCGCTTGCATAAAGGACCATTCTGCCGATCAGGGAGTCTTTTTATTGGACTCCCGGCCGAGGGCCACGGATGATTCTGGTGACGCACGAGAAAGCGCCCGCTTCGCGGGGAGGAGTGGAGTGGATCACGCATCCCGTCGGAATCCGCAGGAAGGGCAGAAATCTCCTGCCGTGCCGATTTCCGACCAGAACTCTCAAGGGTCGACGACCACCGATGTCATCAGCGAGATCTGGTGCGAAGTGCTGGAACTTCCGGAGGTGGGGATCGAGGACAACTTCTTCGACATCGGCGGCCACTCCATTCTCCTGCAGCTGGTGCGGGACCGTGTTCAGGAGCGGCTCGGAAAGAGCGTCGAGCTCATCGATTTCTTCAACCATCCGACCGTCTCGTCCCTCGCGCGGTTCCTGGACGGCGCGGCGGGCACGGCGGTTGGTACCGGCCGCGCAGCGGGGCGGACGAGAGGGACCAGCCGTCTGGGGCGGCGCAGGGCACAGCTGAGCGGTCAGGACCTCACCGACGCCCGTACGGCTTCGGGAGATATCGGTGACTGACCTCGAGCACAAGGACGACAACGGGTTCATAGCCGTGATCGGCATGGCCGGACGTTTTCCGGGGGCCGCCGACCTCGACGCGTTCTGGCACAACCTCACCGAGGGAATCGATTCGATTTCCCGTGGGCCTTCCGAAAAAGTTCCCGACCCCGGTGGGAATGCCTCGCACACTTATGTTCCGGCCCGCGGCCGACTGGACGCAGCCGAGTGGTTCGATGCCGACCACTTCGGCTATTCCGCGAAAGAAGCGTTTCTGTTGGACCCGCAGCACCGGGTCTTTCTGGAGTGCGCGGTGGAGGCCCTGGAGAACGCCGGGCAGGACCCCGAACGCTTCCCCGGCGCCATAGGCGTCTACGGCGGATGCACCGAGACCCGGTACGAGCAGACCCTGCGGGCCCAGCGCGACCGGCTGCCCGGAGTCACCGCCGAGGACATCCTGCTCGGTACGGCTCCGGACTTCCTGACCGCGCGCACCGCGCAGCGGCTGGGGCTCGGCGGGCCGGCCGTCACGGTCCAGTCCGCGTGCGCCACCGCGCTGGTCGCGCTGCACACCGCCGGCCGCGGCCTGCTCGCCGGCGACTGCGATCTGGCCCTCGCGGGCGGCGTCGCCGTCCACGTACCGCCGAAGCGGATCGTCTGGACCGGGCCGGACGGCACCCTGTCCCCGGACGGTGTGTGCCGCGCCTTCGACGCCCGCGCCGCGGGCACGGTCGCGAGCAACGGCGTCGGCATCGTCGTACTGAAGCGGCTGTCCGACGCCCTGGCCGACGGCGACCACATCCGTGCGGTGGTGCGGGGATCGGCGGTCACCAACGACGGAGCGCACCGCATCGGCTTCGGCGCCCCCAGCGTGCAGGGGCAGGCGGCGGCGGTGCGCGAGGCCCAGCTGGCGGCCGGCACGGACGCCCGCACCATCACCTACGTGGAGGCGCACGGCACGGCGACCCCGCTGGGCGACCCCATCGAGATCACGGCGCTCACCGAGGCCTTCCGGGCCGACACCGAGGACAAGGGCTTCTGCCTGGTCGGATCGGTGAAGACCAACATCGGCCATGCCGACGCCGCCGCGGGGGCCGCCGGACTGATCAAGACGGTGCTGGCCCTGGAGCACGGGACGATCCCGCCCAGCCTCCACCACACCGAGCCCAACCCGCAGATCGACTTCGAGACCAGTCCGTTCCGGGTGGCCGCCCGCCTGCAACCCTGGGAGCCGTACGGGTCCGTGCGCCGGGCCGGCGTGAGTTCGTTCGCGGTGGGTGGCGTCAACGCCCATCTCGTGCTGGAGCAGGCACCGCCCCGGCCCGCGCGTGACTCCGCGCGCTCCGCCCAGCTGCTGGTCCTCTCCGCGCGAACCGAACCGGCCCTGCGGGCGCGGATCCGTCAGCTCACCGAGCACCTGGAGCGCAACCCCGCCCTGCCGCCGGCCGACGTCGCGTGGACCCTGCAGACAGGCCGACGGGAGTACGAGCACCGCGCCTTCGTGGTCGTCGGCGAGGACGGCACGGCAGGCCTGGCCCGGACCGACGACGGTGCCGTGCGGGTGATCCGCGCTGTGGAACCGCCGCGCGAGCGGCCCGTGGCTCTTCTCTTCCCCGGAGAGGTGGGCCCCGCGGAGACCTGGCGGCTGCACGCCACCGAGCCCGCGTTCCGCGAGGCGTTCGACGCCTGCATGGACACCGTCGGCCCCGAACTGGCGGGCCGTGTCCGGCGCGTGGCGCGCGGCCTCACCTGGGCCGACGAGCCGGCGACACGGGACGTGTACGTCTTCGCCCTGGAGTACTCCCTCGCCGCGCTCTGGCAGCGCTGGGGCGTGCAGCCGGCCGTCGTGCACGGCACCGGCGTGGGATCACTGGTCGCGGCCACGGTGGCCGGGGCCCTCACACTGCCGGACGCGCTGGCACTGGTGGTGCGGCGGGCGCGGGACGGCGCGGACGCACCACGGCCGGCCACTGTGCGCGCCCACCCGCTGCGGGTGCCGGTGATCCTCGGCGACGGGCGCCGGCACGCCGCCGGGGCCGTGATCGACGCGGACCAGTGGGCCGCACCGGGCGGCGACCGGATGGCGACCGACCTCGCGCTCCCCACCCTGCTGGAGGATCCCGACCGGATCCTCCTCCAGGTCGGGTTCGGGCCGGCGCTGCTCTCGCGGGCGAGGGAACATCTCACCCCGGCCGCCGCGCACCGTCTGGTCGCCGCCTTCCCCCAGCGCGACTCGGTCGGCACCGATGTGCTGTCCGCGCTCTACACGGCGCTCGGCAGGCTGTGGCTCGCGGGCAACGCCGTCTCCTGGCCGGGAGTCCACGACGGGGAACGCCGCTTCAAGGTGCCGCTGCCCGGCTATCCCTTCCAACGGTTGCCCTACCTGCTGCGGCACCCGGACGACGAGGCGGCGTGGGGCGGGGGCGAGGGGCGGGCACCGCAGCCGACGGCGCCCGCGCAGGACCACGGCCCGGTCCCCGCCGCCGAACTGGCGCCCTCCGCGGACGGCGTCGGTTCACGGAGCGGGGACGGGGCGGCCGACGGCACCCCTCTCGCCCTGGTGCTGCGGCTCTTCTCCGAGGCCCTGGGCCTGGAGGACATCGAGCCCGACGAGAGCTTCTTCGACCTTGGCGGTGACTCCCTCATCGCCACGAAGCTGCTCGCCGAGATCCGCGCGGTCCACCCGGTGGAGATCAAGGCGCGCGCCCTGTTCGCGACGCCCACCGCCGCCGGACTCGCGGAGTTGATCGAGCGTCAGCTCCAGGGCCACGACGACGCGCACGGCACGCAGGAGGAATCCGCATGAGCAGCACCACGAACCCCGTGCCGACAGCGGCCGGCCCGTCCGAGCAGCGCTGGCTCTCCGGTCGCCGGCCGCGCACCCAGACCTCGCTGGATCTGTACTGCTTCGCGCACGCGGGCGGCTCGGCGAGCGAGTTCCTGCGCTGGTCCGACGACCTGCCGGGGATCAGGCTGTGGGCCGTCCGCATGCCCGGGCGTGCCCCGCGCGAGACGGAGGCCCCGTACACCCGGATGACCGATCTGGTGGCCGACCTGGTCGGCGAGATCGAGTTCGGCCGCAGGGACTTCGCCTTCTTCGGGCACAGTCTGGGCGCCCTGGTGGCCTTCGAGGTCACCAGGGCTCTGCGGAGGGCGGGCCGGGCGCTGCCGCGGCGGCTGCTGCTCTCCTCCATGCAGCCCCCGCCGATCACCACCCGGAAGTCGGTCCGCCGGCTGAGCGACGACGAGCTGCTGGCCGAGATCGAGAACCGGTGGGGCGCACTGCCGCAGCCGATCCAGGAGGACGAGGAGATCCGGGGCATCGTGCTCGGATACCTGCGCGCCGACGCGGAGATGGCGGACAGCTACGCGTACGTGCCCGAAGAGCCCCTGGACGTCCCCGTCACGGCGTTCTGCGGGGACCAGGAGGACCCCGGCCAGCTCGAGTGGCAGGCCCACACCCGGGCCGGCCTGGACCGCCACGTGCTGCCGGGAGGCCACTTCTACTTCCGGGACCCGGACCGGCGACGGGAGCTGACGCGGCTTGTCGCCCGGTCCCTGAGCGCGGAGCAGCACGCGGAAGACACCGCCGACAAGTGCGCCGAGACATAGGGGAATCGCGATGCGCTACACGACCTTCGGCCGCAACACCGGCCTGCGGGTGTCCGAGTACGGCCTGGGGACCGCCAACTTCGGCACCCTGTGGGGCGGCGGGGCCGACCGCGACGACGCCCGCAAGATCTTCGACCGCTTCGCGGACGCCGGCGGCACGCTGATCGACACGGCCGACAACTACCAGATCGGCGAGGCGGAGAAGCTGCTCGGCGAGTTCCTGGCCTCCGACCGCGACCACTTCGTGGTGACCACCAAGTTCTCACTCGGCACCGGCCGGCCCCGCGTCTCGGGCACCGGCAACAGCCGCAAGAACATCAGGAGGTCCCTCGAGGCCAGCCTGAAGCGGCTGGGGACCGACCACATCGACGTGTACTGGGCCCATCTGCCGGATTCCGTCACCCCCGTCGAGGAGATCCTCCTGGCGCTGGACGATCTGGTCCACCAGGGCAAGGTGCTGTACGCCGGGCTGTCGAACTTCCCCGCGTGGCGCGTCAGCCGGGCGGCCGCGATCGCCGCACTGCGCGGCTGGACGCCGCTCGTGGGGGTCCAGTTCGAGTACAGCCTGGCGGAGCGCGGCGCCGACCGGGAACTGCTGCCCATGGCCGAGGCGCTCGGGCTGGGCGCCGCCCTGTGGGCCCCGCTCGGTGGTGGTCTGCTCACCGGCAAGTACCGAGAGAGCCGGACCGGGCGGCTCAGCGACTGGGACGGTCTCGCCATCCGGACCGAGGACAGCGAGCAGCGCACCGAGACCGTCGACACCGTCCTGGCGATCGCCGAGGAGACCGGTCTGAGCGCCGCGCAGGTCTCGACCGCCTGGATCCGGGCGCGGGCCGCCCGGTCCGCCACGGCGCTGGTGCCGATCATCGGGCCGCGCACGGTCGACCAGCTCGACGCATATCTCCAGGCGCTCGACATCACCCTCGACGACGCCCATGTGGCCCGGCTCGACCAGGTCAGCGCTCCCCGCCTCGGCCAGCCCTACGAGCTGATCGCCGGGCATCAGGAGTCGGTCCTGGGCTGTGCGAGCGACCGCTTCGTCCGCCCCGGCACGCCGGCGGCGTGAACCCGCCGTCCGAGCCGAGACCCCACGGAAGGACAGGAACGAACAGTCATGACGGACGTAGCAGCGGATGACGGCGACGTGGACATCGCCGTCGTCGGGATGGCAGCCCGGTTCGGACAGGCCGACGATCTCCACGCCTTCCGGGAGCGGCTCGGGGCGACCGGTGCCGGTGAGCGGCTGCGGCACCCGTTCGCGTTCGACCACGCCTTCTTCGGCATCTCGCCCCGAGAAGCCGTCGTCATGGACCCGCAGCAGCGGATGCTCCTGGAGTGCGCGTACCACGCGCTGGAGGACGCCGCCCACGACCCGGCCCGCGACGACGCGGTCATCGGCGTCTACGCGGGCGGCGGCACCACGACGCACGCGGCACGGCTGCGCCGCCGGGGCGATCTGCTGGCGCATGTCGACGACAGGCAGATCCGGGCCGGCACGGGGGCGGACTTCCTCGCCTCACGGGTCGCGTACAAGCTCGGGTTCACCGGGCCCGCTGTGACGGTCCAGGCAGCGAGCACGACCGGGCCGGTGGCCGTGCACACGGCCGTTCAGGCGCTGCTCAGCGGCGAGTGCGACATCGCGCTGGCCGGAGCGGTCTGCGTGGACACGGCCGAGGAAGCCGACGGTGCGCAGGGCGGGGCGACCGGCGGCTGCGGTGTCCTCGTACTGAAGCCGCTGCGGGCGGCCCACGACGACGGTGACCGGGTGTACGCACTGGTGCGCGCCACCGCCGTCGCCACGGCGCGGCCCGCTGAGCCGGAGGCCGCCGCCCGCGACCGGGTCGTCCGGGCGGCCCTGGCGGCCGGCGGGGTGGCGGCGGACAGCGTCGAGGCGACGCTCACCGCCTCGGGCACCCGGGTCACGGACGTCGCGCCCGCCATGGCCGCGCTCGTCGAGGCGGTCCTGACGGTCGGGGAGGACCGGCCGGGCGCGTCCGATCCGCGCCGGGTCGGCGTGAGCGCGTCCGGTCCCTTCGGCACGCACGCCCACGTGGTCGTCGAACAGGCGGTGGCCCGGGACGGGACCGGGGAGGAGAGCTGGCAGCTGCTGCCCTTCTCCGCGAAGTCCCCGGAGGCCGCGCAGGAGTGGGCCGGGCGCCTGAGCCGCTTCCTCGACCGGCCGCGCCGCGCCGACGCCCCGGCGCTGTCCGACGCGGCCTGGACGCTGCAGACCGGACGTGCGGCGCATCCGCACCGGCGCTTCGTGGTGGCCCGCAGCACCGACGACGCCGTCGCCGAACTGGAGGGCCTGCGATCCCGCCGCCCGGTCACCAGGAGGTCGCGTGAGGCGCCCCCGGTGGTCTTCACCTTCCCGGGACACGGCGGCCAGCACCCGGGGATGGCACGGGAGCTGTACCTGACCGATCCGCTCTTCCGGGCGGACGTCGACGAGTTCTCCGAGCAGGTGCTCGACCGGCAGGGGCTGGACCCGCGCACGGTCGTCAATCCCGTGAGCGAGGAGGCGCAGGCCCAGGCGCAGCGGGACCTCGCGTTCGGGCCGATCGCCCAGACCGCTGTGTTCGTCGTGGAGTACGCCCTGGCACGCGCCTTCCAGCGGTGGGGCGTCCGGGCCTCCGCGGTGGTGGGCCACAGCCTCGGCGCGTACGCCGCGGCCTGCGTCGCCGGAGTCTTCTCCTTCATGGACGGCGTCGGACTCGTCGTGAAACGAACGGAGTTGCTCGCCGGCCTCGCGCCCGGTGCCATGGCAGCCGTACGGCTGCCGGAGGCCGACCTGCTCCCGCTGCTGCCCGAAGGGGTGGACATCGGCGCGATCTCCGGACCCGACCAGGTGACCATCTCCGGACCGAAACACCTGGTGGAGGGGTTCGTCGAGGAGGCCGGCGGGAAAGGCCTCGAGGCCCGTCTGCTGAAGATCCCCGGCGCCGGGCACTCGTCCCTGGTCGAACCGGTCCTCGACGAGTTCGAGGCGTACGTGGCGACGGTCGACCTCGGCGAACCGGCCATCCCCGTCATCTCCGACACCACCGGCGACTGGGCCCGGCCGGAGGCCGTCACCACCCCGGCCTACTGGCGCGACCACATGCGCAGGGCGGTGCGCTACCACGAGGTCCTCGACACGCTCGCGGCCGTCCCGGGCAGTGCGCTGGTCGAGGTGGGGCCGGGCTCGACCCTGTCCGCCCTGGCCCGCCGTCACCCCGAGCTGCGGCGGGACCACGCCATCCTGCAGTCGCTGCCGCACCCGACAGACCCGACACCCGACGTGAAGATCCTGCTGAGCACCCTCGGCGCGCTGTGGGCGGCGGGCGTCGAGGTGGACTGGCCGGCGCTCCACCCACAGCGGACGCCGCGGCGTACCGGCCTGCCCGGATACGCCTTCCAGCGCACGGAACACCTCGTCCCCACGAGCTGAACGACGCCCTGGTTCCCCCGAGTCGGGAACCGGCACGCCCCTTCCGGACCGCGTGCCGACGGCAGACACCCGAGAGCCACTTGGACAGAAAGGCATGGACGATGGGCAAGCGCCTGTACGAGATCGGGGAAACCCCTCCTCTCGGTCATGTTCCCGAGCAGATGTACGCATCCGTGATCCGCCCGGAACGCTACGGCGAACCGGCGAAGGCCTTCGCGACCGAGGTCGTGGACGTGCCCAGGCCCGGACCGGGCCAGGCGCTCGTCTGGGTGATGGCTGCGGGCATCAACTACAACAACGTGTGGGCCGGGCTGGGCCGTCCGCTGGACGTCGTCGCCGCCCGCCAGAAGCGGGGCGAGCCCGAGGACTTCCACATCGGCGGCTCGGAGGGCGCCGGTGTCGTCTACGCCGTCGGGGAGGGCGTCACCAGCATCTCCGTGGGCGACCACGTCGTGCTCTCCGGCGGCCAGTGGGACGAACGCGCCGCCGACATCCGCCTGGGCGTCGACCCGACGATGTCGACGAGCGTGCAGGCGTGGGGGTACGAGTCCAACTACGGCTCCTTCGCCCAGTTCGCCCTGGTGCAGGACTTCCAGTGCCACCCCAAGCCGGGGAACCTGACCTGGGAGGCCGCGGCGGCCTTCATCCTCACCGGCGCCACCGCCTACCGTCAGCTCTTCGGCTGGGACGGCAACACGGTGCGGCCCGGGGATCCGGTGCTGATCTGGGGCGGCGCGGGTGGTCTCGGGTCGATGGCGATCCAGCTCGTGCGCAACGCGGGCGGCATCCCCATCGCCGTGGTCTCCAGCGACGAGCGCGCGGAGTACTGCCGCCGACTCGGCGCGGCCGGGGTCATCGACCGTACCCGGTTCAGCCATTGGGGCCGGATGCCCGACCCCGCAGACCTGGCCGCGTACGGCGCCTGGATAAGCCAGGTGCGCGCGTTCGGCCGGGCCTTCTGGGAGGCCCTCGGCGAGCGGCGGGCGCCGCGGATCGTCTTCGAGCACAGCGGCCAGGACACCATCCCCACGTCGATGTACCTGTGCGACAACGGCGGCATGGTCGTCATCTGCGGTGGCACGTCCGGCTACGCCGCGGACGTCGACCTGCGCTTCCTGTGGATGCGGCAGAAGCGTCTCCAGGGCTCGCACGGCTTCAACCCCGCGCAGTGCCGGCAGATGATCCACCTGGTGGCGTCCGGGCTCGTCGACCCCTGCCTCTCCGAGCCCTTCACCTTCGAGCAGATAGGGGAGGCCCACCAGAGGATGCACGAGAACCGGCAGCGCCCCGGCAACGCCGCAGCGCTCGTCAACGCGCTGCGGCCGGGCCTGACCGACCTGGCCTGAGAGCCACCGCCGCCTCCGCACCGGGCCTGCGGAGGAAATCCGTGCCACCCACCATGAACGGACGGCCATGAGTTCTGATCGACGCCCGTTGTCCCTGCCCGCGCTGCTCGCGCTGCGTGCCCGCGAGACCCCCGGCCGGATCGCCTACACCCATCTCCGGGACGGGGAGGAACCCGGCGAGCGCACCACGTACGCGGAACTGCGCTCGGCGGTGGCGGCGAGGGCCGACGCGCTCGCCGAACGGTACCGCGGGGTCCGCAGCGCCGTACTGATGTACCCCAGCTGCCTCGAGTTCGTCCGGGGCTGGCTGGCCTGTGCCACCGCCGGGATCGCCGCCGCACCGGTGCAGGTGCCGACCCGGCGGTACGCCGTGCAGCGGCTGCGCGGCATCGCCGACGACGCGGGCACCACCCTGGTGCTCACCACCCGGCCCGTCCGCGACCGGCTGCTCGCCGACTTCGGCGGACTGCCCGAACTGGCCGGGCTCGACCTGGTCGCCACCGAGGAGCTCACCCCGGTCACGGGCGCCCCGCTCCCCGCAGCGGAGCTGTCGGACGTGGCGCTGCTCCAGTACACCTCCGGCTCCACCGGCCGGCCCAAGGGTGTGATGGTGACCCACGCCAACTTCTGGGCCAACGCGGCGGAGACGGACGAGCTGTGGCCGGTCGGGGACGACGGCGTCATCGTGTCGTGGTTGCCGTTCTTCCACGACATGGGCCTGATGCTCGGGGTGGTCCTGCCGCTGTGGTCCGGACGGCCGGCGTACCTGATGACCCCGGAGTCGTTCATCCGCCGTCCCGCCCGCTGGCTGGAGGCACTGTCCCGATTCGGCGGCACCCATACGGCCGCGCCCAATTTCGCGTACGACCTGTGCGTGCAGGGCGCCGCTCCGCGAGTTCCCCTGGACCTGTCGCGCTGGCGGGTGGCCATCAACGGCGCCGAACCGGTGCGGGCGCACACGGTGCGCGAGTTCACGGGGAAGTTCGCCCCGTACGGTCTGGGTCCGCGCACTGTCGTCCCGGCCTATGGTCTCGCGGAGAACACCCTGAAGGTCAGCGGGGCCTCCTCGGTGACCGGAGCGCGCGCCCTCTGCCTGGACGCCGACTCTTTGGCCGACGGTCGTGTCGTGCCGGTGCCCGGAGCGGACGGCGATTCCGGCAGGCCCCGGACCACGGTGTTGAGCTGCGGGATCCCCGTCGGCGCGACCAGGGTGCGCATCGTGAACCCGCGCACCTTGAAGGCCGTTCCGGAGGATCAGGTCGGGGAGATCTGGGTGTCGGGGCCGTGTGTGGCCTCCGGCTACTTCCGCCGCCCGGAGGAGAGCGAGCGGACCTTCCGGGCCCGGATCCGGGGGGAGACGGCGGACGAGACGTTCCTGCGCACCGGTGACCTGGGCTTCGTTCGGGACGGCGAGGTGTATGTCACCGGTCGGCTCAAGGACCTGATCGTCGTCAGGGGCCGCAATCATTATCCGCAGGACCTGGAGTACACGGCGGAGAACAGCCACCCTCTGCTGCGCCCCGCCTCCGCCGCCGCGTTCCCCGTGGACACCGGCAGCGGTGAGGCGCTGGTCGTGGTGATCGAGGCCGACAGTCGCGTGCTACGGCTGGACGCCGAGGAGGATGTGGTGGTCGCGGTGCGCGAGGCCATACGCCGAGACCACCGCATCGAGGCGGAGCATGTGGTGCTGATCCGCCGTGGCACGCTGCCGAAGACCACCAGCGGGAAGGTGCGGCGCCGCCCCTGCCGCGAGCAGTTCGAGTCCGGCACGCTGCGGCGCCTCGGCGCGCACCGCGACCCGGTCGAGGTGTAAGGGCCGTGCTGGGACCGAGGGCGGTGCCCGCGACTGCGCGGCGAGGGCGCCGCCGCGGCACCCGGCCGGCGCCCCGCACGAACCGCCTGTGTCGGACTTCGTCCGAGCAAGGTCAGCTGCATGTCAATTCCTTATACGAGAAGGGAGTTCGAAGAAGCGGCGCGGATACGGTCGGCTCATGGAGTTGCGTCAGTTGGAGTACCTTGTCGCCGTTGCCGAAGAGGGCAGCTTCACCAAGGCCGCAGCACGCGTCCACGTGACCCAGCCCTGTGTGAGCGCGCAGATCCGGCGGCTGGAACGGGAGTTGGGTCAGGAACTGCTCGACCGGGGCGGCCGCTCGGTCCGGTTGACCGACGCGGGAACCGCGGCCCTCCCGCACGCCCAGGCCGTACTGGCCGCTCTGGACCACCTGCGCAACGCGGTGGACGACCTCACCGGCCTGGTGCGCGGACAGGTCGCCATCGGTTCCGTGCCGTCGTCCCTGTCGCTCAGCCTCACGGAGCTCATCGCGGACTTCAGCGAGGAATACCCCTCCGTGGAGATCTCCCTGTCCGAGGGAAGCACCGACCAGCTGATCGCCGAGGCGCGCTCCGGCCGGATCGACGTGGCCATCATCGGGGTGTCCGCCAAGGCCCCGGCGGGCCTCGACCTCCAGATCGTCGCCGACGAGCCGCTCGTCGGTGCCGTCAGCCACGAGCATCCGCTGGCCCGGTACCGGAGCATCGCCGTCGAGGAGATCGAGCCCCATGCGCTGATGTGCCTGCCGGTGGGAAGCGGCCTGCGCAGTGTCGCCGACGCGACATGGGCCGCCGCGGGCATCAAACCCCGTGTCGCGTTCGAGGCGAGCGATCCGCGCGTCCTGGCGCAACTCGCCTCGCGCGGTCTCGGCATGGCCATCCTTCCCGAACCCTTCGTCGGAGCCAATGCCGGCCGACTCCATGCCGTGGAGATCCCCAGCCCGCTGCTGCGCGGACGCCTTGCCCTCGCCTGGCGGGCCGATGGCCCGGTGAGCCCGGCTGCCCAGGCCCTGATCGAGTACGCGCGCACCGTCCTGGCGTGACGCGGCCGGGCCCGCCGGCTCCCATGGTTGTCCGCCCGGGCGGCGGCTCTCGTGTCGCAGCCCCTCTCCTCCACGAAGTGGAGCTTCCCGACTGCGGTTCGTCGGCACGGCGGCCCTGCACTTCCTGTCAGTTGCGCCGACGCGAGCGACAGGGTGCTTCGGGCTGACGGCACCCGGTCCGGCTCAGCGGACCGGGCCCAGGCGGCGGCCGGGCGATGCGCGAACACCGAGAGCTGGACACCGCGCCGCCCGCGGACGGGGGATGAACACGGACGGCGCGGAGCACGGGGGGCCGTGTGGCCCGGGGTGAAGCCCATCGACACAGGTGAGCGCGTCGTTTTCTCAGGGGCGGGCCGTCAGCTGTCACGCACTCGAGCGGGACCTCGGGGCCGCCTGCCCCGGCTCAGCTTGTCGGCTCGGGTCGGATGTTGCGGTTGAAGCGGAACAGGTTGCCGGGGTCGTGGACCGTCTTGAGCGCGGCCAACCGGGCATACGTCCCCGGCTCGTAACCGGCGCGGGTCTGCGCCTCGTCGGCATGGTCACCGTCGCCGTACAGGAAGGCGAGGCTGTGTCCGAGCGTCCACGGGGCCAGGGCCTCGCGCAGCAGGGCGTGCCGCTCCCGGATCGCCTCGGGTTCGACGCCGCCGAAGCCGGGTGAGGACAGCACGCGGACGACGAACTCGGCCTCGCGGTGATCCACGGCGACCCCGGTCGGGCCGGACGTGCGCAGCGCGCCCCCGAGGTGGCGGATGTCCACCATGCACGGCACCGGGGAATCCGGTCCTGCCACCTTCCGCACCGAGCGCAGCGCCTGTTCGGTGAGCTCGCCGAGCAGCGCGTTGGTCGCGGTGTACGGGTGTGGGGTGTCGGGTTCGCCGTGGATGGTGCCGGTCTCCGTGTACGGCATGGTCCGCAGGTCGTCCTGCAGCCGCGGGCCGACCTTGCGCAGGGCTGCGACGAGCTGCTCGCCCTTCTCCTCGGGGCCGTTGTAGGCGATGCGGAACGAGGCGACGTACCGGCCGCGCAGCGGGGCCGGGACCATCGGCAGGTCCGGGTAGTTCAGCAAGGTGACGGAGGAGGTCAGCTCGTCGGGGACCGTGGCGCTCCAGCGCCGCCACGTCTCCAGCGCTTCCTCGACCAGCGGGGTGTCGAAGACCAGCTGGCCGCCGTAGACCGTGCCGACCGGGAACAGCGCCACCTCCAGGGCGGTGACGACGCCGAAGTTGCCGCCGCTGCCCAGCACCGCGCCGAAGAGTTCGTCACCCGGCGTCAGCCGGCTCAACCGGCCGTCCGCGGTGACGAGCTCGACGGCCCGCACATGATCGGCCGCGTAGCCGAACTGGCGGGCGAGCAGACCGATCCCGCCGCCGAGGTGGTAGCCGACCACGCCGACGGTCGGCGCCGAGCCGCTGAGCGGAGCCAGCCCGTGGGCCGCGGCCGCCTCGATCAGCGCGCCCGCCCGCACGCCGGCGCCCACGCGGGCGGTTCCGGCGGCCGCGTCGACCCGCACCTCGTCCAGTCTCCGGGTGTTGATGAGCACGCCGCCGTCGGCCGCCACCGACAGCCCGTGCCCCGTCGCCTGTACGGCCACGGGCAGGTCCCGCCCGGCCGCGTACGCGACCGCCGTACGGACGTCCTCCGCGTCGGCGGCGCCGACCACGAGGGCAGGACGGTGGGTGTAGGCGGCCTGGAAGCCGGCCACCTCTTCGTCGAAGCCCTGGTCACCGGGCCGGAGGGCGGGGCCGGTGAAAGAGGGCACCTTCTGCAGCGTCTCGTGCGCGTCGTTCCCCATGGCATTCAGGCTGGCAGTGGCCTCATCAGAAGTCCAAGAGATAATTCGTCTCGTTGCTAGCATTGTCGCTTATGGAGCTCAGGCAGCTGCAGTACTTCGTCGCGGTGGTGGAAGAGGCGAACTTCACCCGGGCCGCCACCCGGCTGCGTCTGGCCCAGCCCGGGGTGAGCGCGCAGATCCGGCAGCTCGAACGGGAGCTGGGCCAGCCCCTGCTCGACCGCTCGGCCCGGTCGGTGGTCCCCACCGAAGTGGGGGAGGCCGTGCTGCCGTACGCACGCGCCGCGCTCGCCGCGGTCGAGGGTGTACGGCAGATCGTGGAGGAGTACACCGGGCTGCTGCGCGGGCACGTCAGAATCGGGCTCGTCTCCGGCGCCGCCACGCATGAACTCGACGTGGCCTCGATCATCGCGGACTTCCACGACGACCATCCCGAGGTCGAGATAGAGCTCGCCGAGACCACCTCGGAACAGATGCTGAGCGCCCTGCAGCACGGCGAACTCGACATCGCGCTGCTCGGGCTCACGGACGAGGACCTGCCCCCGGCCATCTCCTGGCAGATCGTGGTCGACGTACCCCTGGTCGCCGTCGTCGCCTCGGACGACCCCCTGCTCGAGTCCGGCGGACCCACCGGCATCCCACTGACGGCGCTCCGCGACCGCCCGCTGATCAGCCTGCCGCGCGGCACCGGTCTGCGCGGCGTCCTGGAGCGGGCCTTCTCGGCCGCGGGCATCCCGCCGCGGGTCGCCTTCGAGGCCGCCTCCCCGGTCCTCCTCGCCCAACTCGCCGCGCGCGGACTGGGCGTGGCCGTCCTGCCGGCTCCCTCGCCGGCCGCCGCCGAGGCCCTCGGCCTGCGGATCATGGAATTCGTCCGCCCGCAGCCTCGCGGCCGCATCGCTCTGGCCTGGCGCACGGACGGACCCTCCCGCCCTGCGGCCAGGGCCCTCCTGGACCGCCTGCGCAAGTCCCTGCCCGCCCCGGACACCGATGCCGGGTGAGGGGAGGCGGGCCGTGCGTGAGAGGCACCGGCCGTGCCGGGGGAGCGGCCCGCGCCGGAGCCGACGCCGCTCGAACTCGTCCACGAGGCACGCGATCGTGGCATCCGGGTCAGGGTGTGGAGTTCTCCGCGCGAGTGTCCGTGGCCGACGGCGCGGGGGCGGCGGCCATCAGCATCGCCGCAAGCGCAAGAGGGGCCACCGCCTGGTATCCGATCCACACCTCACCTCCGGCAGTGCCCCCCTGCCAGGCCACCAGCAGGCCTGCGAGCATCGCCAGCACCCAGCCGCCGTCGTAGGCGACCATGAGCCGCCTGTAGGTGGGAAGCGGGCGGCGGCGCACATACCGGATCTCGATCCCTCCGCCGATCAGCAGGACGACGCCCGCGACGATCATCAGCCAGGTGGGCACACCGAGCAGATCACCAAGGGGGGCGGCGCCCGCGCTGAAGGAGGCGCCGAGTAACACCTTGACCACGCCGTCTGCGACAACTCCCGCCCACCGGCGCGTCCCTGACGATGTCTCAGCCTGGGCCTGTGTCATGAGCGTTCCTCCCTGTCGGGTGTCTCACTGCTCTTCCGTAACGCGATTACTACAGTAATGTCATTATGAGAATGACGAGAGCGCAGACCAAGGAACGCAACCGTCGCGCCTTGCTGGAGGCCGCGTTGCAGGTCGTCTCCCGAGACGGGTATCGCGCCAGGCTCGAGGAGATCGCCGAGCGCGCGGAACTGACCACCGGCGCCATCTACTCGCTGTTCGGCAGCAAGAGCGGCCTGATGGTCGCCCTGGTGACGGACTACCTGCGGCCGCACTACGCGGAGATCGAACAGGAGATCTCCGCCGAGATGGACCTCCTCGAAGCGGTCGACGCCTTCGCCCGGTACTACTGGCGCAGCTGTGACGCGCCTGACGCGCTGTCCGGCCTGTCGTTGCAGATCACCCTGCTGGACATGGCCCTGCACGACCCCGAGACGGGTTCCCGGCTTGCCGCGTCCGTCGGCGGACAGGAGAACCACCTGGTCACGTTGTTCACCGGCAGAGCGCACCACGGGGACGTCATCACGCCCTATCAGGCGAAACGCCTGGTCACCGCGCTCCGGGCGCTGTTCGTCGGCCTCAACCAGGGCGTCCTCCTCGGCCTCGCCCACGGTGTCGACGAGCAGTACTTCGTCGACACCGCCCGCGCCCTGGCCTCTCACCTGGCCCTCGTCGATCCCGATGCGGACACTCCTGAGCCCGGTGGTCCGAAGTGACGTGCAGGGCCGTCCGCCAACCTCCGGTGAGAGCGGGGCAGCCCGGGTCGCCGAACTAGTAGGCACAGGTGGGTGTTTGGCCGGCGAGGGCGATACCCGGCCCGCGCGGAGTCCGACCTGGTCAGACCGGCTTCCCTCGCCCACGTCATGGGGCCGCCCATGACGGATGAGAGGATCGGACGGGTGAGCGAGACACCACCGAACACCCTGCAATACCGCGTTGACGGGCCAGAGGACGCCCCGGTCCTGGTCCTCGGTCCGTCCCTGGGCACCACCTGGCACATGTGGGACCGCCAGGTCCCCGAGCTGGCCCAGCAGTGGCGGGTCTTCCGGTACGACCTGCCGGGCCACGGCGGCGCTCCCGCGTACCCCGCGGGCTCGGTCATCGACCTCGCCGCCCGGCTGCTCGCCACCCTCGACGACCTCGGCATCCAGCGCTTCGGCTACGCGGGATGCGCGCTCGGCGGCGCGGTCGGTCTCGAACTGGCCCTGCGCCACCCGGAGCGGATCGCCTCGCTCGCGCTGATCGCCGCCTCGCCGCGCTTCGGCACCCCGGACGAGTTCCGGCAGCGGGGTGTGATCGTCCGGACCAACGGGCTCGACCCGATCGCCCGTTCCTCGCCGGACCGCTGGTTCACCGGCGGGTTCGCCGCCGCGCAGCCCGCGATCACCGACTGGGCCGTGCAGATGGTCCGGACCACCGACCCGGGCTGCTACATCGCCGCCTGCGAGGCCCTCGCCGCCTTCGACGTACGGGTCGACCTGACCCGGGTCGGCGCGCCCACCCTCGTCCTCGTCGGCTCCGACGACCAGGTCACCGGCCCGGCGGAGGCCCGTACCCTCGTCGCCGGCATCCCGGACTCGCGGCTCGCCGTGGTGCCCGGCGCCTCCCACCTCGTACCGGTGGAACAGCCCGCGGCCGTCACCGACCTGCTGGTGCGGCACTTCTCCACCGCCTGGCAGCCCCCGTTCGACCCCGCCCCCGGCCAGACGGCCGTCCCGGCGGCCCCGGCCAGGACGGTACCCGCCGGGCCGCAGCAGCCCGCGCCGATCGCCGAGATCGCCCCCGCCGCCCCGGTGCCGGTCGCGGGCGGCGGACGGCCCGACCCGTACGACGCCGGGCTCAAGGTGCGCCGCGAGGTCCTCGGGGACGCGCACGTCGACCGCGCGCTGGCGCAGGCGGACGAGTTCTCCGGCGACTTCCAGGAGTTCCTCACCCGCTACACCTGGGGTGAGATCTGGGACCGCCCGGGTCTGGACCGCCGCTCCCGCAGCTGTGTCACGCTCACCGCCCTCGTCGCGGGCGGCCACCTGGAGGAGCTCGCCGTCCACGTCCGTGCGGCGCTGCGCAACGGTCTGACCCCGGTCGAGATCAGGGAGGTACTGCTGCAGACGGCCGTCTACTGCGGGATGCCCGCCGCCGGCCGCGCGTTCACGGTGGCCCAGCAGGTCGTCCGCGAGGAGACGACCCCGCAGGAGTGAGCACCCGCCCGGCCCGAACGGCAGGATGGAGCCCATGAAGCTCACGAAGAAGTCGCACGCCTGTGTCCGCCTCGAGAAGGACGGCCGCACGCTCGTCCTGGACCCCGGAGGGTTCAGCGAGGCGGACGCCGCGGTCGGCGCGGAGGCCATCCTCGTCACCCACGAGCACCCCGACCACTTCGACGAGGAGCGGCTGCGCGCGGCCCTGGAGGCGAACCCGGCCGCCGAGATCTGGACGCTGAGGTCCGTCGCGGAGAAGGTCTCCGCCGCCTTCCCCGGCCGCGTGCACACCGTCGGCCACGGCGACACCTTCACGGCGGCCGGATTCGACGTCCAGGTCCACGGCGAACTGCACGCCGTCATCCACCCCGACATCCCGCGCATCACCAACGTCGGCTACCTGATCGACGGCGGTCGCGTCTTCCACCCCGGCGACGCCCTCACCGTCCCCGACCACGCCGTGGAGACGCTGATGCTCCCGGTCATGGCCCCCTGGAGCAAGATCTCCGAGGTCATCGAGTACGTCCGTGAGGTCGGGCCGCAGCGGGCCTACGACATCCACGACGCCCTGCTCACCGACCTCGCCCGCCCGATCTACGACAACCAGATCGGCGCCCTCGGCGGCTCCGAGCACCTGCGTCTGGCGCCCGGGGAGAGTGCGTCCGTGTGAGTGTCAGTGGGGCCCGGTAGGTTGTCGGACATGCGCATCGCGACCTGGAACGTCAACTCGATCACCGCCCGCCTGCCGAGGCTCCTGGCCTGGCTGGAGAGCAGCGGCACCGACGTGCTCTGCCTCCAGGAGGCCAAGCTGGCCGAGGAGCAGTTCCCGTTCGACCAGCTGCGCGAGGCGGGCTACGAGGCGGCGGTGCACGCCACCGGCCGGTGGAACGGGGTGGCGGTGATCTCCCGGGTCGGCCTGGAGGACGTCGTCAAGGGCCTGCCCGGCGACCCCGGCTACGACGGCGCCCCCGAGCCCCGGGCCATCTCGGCGACCTGCGGCCCGGTCCGGGTGTGGTCGGTGTACGTGCCGAACGGCCGTGAGGTCGGCCACCCGCACTACGCCTACAAGCTCCAGTGGTTCGAGGCTCTCAGGGCGGCCGTCGCGGGCGACGCGGCAGGCAGCCGCCCGTTCGCGGTCCTGGGCGACTTCAATGTGGCGCCGACCGACGAGGACGTCTTCGACGTGGCCGCCTTCGAGGGGCTCACCCATGTCACCCCCGCCGAGCGCGCCGCCCTCGCCGCCCTGCGCGAGGCGGGCCTGTCGGACGTGGTCCCGCGCCCCCTGAAGTACGACCGCCCCTTCACGTACTGGGACTACCGCCAGCTCGGCTTCCCCAAGAACCGCGGTATGCGCATCGATCTGGTGTACGGCAACGAGCCCTTCGCGAAGGCCGTCTCCGACGCGTACGTGGACCGTGAGGAGCGCAAGGGCAAGGGTGCCTCGGACCACGCGCCGGTCGTCGTCGACCTGGACGTGTAGGGGGCTACAGGAGCCCCAGGTCCACGGACCGGGCGAGCGTCGCGAGACCCGCGTCCCCCGGGTGCAGATGGTCCCCGCTGTCGAGGGCGGGCAGCATCCGCGCCGGGCGGGCCGGGTCGCGCACCACGGCGTCGAGGTCGAGGACGCCGTCGAACGCGCCGCTCTCCCGGATCCAGTGGTTCACCGCGACCCGCTCGGCGTCCACGGCGGCCGTGCAGCGAGCCTCGCCCTCGCACGGCAGGATCGTCGCCGCCAGCATCCGCACCCCGCGCGCGTGTCCGCGGTCCGCGAGCTTCCGCAGCCCCGCCATCACCTCGTCCGCCGGCGTCCCCCACCGCAGGTCGTTGACGCCCTCGAAGACCACCGCCGTACGCACCGACGTCTGCGCGAGGACGTCCCGGTCGAACCGGTGCAGGGCGCTCACCCCGCCCGTGTCGGTCAGGACCCCGTCGCCGGGGTAGCGGTCCGAGACCACACGGTTCGCGGAGATCCCCTGGTTGAGCACGCCGTAGTGCGGCACCGCGTCCTGTGCGAGCAAGCGGTCGGCCAGCATGTCGGGCCATCGCCGGTTCGCGTCCACCGTCGAGCGCTCCCCGTCCGTGATCGAGTCCCCGAGCAGCACCACGGACCCCGGCCCGCCGCCCACGTCCACACCGGTCAGGAGCGGCCGGCTGGTGATCACGGTGGTGTACGCGGTCGCCGAGGCGTCCGCCGTGTGGTCACCCGGCTCGCTGATGTACGACCGCTGCCGCGCGAGCCGGTGCACCGGAGCCGCCGTCACCGTGCCCGGCAGATGGAAGCTCACCAGCAGGTCGGCGTCCGCGGGCACCTGGAGGCCGAGCGGATCGCTGAACGCCTGTGCCCCGGCGGGCAGCTCGACCGCGGTCGCGCCACGGAAGGTCACCGGCTCGGGCAGGTCCCGGGCCGCCGCGCCCGTCCCCCGTACTGCCACGGTCGCGCTCCCGATCCGTACCGGCGCCGCCGCGAAGGTGTTGTCGAAGCGCAGGCGCACCCGCGGCCCGCCCACCGAGGTGTGCACGACGAGCCGCAGCGTCCGGTCGCGCCACGGACCGACGGCCGGACAGCCGCCCGTCGCGGTCGCCCAACTCCCGCTCCAGCCGGGCGTGTCGGCCCGCACGGACACCGCGAACACATGCAGTGAGGGCGCGTAGGGCAGCCGTACCGAGGTGACCCGGCGCCCACGCGCCAGCGGCACGGTCACGACGTACAGCCGTACTGTCTCGATGAGTTGGCCACCAGGCGTGTTCACATGCGGCAGGGCGACCGCCTTCGTGGCGAGCGGGCCCGTGCGCCAGTCGGGGGCCGTCAGGCGGTAGGAGGAACTGCCGCCCCGCGCGTACGACACCCGTCCCGAGCCGCTGACTTCGGTGCCCGCCGTGCCCGCCACCAGGAAGGCGAGCGCGTCGCCACGGCCGTGGACGCGCACGGACTGACCGGCGGCGCGTACGTTGTCCGGCGCGCCCGCCCGGCCGCGCGGCCAGGTCAGCCGGGCGCCCTGGACGGTCAGGGTCCGGCCGGGCGTCCAGCCCGCGGCCGCGAGGTCCCGGGCCGACAGCGAGGCGCCCGAGCCGTCGAGGTCCGCCTCCCCGGGGCGGGCGTCGTCGCTGACCGCCGTGTTGTCGAAGAGCCGCTCCAGCGGCAGCGGTTCCGCGCGCGACGGGGCCTGTGCCGCCGCCCGCCCGGGGCCGGCCGGCGCCAGTGCCGTGCACACGGCGAGGACGACCGCGGGCATCCGCACACCTCGGCGCACGACTCACTCCCCCCGTACAGGACTCCGTACACGACCGTCACCACTGCTCACCACGAGACGAAAGACGCTCCGTGAAGGTAGGGAGGCGCCGGGGACGCGTCAACGCGCCATGCCCGGACCCGGCGTGAAGTCGCCCCGGATCGGCGGTCCGCGCGCGCCTGTGGTGCGGGGGCGCATGCCAATGACACGCTGGTCCTATGAAGATCCCTTTTCTGGGCAGCCGGCGCAAGGAACCCGAGGCGCACGACGCCGAGGGCATCGCCGAACTCCTCGCCGAGTGTGAGCTGCTGCGCCACCAGGCGTACCGCGACGGTGTCCAACTCAACGACACGGTCGACTCGTTGGAGGCGCTCGACCAGCTGGTGCCGCGCTGGCGGGACGACGCGGAGGCGCTGGACTGGCTCGGCAACGACGCCGGGCTGTACCTCGGGACGGTGATCGTGCGGACCGTGGCGGGGGCCCGGTGGGAGATCCGCCCCGACGGGCAGCCGGTGATCAGGCTCGCCTCCGGCCGGGAGTTCGACGTCGTCGCCGACGGGCACGAGTGGGCGGCGAGCGGAGTGCCCGAACTCTCCCAGCTGTACGCCGAGGTGGCGGAGTCCTAGCGCACACATAAGCGGGGCGTAAATACGGCTAATGCCCGAAAAGTGCGTGTCGTGTACTAACTCCAGTCTTGTGTGGATAGTTTGCGGCAATCGCGACACAGCTGAGAGTGGGTAGGGCTGGGCATGGCCGTCGATCCGTTGATCGAGCTGCGTGACGTCAACAAGTACTACGGGGAGCTGCATGTCCTGCAGGACATCAACCTCACCGTCGGCAAGGGGGAGGTGGTCGTGGTCATCGGCCCGTCAGGGTCGGGAAAGTCGACACTGTGCAGGACGATCAACCGGCTGGAGACCATCCAGTCCGGTGAGATCCAGCTAGACGGACAGCCGCTGCCCAAGGAGGGCAAGGGTCTCGCGAGGCTCCGCGCCGAGGTCGGCATGGTCTTCCAGTCCTTCAACCTCTTCGCCCACAAGACGGTCCTCCAGAACATCTCCCTCGCGCAGATCAAGGTGCGCGGACGCAAGAAGGACGAGGCCGACCGGCACTCGCGGCAACTTCTGGACCGGGTGGGCCTCACCTCCCAGGCGGACAAGTACCCGGCACAGCTCTCCGGCGGCCAGCAGCAGCGCGTGGCCATCGCCCGCGCCCTCGCCATGGAGCCCAAGGCCCTGCTCTTCGACGAGCCGACCTCGGCCCTCGACCCCGAGATGATCAACGAGGTCCTGGAGGTCATGCGGCAGCTCGCCAGGGAGGGGATGACCATGGTCGTCGTCACCCACGAGATGGGCTTCGCCCGCTCGGCCGCCCACCGCGTGGTGTTCATGTCCGACGGCCGGATCGTCGAGGACCGCACCCCCGAGGAGTTCTTCACCCACCCCGACAGCGAGCGTGCCAAGGACTTCCTCTCCAAGATCCTCAAGCACTGACCGGGGGAGCGCGACCATGTTCGGCAACCCACGTCCGGCCGCCACCGGGCCGCAGGACCATCGCATGCCTCAGGGCCGCGGCCCGACCGCCCGGAAGTGGACGAAGGGCCGTTCCGGAGCCGCCGTCGCCGGGTCCCCCGCCCGGAGTTGTGCCAGGCCGGCGGGCCCGTCGCCGCGGACCTCGACTACGATGTGCCGTTCATCCCGGTGGTGACGGTGACCTCACCGATCCGCACCGGGATGCGCAGGCCGCTCGCCCGGTCAGCCGGGCGTGAGCGGCACGATCCCACGACCCAGGCCGTGGACGTCGCCACGGCCGACCCCGGGACGCTGCTGCCTGGTGGGGGTCCCCCCACGGCCCCGAGACCGTAGGGGGGTGGCAGCTCACAGAGCCCTGCCCGCCCGGCGCCGGCCGGAGATCACTGCTCGCGCAGCGGTATCGACACGTACGACGGGTCGTTCGCCGGCGAGGAGAAGGTCAGCCGCGCGCCGGACGGGTTGTGCTCGATGTAGAGCGGGTCGACCGTGTCGACCACCAGGGCCAGCCGGTGCCCTGCCGGGACGTCGTAGGCCGTGGAGTACAGCTCCAGGTCGACGCCGAACGGCTCGCCGGGCGTCCGCCCGTGGAAGGTGTACGGCGCGTTGCTGACCAGCTTCCCTAGGCCGAGCGGCCCCACGTCGTACAGGTAGGCGACGAGGGTGCCGCTCTCCTTGGTCGGGGTGAGGGTGGTGTGCAGCGTGGCCGTGCCGCGCACCCGTTGGGCCGTGGCGTACTTCCCCGACTGCCATACGGCCGCCCAGGTGCGCGGGAGCAGCGGGATCGAGGCGATCGGCGGCAGCCGGGCGATCTGGTCGAGGATGCTGGACAGGAAGACGACACCGCCGTTGGCGCCCGAGTCGACGTTGGTGTGGATCGTGGTGGTGCCGGCGAGGTCGAGCTTCCTCGTGGTCGCGCCCACCGACTTCCAGTCCGGGTAGCCCTCGTAGGCGCCCCCGGAGCGGGACGTGAGCTGGACGGGCAGTTCGCGGTTGATGCCGTTGTCCTCGCCCTTGAGGTAGTGGTCGAACCAGCGCTCGGTGTCGGTCCAGACGTCGTTGGGCAGG
Source organism: Streptomyces sp. NPDC020489 (assembly GCF_044386545.1). Classification (NCBI taxonomy): domain Bacteria; kingdom Bacillati; phylum Actinomycetota; class Actinomycetes; order Kitasatosporales; family Streptomycetaceae; genus Streptomyces; species Streptomyces sp. NPDC020489. The sequence goes on from NZ_JBIRUZ010000003.1 coordinate 595,380, forward strand.
CCCAGCAGTCCGGTGAGCTCGGCGGTCGCGTGGTCGCCGGGGCGGAACTCCAGTCGCTTCGGGCCGGTCAGCTTCTCGTAGAAGTCGGCGTACTGGTTGGGCGCGAAGACCGAGTCGCCCCAGGCGTTGGCCAGCATGACCGCGGCGCCGTTCTGGTTGATCTGGTCCAGGTATGTATCGGCTGAACGTTTCTTCCCCCAGTCGATCATGTCCTGTTCCTTGGACAGGTCGGAGGCGTAGAAGTGGTTGAAGATCGACCGGAGTTCGGCGCTCTGGCGCCCGGTGACGACGCTCGCGCCGTCCAGCAGGGCCGAGGCCTGCACGTGCTGGGTGCGGCCGGAGTAGATCGAGTCGATCAGGTCGGCCCAGCCGCTGAGGGCGGCGACCGCCTTGACGCGCTTGTCATGGGCGGCGGTGAGCAGGCTGATGCCGGCGCCGTAGGAGACGCCCGCCATGCCGACCTTGCGCGCGTCGGCGGGGGTGTTGGCGAGGGCCCAGTCGATGACCTTGCGGGCGTCGGCTATGTCGGGCGGGCCCGCCACCTCTATCTCCCCGCCCGACTGCCAGAAGCCGCGCACGTTGTAACTGAGCACCACATAGCCGGAGTTCGCGAGTCTCTGGGCCTGCGCGAGGTACTCGACCTGGGGCAGACCCCAGCTGGTGGGCAGCACGAGCAGGGGGTAGGCGCGGCTGCCGTCGGAGCCGGCCGGGGTGATGACGTTGGCCTTCAGGACGGTGCCGCCCTCGCCGGAGATGTCCACGAACCGGACGTTCCCCGTGGCGGCCTGCGCGGCGGGGGCCGCCCCGAGGACGCCACCGGCGATCAGCGTCACGGAGACGGCGCCCACGGCGGTGGTGCGCAGGGCCTTCGTCGCCCGCCACCCCCCTGTTCGAAGGTGCTCCGCGCCCCTTGGACTCATCGGTCGCTCCTCACTCGTGTCAGTGCAAAGTGACCAGACGGTAACCTCGCGCCTTTACCGGGGGTAACCCGTCGGTAAGTTACGTGGGAGTAACGATTGTTGGTATGTGAACGAAGTCAGGAGGCGCGGTGGGAGTTGCGGGGAGCCGCGGGGGTGGGCAGGGGTGCCTGGGCCGCCCGGGTCACGTCCGCGACCAGCTCGGCCACGTCCGGGCCGTACGCCTGGGAGTTGACCACCTTCAACAGCAGCACGAACGCGTTGTTGCCGTACTTGCGGGCCAACCGCTCGTGGTTGCGGGCGAGATAGCGGGTGGCGGCCTGGTTGGTGATCGCGGTCTGGCCGCAGAACAGGAAGACCGGCCGGTCCTGGCCGGGCATTCCGGCGGTGAGCCGGGCCAGCAGTACGTGTTCGGACAGCCCCTTCTCCATCCGGTAGCGCTCGCTGCCGATCTGGAACGCCAGCCGGTCCGGGCCCGGTTCGGGGTCGGTGTTGACTCGCACCCCGGGCAGCATGGCGTGCATGTGCGCGGCCATGCGCCGATTCGAACCGGGCCCGCCCACGCAGAACTCCGTGCGCTCCCCGAAGCCCTGCCGGGCCGCGTCCTGGGCGACCACCTCGGCGTGCGCGCCGCAGTCCTTGATGAGGGCGGACAGCTCGAGCAGCGCGAAGACGTCGTAGCGGTGCACGGACAGGTCGGGGCCGCCCGCGTCGCGGTTGACGACGAGCAGCGACTCGGAGTTGTCGGGCAGCCCGAAGAAGGCCTGCTTGCGCCGCAGTTTGCGCTTCCACAGGTAGGTGCGGGCCACCCAGCCGAGTGCGGCGCTGATGCCCGCCGCCATCACGCCCAGGACGATGTTGCGCACGTCGTCGTTCATGGGCGCGCATGCTAGCGGGCCGACACGGTTGGTACGTACCGGTGTTCGAAGTGTGGCGTTCTCATGGCAGGTGCCCGGAAGGGGGCTGTCGGGCCCTCGGTGTTCTGGTTACGCTGCGCGGACGGTCCCGGCCTGGAGGTACGCATGCGTCGCCCTGTCGCGCGGAAACTGTCGGTACTGGCGGTCTCGGCCGCCGTGGTGTCGGTGGGGGCGGCGCCGCCCGCCGCTCGCAGCGCCCCGGACAAGGTCCCCGTGGCCGTCGGGTACGGCGGCGCCGTCGCGAGCGTCGACGCCGACGCCTCCGCGGCCGGCATCGAGGTGCTGAGGAAGGGTGGCAACGCGGTCGACGCCGCCGTCGCCACGGCCGCCGCCCTCGGCGTCACCGAGCCCTACTCCTCCGGGATCGGCGGAGGCGGCTACTTCGTCTACTACGACGCCGCATCGCGCACGGTGCACACCATCGACGGGCGCGAGACGGCCCCGCTGACCGCCGGCCCCGACCTGTTCACCGAGAACGGCAAGGCACTCCCCTTCGCCGACGCCGTCAGCAGCGGGCTCGCCGTCGGCACCCCGGGCACGCCCGCCACCTGGGCGACGGCGCTGGGCAAGTGGGGCAGCAAACGACTCGGCACGGTCCTGAAGCCCGCCGAGCGGATCGCGCGCGACGGGTTCACCGTCGACGACACCTTCCGCGCCCAGACCGCGCTCAACGAGACCCGGTTCCGCTACTTCCCCGACACCGCGAAGCTGTTCCTGCCGGGCGGCGCCCTCCCCGTCGTCGGCTCCACCTTCAAGAACCCCGATCTCGCCCGCACCTACGCCGAGTTGGGCCGCAAGGGCGTCGACACGCTCTACCGCGGCCGGCTCGGCGACGAGATCGTCGACACCGTCAACCACCCGCCCGTGGACCCGGCCTCCGGCTGGAACGCCCGACCCGGCGACCTGTCGGAGAAGGACCTCGCGGCCTACCGCGCCAAGCTCCAGGCGCCCACCAGGACCTCCTACCGCGGACTCGGCGTCTACTCCATCGCACCCTCCTCCTCCGGCGGCACGACGGTCGGTGAGGCCCTCAACATCCTGGAGAAAACCGACCTCTCCAAGGCGAGCGAGGTCCAGTACCTGCACCGCTACATCGAGGCGAGCCGGATCGCGTTCGCCGACCGCGGTCGCTGGGTCGGCGACCCCGCCTTCGAGGACGTACCCACGGCGGAACTGCTGTCGCAGAAGTACGCCGACTCCCGTGCCTGCCTCATCAAGGACGACGCGGTGCTGACCAGCCCGGTCGCGCCCGGCGACCCGCGGCACCCGGCGAGCTGCGGCGCCGGGGGGACGGTCGCGCCGACGACGTACGAGGGCGAGAACACCACGCACCTGACGGTCGCGGACAAGTGGGGGAACGTCGTCGCCTACACCCTCACCATCGAGCAGACCGGCGGCAGCGGGATCACCGTGCCCGGACGCGGGTTCATCCTCAACAACGAGCTGACCGACTTCTCCTTCGTGCCCGCCAACCCGGCCGTACACGACCCGAACCTGCCCGGTCCCGGCAAGCGGCCGCGCTCGTCGATCTCACCGACGATCGTGCTGGACCGGCACGGCAAGCCCGTGGTGGCGGTGGGCTCACCCGGCGGGGCGACCATCATCACGACGGTGCTCCAGGTGCTGACGGAGTTCCTCGACCGGGGCACGCCGCTCGTGGACGCGATCGCCGCGCCGCGGGCCAGCCAGCGCAACGCCGCGCAGACGGAGTTGGAGCCGGCGCTCTTCAACGACACCAGCCCCAACGGTTTGCGGGCCCGACTGGAGGCCATCGGGCACTCGTTCAAGCTGAACGCCGAGATCGGGGCGGCGACCGGTGTGCAGCGGCTGCCGGGCGGGAAGTGGCTGGCGGCCGCCGAGACCGTGCGGCGCGGGGGTGGTTCGGCGCAGGTGGTGCACCCGGCGCCGTAGTCACAACTCCGGGGCGGGCGGATCCTCGGTGTCGAAGGTGAGCCGCCCGTCCACCACGTCCACCGTCACCCGGCCGCCCTCGCCCACCCGGCCGTCGAGCAGCAGCCGGGAGAACCGGTTGTCGACCTCGCGCTGGATGGTGCGGCGCAGCGGACGGGCGCCGTACTCCGGCTGGTGGCCGCGGCGGGAGAGCCAGTCGACGGCCGCGCCGGTGAAGTCGGCGGTGACGCCCTGCGCGCGCAGCAGACGCCGGGTGCGCTCCAGCAACAGGTCGGTGATCTGCCGCAGTTGCTCCTCCGTCAGCCGCCGGAAGATGACGATCTCGTCGATGCGGTTCAGGAACTCCGGACGGAAGTGCTCGCGCAGCGGGCGCAACACCTGTTCGCGGCGCGCCTCCTCGTCCGCCTCGGCGCCACCCGGACCGAAGCCGATCCCGGCGCCGCGGCGGCCGATCGCCTCGGAGCCGAGGTTGCTCGTCATCACCACCACCGTGTGGGTGAAGTCGACCGTGCGGCCCTGGGAGTCGGTGAGCCGGCCGTCGTCGAGGACCTGGAGCAGGATGTTGAAGACGTCCGGGTGCGCCTTCTCCACCTCGTCGAGCAGCAGCAGCGCGTACGGGTGCCTGCGGACCACCTCGGTGAGCCGGCCCGCCTCCTCGTGGCCGACATAGCCGGGCGGGGCGCCCACCAGGCGGCTGACGGTGTGCCGTTCCTGGTACTCGCTCATGTCCAGACGGACCATGCGTTCCTCGCTGCCGAACAGGGCCTCGGCGAGGGCGCGGGCCAGCTCCGTCTTGCCGACGCCGGTCGGGCCGAGGAACAGGAAGCTGCCGATCGGGTGGTCCGGGCTGGCGAGCCCGGCGCGGGAGCGCATCACCGCCTCGGCGACCACGCTCACCGCCTCCTCCTGGCCGACGACCCGCTCGTGCAGGTGCTCCGCCAGGTGCAGCAGGCGTTCCTTCTCCTCCTGGGTGAGGCTGGCGACCGGGATGCCCGTCTGACGCGAGACCACCTCGGCGATCGCCTCCGCCGTCACCTCCAGGTGCTGCCCCTCGTCGGCCTCGTCGTGCCCGGTGGCCTCGTCGATCCGCCGCTTCAGCTCCGTGATGCGGTCACGCAGGCGCAGGGCCTCCTCGTACCCTTCGTCGGCGACCGCCTGGTCCTTGTCCCGGGTGAGCTGCTCGACCTCACGCTCCAGGGCCCGTACGTCGGTGCCCTTCGTGCGGGCGCGCAGCCGGACCCGGGCGCCGGCCTGGTCGATGAGGTCGATGGCCTTGTCGGGCAGGCGCCGCTCGGTGAGGTAGCGGTCGGACAGCTCCACGGCCGCCACCAGCGCCTCGTCGGCGTAGCGGACCTGGTGGTGGGCCTCGTAGCGGTCGCTGAGCCCGCGAAGGATCTCCAGGGTGTCCGCGACGGACGGCTCGGGCACCAGGATCGGCTGGAAGCGGCGGGCCAGTGCCGCGTCCTTCTCGATCCGACGGAACTCCTCGAGGGTGGTCGCGCCGACGATGTGCAACTCGCCTCGGGCCAGGGCGGGTTTGAGGATGTTGCCGGCGTCCATCGACGCGGACTCGCCGCTGCCGCCCGCGCCGACGACCGTGTGCAGTTCGTCGATGAAGACGATCAACTCGTCGGAGTGCGCGCTGATCTCGCCCACGATGGAGTTGAGCCGCTCCTCGAAGTCGCCCCGGTAGCGGGTGCCCGCGACCACCCCGGTCAGGTCCAGGGCCACCACGCGCCGCCCGGTCAGCACGTCCGGCACGTCGTCCTCGGCGATCCGCTGCGCGAGGCCCTCCACGACGGCCGTCTTGCCGACGCCCGCGTCACCGATGAGCACGGGGTTGTTCTTGCCGCGCCGCGAGAGCACCTCGATGGTCTGCTCGATCTCCTCGTCACGGCCGATCACCGGGTCGATCCGGCCCTGCCGGGCGAGTTCGGTGAGGTCGCGGCTGTACGTGTCGAGGGTCGGGGTGCCGGTGCCGGTGCCGGTGCCGCGGGGCGCCTCGGGACGGGGTTGCCCGGGGTCCGAGGCCGGCTCCGGCGGCAGGCTCGCGGGTGCGAAGTGGGCCGAGTTGAGGATGTGCCCGGCCGCCGAGTCGGGGTTGGCGGCCAGCGCGCTCAGGACGTGCTCGGGGCCGATGTGCCCCTTGCCGCGGACCCGGGCCAGGTCGTGCGCGTCCAGCAGGGCGCGCTTGGCGGCCGGGGTCAGGGAGAGCGAGGTCGGCGGCGGCGCCTCGCCCGGCGGGTGCTGCACCGGTCCGGAGCGCTCGTCGATCTCCTCGGCCAGCTCGTCGGGGTCCGCGCCGGCCCGGCTGAGCAGCGTCCGGGTCGGCTCGGCGGACAGCGCGGCCCGCAGCAGGTGCTGGGTGTCCAAATCCCGGCTGCCGTGCTCGGCGGCGTACTGGGCGGCGCCCCGGACCAGCTCCCGGGCGGGCTGGCTGAGCAGCCGGCCGATGTTGATCTGCCGGGGTCCGGGGCGGGGCCCGCCGAAGAAGCGGGCGAGGAACTCGCCGAAGGCGTCGTAGTCTTCCGGTCCGCTGAAGCCGCTGGTCATGACCGTTCCCATCCGGCGTTCCCGCGGGGCCCGGGGGACGCCCTCGCCGATCGACGTGCCGGGGCCGGGTAACCCGAGGGGGAGCCGGTTACACCTCTGGCCCACCCTCGCCCAGCGGACCCATCTGTGCGGCGGGCACTCGTCCACCTGTGCGGCGGGTGCCCGTCCGCCACGAGGTCCCGGGCCGGCCGCATCGGGCGTTCGGCCGTGCGCAGGCCGCGTTGGCGCTCGTAGAACACGATCGCACGATCGCTGGTCCACAGCACCTCCGGCCGGGAGGACGCCCTGGCCGGGGTGCGCCGGCCGCTCGGCCGCAGCCGGGGGCGGCGCGGGCATCCGGCGACCGAGTCCGGTGTCGAGGCGGTCCGGGCGGACGTGGGCGGCGGGGCGGGCAGGCGGGTGCCGGTGCCGTGCGGGTGGCGACATGGACCTGGTGGTCCGAGGTGGCTGGCGGAGGCGCGGACGCGGCGCGGTGGGCCGTCCTGGGGCGCGGTCAGCAGGAGCTGGGCGGGCATGCGGGCATTGGGCATGGTGCCTGCCGGGCGCGGTACGGCGGTTGGCGGCGGTTCCTCGGAGTTGCCTGCCGCTACGGGGGCGGGCCGTCCGGCGGTGCGTGCTGCTACGAGGCGTGCCGCTACGGGAGTGTAGATCCTTGAGGGTTCGCGGCGCCCCCTGAGATCGCGGGCGGTCTCGATCCCCGCGGCGCTAGAGGTCAGGGCGGCCTCGCCGTCCCGGCCACCCTCGCCGCTCCGGCGGTCCTTGCGGTCTGGGCGACCCTCGCAGTCCGGGCACCCCGAGCCCATGCGCCCGCGGAAGTCGGTGTTCCCCCGAAGTCGGTGCGCCCGCGGAAGTCGATGCGAACCCGGAAGTCCGTGCGGCCCCCAAAGCATCCCCCTGCGGAAGTCCGCGCGCCCCCGGAAACCCGTGCGGCCTCGCAGCATGCGCTCCCGAAGCCCGTCAGCCCGTCGAAGTCTGTGGGGCCCCCAAAGCCCATGCGTCCGCAGAAGTCGATGCGACCCCCGAAGCCCGCGGCCCCGAAACATGCGCCCCGACCCCGTCCACCCCCCCGACCCCCGCGCAGCCCTCAGTCCGCCCGGGCCGTGAGGATGCGGGGGCCGGCGTCCGTGATGGCGACCGTGTGTTCGGCGTGGGCCGCGCGGGAGCCGTCGTTGGTGCGTAGGGTCCAGCCGTCCGCGTCCGCGTGGTAGCCGTCGGTGCCGCCGCCGATCACCATCGGCTCGATCGCCAGGACCATGCCGTGGCGCAGCCTCATGCCCCGGCCGGGACGGCCCTCGTTGGGGACCCCCGGGTCCTCGTGCATGCGGCGGCCGATGCCGTGTCCGCCGAAGTCCTCCGGGATGCCGTAGCCGCCGGCCCGGCACACCGTGCCGATGGCGTGCGCGATGTCGCCGATGCGGTTGCCGACGACGGCGGCCGCGATGCCGGCGGCCAGCGCGCGCTCCGCGGTGTCGATCAGGCGCAGGTCGGCCGGGCGCGGGGTGCCCACCGTGAAGCTCAGCGCCGAGTCGCCGACCCAGCCGCCGAGTTCGGCGCCGAAGTCGAGCGAGACGAGGTCTCCGTCGCGCAGCCGGTAACGGGTCGGGACGCCGTGCACGATCGCGTCGTTCACGGAGGCGCAGAGGACGGCCGGGAACGGCGTCGGCGCGAAGGAGGGGCGGTAGCCGAGGAAGGGGGAGGAGGCCCCCGCCTCGCGCAACACCTCGTGGGTGACCTCGTTCAGCTCCAGCAGGGAGACGCCCACGTCGGCGGCCTTGCGCGCGGCGGTGAGGGCACGTGCGACGACCTGTCCGGCCTCGTACATGGCGTCGATCGATGTGTCTGTCTTCAGCTCCACCATGCCAATTACTATACCGGTATTAGAATGGGGTCATGGTGCGTACCCCCTTGACCCCGGAAGAGCGCGAACGCGGCGAACGGCTCGGCCGGCTGCTGCGTGCGGCGCGCGGCGACCGCAGCATGGCCGAGATCGCGGCTCGCGCGGGCATCTCCGCCGAGACCCTCCGCAAGATCGAGACCGGCCGGGCGCCGACGCCCGCCTTCTTCACGGTCGCCGCCCTGGCGGCAGCCCTCGGACTCTCCATGGACGACCTGGTCGTCCGGTGCGCGCCGGCGCCCGTCTGACCCGACCCCGCCCGCCGGGGGGCCCGGCACCGCGACGGCGCACATCCTCGCGCCGAGCGGGAAGGGATCTTTGCGTCCGGTTCGAAAAGCCTCCGTAGCCGCGCCGTAACACAACTGGTGTTTTCTACGGACCGGAGTGCTCCGGTCTGGCGGGAGTTGAACGATGGCAGTGGATCAACTCCCAGGTCGAGTACGGGAGTTCGCGAACTATCTGAACGGCCTGCTGGCGCGCCTCGACCAGGGCGGCGGCTGGTGCGCCGTGTTCTGGCAACGCGACCCTGACGGCATGCGGGCCTGCCTCGAAGGGCGTGAGATGCCGCCCTGGGACGTGGTGGAGGCGCTGCTGCAGGACCTGGCCACCGAGCACGGCGTGAGCGAGGTCGCCGCCGAGGCCGGTCGGGCCCGCGCCCTGCACACCGAGGCGCTGGCCGCGTTCGACGCCCGGCCCGGCGGCCGGGACGCCCTCGGTGACCGGCTGGACGTGATGCTCCGCGAACAGCGGTACGCCGCCGAACGCCAGGCCCAGTTGGGGCACGCCCTGGCCGCCGCCACCTCCGGCGAGGAGGCCGACGCCCTCCGCCTCGACCTCGCCTGGGCCCGCGACGACCACGAGCGGGCAACCGCGCGGTGCGCAGAACTCCGCAGTCGTATGAGGCAGTTGGACGATCGCTCGGTGGAGGGCCAGGCGCGGGCGATCCAACGCGGCCGCAGCGGCGGGGTGTTCCGCATCGAGAGCGCCTACGGGCCGGGCGACGCGGGTGACGCGGCTGCCGCCGAGGACGCGCCCGGTGCGGATGCCTCGGGCGGCGCAGGACGGGGCGACGGCTGGTCCCCGAGCGTGCCGCAGCAGCGCGACACGCGTGCGGCGGCGGAGGCGGCGGCCTGGCGTGAGGACACCGGGCGCGATGACACCCGGACGGGACACGCGGGGCCCGGGGGACCCGTGGGCCCTGGGGGAGTCACGGCGGCCGGGGAGCCGGCGGGATCGGCCGGAGCGGCAGAAGGGGCGGGGTGGGCAGGACCGGCGCGTGCCGACGCCCCCGAGTGGGCCGTGACACGCGGGTACAGTCCCGCCGACGCTGCGAGCCCCGCCGACGAGGACGGTCCCCAACCCGGCGCCGGCCCCGCTCCCGCCCCCGAGCCCCCCAAGCAGCGCAAGCGTCGCCGCGGCAGTGCCCGCTTCGCCGGTGGCGCCACGCAGGAGGCCGCCCCCGACGTCGTACCGCCCGCCGTCATGCCCACGCTGCCCGCGCCCGCCGCCCGGACCCGCCGCACCCCGCGCGGTGCCCGGTTCGCCGGTGCCGCCGAGCCGGTCGAAGCGGGGCCCCGGCCGCAGGCAGAACCGGTGGACGCGGGGGCCGGGCAGGAGGTCGTACGGGTCGTCGAGACACTGGTGCGGCTGCGCGCGCAGGGGCGCAGCGGGGAGGCGCACGCGCTGCTCGTCGAGGCCGCCCACTGGCCCGCCGCCCGCTTCCCGCTGCTCGCCGGTGAACTCCAGCGCGCGGGGCTCGGGCACGACTGGGCCACCCTGCTCTGGGAGGCCGCCTCGCTGCCCGCCGAGCGGCTGGTCGCGGCGGCGGACGCGCTGGTCGAGGCCGGGCGCGGCGCCGACGGGGAGCAGATCCTGCGCCAGGGTGTCGCCCGGCCCGCCGAGGAGATCGGCGCCGCCGTCATGGCCCTGGCCGCCGAGGGTCGCCGCCGCGAGGTGCGCGCGCTGCTCGACGCCTACGTCCGGGTCCGCACCCCCGAGGAGGCCGCCCGCAGCGCCGCCTGCGGTCCGGGGACCCTCGTACCGCTGCTGCTGGAGGCGGCCCGGGGCGTCTCGGAGGAGCGCCACTGGGATCTCGTCCACGCCCTCAGGGTCGCCGGATTCAGCGCCTGAGCCGCCCGGACCGGTGTGCCGCCAGGCCTCTCGGCGGCCCGACCGCTCACCCACGAGAGTGTGAAACGTGATCGACTCAGCGGGTTAACGACGATGGTCTTGGCAAGGCCGCCGGGGAGGCTTACTTTCGACCCTCTACGACCTGCGTCTACGGGCGTAGAGGCTCTGAGGTCCCGTCGAAGGAGCAGCTCATGGCCAACGTCGTACGTGCCGCCCTGGTCCAGGCCACCTGGACCGGCGACACCGAGTCCATGGTGGCGAAACACGAGGAGCACGCCCGGGAGGCGGCCCGGCAGGGCGCGAAGATCATCGGGTTCCAGGAAGTGTTCAACGCCCCCTACTTCTGCCAGGTCCAGGACCCGGAGCACTACCGCTGGGCCGAGCCCGTGCCCGACGGGCCGACCGTGGTCCGTATGCAGCAGCTCGCCCGTGACACCGGCATGGTGATCGTCGTACCGGTCTTCGAGGTCGAGCAGTCCGGGTTCTACTACAACACCGCCGCCGTGATCGACGCCGACGGCACCTTCCTCGGCAAGTACCGCAAGCACCACATCCCCCAGGTCAAGGGGTTCTGGGAGAAGTACTACTTCAAGCCGGGCAACATCGGCTGGCCGGTCTTCGACACGGCCGTCGGCAAGGTCGGCGTCTACATCTGCTACGACCGCCACTTCCCGGAGGGCTGGCGACAACTCGGCCTCAACGGGGCCCAGTTGGTCTACAACCCCTCCGCCACCCACCGCGGGCTCTCCTCCTACCTGTGGCGCCTGGAACAGCCCGCGGCGGCCGTCGCCAACGAGTACTTCGTCGCCGCGATCAACCGCGTCGGCGTCGAGGAGCTGGGCGACAACGACTTCTACGGGACCTCGTACTTCGTCGACCCGCGAGGCCAGTTCGTCGGGGACACCGCCAGCGACAAGGAGGAGGAACTCGTCGTCAGGGACCTCGACTTCGACCTCATCGACGAGGTACGGCAGCAGTGGGCCTTCTACCGCGACCGCAGGCCCGACGCCTACGAAGGGCTGGTGCAGCCGTGACCGACAAGGACCTGCTGGGCCGCCACCAGGCCGTCCTGCCCGACTGGCTCGCCCTCTACTACCAGGACCCGCTGGAGATCACGCACGGGGAGGGCCGGTACGTCTGGGACGCCGCGGGCACCAGGTACCTCGACTTCTTCGGCGGCATCCTCACCACGATGACCGCGCACGCGCTGCCCGAGGTCACCAAGGCGGTGAGCGAGCAGGCCGGGCGGATCATCCACTCGTCGACCCTGTACCTGAACCGCCCGATGGTCGAACTCGCCGAGCGCGTCGCCCAGTTGTCGGGCGTCCCGGACGCCCGCGTCTTCTTCACCACCTCCGGCACCGAGGCCAATGACACCGCCCTGATGCTGGCGACGACATACCGGCGCAGCAACACGATCCTGGCGATGCGCAACAGCTACCACGGCCGCTCCTTCAGCGCGGTCGGCATCACCGGCAACCGCGGCTGGTCGCCGACCTCGCTGTCGCCGCTGCAGACGCTCTACGTCCACGGCGGTGTGCGGACGCGCGGCCCGTACGCCTCCCTCGGCGACGACGAGTTCATCGCGGCCTGCGTCGACGACCTCAAGGACCTGCTCGGCCACACCCGGCCGCCCGCGGCCCTGATCGCCGAACCCGTCCAGGGCGTCGGCGGCTTCACCTCACCGCCGGACGGGCTGTACGCGGCCTTCCGCGAGGTGCTCGCCGAGCACGGCATCCTGTGGATCGCCGACGAGGTGCAGACCGGCTGGGGCCGCACCGGCGACCACTTCTGGGGCTGGCAGGCACACGACCGCAACGGCCCGCCCGACCTGCTCACCTTCGCCAAGGGCATCGGCAACGGCATGTCCATCGGCGGGGTCGTGGCCCGCGCCGAGATCATGAACTGCCTGGACGCCAACAGCATCTCGACCTTCGGCGGCACCCAGGTGACCATGGCGGCCGGCCTCGCCAACCTGACGTACCTGCTGGAGCACGACCTCCAGGGCAACGCCCGGCGGGTCGGCGGGCTCCTCATCGAACGGCTGAGGGCGGTCGCCGCGCAGGTTCCCGGCGTACGGGAGGTGCGTGGACGCGGGTTGATGATCGGCGTCGAGCTGACCAGGCCCGGCACCGACCAGGCCGACCCGGACGCGGCGTCCGCGGTGCTGGAGGCGGCCCGTGAGGGCGGGCTGCTGCTCGGCAAGGGCGGCGGCCACAACACCAGCGCCCTGCGCATCGCGCCGCCCCTGTCCCTCACCGTCGCGGAGGCCGAGGAAGGCGCCGCGATCCTCGAGAACGCTCTGAGGAGCATCCGGTAGCAGCACCCTGAGCAAGGGAACGACCGCCATGACCACCACCTTGGACCACCTGGAACCGGCCCTGTCCGTCCGCCAGGTCCTGACCCTGGAACGGGTGCTCGCCGGGGAGCCCGAGGTGGTGGCCGGAGCGGCCCAGCTCGACCGGGCCGTGCGCTGGGTGCACGTCGCCGAGGCCGCCGACGTCGGCGTCATGCTGAGCGGCGGCGAGATGGTCCTCACCACCGGGGTGCTGCTCGCCGGAGATGAGGCGGCGCAGGCCGAGTACATCCAGTCCCTGCACCGGGCGGAGGCGGCCGCCGTCGTCCTGGGCCTCGGGCGGGCTTTCCCCGCCCCGCCGGACGTGATGCGCCGCGCGGCCGAGCGGTGCGGGCTGCCCATGGTCGTGCTGCACCGCCCGTTCCCCTTCGCGGAGTTGACGGAAGAGGTCCAGTCCCGGCTCGTGCGGCGGAAGTTCGCCGCCGTCAGCCTCTCCGAGGCCGTACGCACCACCCTCACCGGCCTCATCACCGCGGGCGCACCGCTGCAACGGCTGCTCGACGAGGTCGCCCAGCACAGCGCCTGTCCGGTCGTCGTCACCAACCTCGCCCACCGCGTCCTCGCCACGGCGGGGGAGCGGCCGGCCGTGGACGACGTGCTGCGGGACTGGGAGCGCATCGCCCGGCAGGCCGGCGGCAGCGAGGGCGACGGCTGGATCCGCGCCGAGTTGGGCGGGCGCGGGGAGCGGTGGGGGCAGATCCTGCTGTGCGGGTACCGCGGGGACACCGCCGCCGGACGGCTGCTCGCCGACCGGGCCGCCGAGGCCCTCGTCCTGCACCGCATGCTCGCCGGGAACTCCGCCCACACCTGGGAGGAGCAGTCCGCGCAGAGCCTGCTGACCGACCTCGTCAGCGGGGTCGTACCGGCGCGGCAGCTGCTGCCGAGGGCGCGGGCAGCGGGGCTGCCGGTGAACCGGCGGACGTTCGTGCCGCTGGTCGTACGGGACGGCGACCCGGCCGAACTCGACCGCGTACTGCGGCTGTTGGGGCTGCCCGGCATCGTCGCCGAGCTCGCCGACGGGGCGACCGCCGTACTGCTGAGCCTGGCCCGGGACCAGGACGCCGCGGTCCTCACGGCGAACTTCGCGGCCCGGCTGACGGAGACGGTGGTGGCGGCGGCCGACCCCCGCACGGACTGGGACGACGTCCCTGCCGGAATGCGGGAGGCCCGGCATGTCGCGGACGCCGTCGCCTCCGGAGTGCTCGACCTCCCGGCCGTCGTACGCCTCAAGGACGTTCATCTACGCGGCCTCATAAGGCTGTTGCGCGACGACCCGCAGGTCCAGTCTTTCGCGGAGCGGGAACTGGACGGACTGCTCCGCGGGGCGGGCGAGGACCTGCTCGCTGTCCTGCGGACGTATCTGGCCACCGGCCGCAACAAGTCCCGCACCGCCCAGCTCCACCACGTCTCGCGGCCCGCGCTCTACCGGCGGCTGGAGGCGATACAGACCCGGCTCGGTGTCGACCTCGACGACTTCGAGCAGGCCGCCTCCGTGCACATCGCGCTCCTCGCGCATGACGCGCAACAGAGCTGAAACACGCTACGACCTGGGAAAACGGCGGTGAAACATGGGCCCACGACAGGGTGACACCGTGCCACGCCGCACGCCCGCAGACGTGACACCGTGCCACTCAAAGCCTGCTTTCGGACTTTCTAGCCTTCTCGCACACCGAGCGACCGGAGGTCCCGATGAGCAGAGTGATCCGTGCCGCCCTCTTCCAGACCGCGTGGACGGGCGACAAGGAATCGATGATCCAGGTGCACGAACAGGCGGCGCGGGACGCGGCCGCGCAGGGTGCTCAGGTCCTGTGTTTCCAGGAGCTCTTCTACGGGCCGTATTTCTGCCAGGTCCAGGACAAGGCGTTCTACGAGTACGCGGAGGCGATCCCGGACGGGCCGATCGTCCGGCGGTTCCAGGCGCTGGCCAAGGAGCTGGGCATCGTCCTGGTCCTGCCGATGTACGAGGAGGAGCAGCCCGGCGTCCTCTACAACACCGCCGCCGTGATCGACGCGGACGGCTCGTACCTCGGCAAGTACCGCAAGCACCACATTCCCCAAGTCCCCGGATTCTGGGAGAAGTTCTACTTCCGCCCCGGCAACCTGGGCTGGCCGGTCTTCGACACCAAGGTCGGGAGGATCGGCGTGTACATCTGCTACGACCGCCACTTCCCGGAGGGCTGGCGGGCGTTGGGCCTCGAGGGCGCCGAGATCGTCTTCAACCCGTCGGCCACCTCGCGCGGTCTGTCGGCCTACCTGTGGCAGTTGGAGCAGCCCGCGGCGGCCGTCGCCAACGAGTACTTCGTCGGCGCGATCAACCGGGTCGGCGTCGAGGAGCTGGGCGACAACGACTTCTACGGGACGACGTACTTCGTCGACCCCGAGGCCCAGTTCGTGGGCGAGGTGGCCTCCGACAAGGAGACCGAACTCGTCGTCCGCGACCTGGACCTGGCCAAGCTGCGGGAGGTCCGCGACCGCTGGCAGTTCTTCCGCGACCGCCGTCCGGACGCGTACGGGCCGCTGACGGCTCCCTGAGGGCGACCGGCACCCCCGCGCCCCCGCAGGGCGCGGGGGACCGCGCGACCAGCCCTCGACGACCGGCACCTTTCCGACAACCGATTGGAGCGTGAACCCATGGTCGGCCGGACCCTCATCCGCGGCGGTCTCGTCATCACCGCGTCCGACGAGATCCACGCAGACGTGCTGATCGAGGACGGCCGGATCGCCGCCCTCGCCGTGCCCGGTACCCAGAGCTGGATCGCGGACCGCACGATCGACGCCACGGGGAAGTACGTCATCCCCGGCGGTGTCGACGCCCACACCCACATGGAGCTGCCGTTCGGCGGCACCTTCGCCTCCGACACCTTCGAGACCGGCACCCGGGCCGCCGCCTGGGGCGGTACGACGACCATCATCGACTTCGCCGTGCAGAGCGTCGGCCACTCCCTGCGCGAGGGCCTGGACGCCTGGCACGCCAAGGCCGAGGGCAACTGCGCCATCGACTACGGCTTCCACATGATCGTCTCCGATGTGAACCAGGAGACGCTCAAGGAGATGGACCTCCTCGTGGAGGAAGGGGTCACCTCCTTCAAGCAGTTCATGGCCTACCCCGGCGTCTTCTACTCCGACGACGGCCAGATCCTGCGCGCCATGCAGCGCTCCGCCGAGAACGGCGGCCTGATCATGATGCACGCCGAGAACGGCATCGCGATCGACGTGCTCGTCGAGCAGGCGCTGGCGCGCGGCGAGACCGATCCGCGCTACCACGGCGAGGTGCGCAAGGCCTTGTTGGAGGCCGAGGCCACGCACCGCGCCATCAAGCTCGCGCAGGTCGCGGGGGCACCTCTCTACGTCGTGCACGTCTCGGCCATGGAGGCGGTGGCCGAACTGGCGCGAGCGCGCGACGAGGGGCTCAACGTCTTCGGCGAGACCTGCCCGCAGTACCTGTTCCTGTCGACCGACAACCTCGCGGAGCCGGACTTCGAGGGCGCGAAGTACGTGTGCAGCACGCCTCTGCGGCCTCGCGAGCACCAGGCCAAGCTGTGGCAAGGCCTGCGGACCAACGACCTCCAGGTCGTCTCCACCGACCACTGCCCCTTCTGCTTCGTCGGCCAGAAGGAACTCGGCCGCGGCGACTTCTCCAAGATCCCCAACGGCCTCCCCGGCGTGGAGAACCGCATGGATCTGCTCCACCAGGCCGTCGTCGACGGGCACATCACGCGCCGCCGCTGGATCGAGATCGCCTGCGCCACCCCGGCCCGCATGTTCGGCATGTACCCGAAGAAGGGCACCATCGCCCCCGGCGCCGACGCCGACGTCGTCATCTACGATCCGCACGCCGAGCAGGTCGTCTCCGCCGAGACGCACCACATGAACGTCGACTACTCGGCGTACGAGGGCAGGCGCCTCACGGGCCGGGTCGAGACGGTCCTCTCGCGCGGCGAACTCGTCATCACCGAGCGGGAGTACACCGGGCACGCCGGGCACGGCACGTACACCCCGCGCTCCACCTGTCAGTACCTCAACTAGGAGTGGCGCCCATGGACTTCGGACTCGTCCTGCAGACCGACCCGCCGGCCTCGAAGGTCGTCAGCCTGATGAAGCGGGCCGAGCGCAACGGCTTCACGTACGGCTGGACCTTCGACTCCGCCGTGCTCTGGCAGGAGCCGTTCGTGATCTACAGTCAGATTCTCGCGAACACCACCAAGTTGACGGTCGGGCCCATGGTCACCAACCCGGGCACCCGCACCTGGGAGGTCACCGCCTCCACCTTCGCCACCCTCAACGACATGTTCGGCAACCGCACGGTGTGCGGCATCGGCCGCGGTGACTCCGCGATGCGCGTCGCGGGCCGCACCCCGAACACCCTGGCGCGGATCAGCGAGGCCATGAAGGTCATCCGGGCGCTCGGCTCGGGCCAGGAGGCCGATCTCGGCGGCACGGTGGTCAGGTTCCCGTGGATCAAGGAGGACGCCCGACTCCCCGTATGGATGGCGGCGTACGGCCCGAAGGCGCTGAAGATGACCGGCGAGGAGGCCGACGGGTTCATCCTCCAGCTGGCCGACCTGTACCTCACCGAGTACATGGTGAAGGCGGTCAAGGACGCGGCCGTCGCCGCCGGACGCTCGCCCGACGAGGTCACGATCTGTGTCGCCGCCCCCGCCTACGTCACGGAGGACGACTCGCCCGAGGCGCTGGCCCACGCACGCGAGCAGTGCCGCTGGTTCGGCGGCATGGTCGGCAACCACGTGGCCGACCTGGTCTCGAAGTACGGCTCCGGCGGCGGCGTGGTCCCGCAGGAACTCACCGAGTACATCAAGGCCCGCGAGGGCTACGACTACTCCCACCACGGCCGCGCCGACAACCCCGACACCGCCTTCGTGCCCGACGAGATCGTCGACCGGTTCTGTGTCATCGGCCCGGTGGAGAAGCACATCGAGAAGCTCAACGCCCTGCGCGAGCTGGGCGTCGACCAGTTCGCCGTCTACGACATGCACGACGCGCAGGAGACCGTCATCGACGCCTACGGCTCGAAGGTGATTCCTGCCGTCAACTCCTGAGCCCCGTCCGTCCGTTCCCCCCGCCCCCCCACACCTTGTCCCCCCTTCCCGCCGTCCCGGGGAGGGGTGGCGGAGCCGGGGCACCTGCCCGCCCCGGCTCCGCCCAAGGCCCCCGCACGGCCTTTCCCGTCCCGCTCTGATCGATTGGCCTGCCCATGACCGACACAGTCCCCACGGGGTCGCCCATATCCCAGTACGCCGGCCCCGACGGCCGGATCGAACTCACCGCCGGCGCCTACCCCGCCGACAGTCCCTTCGCCAACGAGGACCTGCGCCCCGTACCGGTCTCCGAGCGCAAGTGGACGACGTACAACTTCGCGGCCCTGTGGATCTCCATGGCCCACTGCATCCCCAGCTGGACCCTGGCCTCCGGCCTCGTCGCGCTCGGCATGGACTGGAAGCAGGCCGTCTTCACCATCGCCCTGGCCAACGTCATCGTGCTGCTGCCGATGCTCGCCACCGGGCACGCCGGACCCAAGTACGGCATCCCCTTCCCGGTCCTCGCCCGTGCCTCGTTCGGGCTGCGCGGCGCCAACATCCCGGCGCTGATCCGGGCGGCCGTGGCGTGCGGCTGGTTCGGCATCCAGACCTGGATCGGCGGCAGCGGCATCTTCGCGCTGGGCTCCAAACTCACCGGCGGGCACTGGGAGAACGCGGGGAAGATCGCCGGGAACCCGTGGCCGCTGTGGCTGTGCTTCCTGCTCTTCTGGGCGGTGCAGATCGCCATCATCTACCGCGGCATGGACTTTCTGCGGCACTTCGAGAACTGGGCGGCGCCGTTCGTCATCGTCGGCGCGCTCGTGCTGCTGATCTGGATCGCGGTCAAGGCGGACGGCTTCGGCGCCCTGCTCGACCAGCCCTCCAAGCTCGGCTGGGGGCCGGACTTCTGGCCGGTCTTCTTCCCGTCGCTGATGGGCATGATCGGTTTCTGGGCCACGCTGTCGCTCAACATCCCCGACTTCACCCGCTTCGGCGCCAGCCAGAAGGCGCAGACCTGGGGACAGACCCTGGGACTTCCCACCACGATGACGCTGTTCGCGGTCCTCGCCGTGCTGGTCACCTCCGGCTCCGAGGTCGTCTACGGCACCGCCATCTGGGACCCGGTGGAGCTCGCCGCCAAGACGGACAACGCCTTCGGACTGCTCTTCGCCCTGGTCATCGTGCTGGTCGCGACCGTCTCCGTGAACATCGCGGCGAACGTCGTCTCACCGGCGTACGACCTGGCGAACCTGGCCCCGAAACTCATCAACTTCCGTACGGGCGCGCTGATCACGGGTGTCGTCGGCATCCTGATCTTCCCGTGGAAGCTGATCTCCACGCCCGAGTTCTACATCTTCACCTGGCTCGGCGTGGTCGGTGGTCTGCTCGGCACGGTGGCGGGCATCCTCATCGCCGACTACTGGATCGTGCGGCGGACGGTGCTGCACCTGGCGGACCTGTACACGCCCGGCGGCCGCTACTGGTACACCAACGGCTGGAACTGGCGGGCGATCGCGGCCTTCGTGGTCGGCGGGGTGCTCGCGGTCGGCGGGTCCTACTCGGCCGTCGGCGCGGACGGGAACAAGTCTGGGCCCTTCCCGACGGACGGACTCATCCCGTTCCTCAAGCCGCTGGCCGACTACGGCTGGGCCGTGGGCCTCGGCGCCTCGATGCTGCTCTACGTCGCGCTGATGCTGCCCAAGGGCCGCGAGCAGGAGGGCGTCAAGGTCTGACCCGCGCGAATGGGAGGGCGGTCGGTGCTGCTGACCGCCCTCCGGGGCCGTCGGCGCTATTGACCGCCCCTCCGGGGCCGTCCGTGCTACTGGCCGCCCTCCAGGGCCGCCACCGCGTCCTTCGCCGCCTTGATGGCGCCCTTGTTGATCAGATCGGTGCTCGGCGCCTGCTTCGACTCGAAGTCGCTGCCGTTGTAGGTGACGACCACCAGGGCGTTGGAGGCCTGCACCAGCACCACGCCCTCACGTGTCTGCTGCTTGTCCTCCGTGGTGAGGTTCACGACGGAGTAGCCCTGGTCACCGAGGCCCGGGACGTCCCCGCCGCCGCTCCTCTCCCGCACGCGCTCCTTGAACGACGACTGCGCCGCGTCGTCGGAGTCCATGATCTCGAAGGACACGTCCAGCCAGCGGTAGTCGTACCCCTTGAGGGCGTTCCAGGAGCAGGTGCGGCGCAGCTTCGTGTCCGTCGACGGGATCTCCTTGCCGGCAGTCTTGGCGCCGGGGACCAGCGACTTGACGGTCTTCGCGGAGACGCTGCCGCAGGGCGCGGGGGCGGAGGCGTACGTCTTCGAGGCCGCGGCCGTCGCCGGGGCCGAGGCGGACCGGGTGCCGCCGCCCTCCTTCGCCGCGGAGGCGCGGTCGGCGCTCGGCGCGGGGCCGGAGGAGAGCGACCAGCCCGCGACGGCGAGCACGACGACCGGGGACAGCCGTGCGGTCAGGGCGAGCGGCAGAGGCAGGGAACGCATCGGGCGCACTTTTCCGTGGGGGACGGTGCGGAGGAGGTGTCCGCACTGCGGACGGGGACGCCAGTGTCACACGACTCCCTGTGGGGCGGTAGTGCCAACTCGCTCCGTGCATGTGCGGTGACTGCGGCCCGGTCCTGACGGGTTGTGTGTCCTGTTATGTCCGCACGGATCATGTCCGCACGGATCATGTCCGCACGGAGGTGCGCGTGAACGCCGATTCGATCCGGTCGACCGCCAGGAACGCCCCGTATGCCACGAGCTGCACCAGACAGCGGTCGGAATGTTCGGGGCGGCGCCAGGCGGCCACATCCTCGTCCGTGATGCGGTACGGCGCGAGTGCGGCCAGCAGCGCGAGCCGGGCTCCAGGCCGTTCGCGCCGGTCGGGGAAGACCGAGGAGCCGAGGTCGGGGTGCGTGCCGTCCCAGTCCAGGAGGACCTCCTCCACCAGGTCCTGGTCGTCGGCGTCGAGCAGGCCGCTCCCCGCCATGGCCGCCCTGAGCAGCGCCGCGTACGCCGGACCGACGGATGTCCCACCCGCCCACGCCGGGGACTCGCCGGGGTCGGGGAGGTCGAGCAGGGCGAGCGCGGCACCGGGCCGGGCGGGACGGCGTACCGTCCGGGACAGGGCGCGCCCCGCGATGCTGCGGACCGCGCGGAACCGCTGCGCGCCGGCCGGAAGCAGGCTCTCGGTGAGCAACGCGGACACGATCCGGTTGATGAAGTGGAAGGCGAGCGCGGTGCCGAGATAGCCCGGGGCGTGCTCGGCCGGGAACGGGTACGGCTCATGGCCGAGGCTGCCCGGGACCCGGGTCCGCTCGCCCCAGTCGAGCACGCGCGCGTGCACCTCGTTCCCCGGACGCTCCCCGCGCGCGAGGCGCTCGGCGAGGGCGTGGTCGCCGGTGGCGTGCAGCAGCACGGTGTGCGCGTCCACGCAGAACGGGCACCGGTTGGCGAGCGACACCCCGAGCGCAGCCAGCTCCTTGCCGGTGCGGTCGCCGGGGCCCGCGATCAGCGACTCACGCATCAGCGCCCAGGTGGGGGCGAGGAGTTCGGGGGCCGAGGACAGGACCACGAAGGTGACCGGCTCTTCGATGCCGAAGTCGCGGGCGAGCTGTGCGTAGACCTCGGCGACGTGACCGGTGGCCGCCCTGGGCGGCAGGGGCGAAGTGTAGCGGAAGGGTGTGGACATGGGCAGCAGCGTGCCCCGCGCCGCGGCCCGCGGTCGTCGTACGGCCGAAGGCAGTCGCCGCTGCGCCGGTCGGGCCGGACCCGCCCGCCCCCTACTACGCCGGGAGTAGTCGCAGAGTTGTCCACAGGGGGGACGCGGCTGTCGGCGCGGGCCTCTACTGTGCGGACATGGGCGGGCACAGGGTCACACGCAGGCAACTCTCCGACGCGGCACTGGCGGTCGCGGTCGGCGCTCTGGCGATGACCACGATCGCCCTCGACGGCGACACGCCCTTCCTCGACTACCTCCTGGTGGCGGTGAGTTCCGCCGCGCTGGCCTTCCACCGGGCGGCCCCCCGAGCGGTACTGGCCGTCTCGACCGCCTTCGGGGCGGCCCATGTCCTGCACGCGCAGCCCGGACTGCCCGCCGCGCTCCCCGTCCTGGCCGCCGTGCACACCGCCGCCCGGGTCGGACACCGGGGCTGGGCGCTCCTGGCGAGCGCGTTGTACCTGACGGCGTACCTGGTGACGGGACCGACGACCCGGGACATCGTCGAGAATGCCGCGCTGCTCACGGGCTGGTTCCTGTTCGCGGCGGTCACCGGCCTCGCCGACCGCAACTGGCAGGCCTATCTGCGCCAGACCGAACAGCGCGCCCTGGAGGCGGAACGCACCCGTGAGGAAGCGGCGCTGCGCCGGGCCGGAGAGGAACGCCTGCGCATCGCCCGCGAGTTGCACGACTCCCTCACCCACAGCATCTCGATCGTCAAGCTCCAGGCGGGCGTCGCCGTGCACCTCGCCCGCAAGCGCGGTGAGGAGGTGCCGCCCGCCCTGCTCGCCATCCAGGAGGCGAGCGGCGAGGCGATGCGGGAGCTGCGTTCCACGCTGGAGGTGCTGCGCACCGACGAGGTCATGGGCACCCCCGCCCTGCTGGTGGAGCGGGCGCGGGCGGCCGGGCTCGCGGTGGACCTCACGGTGAGCGGCGAGGAGCGCGCCCTGGGCGCCACCGTCGAGAAGGCGGTCTACCGCACCGTCCAGGAGGCGTTGACGAACGCGGCACGGCACGCCGGACCGGCGAAGGTGCGGGTGCGGCTCGCCTACGACGAGGGCCGGGTGACGGTGACCGTGGAGGACGACGGCAGCGCGGCCCCCGACCGGCCCTTCGCGCCGGGCATCGGCCTGACCGGCATGCGCGAACGCGTCACGGCCCTCGGCGGCACCCTGCACGCCGCCCCGCGCGCGGAGGGCGGTTTCGCGGTGCGGGCCGAACTGCCGGTGGGGGGCGCCGCGTGATCCGGGTGGCGCTCGTCGACGACCAGGCGCTGATGCGGGCCGGCTTCCGTGCCCTGCTGGAGGCCGAGGACGGCATCGAGGTGGTCGGTGAGGCGGCGGACGGCGAGGAGGGGCTGGCGCTGGTACGGGCCGAGGTGCCGGACATCGCCCTGGTCGACGTCCAGATGCCGGTGATGAACGGCATCGAGACCACCCGGCACATCGCGGCCGACCCCGACCTGACGGGCGTGCGCGTGGTCATCCTCACCAACTACGGCCTCGACAGCTATGTGTTCGAAGCACTGCGCGCGGGCGCCAGCGGCTTCCTGCTGAAGGACACCGATCCGGCGGACCTGTTGCAGGCGATCGAGGTGGTCGCGGGCGGCGAGGCCCTGCTGTCCCCGGCGGTCACCCGCACCCTGATCGGCGAGTTCGTCTCCAGACCCCCGGACCGCGCCACCGCCCCCGGCCTGGAGTGCCTCACCCGCCGCGAGATCGAGGTCACGGCCCTGGCGGCGCGAGGACTGACCAACGAGGAGATCGCCGCGCACATGGTCATCAGCCCGTTCACCGTCAAGACGCACGTCAGCCGAGCCATGACGAAGCTCGGCGCCCGCGACCGGGCCCAACTGGTGGTGTTCGCCTACGAGTCGGGGCTGGTGCGGCCTCGCGAATGACCGGGGGCGGGGGCACGCGGACGGCCGTCGGCGGCGCTTGTGCACGGTGATCCGGTCCCGTCACGCCGGTGGACGGCAGTGAACGGACTCTGCGGCGCACCTGCAGCTTCCTGGCTGCCCTGCCGGCGGACCCCGGCGCTCTGCTCGCCGAGGCGGGCGAACCAACCAGCGGATCGGAAGGTTCCGCAACACAGCGCAGTACATCGATGGCAGTGAGCATGCAAGGCCGACATTAGGACGGTTGTGATCGGGAATTCGACATTCTCGATCACATCGGCACTCGAACTCCAGATCCTGCTGTGGGATCCCTGTGACACATCGACACGCAAGCTTCACTGGAGCAACAGCATGTGCCCTACACGCGTTCTCGTCCCGGTCGCCGCAGAGCTGCGCTGCCAAGCGGTGGGGTGCCTCTGGTCGGCTTCTGCGTGACCCGTCATCAGGGGGCGAGTTGGCCTACGAGGCCCGAACACGCCTGCCAGTCCCGTACATGACCTTGGCAGCCCGCTACTGCCACAAGTGGGGCCCGCACTGCCGCCCGGGGCGATCAGCCCAACCCCTGTGGCCGACCGTGTCACCCGCCCCGACCTTCCGGTGGGCGCGCGGGCAGTCCTCGCCGATGCCGCGCCGTCACTCTCGAGTCGACCTCCGCAGTCTCTCAGCCCCATGGAGGCCACGGCGGTTCACTCCCTCGCGCCCTGAAACCCACTAGTGGAGTAGGCAATTGAGAGTCCACAGATTAACTCGTACTGGGATCGCGGGCCTTGCGGCCACCGCGGTGCTGGCCGGGCTCGTACAAGCCGCGCCGGCGTTCGCCGACACCAGCCCTCCCGACCCGAAGTCGTCGTCGAAGCCCTCCGGTCGTCCGTCGTCCGATCCGCCGGCACGTGTGCAGAGCCCCGGCAAGAGGCTCGGGAAGGACTGGAAGACCTCGGCGGACCGGGCCGTGACCACCGCGGCGGACAACGACGGCTTCAAGCTCCTCGTGGCGGACAGGAAGGACGCCTACGAGTGGCGGACGGTTGCCACACTGGCGGAGCCCGGCATGCCCGCGGACACGTGGATCGGCAACTCCTGTGTCATGGACCGTGATCACGCTGCGGTCGTGTACGCGCCGCGCACGTTCACGAACAAGCCGGACCTGATGCAGGGCGGGGCGTTCACCGCGGTCGTGGACCTGAAGTCCGGCCGGGTGACGAAACTGCCCTTCACCGGCTCGCTGGCCTACTTCGACCCGTCCTGCAATCCCGAGACCCGGACGGCCGCGTTCAGCGCTTTCCGCGACAGCAGGACCCGGCTCGTCACGGTCGACACCAGCGGCAGGACAACCGCCGACACGACTGTCACCGGACAGGTGACCTCGGCCGTCCCGACGAAGGACGGCCTCGTCGCCGCACACGGCCGTCACCTGGTGCACGTCGACCCGGCCGGCAGCACGCTCCGGAAGCTGGCTGCCACGGACGGCGTGCCCTTCGACCTGCGCCCCACCGGCAAGGGAATCGCCTTCCTCGACCGCAAGGGCGAGACCGCGCACGCCAAACTGTGGAAGGGTCAGGGCGAGCCGTCGGCGCTCGCGTCGGGGAAGCTCGGGGACCTGGCCCTCGAACAGGGCACGGGAGGACGGGCGTTCCTCACCGGCAAGGCCACGAACACGAAGCTCGCGGGTACCGCGGTGGCTCACCTGGACGTCGCGGCGGACACGCAGGTGTCCAGCCTCGGCCTGCTGGCCGTCGACCCCGTGCTGATGCCCGGCGTCCGCGCGGGCCTGGAGCGGATCGGCGACGCGGGCAAGGGCTTCACCAAGGCGGAACCCTCGCCCCGGACGGACACCTCTGAGGACCCCACGGGTGAGGGGGCCGATGCGCTGACCGTCAGCAGTGTCGTGACCGCTACCGGCGAGAAGCTCACCCAGTCGGTCACCGACACGACCGGCGCCACGGGCAAGGGTTCCTTCTCGCCCGCCCTGCGCGCGGCCGGCGGAACGGGGAAGGCGCCCGGGAAGAGCGCGCGAGCCGTGCAGGCGGCCGACCCGAACAATCCGGTCGACACGGACCGCTGGTGCTCCATCCCCCGTAACGACGTCAAAGCGCTCGCGCTGCAACCGACACCGAACCAGGTCGAGTGGGCCGTCAACATGGCCATCCGCGGTGAGCTGCGGTCCAAGTGGATCAAGCAGGGCGGCTGGCGTTCAGGCCTGGGCACCGTCGACCCGCAGGGCATGTTCCCGCCCCCGACGCTGAAGGGCAAAACCGGCGCGCGCATCCCCGCTCAGGTGCTGCTGGGTGTGCTCGCGCAGGAGTCGAACCTGTGGCAGGCCGAAGGGGGTGCCATCCCCGGTCAGATGGGCAACCCGCAGGCGGCGATCGCGGGGTTCTACGGGCACAAGGGGGAGACGTCCGAAGCGTACTGGCGGATCAACTGGAACCTGTCGGACTGCGGTTACGGGGTCGGCCAGGTCACCGACGGCATGCGCCTGGCCGGCTTCGAGAAGCCCAACGAGACGTCCCTGTCTCCGGCGAAGCAGAAGGCCGTGGCCCTGGACTACTCCGTCAACATCGCCGCGTCGATGTACATCCTCGCGGACAAGTGGAACCAGGTGCACACCGCTGGGCAGACCATCACGATCAACAACGACGACCCGTCGAAGCCGGAGAACTGGTTCGCCGCGCTGTGGAACTACAACCTCGGCTTCAACGAGAACAAGGGTGACGGCAAGCCGTGGGGCCTGGGCTGGTACAACAACCCGGCGAACCCCGTCTACCCGCCCTCGCGGCACCCGTTCATGTCCGACCCGCGCGACGCGGCGAAGCCCCAGAACTGGCCCTACCAGGAGAAGGTGATGGGCTGGTCGGCCTGGTCCATGGACACCGGCTACTCCTACGCCACCGACGGACGCCAGGACTGGCCCGGCGAGTCCGGGTTCTCCAGCGCCGGTTTCCGGCCCGCCTGGTGGAACAACCCGGGGCAGCGCGACCGGGTCAAGCCGCCGCTGGACGCGTTCTGCAACGCCACCAACAACTGCGACGCCGCCAACCCGCCGGACTGTCCCGACGCCGCGTGCTACGAGAAGTACTGGTGGCGCGGCTCGAACGTGACGTGGAAGCCGAACTGCGACGCCGACTGCGGCAACGAGAACATCAAGTACGTCACGCTGCGCGAGGAACCGGGCCGCGGCACCCGGCTGCAGTACGGCACGCCGGAGTGCGGCGCTGCCCCGGCCGGGGCGCTGATCGTGGAATCCGTCCCCGACGACACCGACACCTACAGCTCCTGCGGATCGTCCGGCACCGACGCCGGGAACTTCCAGTTCACCTTCCACCCCAACCCGGAGGCGACCGGACCGGGGCTCGGCCCGTACGAAGCGAAGGGAGACCTGCACCAGATCGGCGGTGGACACGGTGGCCACTTCTGGTACACGCACACCCGTGACAACGCTCATCTCGGCGGCCCCAAGGCACGGATGACCATCGACGGGACCTGGACCCTCGGCCGCACCGTCGAGTGGGCGCGCGTCTTCGCCCACATGCCGGACACCGGGGCGCACACCCAGCAGGCCCACTACGTGATCAGGGGCGTCGCGGGCGGAGACCGCGACCGCTACGTCAACACCCACTTCGGCAAGAACACCTGGGTCGAACTCGGCGTCTACCGCTTCACCGGAACCCCACGGGTGGAGCTGACGAACACCACCAACGACGGCACCGCGGACGAGGACATCGCCTGGGACGCCGTCGCCTTCCAGCCGCTGTCGGGCAAGCCGAAGCACATGGTCGTCGCCATGGGCGACTCCTACACCTCCGGGGAGGGGTCAGGGTCCTACTCGCCCGAGTCGAACAGGGACCACGGCAAGAGCAGCTGGAACGCCTGCCGACGCAGCGACAACTCCTGGCCGCGCAAGATGAAGCTGCCCGGTCAGAGCACCAGCGTCGGTGAGCTGTCGAACAACAGGAGCGCCACCGTCGACTTCCTGGACGTCAGTTGCTCCGGCGCGAAGACATCGCACATGACGCCGGGAGACCCCACGTCCTGGGGACAGATGGGCAATTACCACGAGAAGAGCCAGCTCGACTCCGGTGTCCTCAGTCCGGACACCACCCTGGTCGTGCTGACCATCGGTGGCAACGACGGGGACAACTTCACCAAAGCCGTGACGAACTGCTACGTCCTCGGGACGTGTGACGCGGCCGACTACACGGGCAGAGTCGACCAGGCGGTCGCGGACACCGGGGGGCTGCTCCAGGGAATCGCGAGCGCCGCGCCGAACGCGCAGATCGTCCTCATGGGTTACCCGCGCCTGGTCGGTGAACAGCCGTGCCTGACAGCGGACTTCGATGCCCTGAACCAGCTGGCCGACTACTTCCGGGACAAGCAGAAGGCCAAGGTGGCGGAGCTGAAGCAGGTCGGAACCAGGGTGGCGTTCGCCGATGCGATACCCGCCTTCCGGGGACACGGGATCTGTGAAGACGAGTGGATCAACCGTGTCGTCGCCGGCCCGAACGGTGACGGCGACTTCCACGACGGCGACCCGGCCAACCAGGCCCCCTGCCTGCCCTGGCCCGGGGAGAACGTCTGTGCCAGTCTCGAGTCGTTCCATCCGAAGAACGCCGGCACCGCGGGCTACGCCGGAGTCATGGAACAGGCACTGGCCGACATCGGATACAAAGGCAGCTAGTGGGACCTGACACAACCGGCGGTGCGGTGGTCACGAGGCGGGCGAACGGCCTCGTGACCACCGGCTGCCTGACCACCCTGATGGCCTTGATCGTCGTTCTCGGCATCGTCGTCTCCTGGCTGTGGTACCGGGCCGGGCATGACGGGGACGTCAACAGGGAGCGCGAGGAGAAGGCGTTCGCCGCCATCGGGAAGCAGGCCCGTGCCACGGCTCACGACACGGCCCGCGCACTCGGTACGAGCGGCACCACCGACGCCGACGCCCTCGCCGAGGTGGTCTGGCGGCACACCGAGGCTCCCGTGATCACCTACGACGCGTCCCGTCGCGAGTTCACCGCCACGGACGCCAGAACCGCCGAGTACGACAACAAACTCCTGCTCCCCGGCGGCGGGCCCGTCGAGGTGACCCGGTGCTTCGTCTTCACCTACACCTATCGCCCCGGCCAGGCCTGGACGTCGAGGATCTCCGAGCGGGACGACGACGTGTGCCGTCCGGGCACCGAGATCGGCCACCTGGCCCGTCTGGCGCTGCAGCGCATCTCGAACCTGTACGCCGAGGACCTGACGCGCGCCGGGGTACAGCAGGCCCTCGACCCCACCGGGCGGGGTTCCTTCGACGTCAGGCGCGTGGTGCGTGAGGGGGACACGACGACCGTCTCCGCCGTCGTGTCGAGCTCGAGGCCGGCGGTCGGCCAGTGCTACCGCTTCACCCGGCCCGCCCCCGGCGGCGACGGCCGCAGCCCCGCCACCGCGGTTCCCACGTCCTCGTGCTGACCCTGCGGCCCTGACACCTGACCATGAGGCGGGGCTGCACCCCCGGGCAAGAACCCGACCACGAAAGAGACGGCAAGGGGTCCACCTGGGGACAGATGGCCCCGCGCTCAGCCTCCCCGGGTTCTCCCCACGGACCACGGACCCTTCCGAGCCGACCGACACACGTACACACCGAGGTCAGAGATGGAATTCACGACCCGCCCCACCCTGCAAGGCACCTTCGGCATGGTGTCCTCCACCCACTGGCTCGCCTCGCAGTCGGCGATGGCCGTGCTGGAGGCCGGCGGCAACGCCTACGACGCCGCCGTGGCGGGCGCGTTCGTGCTCCACGTCGTCGAACCGCACCTCAACGGACCCGCCGGCGAGGTGCCGATCCTGCTCGCACCGGCGGGCGGCGAGGTCCGGGTGCTGTGCGGTCAGGGCGTCGCCCCGGCCGGCGCCACCGTCGCGCACTACAAGGGGCTCGGCCTGGACCTGGTCCCCGGGACCGGACCGCTCGCCGCCGCCGTCCCCGGCGCCTTCGACGCCTGGATGCTCCTGCTCCGCGACCACGGGACCAAGACCCTCGCCGACGTGCTCGCCCATGCCATCGACTACGCCGAGAACGGGCACGCGCCCGTGGAGAACGTCGGGGCGACCGTCGAGACCGTGAGGGAGCTGTTCGAGACCGAGTGGACCTCCTCGGCCGAGATCTACCTGCCCGGCGGGAAGGCCCCGCGACCCGGCGAGCTGTTCCGCAATCCCGCCCTCGCCGCCACCTGGAAGCGGCTGCTCGCCGAGGTCGAGGACGCGGGGGACCGGGTCGCGCAGATCGACGCCGCGCGGGAGGTGTGGCGCTCCGGGTTCATCGGCGAGGCGCTCGTCCGGCAGGCGGCACGTCCGACCCTGGACACCAGCGGGGAACGGCACACCGGCACGCTGACGGCCGACGACCTCGCCGGGTGGTCCGCGACGTACGAGAGCCCGGCGACGTACGACTGGAAGGGCTGGACGCTCTGCAAGGCCGGCCCCTGGAGCCAGGGCCCGGCGCTCCTCCAGCAGCTCGCCCTGCTGCCGCCGGAACTGCCCGCCCACGGGTCCGCCGACTACGTCCACCTGCTCATCGAGGGCTGCAAGCTCGCCATGGCCGACCGTGAGGCCTGGTACGGCGACGCGGCCGAGGTACCGCTCGACGACCTGCTGTCACCCGCGTACAACGCCGAGCGGCGGACCCTCGTCGGCGACAGGGCCTCCTACGAGCTGCGCCCCGGCAGCCCCGGCGGCCGCGTGCCCCGCCTGAGCGCGAACGCGCACGTGGTGGCCCCGGCGGAGCCCGGGTTCAGCCCCATGGGGGCGGGGGAGCCCACCGTCGCCAAGAGCCCGGCCTCCCCGGTGCCCGGCGAACCCGAGGTGAGCGACGACGGCAGCACCCGCGGCGACACCTGCCACC
Source organism: Streptomyces sp. NPDC020489 (assembly GCF_044386545.1). Lineage (NCBI taxonomy): Bacteria > Bacillati > Actinomycetota > Actinomycetes > Kitasatosporales > Streptomycetaceae > Streptomyces > Streptomyces sp. NPDC020489. The sequence continues at coordinate 625,563 of NZ_JBIRUZ010000003.1, forward strand.
TCGATGTCGTGGACCGCTGGGGCAACATGGTCGCCGCCACGCCCAGCGGCGGCTGGCTCCAGTCCAACCCCGTCGTTCCCGAACTGGGCTTCCCGCTCGGTACCCGGCTCCAGATGACGTGGCTGGAGGAGGGGCTGCCGAACTCACTGACCCCCGGCCGCCGTCCCCGGACCACGCTCACCCCCTCCATCGCCCTGCGCGACGGCGTCCCCGTCATGGCCTTCGGCACCCCCGGCGGCGACCAGCAGGACCAGTGGCAGCTGCACTTCTTCCTCGCCGTCGCGCTGCGCTCCCCGGTCCGCGGCGGCCTCGACCTCCAGGGCGCGATCGACGCCCCGAACTGGCACAACGACAGCTTCCCGGGCTCCTTCTACCCGCGCGGCATGCGGCCGGGCAGCGTCACGGTGGAGTCCCGCACCGACCCGGCGGTCGTCGAGGGTCTGAGGCGGCGGGGACATGACGTCATCGTGGGGGACGCCTGGTCGGAGGGGCGCCTGTGCGCGGTCGCCCGGGATCCGGAGACGGGCATCCTGTCGGCGGCGGCCAATCCGCGGGGGATGCAGGGGTATGCGGTGGGCCGCTGACCTGGCGGTCGGGCTGGCGGTCGGAGTGCCGGTCGGGATGCTCGCCCAGCCATCGGTCGAGGTGCCGGTCGGGGTGCCGGGCGGGATACTCGCCCAGCCATCGGTCGAGGTGCCGGTCGGGTTGTCGGTTGTTCACGCCGATTCCACCCGGGATCCACCCACCGGGTGGGGATTGTCAGTGGCGCGTGCTCTCATGGAGTCATGATCGAAGACACGGAAACCATCGACGAGTTTCTCGCCCGCCACTCGACCGACGTGGAGGAGGCGATCCGCAAGGCCGCCGCGGCCGAGATCATGCCGCGCTGGCGCCGGCTCGCCGCGCACGAGGTCGACCAGAAGGCCGGCCCGCACGACCTGGTCACGGATGCCGACCGGCTGGCCGAGCAGCACCTCACCGAGGAACTCGGCCGCCTGCTGCCCGGCTCCGTCGTCGTCGGCGAGGAGGCGGTGCACGCCAACCCGGCCTCCTACGAGGCGATCCGCGGCGACGCCCCGGTCTGGATCGTCGACCCGGTCGACGGGACACGGCAGTTCGTACGCGGCGAGGACGGCTTCAGCACCCTGGTCGCGCTCGCGCAGGGCGGTGTGGTGCACGCCGCGTGGATCTTCGCTGCCGCCCGCGACCAACTCGCCACGGCCGTACGGGGCCAGGGCGCCTTCCTCGACGGCGAGCGGCTCTTCGCCGGTCCGCCCGAGCCCGGCCGGGACCTCGAAGTGGCCACCTCCCACCCGGACTACACGACGGACGAGCAGAAGCGCGCCCTCCTGGCTCTGTGGACGGACGGCATCGCGCCGCGCGCCTGCGGCTCGGCCGGTCTGGAGTACCTCGCCATCGCGCGCGGTCAGTCGGATGCCACCGCCTTCTCCTGGGAGGCGGCCTGGGACCACGCGGCCGGCCTGCTCATCGTCGAGGAGGCGGGCGGCGCCCATCTGACCGTCACCGGCGAGCCGTTCCGCATCACCGGCGGCAACACCCTGCCCTTCACCACGGCACGGGACGCGGCGACGGCGCGGCGGATCATGACGCTGCTGGCGGGCGGCGTCTGAGGCGGGCGCGCGGGCCGGGTCGCGCAGGCTGAGGCGGCGGTCGGGGGCGGGGTGCCGTACGGCAGGGCACCGAGGGACGGGCGGTCGTACGGCCGTGGCTCGGACGGTGACAGCGCGGGCACGGGCGGGCCGCTGGGCGGTGACCGCCCGGACACCCACCGTCGCTCGAGTCCCCCGCGACCCGGTGCCGTCCGTGCCCCGTCCTATCCTGATCCAGTGGCCATCGGCTGACGAAGGAGTCCGAAGGTGCCGTCGATGCTCGATGCGTGCGTGGTGGGTGCGGGACCGAACGGACTGACGGCTGCCGTGGAGCTGGCCCGTCGCGGCTTCTCCGTGGCCCTCTTCGAGGCCCGTGACACCGTCGGCGGCGGTGCCCGCACCGAGGAGCTCACCCTGCCGGGCTTCCGGCACGACCCGTGCTCCGCCGCGCACCCCCTCGGCATCAACTCCCCGGCGTTCAGGGCCCTCCCCCTGGAGCGGTACGGCCTGGAGTGGCTGCACGCCGACCTTCCCATGGCGCATCCCTTCACCGACGGGACCGCCGCCGTGCTGTCCCGGTCGGTCGCCGAGACGGCCGCCTCGTTCGGACCGCGCGACGCGGGCACCTACCGCAGACTGGTCGAGCCGTTCCTGCCCAAGTGGGACGCCCTGGTACGGGACTTCATGTCGCTGCCGCTGACCGCGCTGCCCCGCGACCCGGTCACCCTCGCCCGCTTCGGCCTCGTCGGTCTGCCCCCGTCGACCTGGCTGCTGCGGCGCTTTCGCGACGAGCGCGCCAAGGCCCTGTTCGCCGGTCTGGTCGCCCATGTGATGGCGCCCCTGTCCGGCTTCGCCACCGGTGCCATCGGCCTGGTCTTCGCCCTCGCCGCACACGCCCGCGGCTGGCCCGTCGCCCGCGGTGGCTCCCAAGCGATCTCCGACGCGCTCGCGGCGTACCTCAAGGACCTGGGCGGCGCCATTTACACCGACTACGAGGTCAAGCGTCTCGACGACCTGCCGCCCGCCCGCGCGTACGTCTTCGACACTTCACCCACCGCCCTGGCCCGCATCGCCGGCTTCGGCGGCTACTACGACGGCTACCGGTACGGCCCGGGCGTCTTCAAGGTCGACTACGCCCTCGACGGACCGGTGCCCTGGACCGCGCCCGAGGCCCGCGCCGCCGGCACCGTGCAGATCGGTGCGAACGCCGCCGAGATCGGCACCGCCCTGCGCGCGGCGTCCCGTGAGGGCAGGGCCCCCGAGAAGCCGTTCATGATCACCGTGCAGCCCGGTGTCATGGACCCCACCCGGGCGCCCGAGGGCAAGCAGGTCTTCTGGGCCTACGGCCATGTCCCGAGCGGCTGGACCGGGGACCTCACCGACGCCCTCGAGCGCCAACTGGAGCGTTTCGCCCCGGGGTTCCGCGACCGGGTCCTGGCCCGCGCCACCGCCGGGCCGCCCGAGATGGCCGTCCGCAACGCCAACTACGTCGGCGGCGACATCGGCACCGGGGCGGTCACCGGACTACAGATCCTGCTGCGCCCGAAACTCTCCCTGTTCCCCTACGGCACCCCGCACCCGGCCGTCTACATCTGCTCGTCCGCCACCCCGCCGGGCCCGGGCGTGCACGGCATGTCCGGGCACAACGCGGCGAAGGCGGTCTGGAGGAGGCTGCGACAGACATGACCACCCTCACGCTCGTCCAGGGCGACATCACCCGCGAGTCGGTCGACGCCATCGTGAACGCGGCCAACTCCTCGCTGCTCGGCGGCGGTGGAGTGGACGGCGCGATCCACCGGCGCGGCGGCCCGGCGATCCTGGAGGACTGCCGCAGGCTCCGCGCCTCCCACTACGGCAAGGGCCTGCCGACCGGGCGGGCGGTCGCGACGACGGCGGGCGACCTGGACGCCCGCTGGGTCATCCACACGGTCGGCCCCGTGTTCAGCCCGGACGAGGACCGCTCCGAGCTGCTGGCCTCCTGCTACCGCGAGTCCCTGCGCGTCGCCGACGAACTCGGCGCTGGCACGGTCGCGTTCCCGGCGATCTCCACGGGCGTCTACGGCTGGCCCATGCGGGACGCCGCCCGCATCGCCGTGGCGACGGTCCGGGCCGCGAAGACGGACGTTGAGGAGGTCAGGTTCGTCCTGTTCGACGAGCGGTCGTACGACACGTTCGCCTCGGAGACCGACTGAGCCTCGGGACGGGGGCGGCGCGCGGGGCCGCCGACGTCGCCTGACACCCCCGGTTCGCCCCGCAGGCGTCGGTCGACCCACCGCACCGGGCCGCCCCGAAGCGCCGAGCAGCCGAGCCGCCAGGGCCGCCCCGAGCAGCCGAGCCGCCTGGGCCACCCCCGGCGGCCCAGGCGGTGCTGTCGTCGTTACGGCGTCGTGGGCAGCGTCGGTGCGGGGATCTGAGGCAGGCCGCCGCCGAGCAGGCCGGTGACCAGGTCGAGTACCGGGGAGAGCAGGCCGGTCACCGAGCTCAGTACTCCGCCCAGGTCGAGCGAGGTCAGTGAGCCGATCAGGCTCTGCACGGCGGAGGTCAGCGAGGTCAGCAGGTCACCGACGGGGTCGGCGGCCAGGGACCGCTGGGCGGCCGCGTCCTTGAGCCGTTCCTGGACCGAGGCGTGCCAGGCCCGCAGTTCCTCGGCGTACGCGGCGGCCGCGTCCGGGTCGAGCCGGGTGCCCGCGACCGCGCCCGGCCCGGCCACCGTGTCCAGCAGGGGCGCCAGGACGCGGTCGTGATCGAGAGAGGTGGTGGCGGCGCCGGACCGGGGCGCGGCCTCGGTGACGCTCAGGCCCGGGACTTCGCGCCCCGAGTCACCGATGGCGGCGGCGGTGCCGGCCGGGCCGAAGACCAGCGCGGCGCAGACCAGGGGCGGCACGAGGAGGCCGCGGGAGACGAGGGCGCGCATTGAATTCCTTCCGAAACGCGAAACGCCAGCTGCTGCTGTCAGCCGCTGTTCATGCGCCCACGGTGGAAACGGCCCCGAGCCCCCGCAACCGGTCCCACGCCCGGCGCGCGCCACCCCGCCCCGCCGCGGCGACGCTGACCAGGCCCTTCCGCCGCGCTCGGCTCCTCACGGATACCGGCGGGGCATTGCGCCGTCAGGGGGGCCGGGTCAGCCGTACGGCGGCACCGGCGGAACGAGCGGCAGCAGCGACAGCACGCCCTCCACCGCCCTCCACGAACGCCCACGCGAGCCCGCGGTCCGACGTGCGGCGCGGGCGCCTCAGTCGGTGGCGTCGCTGAGCCCCAGGCGCAGGTGTTCCACGTGGTAGACGGCCTGGTCGAGCAGCTCGGCGACATGGTGGTCGTGCAGTGCGTAGACGACGGAGCGGCCACGCCGTTCCCCGACGACCAGACCGAGGTTGCGCAGCAGCCGCAACTGGTGCGAGCACGCCGACTGCTCCATCCCCACCTCGGCCGCCAACTCGGTTGCCGGCAGCGGGCCTTCCCGCAGGCGGGCCAGGATCAGCAGCCGGGAGGGGGTGGAGAGGGCCTGGAGCGTGGTGGCGACCTTCGCGACGTTGCCCGCGTCGAGGCGTACGCGTTCCTCGGCGGTGGTGGTGACGGCTCCATGACCCATGCGGTCATCCTACCCATCGCACATGAACAGATGAATGAGTCTTCATGTGTTCCTGTATGGTGGGCCGGGTGTCAGCGACTCTCGCCCCCAGCCGTGCCCCCGCGCCCGCCCCGACGGCCCCCCGCCGCCGCACCCGCGTCCTCGCCCTGCCCGAGGCCCGCTGGGCGGCGGTGGCGACGGCCGCGTTCCTGATCGGCCTGATCCTGGACACCGTCGTCGGTGCTCCGGCGTGGGTGTACGGGCCCGCGTACGCGATCGCCTATGCGGCGGGCGGCTGGGAGCCCGCACTGGAAGGGCTGCGGGCCCTGCGCCAGAAGACCCTCGACGTCGACCTGCTGATGATCGCCGCGGCACTCGGCGCCGCCGCCATCGGCCAGGTCCTCGACGGCGGTCTGCTGATCGTCATCTTCGCGACCTCCGGCGCCCTGGAGGCCCTGGCCACGGCCCGCACCGCGGACTCGGTACGGGGTCTGCTGGACCTCGCGCCGACGACGGCGACGCGCGTCCCGGGCGACGGCGGTCCGGGCGGCACCGGCGCGGACGACGACTCGGTCGGCGCCGAGGAAACCGTGCCCACCGCCGAACTCGCCGTAGACGACGTCCTGTTGATCCGCCCGGGCGAGCGCATCGGCGCCGACGGACGCGTGCTGGACGGCGTCAGCGAGGCCGACCAGGCCACCATCACCGGCGAGCCGCTGCCGGTGCCGAAGCGCCCCGGCGACGAGGTCTTCGCCGGCACGCTGAACGGCACCGGCGCCCTGCGCGTCCGCGTCGAGCGCGACCCCGCCGACTCGGTCATCGCCCGGATCGTGACCCTGGTCGAGGAGGCGTCCCGCACCAAGGCGCCGACCCAGCTGTTCATCGAGAAGGTCGAACAGCGCTACTCGGTCGCCGTCGTGGCCGCCACGCTCGCCGTGTTCACCGTGCCGTTGCTGTTCGGCGCCGACCTCAGGGACGCGCTGCTGCGGGCGATGACCTTCATGATCGTCGCCTCCCCGTGCGCGGTCGTGCTCGCGACGATGCCGCCTCTGCTGTCCGCCATCGCCAACGCCGGCCGGCACGGTGTGCTGGTCAAGTCGGCCGTCGCGATGGAGCGGTTGGGCGAGATCGACGCGACCGCCCTCGACAAGACGGGCACGCTCACCGAGGGCGCGCCGGAGGTGACGGACGTACGGCCGCTGCCGGGCTCCGGCCTGGACGCGGACGAGGTGCTGGCGCTGGCCGCCGCGGTCGAGCGGTCCAGCGAACACCCGCTGGCGCGGGCCGTCGTGAGCGCGGCGCGGGGGAGGGGGCTGCGGATCGCGGGCGCGGAGGAGTTCGTGGCCGAGCCGGGCCGTGGGGTGACGGCGAGGGTCGAGGGCCGGCTGGTCCGGGTCGGCCGGGCGGAGACGGCCACCCCCGACACGGAGCCCGGCACCACCCCGGCGCCCCCCGCCCCCACCCCCGGCGCCACCATCGTCCTCGTCACCCGCGACGGCACCCCCGTAGGCACCCTCACCCTCGCCGACCGGCTGCGTCCCGCGGCCCCCGTCGCGACCGCGGCGCTCACCGCCCTGACCGGCGCCGCCCCCGTTCTCCTCACCGGGGACAACGCCGACGCCGCGGCCCGGGTCGCCGAGGCCACCGGGCTGACCGACGTCCGGGCGGACCTGCTCCCCGAGGACAAGGTGAACGCCGTGCGCGAGATGCAGGACGCGGGCCGCAAGGTGCTGTTCGTCGGTGACGGGGTCAACGACGCGCCCGCCCTGGCCGCCGCGCACTCCGGTGTCGCGATGGGCCGCGCGGGCTCGGACCTGGCGCTGGAGACGGCGGACGCGGTGATCGTGCGGGACGAACTGGCGGCCGTACCGGCGGTCGTACGGCTGTCGCGGGCGGCCCGGCGGCTGGTGGTGCAGAACCTCGCCATCGCCGGGAGCTGTATCGCCGTCCTCGTCGTCTGGGACCTCGTCGGCCACCTCCCGCTGCCGCTCGGCGTCGCCGGTCACGAGGGCTCCACCGTGCTGGTGGGCCTGAACGGGCTGCGGCTGCTGCGCGAGTCGGCATGGCGATCCGGAGCGGCGCAGGAAGCGCGAGGTTGATGTCGGATTCTCGCCAGCCCGATCCCGGCGGACGGCCCATGCTGGACGCATGCAGAAGGGGATGCACACCGACACATCGCGCTGCGTGCGCGCCGTCCAGTCGAAGGACGCCCGCTTCGACGGGTGGTTCTTCACGGCGGTCCTGACGACCCGGATCTACTGCCGGCCCAGCTGCCCGGTGGTGCCGCCCAAGCCCGAGAACATGACGTTCTACCCGAGCGCCGCCGCCTGTCAGCAGGCCGGGTTCCGGGCGTGCAAGCGCTGCCGCCCGGACACCAGCCCCGGTTCCCCGGAGTGGAACCAGCGCGCCGACCTGGTTGCCCGGGCGATGCGGCTGATCGCCGACGGTGTCGTGGACCGGGAGGGCGTGCCCGGGCTCGCCACCCGGCTCGGCTACAGCACCCGGCAGGTCGAACGCCAGCTGCTCGCCGAGCTCGGCGCCGGCCCGCTCGCCCTGGCCCGCGCCCAACGCGCCCAGACCGCAAGGCTGTTGATCGAGACGACCCCGCTGCCGATGGCCGACATCGCCTTCGCCGCCGGGTTCTCCTCGATCCGCACCTTCAACGACACCGTCCGGGAGGTCTTCGCGCTCTCCCCGACCGACCTGCGCGCCCGCACGCCCCGCGGCGCACCCAGGAACACGGCCGGCGCCCTGACCCTGAGACTGCCGTTCCGCGCCCCCCTCAACCCCGACAACCTCTTCGGGCACCTCGCGGCGACCGCCGTGCCGGGGGTGGAGGAGTGGCGGGACGGCGCCTACCGGCGCACCCTGCGACTGCCGTACGGGCACGGCGTCGTGACGCTCACCCCGAACCCCGACCACATCGCCTGCCGTCTCACCCTCGGCGACCTGCGCGACCTGACCGTCGCCATCAGCCGCTGCCGGCGCCTGCTCGACCTGGACGCCGACCCGGTCGCCGTCGACGACCAGCTGCGCGCCGACCCGGTCCTCGCGCCGCTGGTCGACAAGGCGCCCGGGCGGCGGGTGCCACGGACGGTGGACGAGGCGGAGTTCGCGGTCCGGGCGGTCCTCGGGCAGCAGGTGTCCACGGCGGCGGCGCGGACCCACGCCGCCCGCCTGGTGGCCGCGCACGGCGAGGCGGTGGACGACCCCGAGGGCGGCCTCACCCACCTCTTCCCGGCACCCGAGGCGCTCGCCGCGCTCGACCCCGGGACCCTGGCGATGCCCCGCACCCGGCGCGCCACCTTCACCACCCTCGTCTCCCAACTCGCCGACGGATCGCTCAACCTGGGTGTCGAGGCCGACTGGGCGGACACGCGCGCCCGTCTCCTCGCCCTCCCCGGATTCGGCCCCTGGACCGTCGACGTCATCGCGATGCGCGCCCTCGGCGACCCCGACGCCTTCCTCCCCACCGACCTCGGCATCCGCAAGGCGGCCCGGGAGTTGGGCCTGCCGTCGACCCCGGCCGCGCTCACCGCGCGGGCGGCGGCCTGGCGCCCCTGGCGGGCGTACGCGGTCCAGTACCTGTGGGCGACCGACAACCACCCGATCAACTTCCTCCCGGTATAAGGACGTTCCGTGAGCACCGTGAAACAGCACGCCGTGATCGACAGCCCGTACGGCCCGCTGACGCTGGTCGCGACGGACGGCGCCCTGAGCGGCCTCTACATGACCGAGCAGCGCCACCGCCCGCCCGAGGAGAACTTCGGCGCCCGCGACGACCGCCCCTTCGGGGAGGCCGTCGACCAGCTGACCGCCTACTTCGAGGGGGAGTTGAAGGAGTTCACCCTCGAACTCCACCTGGGTGGGACCCCGTTCCAGCGCGAGGTCTGGCAGCAGCTGCGGCGCATCCCCTACGGCGAGACCCGCAGCTACGGCGACCTCGCGGCCGCCCTCGGCAGGCCCGGCGCCTCCCGCGCGGTCGGCCTCGCCAACGGCAAGAACCCGATCGGCATCATCGTCCCCTGCCACCGCGTCGTCGGCTCCGACGGCAGCCTGACCGGCTACGGCGGCGGCCTGGAACGCAAGCAGCGGCTGCTGGACCTGGAGCGGGGCGCGGCCCTCTTCTGAAGCCGCCCGACGCGCGCCGGCGCCACCCCCTGCCGCGGCTCCCGAAAGAAATTCCGCCGGTGATGTCGAGAACGCGCGCCCGGCTCCGTCCCGGCAGTGAACGCGACCACAATGGGTCGCACCAGGACCGAGGAGACCCACCATGGCCAAGTACCTGCTGCTGAAGCACTACCGCGGCGCCCCGGCCCCGGCCAACGACGTGCCCATGGAGCAGTGGACGCCGGAGGAGATCTCGGCGCACGTGCAGTACATGCGGGACTTCGCGGAGCGGCTGGAGCAGACCGGGGAGTACGTCGAGGGACAGGCCCTCGCCCCCGAGGGCACGTGGGTGCGCTACGACGGGGAGGGCCGCCCGCCGGTCACCGACGGGCCGTTCGCCGAGACCAAGGACCTCATCGCCGGGTGGATGGTGATCGACGTCGACAGCCACGAGCGGGCCGTCGAAGTGGCCGGCGAGCTGTCGGCCGCCCCCGGCGCCGGCGGCAAGCCGATCCACGAGTGGCTGGAGCTGCGCCCGTTCCTCTCCGCGTCGCCCACCGTCACGGACTGCCACGCCGGTGGATGAGGCGCTGCTCAGAAGCCTCACGCCGAGTGTGCTGAGCGTCCTCGTCCGCCGCGGAGCAGACTTCGCGGCGGCCGAGGACGCCGTCCAGGACGCTCTGGTCGAGGCGGTCCGCGGATGGCCGGCCGACCCCCCGAGGGACCCCAAGGGCTGGCTGGTCACCGTGGCCTGGCGGAAGTTCCTCGACGCCACTCGCGCGGACACCGCACGCCGCCGCCGCGAGGAGCGTGTCGAGGAGGAGCCCGCGCCCGGCCCGGCCACCGAGGTGGACGACACACTCCGGCTCTACTTCCTGTGCGCCCACCCCTCGCTCACCCCGTCCTCCGCCGTCGCCCTCACCCTGCGCGCCGTCGGCGGTCTCACCACCCGCCAGATCGCCCAGGCCTACCTGGTGCCCGAGGCGACCATGGCGCAGCGCATCAGCCGCGCCAAGCGCACCGTCTCCGGCGTACGGTTCGACCGGCCCGGCGACGTGGCGACCGTGCTGCGCGTGCTCTACCTGGTCTTCAACGAGGGCTACTCCGGCGACGTCGACCTCGCCGCCGAGGCGATCCGGCTCACCCGGCAGCTCGCGGCCGTCATCGACCACCCCGAGGTGGCCGGGCTCCTCGCCCTGATGCTGCTCCACCACGCCCGCCGCGCCGCCCGTACCGCGCCCGACGGCAGCCTGGTGCCGCTCGCCGAGCAGGACCGCGGCCGCTGGGACACCGCCCTGATCGCCGAGGGCGTCGAGATCCTCCAGGCGGCGCTCGCCCGCGACCGGCTGGGCGAGTTCCAGGCCCAGGCCGCCGTCGCCGCCCTGCACGCCGACGCGCCCACCGCCGAGGAGACCGACTGGGTGCAGATCGTCGAGTGGTACGACGAACTCGCGCGGCTGACCGACAGCCCCGTGGTCCGCCTCAACCGCGCGGTCGCCGTGGGCGAGGCCGACGGACCCCGGGCGGGCCTCGCGGCGCTCGCCGAGCTGGACGCCTCCCTGCCCCGCCACACCGCGGCGACCGCCTACCTCCACGAGCGCGCCGGCGACCTGAGGACCGCGGCACGGCTGTACGCCGAGGCGGCCCGCAAGGCCTCCGACCTCGCCGAACGCGACCATCTCACCCGGCAGGCCGCCCGCCTCAACTCCCGCGGCAAGGACTGAGGCGCACCGGCGGCGGACTCAGGAGACCCGGTGCCCGTTCTCCAGCTCTACCGTCCCGGCGCCGCCCGCGAGGACGTCCAGCGCGGCCAGGACCCGGCGGCCGAGGCCGTCCGGCAGGTAGGCGGTCAGCTCCTCGCGCGGCACGAGCCGCCAGGACAGCAGCTCCTCCTCCTGGAGCCGGATCGCCTTGAAGTCCTCCTCGCCGAGCACACCGCCGTCGTAGAGGTACGCCACCAGCGGCGGCCGGGCCGGTGTCCCGGGCACCCAGTCCACCGCGAGCAACCGGCCGAGCTGCCGGTCCAGACCGATCTCCTCCGCGGTCTCCCGGCGGGCGCCTTGGCGCGGGCTCTCGCCGTCGTCGGACTCGACGGTGCCGCCCGGGAGCGCCCAGCCCTCGCGGTAGTTGGGCTCCACGAGCAGCACCCGGCCTGCCTCGTCCCGGAAGAGGGCGGCGGCACCGGCGAGCACGCGGGGCAGGCCGGCGATGTACGTGGCGAAGTCCTGAGCACTGGTCATCCAGGAAGGGTAACCAGCTCCCGGGAGGCCGAAGGAGGGCCCCGGGGCCGCTCACTCCGCGTCCACCAGCCGCAGTGTCCGCTCGGCCAGCTCGCTGATCCGCACCCCGTCGAACCCGAACACCGCGCTGCGCACCGTGTCCTCCAGCGGGTCCTTCCACTGCGCCGGAATCGCCTCGGCCCCGGTCAGCACGCCGGCCACGGACCCCGCGGTGGCCCCGTTGGAGTCGGTGTCCAGACCGCCGCGGACGGTGAGGGTGACGGTCCGGGTGAAGTCGCCGTCGCCGTACAGCAGCCCGGCGGTGAGCACAGCGGCGTTCGGGACGGTGTGGATCCAGCCCATCCCCGCGGTCTCCTCTGACACCGTGCCGAGGGTGTCCTCCCAGCTCATCCGGGTGTCGTGGAGCGAGATCACCCGGCGCACGGTCCGGGCGAGCCGACTGCTCGCCGGTACGACGGCCAGCGCCTCGTCCAGGGCGCGGCGCACCGTCGGGGCCGTGAACGCCGCCGAGACCAGCGCGGCCGCCCACATCGCGCCGTACACCCCGTTGCCGGTGTGCGACAGCACCGCGTCCCGGCGGGCCAGCGCGGCGGCACGGCGCGGGGTGCCGGGGCGGGTCCAGCCGTAGATGTCGGCCCGGATCAGGGCGCCGATCCACTCCTGGTAGGGGTTGTCGTACGTCGCCGTCAGCGGTGGTTTCAGCCCGCCCGCGAGGTTGCGGTAGGCGGCGCGCTCCGCGGTGAACGTCTGGAGGTACGGCAGCCTGCTCAGCCACAGGTCACCGACCTGCTCGGTGCTGAAGCCGAAGCCGTGGGTCTCCAGGAGGTCCAGGCCGAGGATGGCGTAGTCCACGTCGTCGTCGCGGCAGCTGCCGTGGATTCGGCCGCGCACGCAGCTGCGCCACTCGGGGCGCAGCTCGAAGCCGTCGGTCTCGCTCACGGGCTCGGGCAGGTAGTCGGTCAGCGGCAGGGCGGAGGCCCGCCGCAGATAGCGGTCGATCCGGTCCCGCGTCCACACCTCGCCCTGCTCGACCGGCTTGCCGAGCATGTTGCCCGCGATCCGGCCCAGCCAGCCTCCGAGGACGCGGTCGGCGAGCTCTGGCGCGGTGCCCACAGGGGTCATAGGACCGGTCTACCCGATTTCACGGGCGCGCACAGCGGGGTCACGGCGCGTTCTCACGGTCCGGGCGGGGCATGACGGCGAGGGGTGCCTGCGGTTATGGTCACAGCGGCGCGACCGGCCTGACATCGTCCAGGCCCGAAGAGCAAGGGGAATGCAAGGTGGCGGACGCTGCAGGCAACGGTGCCCAGAGGGTGCTCATCGCCGCGGACAAGTTCAAGGGGTCGCTGACGGCCGTGCAGGTCGCCGAGCGGGTGACGGCCGGGCTGCGCCGGATCGTGCCGGGGCTCGACGTCGAGGCGCTGCCGGTGGCCGACGGCGGCGACGGCACCGTGGACGCGGCGGTCGCGGCCGGCTTCGAGCGGCACGAGATCAAGGCCGCCGGGCCGCTCGGCCAGGAGGTCACGGCCGCCTTCGCGCTGCGCGGCGACACGGCCGTGGTGGAGATGGCGGAGGCCAGTGGCCTCCAGCGCCTGCCCCAGGGCGTCTTCGCCCCGCTCACGGCCTCCACGTACGGCTCCGGCGAGCTGCTGCGGGCCGCACTCGACGCGGGCGCCCGCACGATCGTCTTCGGCGTGGGCGGCAGCGCCACCACCGACGGCGGCGCCGGCATGCTGACCGCGCTCGGCGCGCGGTTCCTCGACAAGGACGGCGAGCCGGTCGCCCCGGGCGGCGGCGGTCTCGCGGACCTCGCCACGGCCGACCTCTCGGACCTGGACCCGCGCCTGGCCGACGTCGAGCTGGTCCTCGCCAGCGACGTCGACAACCCGCTGACCGGCCCGAAGGGCGCGCCCGCGGTCTACGGCCCGCAGAAGGGCGCCTCCCCGGACGACGTGGCGGCCCTCGACGAGGCGCTCGCGCACTACGCGCGCGTGCTGGAGTCCGCCGTCGGCGCGAAGGCCGCCGAGTACGCGGCGGCTCCCGGCGCCGGCGCCGCGGGCGGCATCGGCTACGGCGCGCTGCTGGTCGGTGCCCGGTTCCGCGCCGGCATCGAGGTCATGCTCGACGTCCTGGGCTTCGCCCCCGCGCTGGAACGGACCACGCTGGTCATCACCGGCGAGGGCTCCCTCGACGAGCAGACCCTGCACGGCAAGGCCCCCGCGGGCGTCGCCGCCGCGGCCCGTGCCGCGGACAAGGAGGTCGTCGCGGTGTGCGGGCGGCTCGCCCTGCCGCCCCAGGCGCTCGGCAAGGCCGGCATCCGGCGGGCGTACCCCCTCACCGAGGTCGAGCCGGACGTGGCCAAGTGCATCGCGGACGCGGGCCCGATCCTGGAGCGGGTGGCGGAGCAGATCGCGCGGGACTTCCTGACCTGATCACCGCCGGGCGCCCGAGAGCCGGTAGGCGTCCAGCGCCAGCGTCATCTCGATCAGGTCCCGGGGCCGGGCCAGCGACCGGGACGTCAGCTGTTCCAGCCGCCGCAGCCGGTTGAAGACCGTGTTGCGGTGGCAGTACAGCCGTCCCGCGGCCCGCCCCGCGGACCCCTCGCACGCCAGCCACACATCCAGGGTCTCCAGCAGCACCGCACGGTCGGCGGGCTCCAGCTCCAGCAGCGCGCCGAACACGTCCGCCACCAGCCGGTCGGCCAGCTCCGGCTGGCTCACCACGAGCGCCGTCGGCATGCGCTGGTCCAGCCGTACGACGGCGGTCGCGTCCGGCGGGCACGTCCGCAGCGCCAGCTCGGCCAGCCGTCGGGCCCGCCCCAGCTCGGCGAGTCCCGGCACCACCGGACTGATGCCGCCCGGTCCCGAGCAGCGGCCGTCGAGCGCCCGGGCCACCCCGTCCAGACCCTGACCGGGCGAGAGGGCGACGACCCCGATCTCGCAGTCCGCCCGCATCCGCCAGATGAACCGGAACCCGGCTCCCCGCAGCGGCTGCCCGTGCGCGTCCCGCCGCACCGCCCGCAGCACCACCACCGCGTAGGGGCCGTGCTCCGGCAGATCGAGTCCCGCAGCCGCCCGCGCCGCCAGCCCCGGTGTCGCCTGCCCCTCCAGCAGCGCGTCGAGCAGCGCCTGCAACTGCTCGTCGGTACGCCGTCGCAGGTCCGCCTCGGTCGCCCGGTACGCCTCCGACGCCGTCTGGGTCTGCGCGTCCACCGCCGACCACACCACCGTCGCCGAGCGCATCAACGCCGCGAGCCGCTCCGGCTCCCGCCCGGAGGCACCCTCCACCAGCGCGTCCCACACCAGATAGCCGGCGTTGCGGTAGGCGTGCACCAGCAGGTCCAGCGGCAGCCCCTGATGCGCCCGGCGCCGGCCGAGGTCCTCGGCGTGCTCCAGGTCGCGGCGCGGCGACTCCCGTGGCGCCGCCAGGGTCTCGATGCCGATCCGGATCGCCTCCTCCGCCTCCCGCCACTGGAGGTCGGGAGCGAGCACCCCCGCGTAGACGGGGGAGTGCTCGGCGAGTTGCCGCAGGTGCTCGTCGACCAGCTCGGGCACCCCCTCCAGCAGAGCCGTGCAGGACTCCGCGAGCAGTTTCCAGTCATGGCCGGTCCGCAGCCTTCGCCCACCCATGACCGGAGGATGTCATCGGGACAGGCCCGCGCACAGGCCCCTGACACGCGGTGTTGTGCGCACGCACAACGCGGGCGCCGGGCCGCTGGGCACCCGCAGCGACATCGCCGGGGGCCGTGGACGCGCGCTCGGACCGGTGCTGGGGTGAGCGCCACACAGAGTGAACACAGGGGGGAAGTCCATGGATGGTCCCGGACTCGTGGTGCGGGAGCTGTCGGTCGGATACGGGCCCGTGCGGGCCTTGCGCCGGGTGTCCCTGGAGGTGCCCGAGGGGACGGTGGTGACGGTCCTCGGCTCCAACGGCGCGGGCAAGTCGACGCTGCTGCGGGCGATCAGCCGCACGCTGTCCTTCCACGGCGGCGCCGTCACCGAGGGCGAGGTACGCCTGGGCGACCGCCGCCTGGACGGGCTCGCGCCGGACCGGGTGGTGGCGGCCGGGGTGTCCCAGGTGCCGGAGGGCAGGCGGGTGTTCGCCCGGATGACGGTCGCCGACAATCTGCGCGCGGGCGCCCTCGGCGGCAGTCGCTCCGGCCGTCCGAAAGCCCTCGCCCGGGTGCACGAACTCTTCCCCGTCCTCGCCGAACGGGCCCACCAGCGCGCCGGGTTGCTCTCCGGCGGCGAACAGCAGATGCTCGCCGTCGCCCGGGCGTTGATGGCCGCCCCGAAGGTGCTGCTCCTGGACGAGCCCTCCCTGGGCCTGGCCCCGCTCATGGCCCAGCGGATCGCCGACACCGTCCGCGAGATCAACGAACAGGGCACCGCGGTCCTCCTCGTCGAACAGAACGCCGCGCTCGCCCTGCGCCTCGCCACCCGCGCCTACGTCCTGGAGGTCGGCGAGGTGACCCTGTCCGGGCCGGCCTCCGAACTGGCCGCCTCCGACGAGGTCCGCCGCCGCTATCTCGGCGTGGTCGACGAGGACGCGGCGGCCGACGCGGACCAGGTCGTGGGCCGCACGCTGACCCGCTGGAAGGGGTGAACCGATGGACACCCTCGCCGTACGCGGCCTGACCGTCCGGTTCGCGGGCCTCACCGCCCTCGACGACATCAGCTTCACCGTCCGCCCCGGCACCGTGCACGCCCTCATCGGGCCCAACGGCGCCGGCAAGTCCACCTGCTTCAACGTGCTGTCCGGCGTCTACCGGGCCACGCGGGGCAGCGTCCGCTTCGGCGACCACGAACTCACCGGGATGCCTCCGCACCGCATCGCCGGCCTCGGTGTCGCCCGCATCTTCCAGAACCTCGCCCTGCCGCCCCGCGCCACGGTCGAGGACAGCCTCCTGCTGGGCCGCCACCGGCTCACCCGGACCGGCTTCCTGGCGGCGGGACTCCGATTGCCCTCCGCCGCCCGCGAGGAGCGGGCACACCGTGAACGCGTCCGTGAGATCGCCGAGTTCGTCGGCATCGCGGACTGCCTGGACCGCCCGGCCGGCTCCCTGCCGTACGGGCAGCAGAAGCTCGCGGAACTGGCCCGCGCGCTGTGCATGGAGCCGCGCCTGCTGCTCCTCGACGAGCCCGTCGCCGGGATGACCGCCGGAGAACGGCGCCGAACGGCCGCCGTCATCGCGGGAGTCCGCGACGGGCTCGGTATCTCGATCGTGCTGGTGGAACACGACATGGGGGTGGTGATGCGGCTCGCGGACGCGGTGACCGTGCTGGACTTCGGGCGCCGGATCGCCGACGGGGTCCCCGCCGACGTACAGAACGATCCGGCCGTCGTCCGGGCCTACCTGGGGGACGCGTCATGAGCACCTTCGCTGAAATCCTTCTCAACGGCGTCTCGTTGGGCTCGGTGTACGCGCTGATCGCGCTCGGGTTCGTGGTGATCTTCCGGGCCACCGAGGTCGTCAACTTCGCCCACGCCTCGCTGCTGCTCGCCGGCGGTTACGTCACCGCGACCCTCCACGACGACCTCGGGTTCTGGCCGGCGCTGCTCGTCGGGATCGCGGGCGCCGCAGTGGTCGGGGCGGCGGTGGAGTTCCTGGTGATGCGGCGGTACCGGGGCTCGGACCACAGTGTGCTGGCCATCGTCACCATCGGCGTCGACATCCTGCTCACCACCGAACTGACCCGCCGTATCGGCACCGACGTGTTGACCCTCGGCGACCCGTGGGGCGACTCCGTGCTCCGGCTGGGCCCGATCTCGCTGGCCCACACCCGGATCGCCGCGTTCGTGGCGGCGGCCCTGCTCATCGGGGTGTTCCTGCTGGCCTTCCGGTACACCTCCTGGGGCGTGGCGATGCGCGCGGCCGCGGAGAGCGGGGAGACGGCCGCCCTGATGGGCGTACGGCTGGGACGGGTCTCGCTCGGCGCCTGGGCCGTGGCCGGGGGACTGGCCGCCGTGGCGGCGCTGTTCCTGACCGTCTTCCCCACGCCGGGGCTGGAACGGGCCACCTCGCTGGCCGCCCTCAAGGCCTTCCCGGCGGCGATCCTCGGCGGCCTCGACTCCACGACCGGCGCGCTGGTGGGCGGACTGCTGGTCGGCGTCACGGAGTCGCTGGCGACCGGCTACCAGAGCGATCTGACGTTCCTCGGCCGGGGTCTCGGGGATCTCGCGCCGTACCTCGTGATGGTGGCGATCCTGCTGATCCGTCCGGCGGGCCTGTTCGGCACGAAGGAGCCCGCCCGTGTCTGACGTCCTGGTGAAACCGCTGCGGCTGATCCGCACCCGTACCGCCCTGTGGGCCGCCGGCGCCGTGCTCCTGCTGGTGCTGCCGTTCTACCTCGACCGCTTCTGGCTCCAGGCCGGGCTCTTCGCCATGGCCGCCGCCATCGGCGCGATCGGCATCAACCTCCTCACCGGCGCCACCGGCCAGCTCTCCATGGGCCACTCCTTCTTCCTCGCCGTCGGCGCCTACGGCTACTGCGTGTTCGCGGCGGACGGCGGCGACGGACTGACCGGGCTCGGCCTGCCGACCTGGCTGGCGGCCGCCCTCGCGGTCCTCCTCGCGGGCGTCGCGGGCGGCCTGTTCAGCCCCATCTCCGGGCGGCTCAGCGGCGCCTACCTCGGCATCGCCACCCTCGCGCTGGTCTTCATCGGCCAGCACGTGATGTTCAACGCCCACGACCTGACCGGGGGCGCCAACGGCCGCGACGTCCCGCCGCTCAGCCTGTTCGGCCTCACCTTCGACGACCGTGAACTCCTCGTCGCCGCCGTGCCCTTCGGCTCCGCCGAGAAGCTCTGGTACGCCGGGCTCGTCCTGCTCCTCGCGGGCGCGCTGTTCGCCCGCGGCGTGCTGGGCGGACGGCCCGGACGGGCCATGAACGCCATCCGCGACCACCGCATCGCCGCCGGTGTGATCGGCGTGCCGGTCGCCCGGCACCGCGCCGCCGTCTTCGTGCTGTCGTCGATGTACGCGGGTCTCGCGGGCGTCCTGCTGGCGCTGGTCTTCCAGCGCACGGTGCCCGACTACTTCGGCATCACGCTGTCCCTCGAGTACCTCGCCATGATCGTCATCGGCGGGCTCGGCTCGGTCTCCGGCGCGGTCGCCGGGGCCGTGTTCGTCACGCTGCTGCCCCAACTGCTCACCCGCTACAGCGATGCGCTCCCGCTGGTCTCCGCCCCCGGTACGGGCGGGATCGCACCGGGCGAGGCATCCCGGTACCTCTACGGCGCCGCCGTCGTGCTGGTGGTGCTGTTCCTGCCGGGCGGCCTGGTCAGACCGGCCGCCCGGCGCCGCACAACCCATTCAGGGGAAAACCCTTCAGGGGAGGAACGATGAACACGACGTACGCGGCCAGGGCCGCCGCGGGCGCACTCGCCGCACTGCTGGTCCTGGCCGGATGCAGCTCCAAGGCCAAGGACTCCGACGACGGCGACAAGGCCACCGGCGGGGTGAAGACCGGCGAGGGCGTCTCCGGCAAGACCATCGCTCTCGGCGCCCTCACCGACATGACCGGCGTCTACGCCACCCTCGGCAAGAGCGTCACCCAGGCCCAGCAGCTGTATGTGAAGCAGCTGAACGCCGAGGGCGGCGTCTGCGGCTACAAGGTCCAGCTGACGGTCCGCGACCACGGCTACGACCCGCAGAAGGCCGTCTCCGGCTACACCGAGCTGGAACCGAAGGTGCTGGGCTTCGCGCAGTTCATCGGCTCGCCGTTCGTCGCCGCCGTCAAGCAGCGCGTCGACGGCCAGGACAAGGGCCTGGTGCTCCCGCAGGGATGGTCCTCGGCACTGCTGGGCAGCCCCTACATCCGGGTCATCGGCTCCACGTACGACATCGAGACGATGAACGCCGTCGACTTCCTGATCAAGGAGAAGGGCCTGAAGAAGGGCGACAAGCTCGGCCATGTGTACTTCGAGGGCGACTACGGCGAGAGCGCGCTGGCCGGCTCCCGGCACATCGGCGAGGAGGAGGGGCTGACCGTCGTCGAGCAGAAGATCAAGCCCACCGACAACGACATGACCGCCCAGGTCGCCGCCCTCAAGCAGGCCGGCGTGAAGGCGATCGTGATCAGCGCGGGCCCGCGCCAGGCGGCCTCGCTCGTCGGCGTGGCGGCGGCCGGCGGCTTCGACGTGCCGATCATCGGCAACAACTCCGCCTTCGCGCCCCAGCTGCTGGCCACCCAGGCGGGACCGGCCCTGATGAAGAACTACTACGTCGCCTCGCCCTCGCTGCCCATCGGCGCGGACACCCCGGAGGCGAAGAAGCTCGTCGCCGACTACCGGGCGGCCTATCCGAAGGACTCCCTCGACAACGGGATCGTCGCCGGCTGGACCGCCGCGTCGGCCTTCGGCGAGGCCCTGAAGAAGGCCTGCGCGAGCAAGGACCTCACCCGGCAGGGCGTCGGCAAGGCCCTGCTGACCCTCGACTCCTTCAGCGTCGGCTTCGGCCCCGAGCAGGACTTCACCGACCCGAAGTCCCCCTCCTCCCGGCAGAGCGTGATCCTCCAGCCGGACAAGAGCGTCACCGGCGGCATGAAGGTCGTGCAGGAGGCGACCGCCTCCGAGGTGGCGGAGGCGTACACGCCGAAGGCCTGAGCCAGGCGGCGCGCGGCAACGACAGAGGGCCCGAACCGGGAGATCGGTTCGGGCCCTCTCGAAGGTCTTCCACCAGGCGCCTACGGCAGCTGTGCCGCCCGCGACTCACGACGGTTGTCCCGGAAGTTGTTCACCCGGCGAGCCGTGGCGAACAGCGGGATGACCGCGCCCATGACCAGCTGGAGCGCGCAGCCCGTCTGAAGGAGCAGCTGTCCGCCCGGGGCGTCGAACGCCCAGGCCGCCAGCAGCCCCATGGCCGACACGATCCAGCCGAGCATCGCCACCGCGAGGATGCCCCGCGGCTTGGGGTACTCGACACGGCTCACCATCAGCCACGCCGTCCCCAGGATCGCCATCAGCGTCGCCTCGAAGGGCAGCTCCAGCAGCACGATCGAGACCACGGTCAGCGCCCCGAAGGGGGACGGCATGCCCTGGAAGGTGCCGTCCTTCACCGTCACGCAGGAGAACCGCGCGAGTCTGAGCACCACCGCCAGGAGCACCACGATCGCCCCCACCGCCGCCACCCGCTGGGAGGCGTCGGCGGCGACCATGCCGTAGACGAGGACGAAGTACGCCGGTGCCAGGCCGAAGCTGACCAGGTCGGAGAGGTTGTCCAGCTCCGCGCCCATCGGCGAGGACCGCAGCTTGCGCGCCACCAGGCCGTCGAACAGGTCGAAGACCGCCGCACAGAGCATCAGGATGACCGCCGTGGCCGCGCTGTTGCGGGCCATGCCGGACTCCTGGGTGTCCGTGAGATGCGGGATCAGGATGCCGGTGGTGGTGAAGTACACCGCCATGAAGCCGCACGTGGCGTTGCCGAGGGTGAGGGTGTCCGCTATCGAGAGGCGGAGAGAAAGAGGCATCTCCTCCTCGTCGTCCACGTCCGCGGCCTCGGGCACCCAGCCTGCCTGTGTCTCGGGATCAATCACGGTCAATGCGAGTCACCCCCGCCACGGTCTTCTGACCGACCTCGACCGCGACGTCCACGCCCTCCGGCAGGTAGATGTCGACGCGCGAGCCGAAGCGGATCAGACCGATGCGGTCGCCCTGCTCGACCTTCGTGCCCTGCGGAACGTAGGGAACGATGCGGCGGGCCACCGCGCCGGCGATCTGGATCATCTCGATGTCGCCGAGTTCGGTGTCGAAGTGCCAGACAACGCGCTCGTTGTTCTCGCTCTCCTTGTTGAACGCCGGGACGAACCCACCGGGGATGTGCTCGACCGACGTCACCGTGCCGGAGAGCGGCGCGCGGTTGACGTGGACGTTGAGCGGGCTCATGAAGATCGCGACGCGGGTGCGCCCGTCCTTCCACGGCATGATGCTCTGCACCACACCGTCCGCGGGCGAGATGACCCGGCCCGTGGCGATCTCGCGCTCGGGGTCGCGGAAGAACCACAGCATGCCCGCCGCGAGCGCGGTGGCGGGCACGGCGACGGCCTTGGCGGCGCCGGACTTGCGCGCGCGCACGAGGCTGAGGGCTGCGGTGGCGACGGTCGGGAGAAGCCACGGCGATGCTCCGCGCGCGAGGCGTACGCCGCCGACCTGGCTGTCGCGTGGTGCAGAGGTTTGGCTGTGGGGCATGGATGACCTTCGTAGCGGATGGCGCCGCGCGGTAACGGGGGACGGCGGCTTTCCCGGGATCGTACCGGTCGTTGACCACAACTGGGCAAGCCAGGAAGCCGAGTCGGCGGCTGAAGAGCGTTGACGGGGTGTGACCTTCTTCTCCAAGAAAACACCCCGTATCCGGACATCTAGCCCTGGAATCGATACTCTTCGAGCAGCCTGCGACCGATGATCATTTTCTGGATCTCGGCGGTACCTTCGCCGATCAGCAGCATCGGGGCCTCACGGTAGAGGCGCTCGATCTCGTACTCCTTGGAGAAGCCGTAGCCGCCGTGGATCCGGAAGGCGTCTTCCACGACCTCCTTGCAGTACTCGGAGGCGAGGTACTTCGCCATCCCAGCCTCAAGGTCGTTTCGCTCCCCGGAGTCCTTTTTGCGTGCCGCGTTGACCATCATCGCATGCGCGGCCTCCACCTTGGTAGCCATCTCGGCCAGCTTGAACTGGATCGCCTGGTGCTGGGCGATGGGCTTCCCGAAAGTGTGGCGTTGCTGGGCATACGAGACGCCGAGTTCGAAGGCACGCTGAGCGACGCCACAGCCACGCGCCGCCACGTTGACGCGGCCCACTTCCACGCCGTCCATCATTTGGTAAAAACCCCGGCCGGTGACGCCGCCGAGCACCCGGTCGGCGGGAACGCGCAGGCCATCCATGATGAGCTCGGTGGTGTCGACGCCCTTGTAGCCCATCTTGTCGATCTTCCCGGGGATGGTGAGGCCGGGGCGGACCTCTCCGAAGCCGGGCTCCTTCTCGACGAGGAACGTCGTCATCGACTTGTGGGGCTTGGCGGCCGCTTCCTCGGGAGTGAGTCCTTCGTCACTTCGGACGAGAACGGCGACCAAACTTGACGTTCCGCCGTTCGTCAGCCACATCTTCTGGCCGTTCAGGACGTACTCCTCGCCGTCCTTCACCGCCTTGGAGGTGATGGCCGACACGTCCGAACCGAGCCCCGGCTCCGACATCGAGAACGCGCCGCGGATGTCGCCGGCCGCCATGCGCGGCAGGAAGTGGTCCTTCTGCTCCTGCGTGCCGTGCTGCTTGAGCATGTACGCCACGATGAAGTGGGTGTTGATGATGCCGGACACCGACATCCACCCGCGGGCGATCTCCTCGACGCACAGCGCGTACGTCAGGAGCGACTCGCCCAGGCCGCCGTACTCCTCGGGAATCATCAGGCCGAACAGGCCCAACTCCTTGAGCCCGTCGACGATCGCCTGCGGGTACTCGTCGCGGTGCTCCAGCTCGGTGGCGACCGGGAGGATCTCCTTGTCCACGAAGTCGCGGACGGTGGCGAGGATTTCCTGCTGAATGTCGGTCAGACCGGCGGTCTGGGCGAGGCGTGCCATCGGGCTCAGCCCTCCTGAAGTTCCGGGCGGCCGGGCTGCTCGCCGCCGCGCTCCTTGATGTAGGTCTCGGTGGGCACCATGACCTTGCGGCGGAACACGCAGACCAGCGTGCCGTCCTGCTTGTAGCCCTTGGTCTCGACGTACACGATCCCGCGGTCGTTCTTCGACTTGGACGGCCACTTGTCGAGCACGGTCGTCTGGCCGTAGATCGTGTCGCCGTGGAAGGTCGGCGCCACGTGCTTGAGCGACTCGATCTCCAGGTTGGCGATCGCCTTGCCGGAGACGTCCGGGACGGACATGCCGAGCAGCAGGGAGTAGATGTAGTTCCCGACCACCACGTTCTTGCCGAAGTCCGTGGTCTTCTCGGCGTAGTTGACGTCCATGTGGAGCGGGTGGTGGTTCATGGTGAGGAGACAGAAGAGGTGGTCGTCGTACTCCGTGACCGTCTTCCCGGGCCAGTGCTTGTAGACCGCCCCGACCTCGAACTCCTCGTAGGTGCGTCCGAACTGCATGTCAGGCCTCCGGGATCTCGAACGTGGAGGTGCGCTGCATGCCGGCCGCGCGTCCCTTGCCGGAGATGACCAGCGCCATCTTGCGGCTGGCCTCGTCGATCATCTCGTCGCCGAGCATCGCCGAGCCCTTCTTGCCGCCCGCCTCGGACGTGTAGTAGTCGTACGCGTCCAGGATCAGCTCGGCGTGGTCGTAGTCCTCCTGGGAGGGCGAGAAGATCTCGTTGGACGCCTCGACCTGGCCCGGGTGCAGCACCCACTTGCCGTCGAAACCGAGGGCCGCGGCGCGCTGGGCGACCTCGCGGTAGCCGTCGATGTTGCGGATCTGGAGGTAGGGGCCGTCGATCGCCTGGAGGTTGTTGGCGCGGGCGGCCATCAGGATCTTCATCAGGATGTAGTGGTAGGCGTCCGCCGGGTAGCCGGGCGGCTGCTCGCCCACGACCAGCGACTTCATGTTGATCGACGCCATGAAGTCGGCCGGGCCGAAGATGATCGTCTCGACGCGCTGGGACGCGGTCGCGATCTCGTTGACGTTGTTGAGGCCCTGCGCGTTCTCGATCTGCGCCTCGATGCCGATCTTGCCGACCTCGAAGCCCATGGTCTTCTCGATCTGCGTCAGCAGCAGGTCCAGCGCGACGATCTGCTCGGCCGTCTGCACCTTCGGCAGCATGATGCAGTCGAGGTTCTGACCGGCGCCCTCGACGACCGTGACGACGTCGCGGTACGTCCACTCGGTCGTCCAGTCGTTGACGCGTACGACCCTCGTCTTGCCGGTCCAGTCGCCCTCGTTGAGGAACTTGACGATGGTGTGCCGTGCCTCGGGCTTGGCGAGCGGGGCGCACGCGTCCTCCAGGTCGAGGAAGACCTGGTCCGCCGGGAGGCCCTGCGCCTTCTCCAGGAAGCGGGGGTTGCTCCCGGGGACCGCGAGACAGGAGCGTCGCGGACGCAGACGGTTGACGGGCGTGGTCATGCGGGGACCTCCAGGGGGTCGAGCTTGTTCGCGTTCCGGATCTCGTCGACGATCCGGCCGATGATTCCGGTGATGTCGAAGTCCTTCGGGGTGAAGACCGCGGCCACGCCGGCGGCCCTGAGCTGTTCGGCGTCACCATTCGGGATGATGCCACCGGCGATCACCGGTATATCTGTGGCACCGGCCACACGGAGCCGGTCCAGGACGTCCGGCACCAGCTGGGCGTGCGAGCCGGACAGGATGGACAGCCCGACCGCGTGCACGTCCTCGGCGATCGCCGCGTCCACGATCTGCTCCGGGGTGAGCCGGATGCCCTGGTAGACCACCTCGAAGCCCGCGTCACGCGCGCGGACGGCGATCTGCTCGGCCCCGTTGGAGTGCCCGTCCAGACCCGGCTTGCCGACCAGGAAGCGCAGCTTGCCGACGCCCAGGTCCTTGGCCGTCAGGTCGACCTTGCGGCGGACGTCGGCCATCGCCGAGCCCTCCTCCGCGGGGACCGCCACCGGAGCCGAGGAGACCCCGGTCGGCGCCCGGAACTCGCCGAACACCTCGCGCAGCGCCCCGGCCCACTCGCCGGTCGTGGCGCCGGCGCGGGCGCACTCCAGGGTGGCCTCCATGAGGTTGCCGGTGCCGCGCGCGGCCTCCTTCAGCTTCTCCAGCGCCTTGCAGGGGCGCGGGTGGTTGAAGGGCGGCTGGTAGCGGGTGTCGCGCCAGTGCTGGAGCCCCTCGATGACCCGGGCCTCGACGGCGGGGTCCACGGTCTGGATCGCGGTGTCCAGGTCGGCCGTGAGGGGGTTGGGCTCGGTGGTCTCGAAGATGTTGACGCCGATGATCTTCTCCTGGCCGGACTCGATCCGGGCCCGGCGCTCGGCGTGCGAGGAGACCAGCTGCGACTTCAGGTAGCCCGACTCGACGGCGGCCATCGCGCCGCCCATCTCCTGGATCCGCTCGATCTCGGCGAGGGACTCCTCGACCAGCTTCGCGACCTTCGCCTCGACGACGTGCGAGCCCTCGAAGATGTCCTCGTACTCCAGCAGGTCGCTCTCGTAGGCCAGCACCTGCTGCATCCGCAGCGACCACTGCTGGTCCCAGGGCCGGGGGAGGCCGAGGGCCTCGTTCCAGGCCGGCAGCTGGACGGCACGCGCGCGTGCGTCCTTCGAGAGGGTCACGGCCAGCATCTCCAGGACGATCCGCTGGACGTTGTTCTCCGGCTGCGCCTC
Organism: Streptomyces sp. NPDC020489; assembly: GCF_044386545.1. Classification (NCBI taxonomy): domain Bacteria; kingdom Bacillati; phylum Actinomycetota; class Actinomycetes; order Kitasatosporales; family Streptomycetaceae; genus Streptomyces; species Streptomyces sp. NPDC020489. The sequence goes on from NZ_JBIRUZ010000003.1 coordinate 651,363, forward strand.
GGTCAGCCCGAGGGAGTTGACCTGGACGCCGTACCGGAAGCGGCGGTGCTTGGGGTTCTCGATGCCGTAGCGCTCGCGGGTGACCTGGTCCCAGATGCGGCCGAAGGCGCGCATCTTGCACATCTCCTCGATGAAGCGGACGCCCGCGTTCACGAAGAAGGAGATACGGCCGACGACGTCGCCCATGCGCTCCTGCGGCACCTGGCCGGAGTCCCGGACGGCGTCCAGGACCGCGATCGCCGTCGACATCGCGTACGCGATCTCCTGGACCGGCGTGGCGCCCGCCTCCTGCAGGTGGTAGCTGCAGATGTTGATCGGGTTCCACTTCGGCATGTGGGAGACCGTGTACGCGATCATGTCGGTCGTCAGACGGAGGCTCGGCCCCGGCGGGAAGACGTGCGTGCCGCGGGACAGGTACTCCTTGACGATGTCGTTCTGGGTCGTGCCCTGGAGCTGGGTGATGTCGGCACCCTGCTCCTCGGCGACGACCTGGTAGAGCGCCAGCAGCCACATGGCGGTGGCGTTGATCGTCATCGAGGTGTTCATCTGCTCCAGGGGGATGTCCTGGAACAGCCGGCGCATGTCACCGAGGTGCGCGATCGGCACACCGACCCGGCCGACCTCGCCGCGGGCGAGGATGTGGTCGGAGTCGTAGCCGGTCTGCGTCGGCAGGTCGAACGCGACCGACAGGCCGGTCTGGCCCTTGGCGAGGTTGCGCCGGTACAGCTCGTTGGACGCCTCGGCCGTGGAGTGGCCGGCGTACGTGCGCATGAGCCACGGCCGGTCCTTCTCCCGCTGGTCCGCGGCGGGCTGACGCTCAGTCATCTATGACCCCGGGTGTCTCAGATGTTGCGGAAGCGGTTGATGGCGTCGAGGTGCTTGGCACGCATCTCCTCGTCGCGCACGCCCAGACCCTCCTCGGGGGACAGGCACAGCACGCCGACCTTGCCCTGGTGGGCGTTGCGGTGCACGTCGTGGGCGGCCTGGCCGGTCTCCTCCAGGGAGTACACCTTGGACAGGGTCGGGTGGATCTTGCCCTTCGCGATGAGCCGGTTGGCCTCCCAGGCCTCGCGGTAGTTGGCGAAGTGCGAGCCGATGATCCGCTTCAGGGACATCCACAGGTAGCGGTTGTCGTACTCGTGCATGTAGCCCGAGGTCGAGGCGCAGGTGGTGATGGTGCCGCCCTTGCGGGTGACGAAGACGGAGGCGCCGAAGGTCTCGCGGCCGGGGTGCTCGAAGACGATGTCGATGTCCTCGCCGCCGGTGAGCTCGCGGATGCGCTTGCCGAAGCGCTTCCACTCCTTGGGGTCCTGGGTCTGCTCGTCCTTCCAGAACTTGTAGCCCTCGGCGTTGCGGTCGATGATCGCCTCGGCGCCCATGGAGCGGCAGATGTCCGCCTTCTGGTCGCTGGAGACGACACAGATCGGGTTGGCGCCGCCCGCGAGGGCGAACTGCGTGGCGTAGGAGCCCAGTCCACCGCTCGCGCCCCAGATCAGGACGTTGTCGCCCTGCTTCATGCCGGCGCCGTTGCGGGACACCAGCTGGCGGTACGCGGTCGAGTTGACGAGTCCCGGAGCGGCGGCCTCCTCCCAGCTGAGGTGGCCCGGCTTGGGCATCAGCTGGTTGGACTTGACCAGGGCGATCTCCGCCAGGCCGCCGAAGTTGGTCTCGAAGCCCCAGATGCGCTGCTCGGGGTCGAGCATCGTGTCGTTGTGGCCGTCCGAAGACTCCATCTCGACGCTCAGACAGTGCGCGACGACCTCGTCGCCGGGCTTCCAGGCGTTGACGCCGGGGCCGGTGCGCAGGACGACGCCCGCGAGGTCGGAGCCGATGATGTGGTACGGCAGGTCGTGCCGCTTGGCCAGCTCGTTGGTGCGGCCGTAGCGCTCCAGGAACCCGAAGGTCGACAGCGGCTCGAAGATCGAGGTCCACACCGAGTTGTAGTTGACACTCGATGCCATGACGGCGACCAGGGCCTCGCCCGGGCCGAGCTCCGGCACCGGCACGTCGTCGAGGTGGATCGACTTGCGCGGGTCCTTGTCGCGGGTCGGAAGGCCCGCGAACATCTCCGTCTCGTCCTTGTGCACGGTGATCGCGCGGTACGACTCGGGGAGCGGCAGGGCTGCGAAGTCGGCCGACGTCGAGTCGGGCGACTGGATCGCGTCGAGGATGTCCTTCACGGTCACGGTGTTGCCTCCGGCGGTCTGGGTTTCCCCGGTTCGAGCGGAGCCGAGAACGGGGGAAGCGTCCTGAGGGAGGGACGCTGAGGGTTACGTCGGTGCTGCTGAGGGTGGTGTCGAGAGGTGCCGTCGGTTCGGCGGGTGGTGCTTCGGCAGCGCTTTGTGGCGCGGGAGGGTGCCTGTGACGCAGGCGTCCGGGCGGGCAAGTCGATGACTTGTTGGGACAGCCGACGTGCGAAAGGTCTCTGCACGCCGGCCGCCCGGACACCTTCAACGTATGACACCGCGTGTCACGTCGCAAGGCACTGAGTGCCAGGAATTGCTCTCAAGTGAAATCTTTACGTAACACATGAGCGATGATCGATCGAACGCGGGTGGAGAACAGCTGGAAATCGGGTGGAGACAGACGAAAACGGCCACCCCGAGGGGTGGCCGTCGTCACAGCGGTGCGGTAAGGCTCAGCGCTCCTTGAGCGCCTCCTCGATGGTCCGCATGACCTGGTCGAGGGGGGCGTCGGTACGGGCCACCGTGACCAGTACCTCGCCGTGGGTGGAGACCGTCGCGGCAGCCGGCTTCGCGGCGGTGCTGCGGCCGGCTCCTATGCCGGAGCCGAACGTCTTGCGGACGATCGCGAAGGCGTGGTCGAGCTGGGCCTCCACGTCGCCCTGCCCGCCGGCCCGCAGCCAGCGCCGCAGCACGTGGTTGTGGGCCGTGACGACCGCGGACGCGGCGACCTCGGCCAGCAGCGGGTCGTCGTTGGCGTCGTCGTCGTGCGCGTGCTCGTCGAAGTGGCCGAGGAGATAGCGGGTGAACAACCGCTCGTAGCGGGCCACCGAGGCGATCTCCGCCTCACGCAGGGTGGGCACCTCGCGCGTCAGCTTGTAGCGGGCGACCGAGATCTCCGGCCGGGCCGCGTACATCCGCATGACCTCCTTGATGCCGTTGCACACCGTGTCGAGCGGATGCTCGTGCGGGGGCGCGGCGTTGAGGACGGCCTCGGCGCGGATCAGGGTGTCGTCGTGATCGGGGAAGATCGCCTCTTCCTTGGAGCGGAAGTGGCGGAAGAAGGTGCGGCGGGCGACTCCGGCCGCGGCCGCGATCTCGTCGACGGTGGTCGCCTCGTACCCCTTGGTCGAGAACAGCTCCATCGCCGCGGCCGCCAGTTCTCGGCGCATCTTGAGCCGCTGCGCGGCCGCGCGACTGCCTGCGGCACTTTCCGGTGCGTCGGGCGTGGCTGGTGTACGTGAGGACTTGGCGGACTGGGACATGACCCGAACGTACTGCATGTGCGCAGGTTGGCGCTCCTGTCCCAGGGACCCCCCGCCCGGTGCGGGCAGGGGCGTTCCCTGGGGGTCGAGCAGTCCGCCCCAGTCCTCGGCGTCCCTGAACCAGTCGCCGGACGGCCTAGGAGGCCCCTCGTGGATCCTGCCGGCGTCGCGGGGTCTGGCGCGCGCATCTGCGGCGTTGTCGTCGGTCGCCGAGGCTCCGCGTCGACTCCCTCCTCCGCCTTGCAGCTGCACGCGCCAGACCCCGCTCGGGTCGCTCGAGACGGGCCGCTCCTCAGGGCCGGCCGGATCCACGAGACGCCTGCTAGCGGCGGGCATATTCGCGGAAGCCACGGCCGGTCTTGCGGCCGAGGCAGCCCGCGGCCACCAGGTGCTCCAGGAGCGGCGCCGGAGCCAGGCCCGGGTCGCGGAACTCGCGGTGCAGGACCTTCTCGATCGCCAGGGAGACGTCGAGCCCGACCACGTCGAGCAGTTCGAAGGGACCCATCGGATAGCCGCCGCCCAGCTTCATCGCGGCGTCGATGTCGTCGAGCGAGGCGTAGTGCTCCTGGACCATCTTGACGGCGTTGTTGAGGTACGGGAACAGCAGCGCGTTCACGATGAAGCCGGCGCGGTCGCCGCAGTCCACCGCGTGCTTTTTGATCCTGACGCAGACCTCGCGGACCGTCGCGTGGACGTCCTCCGTGGTCAGGACGGTACGGACGACCTCCACCAGCTTCATCGCCGGCGCCGGGTTGAAGAAGTGCATGCCGATCACGTCCTGGGGACGCGAGGTGGCCCGGGCGCAGGCGATCACCGGCAGCGAGGAGGTGGTCGTCGCCAGGACCGCGCCCGGCTTGCAGACCTTGTCCAGCGCCGCGAACAGCTGCTGCTTGACCTCCAGGTCCTCCGCGACCGCCTCGACGGCCAGGTCGACGTCCGCGAAGGCCTCGTAGGAGCCGGCCGCGGTGATCCGCTCCAGGGTCTCGGCGGCGGCCTCGGCCGTCATCCGGCCCTTGTCCACCGAGCGCGCGAGGGACTTGCCGATCCGGGCCTTGGCGGTCTCGGCCTTCTCCTCGCTGCGGGCGGCCAGGACGACCTCGTAGCCCGCCTTGGCGAAGACCTCGGCGATGCCGGACGCCATGGTGCCCGAGCCCGCGACACCCACGGAACGGACCGGACGGCCCGCGGTGCCGGACCCGCCGGCGGCCGGGGTCAGGGCGTCCGGGACGACCGTCGCGCTGCCCGGCGCCTCGTACGCGTAGAAGCCCCGGCCCGCCTTACGGCCCGTCAGGCCCGCCTCGGCGAGCTGCTTGAGGATCGGGGCGGGGGCGTGCAGCCGGTCCTGGGACTCGGAGTACATGGCCTCCAGGACCGTGCGCGCGGTGTCGATGCCGATCAGGTCGAGCAGGGCCAGCGGGCCCATCGGCAGTCCGCAGCCGAGCCGCATCGCGGCGTCGATGTCCTCGCGGGAGGCGTACTTCGCCTCGTACATCGTGGCCGCCTGGTTGAGGTAGCCGAACAGCAGCCCGTCGGCGACGAACCCGGGCCGGTCGCCGACCGCCACGGGCTCCTTGCCGAGGGCCAGCGCGAGGTCGGTGACCGCGCCGACGGCGGTCGGCGCGGTCAGCACCGAGGAGACGACCTCGACCAGCTTCATCGCCGGGGCCGGGTTGAAGAAGTGCAGTCCGAGCACCCGCTCGGGGCGGGCCGAGTCGGCGGCGAGCCGGGTGACGGAGAGCGCGTTGGTGCCGGTCGCCAGGATCGTCTCGGGGCGCACGATGCCGTCGAGCTCCCGGAAGATCTGGTGCTTGATCTCGTACGACTCCGGCGCCACCTCGATGACCAGGTCCGCGTCGGCGGCGGCCCGCAGGTCGGTGGCGGTACGGACCCGGGCGAGGACGTCGGCGCGCTCCTGCTCGGTCAGCCGGCCGCGCTGCACGGCGCGAGCGGTCGAGGTCTCCAGGGCGGCGACGGCCTTGGCGGCCGCGGCCTCGCTGATGTCGATGCCGACGACCGTGCGGCCGGCCTTGGCGAGGACCTCGGCGATGCCGGTGCCCATGGTGCCGAGGCCGACCACGGCAATGGTCTGGAGCGGGGACAGAGGGGTGTCGGACAGGGGAGTGGCCATCGCGGGACTCCTGGAAGAGGTGACGACTGGGAGCGCGACCCGGTACGCCGACGGCGCACCGGGTGCGTGGAAGGTGCGGGTGTGGCCGGGCTGCGAGCGCACACGCCCGGTGTTGCGATGCCGTCGTCACGGGCGCGCACACGCCCGGCGAACGGTGGAGCCGACCGGCCCTGTCCCGGGGCCACGCCGTACTGAAGTGCAGGTACCTGAGGTACCGAACCGACTGCTCTCACGGCGGCTGCGTCACCAGGCCACCGCAAGGAGTTCCACGAGTGGGTAACTCGCTCGTCTGAGCTTAACCGGCGGGTAACGAGCGCGCCAGTCCCCGTGTTTGTGATGTACGTCCCGAGCCGCTCGCGGCCCGCCTAGGCTGCGTGTCATGGACGAAGAGTTGCGATCGCTCACGGAGCGCTTACGGCAGGAGTCGGGAGCCTCGGCGGCGTTCGAGCGGCTGGCGCGGACCGAGGACATCGACGAACTGGCCGCCGTGCTGACCGAACCCGGGCAGCCGCTGTGGGCGAGGGAGCTCGCCGCCTTCCGGCTCGGGGTGGCCGGGGACCGGCGCGCCTTCGAGTCCCTCGTCCTGCTGCTCAACCACCGCGACCCGCAGCGCTGCGCCTCCGCCGCCCACGCCCTGGCCCGCCTGGGCGACCCCCGCACCGCCCGCGCGGCTGCCGCCCTCGCCACCAACGAACTGCGCGTCGCCTACGCCCTGCACCCGGTCCGGCTGCTGACCGAACTGGGCGCGCCCGAGTCGGTGCCCGCGCTCATCACCACCCTGGAGCGCCGGCTGCGCCCCCACGACCCCTACCGCAGGGTGGCGCTCGCCTGCGTGGAGGGACTCGGCGCCCTGGGGGACGCCCGCGCCCGAACCGTGCTGAACGAGGCGCTCGCCCACCCGGTGCTGGCGGAGGCCGCGGTGCGGGCGCTGGCGCGGATCCCGGCTCAGCGCCGCTGAACCGCCATCGCCCGCACGTACCGCACCTCGGGCACGGCCACCCCGGCGACCTCGAAGGGCGCCTGGGCACCGTCCGCGTGGAAGCCGCCGCGCTCGTAGAAGCGCCGGGCGCGGTGGTTGCCCTCGAGGACCCACAGGTACATCCGGGCGTGACCGGCGGCCGTGCACCGGCGCATCGACTCCTGAAGGAGGGCGTGTCCGAGGCCCGCCCCGTGGTGCCCGGGGTGGACGTAGAGCGCGTACAACTCGGCGTCCGGGGTGTGCCGTTCGCCGTCCCGGTAGGGTCCGTGGGCGGCCCAGCCGAGCACTTCGCCGTCGCGCTCGGCGACCAGGTTCACCACGTTGCCGTCGCCCTGCCGCAGCCGGGTCCGCAGGAGCTCGGTCTCCTCGGTCACGTCCATCGCGTCCAGGTACGGCTGGGGCACGAGTCCGCGGTACGCCGTTCGCCAGCCGCCGACCCGGATCTCGGCCACGCGCGGGCAGTCGGCCGCGGTCATCCCGCGGACCTCGGTCATGGGGCCACGACCGCGAACGCCTCGACCTCCATGAGGAACTCCGGCCGTACCAGCGAGGCGACCTGTACCGCCGAGGCGGCCGGCAGGCGGTCGGGGGACATGTGTCGGGCGCGGGCCGCGCGGATCGCGGGCATGTACGCCATGTCCGTGACGAAGTAGGTGAGTTTGACGACGTCGTCGAAGGTGGCGCCCGCGGCGGCCAGGCAGCGGCGCAGGTTCTCGAAGACCTGGTGGGCCTGGGCGGCGGGGTCGCCCGCGCCGACCAGTTTGCCGTCCTCGTCGAGGGCGAGCTGGCCGGAGATCGCGACGAAGGTGCCGGTGCCCATGACGACGTGCGCGTACTGGGGGGCGGGGGCGAGCCCGTCGGGGGCGGGGATCCTGGTCAGCTCACTCATGCGTCCATGGTGGACCATGGCACTGACAGTGCCCCGAGTGCCCCCGACGGGCTCTCGGATGGTGCTCAGCCGCGGAAGCCGAGCATGCCGTGCAGCGTCGAGCCGCGCGACGAGGCCGAGGCCGGACTCAGCGGCTTCGGGTCGGGCAGCGCGTCGCACACCGCGTCGGCCTCGCCACCGCCGCGCGGCACCGTGCCGTCGGTCAGGTACGCCGCCAGGTGCTTGTCCAGGCAGGCGTTCCCGCTCAGCGTGATGCCGTGGTTCCCGCCGCCCTGCTCCACCACCAGGCTGGAGCGGTGCAGCAGACGGTGGACCATCACGCCTCCCTGGTACGGGGTGGCCGCGTCGTCCGTCGCCTGGAACAGCAGCACCGGCGGCAGCTGGCCGTTGGCCACGTCGACCGGCTGGAGCGAACTCGTCGGCCAGAACGCGCAGGGCGCGTTGTACCAGGCGTTGTTCCAGGTCATGAACGGCGCCTTCTTGTACACCGCCCAGTTGTCGTCGCGCCACTGGCTCCAGTGCCGCGGCCAGTCGGCGTCACGGCACTGCACCGAGGTGTAGACGCTGTAGCCGTTGTCGCCGGAGGCGTCGACGGCGCCGAAGTTCTCGTACGCCTCCACGAGCGGGTCGGCGTCCTTGTCGTTGACGTAGGCCGCGAACGCCTGCGCCAGATAGGGCCAGTAGCCGTTGTAGTAGCCGCCCGGGATGAAGGTGTCCTCCAGTTCGGAGGCGCCCACCTTCCCGCCGGCCGGGGTCTTGGACAGAGCCGCCCGCATCTTGTACCACGTGGCCTCGATCTTCGCCGGATCGGTGCCGAGCTTGTACGTGGCGTCGTACTTGGCGACCCAGGCCATGAAGGCGCGGTGGCGGTCGTTGAAGGCGTGGTCCTGCTGGAGGTTGTCCTCGTACCACACGCCCGTGGGGTCGACGATCGAGTCCAGGACCAGGCGCCGCACGCGCTCCGGGAAGAGCTTGGCGTAGACCGCGCCGAGATAGGTGCCGTAGGAGTAGCCGAAGTAGTTGATCCTCTTCGCGCCCAGGGCCGCGCGGATCGAGTCCATGTCCCGTACGGCCTGCACGGTGTTGATGTACGGCAGCACATCGGCGTACTTCGTGCCGCAGGCCTTCGCGAAGGACTTGGCCCGCTGGAGGTTGGCCTTCTCGATGGCCGGGGTGCTCGGCACCGAGTCCGGACGGACCGGGTTGAAGTGACCGGGCTTGCAGTCCAGCGCCGGCTTGCTCTTGCCCACACCGCGCGGGTCGAAGCCGATGACGTCGTACTGGGCCGCGACCGCCTCGGGCAGCGCGCCGGCGACGAATCCGGCCAGCGTCAGACCGCTGCCGCCGGGGCCGCCGGGATTGACCAGCAGCGGGCCCTGGGACTTCTTGGCGGTGTGCGGGACGCGGGACAGCGCGAGGGTGATCTGCCGCCCGCGCGGGTGGTGGTGGTCGAGTGGGACCTTGAGGGACGCGCACTGGAGCGTCGGGTAGTTCGTGGTGCCGCAGCTCTTCCAGGTGAGCTTCGCGGCCTGAGCGGTCTGCGCGGTACGCGGGGTGCTCGCGTCGGCGGGCAGGGCCGTGAACGATCCGGCCACGACGACGGAGACGCCGCACAGCACGGCTGCGCGTTTTCTCATGGAGTCCTCCCAGGACGGAGGTTTCGGGCCGCGAGTGTCACGGTCCACGCGGCATCGTCCCGGAAAGTGCGCCTGGAAGAACGCGTTCTGGCAATACTTGACCCGATTGGGGCGTGGGATGCCCTCGAATGCTCTCAGATCAATGTGAGTTGGGTCCCTTCGGGCAGATCGGGCGTGACCGGCCCGGGCTCGGGCAGGCGTCGCGGCATGCCCCCGTCGGCGGGGCCGATGCCGTACTCCCGGGCCAGTTCGTGGACCTGGCGGGTGATCCGGCGCTGGTACCACTTCGGCGCGTAGGAGCCGTCCGCGTACAGCCGCTCGTAGCGGCGCACCAGGTGGGGGTGGTGCTCGCCGAGCCAGGCCATGAACCACTCCCGCGCCCCGGGCCGCAGATGGAGCACCAGCGGCGTCACGGACGTGGCCCCGGCCGCCGCGATCGCCCGTACCGTGGCCCGGAGTTGGGCGGGCTGGTCGCCCAGGAACGGGATCACCGGCGCCATCAGCACCCCGCACGCGATGCCGTGCTCGGCCAGGGTCCGTACGACCTCCAGGCGCCGCTCCGGCGCGGGGGTGCCCGGCTCCACCGTGCGCCACAGATCGGGGTCGGTGAAGCCGACCGAGACGGAGATGCCGACGTCGGTCACCTCGTGCGCCTGCTTCAGCAGATCGAGGTCGCGCAGGATCAGCGTGCCCTTGGTCAGGATCGAGAAGGGGTTCGCGTGGTCGCGCAGGGCGCCGATGATGCCCGGCATCAGGCGGTAGCGGCCCTCGGCGCGCTGGTAGCAGTCGACATTGGTGCCCATCGCGATGTGCTCGCCGTGCCAGCGGGGCGAGCCCAGTTGCCGGCGCAGCAGCTCCGGGGCGTTGGTCTTGACGACGATCTGGGAGTCGAAGCCGAGCCCGGTGTCGAGGTCCAGGTAGCTGTGCGTCTTGCGGGCGAAGCAGTACACGCACGCGTGCGTGCAGCCCCGGTAGGGGTTCACCGTCCACTGGAACGACATGCGGGAGACCGCGGGCACCCGGTTGATGATCGACCGGGCCCGGACCTCGTGGAAGGTGATCCCGCTGAACTCCGGGGTGTCGAAGGTACGGGTGACGACCGCGTCCGCGCCGAACAGCGCGGTGTCGTCGGCCCGGCCGTGGCCGGAGTCCGTCGTGAGGTTCTCCCAGCGCATGTGGCCTCCTCGGTAGCACTGCCCACAGAATAGAACACATGTTCCCTTGATCGTGCGAGCGTGTTTTCGGCAAGGCGCGAGACCCCGATTTGGGCCGCCGGGGACCGGGGTGGTTGGCTTGCCCCAGCCCCCGAGAACCAAGGTCCTGGAGGAAGCAATGGCGCAGGTCGAGGCCACCACGGAACGGGTCGTCGCAGCGGACGCGGAGAAGGTGTTCGACGCCCTCGCCGACTACAGCGGCACGCGCGCGAAGCTGCTGCCCGAGCACTTCAGCGAGTACGAGGTCCGCGAGGGCGGCGACGGTGAGGGCACCCTCGTCCACTGGAAGCTCCAGGCCACCAGCAAGCGGGTCCGTGACTGCCTGCTGGAGGTCACCGAGCCCACCGACGGCGAGCTCGTCGAGAAGGACCGCAACTCCTCCATGGTCACCACCTGGCGGGTCACCCCGGCCGGTGAGGGCAGGTCCCGCGTCGTCGTGACGACCGTCTGGAACGGTGCCGGCGGCATCGGCGGGTTCTTCGAGAGGACCTTCGCGCCCAAGGGCCTCGCCCGGATCTACGACCTCGTCCTGGACCGGCTCGCCACCGAGGTCGAGAAGTAAGTCCCCGGTGCGCGGGGGCCGTTGACCCCCTCACCGGATCGGGTGGATCTCCTCGGACCCGGTCGGTCTGCCGTAACTCGTCGCGCTTGCTCGTAGTTGTCGCTTTACGCGGGAATTGTGCGAGCGCGACGAGGGGAGCGGCACATGGGCGGGACCACTGCGGTGCGGGACGGGCTACGGGAGGCGGCCACCGAGCAACCCCCGCCACTTCCCGCCCCCCAACCCGTCCAGGCCGGCGAACCCGGCCCCCGCCGGGTGCGGTTGATCTTCTTCGCGCTGATGCTCGCGCTGCTCCTGGCCGCGCTGGAGCAGATGATCGTCGCCACCGCGCTGCCGAAGATCGTCGGTGAACTGCACGGCCTGGACAGGATGTCCTGGGCGATCACCGCCTATCTGCTCACCGCCACGATCGGTCTGCCGATCTACGGCAAGCTCGGCGACCTCCTCGGCCGCAAGGGCGTCTTCCAGTTCGCGATCGTCGTCTTCATCGTCGGATCCGCCCTCGCCGGACGCGCCGGGACGATGGACCAGCTGATCGCCTTCCGCGCGGTGCAGGGCGTCGGGGCGGGCGGACTCATGATCGGCGTGCAGGCGATCATCGCCGACATCGTGCCCGCCCGGGAGCGCGGCCGGTTCATGGGACTGATCGGCGCCGCCTTCGGCCTCGCCTCCGTCGCCGGGCCGCTGCTCGGCGGGTACTTCACCGACCACCTCTCCTGGCGCTGGTGCTTCTACGTCAACGTCCCCTTCGGCCTCGTCACCCTGGCCGTCGTCACCGTCGTCCTCAAGCTCCCCAAGCCCACCGCGAAGCCCCGCCTCGACGTCCTCGGCGCGCTGCTGCTCGCCGCCGCCTCCACCTGCCTGGTGCTGCTGACCAGTTGGGGCGGCACCGAACACGCCTGGGACTCCCGCGTCATCCTGGGGCTCGGCGCGGGCGCGGTGGTCTCCACCGCGCTCTTCCTGGTCGCCGAGCACGTCGCGGCCGAACCCCTCATCCCGCTGCGGCTGTTCAGGGACTCCGTCTTCAACATCACCGCTGCCGTGGGCCTGGTGATCGGCGTCGCGCTCTTCGGGGCCGCGAGCTATCTGCCGACGTTCCTGCAGATGGTCGACGGGGCGAGCGCCACCGAGTCCGGTCTGCTGATGCTGCCCATGATGGGCGGCATCGTCGGCGCCTCGGTGATCTCCGGGCAGCTCATCAGCCACACCGGCCGCTACAAGGTCTACCCCGTCCTCGGCGGCGCCCTGTCCGTCCTCGGCATGTGGCTGCTCTCCCGCCTCCAGATCGACACGCCCCGGCTGCACTACAGCCTCTGGATGGCGGTCCTCGGCGCCGGTATCGGCATGGTGATGCCCGTCCTCATCCTCGCCGTGCAGAACTCCGTACGACCCGCCGACCTCGGCACGGCGACGAGCGCGAACAACTACTTCCGGCAGATCGGCGGATCCGTCGGCGCCGCGGTCTTCGGCACCCTCTTCGCGGACCGGCTCACCGACGCCCTCGCCGAACGCCTGCCCACCGCGACAGGACTGCCCGACGCCGAGTCCATCACACCCCAGCTCGTCCACGCGCTGCCGCCCGAGCTGCGCGACGCCTACATCCGCGCCTACGCCGACGCCATGCCGCGGATCTTCCTCTACCTCGTGCCGGTCCTCGTCCTCGGCCTGCTCATCGCCTTCTTCCTCAAGGAGAGACCCCTGGTGTCCCACAACGCCGCCGAAACCGAGCCCGCGCCCGTGAACACCCGGATCCCGCAGGCCCCTTCGGGCGGGGGGACCCCCCTCTCGCCTCGTTCGCACCACGTCGCCGGCATCCCGGTGTGCGGCACCGTCCAGCACCCCGACGGAACGGTCGTCCCGCGCGCGGCGCTCACCCTGATCGACGTCGTCGGGCAGCAGATCGGACGCGGGGCGAGCGGTGAGGACGGGCGGTACGCGCTGTCGACGCCCGGCTCGGGGGCGTACGTCCTGATCGCGGCGGCCGGCGGACACCAGCCGCAGGCCGTGTCCGTGACCGTGGGCGAGCGGCCGGTGGAGCTCGACGTCGTCCTCGGCGGCGCCGGGCGCCTCGCCGGAAGCGTGCGGACCGCGGACGGCACCCCGGTGCGCGAGGCCACCGTCACCCTCACCAACGTCCACGGCGAGGTCGTGGCCACCACCCGCACCGGACGCGAGGGCGGCTACGTCATCACCGAACTCGTCGCCGGCGAGTACACCCTCGCCGCCAGCGCCCCCGCCTTCCGCCCGGCCGCGCTGCCCGTCACCGTGCAGGCCTCCCGGGAGACCCGCCAGGACGTCGAACTCGCGGGCGGCGCCGTGCTGCGCGGCACCGTGCGGGCCGGCGGCGGGCGCCCCGTCGAGGACGCGCGCGTGACGCTGCTGGACGCGGCCGGCAACGTGGTCGACACCCTCACCACCGGCGCCGACGGCGCCTTCCGGTTCGTCGACCTGTCCTCCGGCGAGTACACCGTCATCGCGGCCGGCTACCCGCCCGTCGCCACGGTCCTGCGGATGGCGGGAGGGGGCCGCACCGAGCGGGATCTGCAACTCGGACACGAGGACTGAAAACCCGTCAGTAACCCCAACACGCCCCCAACCGGCAGGTTCCCGTCCGGACCAGGAGCGCGGGGGCGTACGCGGGTGTGATCGGCGCGGCCAATTCGCCTATTGCCGCACATCCCCACTGCGTGTGGCCCTACGGTGGACCGAGCGGCACAGATCTTGCGGAGCCGTGGGGAGAAAGGGCCTGGGCCATGGCAAACGGCAACGACCGTGGCACCGAGAGGGAAGCACCTCCCAGCCGCGGAGCCGGGAACGGCGCGGTGGAGCAGGTCGCGGCCGGGCGTATTCCCCTGGCCGTGGTCGTGGTGGACCGCGGCGCTCTCGTGTCCCACTGGAGCACGGGCGCGCGACGGCTGTTCGGCGTCGGCAAGGAAGAGGCGATCGGCCGCCCCGCGATCGACCTGCTGCCCGTCTCCGGTGCCCTGCCCGAGCCCGACGAGCCCGCGCCGTACGGCGTGTACGCGGCCTACGACGGACTCGGACCCGACCTGGAGTCGTCCCTCGACGGCGGGCTGTCCTACCCGGCCGCGGGCCGCGCCCGCCTGACCGTCGCCGAGCCCGACCGGCTGGACGTGCTGTGGTGGGCGTACCCCCTGGTCGGCCCGGGGCGCGAGCGGCTGCTGGTGCTCGCCGCCGACGCGGCGGACCTGCACGCCGGCGGACCGGGCGAGGAGATCCCCGGTGAGCGCATCGCGCCCGCCTTCGCGCTGCACACCGACTTCCCGGGCGCCGAGGAGCTGGCCCGGCGCCTGCCCGAGATCCTGCCCAGCATGAGCGTCGAGGAAAGCGCGCGCATCGTCGCCCAGGTCCTCGAACTGGGCTATCCGGTCCTGGAGTTCAGCCAGAGCGACCGGGTGCCCGTCACCCCCGACTGGGGCGTGCCGCGCCGTGTCGAGCGCAAGGCGCGCCGGGAGCGGGCCGCGCGGGCCGCGGCCCAGGGGCTGCCCGTCCCGCGGGAACTCTCCGACGAGGTGGAGGACCTCGAGTACGCGGCGGTCCGCGAGCGGCTGGAGTTTCTCAACGAGGTCAGCGGCCGGATCGGCACCTCCCTCGACCTGTCGCGGACCATCGTCGAGGTCAGCCGCGCCGTCGTGCCGCGCTTCACCGACGTCGCCGGCACCTACCTGCGCGAACAGGTCGTCGCCGGCGAGGGGTTCCCCGAGGGCGTGCCGGACACCACCACCATGTGGCACCGGGTCGCCCTGGAGCACACCGACGAGCCCGGCCGCTGGGACGACGTCGTGCCGGTCGGCGAGGCCATGCCGTTCCCGGCGCACACCCCGTTCTTCCAGTGCATGACCAGCGGCGAACCCGTCCTCGTGCCGCGCATCAGCGAGCAGATGGGGCACGCCATCGCCTCACAGTTCGAAAAGCGCGACATCCGGCCGCTGATCACCGGCCGCTCGATGCTGGTCGTACCGCTCAAGGCACGCAACGTCGTCCTCGGCTTCATGATCCTGCTCAGGCACCCGGAGCGCGTCGAGTTCAACGACATGGACCGCGTCACCGGAGCCGAACTCGCCGCCCGCTCGGGCCTCGTGCTCGACAACGCGCGCATGTACACCTACCAGGAGTCGGTCGCCGAGACCCTCCAGGACAGCATGCTGCCGCACATTCCGCCGCGCATGGCGGGTTGCGACATCGCCACCCGCTATCTGCCGGGCACCCTGCTCGGCCGGGTCGGCGGCGACTGGTTCGACTCCGTCAAGCTGCCCGGCGCCCGCACCGCCCTCGTCGTCGGCGACGTCATGGGCCACGGCCTGAACTCGGCCGCCATGATGGGCCAGTTGAGGACGGCCGTACAGACCATGGCGGCCCTCGACCTGCCCCCTGCCCGGCTGCTGCGCAACCTCGACGACCTCGCCCAGCGGCTCGGCGACACCTACCTCGCCACCTGCCTGTACGCCGTGTACGACCCGATCGCCGGCGAACTGGACATCGCCAACGCCGGCCACATCCCGCCGGTGATCGTGCACGCCGGGGACGGCCGCAGCGAGCTCCTCGACCTGCCCACGGGCGCGCCCATCGGCGTCGGCGGGGTGGCCTTCGAGTCGGTGCGCGTGCCCGTGCGGCCCGGCGACCGGCTGGTCATGTGCACCGACGGCCTGGTCGAGGTGCGCGGTGAGGACATCGGCGTCGGCCTGGCGACCCTGTGCGAGTCCGCCGCTCACCCCGCCGCCTCCATGGACGACGCCTGCGACACCATCATCCGCGCCCTCGCCGCGACCTTCTCGGAAGAGGGCCGCGGCGGACGCAAGGACGACGTCGCCCTGCTGATGGCCCGGCTCAACGGCATCGAGCCCGACGACGTCGCCGAGTGGCGGCTCTCCCTGGACCCCCTGGAGGTCGGCCGGGCGCGCTCCGTGGTGCGTGAGCAGCTCCACGACTGGGGCCTGGCCCGGCTGGTCGACACGGCCGAGCTGATGGTCGGCGAACTCGTCACCAACGCCGTGCGGCACTCCCACAGCCGCCCGGTCGAGCTGCGTCTGGTGCGGGGCGACACCCTGCTGTGCGAGGTGGAGGACGACGACCACGACCTGCCGACCCTGCTGAGCGCCGGCCCCGAGGACGAGTTCGGGCGCGGTCTGCGCGTCGTCACCACGCTCGCCCGGGAGTGGGGCACGAGCCGAACGAAGACCGGCAAGACCGTCTGGTTCGAACTGACGTTGCCGCGGCGCTGACCGATCCCGGGGCACACAGGGGGCGAGGGCGTGGCCGAGGCGCACGCCGCGTGAAGGTATGCGCCGCACGCTTGTAGGCGCGACCAGGGCGCGATAGACCGTACTGGCCCGTCACACGCGGCGGGTCGCGGTCGCATCCTGGGGAGTTGGGCATGAGCATCACGAGTCGGTACCGGGAGGCCTGGGAGGGCTTCTGGCGGGAGGCCCCCGGCGGGCAGGGAGCGGTGCTCTGGGACGCGGAGCCCACGGTGACGGCCGGTCTGCACCTCGCCCTGTTCGAGCCCTTCGTGAGCGACCCGGTCCTGCCGCTGGTCGACCTGGGCTGCGGCAACGGCACCCAGACCCGTTTCCTCGCCGACCGGTTCGCCCACGTCCTCGGCGTCGACCTGTCGGAGGCGGCGATCGACCGTGCCCGGCAGGCCGATCCGGCCGGACAGGCCGCCTACCGGGTGCTGGACGCCGTCGAGAAGGACGAGGCGGCGGCGCTGCACGCGGAGCTCGGCGACAGCAACGTCTACATGCGAGGGGTGCTCCACCAGTGCGAGCCCGACGACCGGCAGCCGCTGATGGACGGGGTCGCCACCCTCCTCGGTGAGCGCGGCCGGGGCTTCCTCGTGGAGCTGTCCGAGGCCGCCAAGCCGATTCTGCTGGGCCTCGCCCAGGGGGCCGACGGCCCGCCGCCCAAGCTGGCACCGATCTTCCGGCACGGCATCGCGCCCGGAGAGGTCTCCGACGACACGGTGCCGCACTACGTGCGCGCCGCCGGGCTCACCGTCCTCGCCGGCGGTGAACTGCCGCTGGCGACCACGGATCACGCCCCCGACGGCACTCGTATCGAGCTGCCCTCGAAGTGGCTGGTGGTGGGGCGTACGGCCTGAGGGGCGCCCGGCATTGGTCTAGGCCGGTGAGAGTTATCCACAGGCCTGCCGGGATGCGGCGGAACCGCGTAGCGTGAGTCGGCATGAAGATCCTCATCAGCGCCGACATGGAGGGCGCCACGGGCGTCACCTGGCCGGCCGACGTGCTGCCGGGGACGCCGCAGTGGGAGCGGTGCCGTTCGATGTTCACCTCGGACGTGAACGCCGCCGTGCTGGGCTTCTTCGACGGCGGCGCCGACGAGGTGGTGGTCAACGAGGCGCACTGGACCATGCGCAACCTCCTCCTGGAGCACCTCGACGACCGGGCCGAGATGCTCACCGGCCGGCACAAGTCGCTGTCCATGGTGGAGGGCGTGCAGCACGGCGACGTGGACGGCATCGCGTTCGTCGGCTACCACGCGGGCGCGGGCGCCGAGGGCGTCCTCGCCCACACCTACCTCGCCAACTCCATCACCGGGGTGTGGCTGAACGACGTCCGGGCGAGCGAGGGCCTGCTCAACGCGCACGTGGTCGCCGAGTACGGTGTCCCGGTCGTCCTCGTCACCGGTGACGACGTGGCCTGCGAGGACGCCCTCGGGTACGCGCCCGAGGCGCTGAAGGTCGCCGTCAAGGACCATGTCTCCCGGTACGCGGCGGTGTGCCGGACACCCGCGCGGACGGCCGCCGACATCCGTGCGGCGGCCAAGGAGGCGGCCGGGCTGGCGGTGCGTCACCCACCCGTGCGGGGCGGGCCGTTCACGATCGTCCTGGAGTTCGACGCCGAGCATCTGGCCCTGGCCGCGACCGTGGTCCCGGGCGTGGACCGGGTCGGCGAACGGAAGGTGGGGTACACAAGCGCCACCATGTACGAGGGCATTCGCACCTTCAAGGCGGTCACCACGATCGCCTCGGCCGCGGTGGAGGAGCAGTATGGCTGACGCACAGGCATTGGACGAGGTCGTGACCTACACCTCCGACCTCATCCGTGTCGACACCACGAACCGGGGCGGCGGCGACTGCCGGGAGCGGCCCGCCGCCGAGTACGCGGCCGAACGGCTGACCGAGGCGGGCCTCGACCCCGTGCTGCTCGAACGCACCACGGGCCGTACCAACGTCGTGGCGCGCATCGAGGGCACCGACCCCTCGGCGGACGCACTGCTCGTCCACGGTCATCTGGACGTGGTGCCCGCCGAGGCGCGCGACTGGAGCGTGCACCCGTTCTCCGGCGAGATCCGCGACGGCGTGGTCTGGGGCCGGGGCGCGGTCGACATGAAGAACATGGACGCGATGATCCTCGCCGTCGTCCGGTCCTGGGCCCGCGAAGGGGTGCGGCCCCGCCGGGACATCGTCCTCGCCTTCACCGCCGACGAGGAGGCCAGCGCCGAGGACGGCTCCGGGTTCCTCGCCGACCGGCACCCCGGGCTCTTCGAGGGCTGCACCGAGGGCGTCAGCGAGTCCGGGGCGTTCACCTTCCACGACGGCGCCGGGCGGCAGATCTACCCGATCGCGGCCGGCGAGCGGGGCACCAGCTGGCTGAAGCTCACCGCGCGCGGCCGGGCCGGACACGGCTCCAAGGTCAACACGGAGAACGCCGTCACCCGCCTGGCCGCCGCGGTCGCCCGCATCGGCGAGCACGAGTGGCCGCTGCGCCTCACCCCGACCGTCCGGGCCGCGCTCACCGAACTCGCCGCCCTGTACGGCATCGAGCCCGACCTGGACGACGTCGACGGACTGCTGGAGAAGCTCGGTCCGGCGGCCGAGCTCGTCGAGGCGACCGTGCGCAACAGCGCCAACCCGACCATGCTGGAGGCCGGGTACAAGCTCAACGTGGTCCCGGGCGAGGCCGTGGCCTACGTCGACGGACGCTGTCTGCCCGGCGGCGAGGAGGAGTTCGGCGCCACCCTCGACCGGCTGACCGGGCCGGACGTCACCTGGGAGTTCCACCACCGCGAGGTGGCCCTCCAGGCGCCGCTCGACTCGGTGACGTACGCGAGGATGCGTGCCGCCGTCGAGGAGTTCGCGCCGGAGGGACACGTGGTGCCGTACTGCATGTCCGGGGGCACCGACGCCAAGCAGTTCTCGCGGCTCGGCATCACCGGCTACGGATTCTCGCCGCTGAAGCTTCCGGAGGGCTTCGACTACCAGGCCCTCTTCCACGGGGTGGACGAGCGGGTCCCGGTCGAGGCACTGCACTTCGGCGTCCGGGTCCTCGACCGTTTCCTGCGCACGGCCTGAGCGACTGGGGGAGAAGTGGAGACGCTGCCGTACGGGTCCTGGCCCTCACCGATCGACGCGGCCCTGGCCGCCGCGCACGACGGGCACCCCGAGTTCGCGGGCTTCGTCGGCGACGAGGTCTGGTGGACCGAGCCACGCCCCGCCGAGGGCGGCCGGCGCACGCTGCTGCGGCGCCGTGTCGACGGCGTGGTCGAGCCGGTGCTGCCCGCGCCGTGGGACGTGCGCAGCCGGGTCATCGAGTACGGCGGACAGCCCTGGGCGGGCGCGGTCGTGGCCGGCGAACCCCTGGTGGTCTTCGTCGACTTCGCCGACCAGCGTCTGTACCGCCACACGCCGGGCGGCGACCCCAGACCCCTCACCCCGGTCTCCCCGGTGGGCGGCGGGCTGCGCTGGGCGGACCCGGTGCTGGTCCAGGACCGCGGCGAGGTGTGGTGCGTACTGGAGGAGTTCACCGGTGACGGGCCCAGCGACGTGCGGCGCGTCCTGGCCGCCGTTCCGCTGGACGGCTCGGCCGCCCAGGACCGGGACGCGGTACGCGAACTGGCCCCCGACCGGCACCGGTTCCTGACCGGCCCCCGGCTCGCCCCCGACGGGCGGCGCGCGGCCTGGCTGGCCTGGGACCACCCGCGGATGCCGTGGGACGGCACCGAGCTGGTGCTCGCGGACGTCCGGGACGACGGCACCCTCGGCGGGGCCCGGACGGTCGCCGGCGGACCCGACGAGGCGATCGCCCAGGTGGACTGGGCCCACGACGGCGCCCTGCTGTACGCGAGCGACCGCACCGGCTGGTGGAACCTGTACCGCGACGGGGAGCCGCTGTGCCCGCGCGAGGAGGAGTTCGGCGGCCCGCTGTGGAAGCTGGGCCATCGCTGGTTCGCCCCGCTGGACAGCGGACTGATCGCCGTCGTGCACGGCCGCGGCGCCACCGCACTCGGGATCCTGGACCCCGAGACGGCCGAGGTCGTGGACGCGGCGGGCCCCTGGACCGAGTTCGCCCCCACGCTCGCGGTGCACGGAGAGCGGGTCGTCGGCGTCGGGGCCAGTCCGCGCAGCGCCCACGAACTGGTGGAGCTGGACACCCGGACCGGCCGGGCCCGGGTCATCGGCGCCGGCCACGACGACCCCGTGGACCCGGCGTACTACCCCGAGCCGCAGATCCGCACCTTCACCGGCCCCGCCGGCCGGGACGTCCACGCCCACATCTACCCGCCCCACCACCCGGCCTGTGTGGCGCCCGGCGACGAACTGCCGCCCTACGTGGTCTGGGCGCACGGCGGACCCACCAGCCGCGCCCCGCTCGTCCTCGACCTCGCGATCGCCTACTTCACCTCGCGGGGCATCGGCGTCGCCGAGGTCAACTACGGCGGCTCGACCGGGTACGGCCGGGAGTACCGCAACCGGCTGCGCGAGCAGTGGGGCGTGGTCGACGTCGAGGACTGCGCGGCCGTCGCGCAGGCCCTCGCCGGCGAAGGCACCGCCGACCCGGACCGGCTCGCGATCCGCGGCGGCAGCGCCGGTGGCTGGACCGCGGCGGCCTCCCTGGCCGGGACCGACGTCTACGCCTGCGGCACCATCGTGTACCCCGTCCTCGACCTGACCGGCTGGGGCGAGGGGGAGACCCACGACTTCGAGTCGCAGTACCTGGAGACCCTGGTCGGCCCGCTCGCCGAGGTGCCCGCGCGGTACGCGGAGCGCTCGCCCACCGAGCACGCCGACCGGGTCACCGCGCCCTTCCTGCTGTTGCAGGGCCTGGACGACGTGATCTGCCCGCCCGTCCAGTGCGAGCGGTTCCTCGCCCGGATGGCGGGGCGGCGAGTGCCGCACGCGTACATCGCGTTCGAGGGGGAGGGGCACGGATTCCGGCGGGCGGAGACGATGATCCGCTCGCTGGAGGCAGAACTCTCCCTGTACGCACAGGTCTTCGGCCTCACCCCGCCGGGCGTCTCGACATTGGAGCTGAGCAAGTGAAGGAACTCGTACGGCCGTCCCGGCTGGCCCCCGGCGCCCGGGTGGCCGTCGTCGCCCCCAGTGGACCGGTGCCCGAGGAGCGGTTGCAGGCCGGCCTGGACATCCTGCGCGGCTGGGACCTCGATCCGGTGCCGGCACCCCATGTGCTGGACCGGCACGGGGAGTTCGACTACCTGGCGGGCACGGACGCGGACCGGGTCGCCGACCTCCAGGCGGCCTGGTGCGACCCTTCCGTGGACGCGGTGCTGTGCGCACGGGGCGGGTACGGCGCGCAGCGGATGGTGGACCTGCTCGACTGGGACGCGATGCGGGCGGCCGGTCCCAAGGTGTTCGTCGGCTACAGCGACATCACCGCGCTGCACGAGGCGTTCGCCGTCCGGCTGGGCCTGGTCACACTGCACGGGCCGATGACGGCCGCCGTCGACTTCCTCAAGAACGCGCGGGCGCAGGACCACCTCAGGGCCACCCTCCTCGCGCCGGAGACGGTCCGCACGATCGCCTCCGGCGGTACCGCGCTGGTCCCCGGGCGGGCCCGGGGCGTCACCCTCGGCGGCTGTCTCTCCCTGCTCGCCGCGGACCGGGGCACCCCGCACGCCCGTCCCGGCGCGCGAGGCGGACTGCTGTGCCTGGAGGACGTGGGGGAGGGGACCTACCGCCTGGACCGCTCCCTGACCCAACTCCTGCGCGCGGGTTGGTTCGACGGGGTGCGCGGGGTGCTCCTCGGTTCGTGGGAGGAGTGCGATCCGTACGAGAGGGTGCGCGCCCTGCTGCTCGACAGGCTCGGCGGCCTCGGCGTGCCCGTGGCGGAGCAGTTCGGATTCGGGCACTGCGAAGGGGCGTTGACGATCCCGTTCGGGGTGGCGGCCGAACTCGACGCGGACCGGGGCACTTTGACGCTGGCGGAACCGGCGCTGCGTTGACGGCTCGGTGAGCCGGTGCGTGCCTGTAGGACCGTCGGACCAGGCCGGTGACCGTCGTGAGCGCGCGCTCGGCGGGACCGGGGTACGGAAAGCCGTCCGTGGGCGGTGGCTGGTCCGGGAGCAGTGACCGCCGTTCACCCGCAGGGCGGTCTCCGTCGCGCGGGCCGGGGGCTTCGGGCTCACCCTGGTCGCATGAGCCCGAAGACCTCCCAGAGCGGCACCACCACCGGCGAAAAGGGCGGCGGCGCGGTGACGCCCGCCCGGGTGGCCGTCCTGCTGCTCGCCCTCCTCGCCCTAGTCTTCATCTTCGAGAACACCCGCGCCACCAGGATCCGACTGCTGATCCCCGAGGTGACCATGCCCCTGTGGATGGCGCTGCTCGCCACGGGGGTCATCGGCGCCCTGTGCGGGGCGTACTTCATGAGGCGCCGGAGCTAGGGCCGGGCCGGGCGGCATCCGCTCCCCCGGGAGCGGCGCCCGGTGCGGCGCGAGGGCGGGCCGGGCGTCGGGCCGAGGTGTGAAGGCCGCCGGCCGTCGCGCCAGCGCCGGAGCCCGCCGCACTCAGCGCCGCCTGCCGCCGCACCCAGCGCCGGAGCCGCCGCGCCAGCGTCCGAGCCGCCGCCCCAGCGCCGGAGTCGCCGCACCCAGCTCCCGAGTCGCCGCACCCAGTGCCGGAGTCACCGCCCAGGGTCCGAGGCCACCGCACCAGAGCCGGAGCCGCCGCACCAGCCCCGAGCCGCAGCACCCAGTGCCGGAGCCCCCGCACCAGCGTCCGACCCCCCGCGCCCGCTCCCCGTCCGTCGTAAGGTGGCCGGATGGCGCACACCGCATCCGACTATCTCGTCGAGGGGCCCCGCGTGGGCATACGCCACATCACCTACGAGGACGGTGCCGAGTTCACCGCGCGGGCCCGGGAGAGCAAGGAACTGCACCAGCCGTGGCTGTTCCCGCCGGACAGCGCGGGCGCGTTCGCCGCGTACGCGGGCCGGCTGATCGAGGACCCGACCAAGGCCGGGTTCCTGGTCTGCGAGAAGGACGGGGAGCGGGGGGCGGGGGCCATCGCCGGGTTCATCAACATCAACAACATCGTCGAGGGCGCCTTCCTGTGCGGGGCGCTCGGCTACGGCGCCTTCGCGCACGCCGCCGGGCGCGGCCTGATGCGGGAGGGGCTCGGGATGGTGGTGCGGTACGCCTTCGGCGGGATGCGGCTGCACCGGCTCGAGATCAACGTGCAGCCCGGCAACGCCGCGTCGATCGCCCTCGCCCGCTCCTGCGGCTTCCGGCTGGAGGGCTTCTCGCCGAACATGCTCTACATCGACGGGGCGTGGCGGGACCACGAGCGGTGGGCCATCACCGCCGAGATGATCCGGAAGTGAGGCCGATGCGTACGCGAGTGGTTCTGGACGCCCCGTCCAACCTCGGGCTGCGCCCGCCCGCGCCGGGCACCGTCCCCGGCGTCTACAAGCTCGCCGGCGCCCTGCGCGAGCAGCGGCTGGTCCAGCGGCTCGGCGCCCTGGAGGGCGGGGTGGTGGTGCCGCCCCGCTACGACCTCGGTGACTGGCAGGAGGGCGACGGCGTGTTCAACGCGGCCGCGCTCGCCGCGTACACCGTGCGTCTCGCCGACCGCATCGAGCGGCATGTGCGGGCCGGGGAGTTCCCGGTGGTTCTCGGCGGTGACTGCTCCATCCAGCTCGGCGCCTCCCTCGCCCTGCGGCGCCTCGGCCGCTACGGACTGGCCGCGGTGGACGCCTCCGCCGACTTCCGCCACCCCGGCAACTCCGACCGGGTCGGCGCGGCAGGCGGGGAGGAGGTCGCCCTGGCCACCGGACGCGGCCAGGACGACCTCACGAACCTGGAGGGGCTGAAGCCCTATCTGCTCGACGAGGACGTACGACTCCTCGGCAACCGGGACGAGTTCGAGGACGACCGCGCCGAACTCGCCGCTCTCAAGATCCCCGTCGTCACCGTCGGCGACATCCGCGAATGGGGCGCGGACGCCCTCGCCCGGGCCACCGCGCAGGCCTTCGAGATCCCCGAACTCGCAGGATTCTGGGTGCACTTGGACGCCGACGTCCTCGACCCGTCCGTCATGCCCGCCGTGGACAGCCCCGACCCGAACGGCCTGCTGCCCGACGAACTCGTCGCCCTGCTGCGCCCGTTGCTCGCATCACCGCACTGCGTCGGGCTCAACGTGACCATCTACGACCCCGACCTGGACCCGGACGGCACCGCCGGCGCGCTCCTCGCCGACGTCGTGGTGTCCGCCTTTGCCCAATCCTGACCGGTGGCTCCCCTGTTCAGCTCCCCGGCGAGCGGCTTCCATGGCGATCGTGACGACGATCCGACGTGAGGTACTGACGCTGCCCGCAGCGGAGTTGGGCCCCGACAATCCGCTGCCCCCGCTGCGACCGCTCGACACGCTCCACCGCGTCGAGGAACGGGACGGCCTGCCGCGGGACATGGCCCGGCAGATCGAGTACGAGCCGCTGCGCAGCCTGCTGCCGGTGCACCTCAGGGACGGCTACGGACGGGCCCGTGCACCGCGTGCCCTCGCCGCCCTCGTGATCGAGAACGACCGGTTGCGGGTCACCGTGTTCCCGGGACTCGGCGGCCGGATCGCCTCCCTGCACCACAAGCCGACCGGCCGGGAACTGCTGTACCGCAACCCGGTGTTCCAGCCCGCCGCGTTCGCCCTCAACGGCGCCTGGTTCTCCGGCGGTATCGAATGGAACATCGGCGCCACCGGCCACACCACCCTCGCCTGCGCACCGCTGCACGCCGCCCGGGTGACCGCCCCCGACGGCGGTGAGATGCTGCGGCTGTGGGAGTGGGAGCGGCTGCGCGACCTGCCCTTCCAGGTCGACCTGTGGCTGCCGGAGGGGTCGGACTTCCTGTACGCGGGCGTCCGCATCCGCAATCCGCACGAGCGGCCCGTGCCGACCTACTGGTGGTCCAACACCGCCGTGCCGGAGGAACGCCGGGTGCACGTCCCCGCCGAGGAGGCCTGGAACTTCGGGTACGAGCGGCGCCTGCGCCGGGTGCCCGTCCCGTCGTACGACGAGATCCGGCGGCACCCGCACGCGGCGGACTACTTCTACGACCTTCCCGACGGGCGACGGCGCTGGATCGCCGCCCTGGACGACGACGGGTACGGGCTGGTGCAGACGTCCACGGACGTGCTGCGCGGACGGAAGCTGTTCGTGTGGGGCGCGGGTCCGGGCGGGCGGCGCTGGCAGGACTGGCTCACCGAACCCGGCAGCGGCGGCTACTGCGAGATCCAGGCGGGGCTCGCCCGCACCCAGTTGGAGCATGTGCGTCTGGACGCGGAGAGCGAGGTGGCGTGGCTGGAGGCGTACGGGCCGTTCTGGGCGCCCACGCAGAACGCCGGGGCGGTGGAGGCGCGGCTGGAACAGGTGCTGCCCCGGGCCGACGTCGAGGCCGCGTACGAGGCGTGGAAGCCGTGTGCCGACACCGAACCCGGCGAGGTCCTCGCCGCCGGATCCGGCTGGGGCGCCCTCGAAGTGCTGCGCGCCGACCGGAAGTTGCCCGGTACCCCCTTCACCGAGGACACCCTCGGCGAGGAGCAGGAGCCGTGGCTGGCGCTGCTGCGCGCCGGGGTGCTGCCGGAGCCGCGCCGGGTGCGGCCACCGGGCGGGACGCTGGTCGCCCCGCACTGGCGGGACATGCTGGAGACCGCGCCCGCCACCCCGCACACCGAGTACCACCTCGGCGTCGCCCAGTGGCACGCCGGCGACCGGGCGCAGGCGGTGCGCAGCTGGGAACGCGCGACTGAACTCGCTCCGTCCGTCTGGCCGTTGCTGCGCTGTCTGGCCGTGTCCGACCAGGAGGGCGGCAACCACGAGCGGGCCGCCGACCGGTACGCCGAGGCCTTCGACGACCTGTGCCGGGAGCGGCGCGACGCGGGCGAGGTGTGGACCGCGGCCACGGCGGCGCTGGGGCGCGAGGCGATCGAGGCGCTGCTCACGGCCCGGCGTCCGGCGGACGCGCGTGCGGTGTGGGAGCGGCTGCACCCGGGGACGCGGGCGCGCGGACGGTTCCGGTTCCTCGAGGCGCAGATCCTGGCCGCCGAGGGGCGGCGGGAGGAGGCGCGGGCCGTGTTCGAGGAGGGCTTCGAGGTCGCCGATCTGCGGGAAGGGGCGGAGGCGGTCGGGCGGCTGTGGGAGCGGGTGAGCGACGAACCGCTGCCGGCGCGCTACGACTTCCGTATGCGGTGACCGGCCTCCGGCAACCGGCGGCCCGTCCTGGCGCTCTCCTGCCGTCGGCGGTCTAACCCCGCTTGTCCACGTACTCGTACACCATCCCGTCGGGATGCATCGCGATCAGATTGCGCCCCACCGGCGTCCCCACCGGGCCCGCGACGATGTGCGCGCCGAGCTCGGTCAGCACCCGGTGGGCCTCGTCGACGTCCTTGACGGCGATGGTGGCCGCGACCTTGCGGAGGATCTCCAACTCCGCCTCGGGGCCGCTCATCAGGAGGAAGCAGCCGACGGCGGCCACCTGGACGCCGCCGCGTTCGAAGCGGAGGGCCGGACCGCCCGCGAGGCGTTCGTAGAAGGGGACCGCCGTCTCCAGGTCGTCGACGCAGACACGCAGCGTGGCTCCCAGAATGTCCATGCGGACGAGCCTAGTAGGGGCGAGCGGGGCAGGAGATCGTTTTCACGCGATCCCCATGGCCCTGCGGGGGAGGGGCGGCGGCAGGCCTCGGCCGCGTGTCCCGGCCGTCACGGAGCGCGTTATGCGTACGGGTGTGCGGGTACCCGGCGGGCATGGACCGCTTGGATCGTCTGGAGCACCTGGACAAGCACCTCGTCGACGAGTTGGCGCAGGTGGCACGCGAGACCGTGCGCGAGGAACTGCGCGAGCAGACGCGCAAGCAGCGCCGCAAGGCCATGCTCTACGGCGCGTCCGGCGCCGTCGCCCTCTACGCGGGTGCCGCCGTGGCCCTCGCCCTGGGGCTGGCCCTCGCCCTTGTCCTGCCCGACTGGGCCGCCGCCCTGATCACCGCGGCGGTCCTCGGGGTCGTCGCCTATGTGCTGCGCGGCGCCGCCCGGCCCTCCTCGTCCCGGCCCACCCCGGAGCGCGGGGCACGCGGCGAGGCGAGCCGTGACCACGTCATCGGCGGCTCGGCCCCGGGGATGCCGCCCGGCGGCACCGGGATGCCGTACCCGCCGATGCCGCCCGTCGCACCCGGCGGGGCCGGCGGAGCGGCCGGCGCCCCCGCCGTCGGTACCCCGGCGACCGGCACACCGGCTCCCGGCGCGCCGAAGCAGGACGACATCGACCCCGAGCAGCACCACCGGCGGTAACGCCCGGACCCGGGGTCGCACGAGGTCAAACCTGTGGGGCCGGCCGTAGGGCTACGACGACGGCGCCTACGGCCGTTTGACCGAGGCGCCGACCGGACTCACAGAGGCTTCACACGGTCCCGCAGCAGACAGAACTCGTTGCCCTCGGGGTCGGCCAGGACGTGCCAGCTCTCGGTGCCGGTTTGGCCGACGTCGGCGCGCCGGGCGCCCAGCGCCAGCAGCCGCTCCAACTCGGCGTCCTGGTCGCGGTCGGTGGCGCTGACGTCGAGGTGCAACCGGAGCTTCGCCGGCCGGGGGTCGGTCGTCGGGCTGAGGACGAGGGTGGGCAGCGGACCGCCGAAGCCGGTGCCGGGCGGGCCGATCGCGATGCTCCCATCGCTCTCCCGCTCCACCTCGACGTAGCCGAGGACGCCGCTCCAGAACGCGGCCAGCAGTTCGGGATCCGCGGCGTCGATGACCAGTTCACTGATGCGGCATGCCATGACCGCCACCGTACGAGACGGCCATGACCGGCACGCCAGGGAGACGGCCGCGCCGGGATCGCGTCCGAGGCGATGCCCCGGCGGCGGCCGAGACCGCGTACGTCAGTCCTGCTGGAGCTGGGGCAGCACCTTGGTGCGGTAGAAGTCGAAGAAGCCGCGCTGGTCGGGGCCGATCTGGTTGACGTAGACCCGGTCGAAGCCGGCGTCGGCGAACGCGGACAGGGCCGCCACGTGCTCGTCGACGTCGTCCCCGCACACCGCCTTCTCGCGCACCATCTCCTCGGTGACGAGCGGCTGGAGCTGCTCGAAGTGGCTCGGCGAGGGCAGGATCTGCGCCATCTCACCGGGCAGGAACTGGTTCCCCCACAGCCGGTGCACGGTCCGTACCGCCTCGTCGCGGTCCGTGCCGTAGCAGACCTTGGTGCCGCCGCTGACGAGCTTGGCGCCCCCGCCGCCCTTGCGGAACTGGGTCACCATCGACTCGTCCGGGGTCATCGTGATGTACCCGTCGCCGATCCGGGACGCGAGCGCGGTGGCCGCCGGACCGAAGCCGGAGATGTCGATCGGCACGGGCTCGTCGGGGACGGTGTAGAGGCGGGCGTTCTCCACCGTGTAGTGCGTGCCGTGGTGGTTGACCTCCTCGCCGGTGAAGAGCCGGCGCATGATCTGGATCGACTCCTCCAGCATCTCCAGGCGGATGTGCGCGGGCGGCCAGACATGGCCCAGGATGTGCTCGTTGAGGGCCTCGCCGCTGCCCACCCCCAGCCGGAAGCGGCCGTCCGTCATCACCGCCGTGGTCGCCGCGGCCTGCGCCACGACCGCCGGGTGCGTGCGCACGGTCGGGCACGTCACCGCCGTCTCCACCGGCAGCGACACCGCCTCCGAGAGCGCGCCGAGGACCGACCAGACGAACGGGCTCTGGCCCTGGGCGTCGTTCCACGGGTGGAAGTGGTCCGAGATCCACAGGGAGCGGAACCCGGCCTGTTCGGCCATCCTCGCCTGCTCGACGAGGTCTGCGGGGCCGAACTCCTCGCAGGACAGGAAATAGCCGTACTCGGGCATGGTGGTACCTCCAACAGCTGTGCGACGGCCGAGTCCGGGTACCCGGCGGCGGCGACGGAAACCGGCTGACGCCGGGCCGAGTGCGCGGGGGGCCGGGGCAGACGTTTGGGCCACCCGGCCAGGGGGACGCGGAAGGCTGCCGAGGTACGCGAAAGCCCCGGAGGCGCACTGTGAGTCGACCCCGCATCGTGATCATCGGCGCCGGGTTCGCCGGGTACCGAGCGGCCAGAGAACTCTCCCGGAAGGCCCGGGGGAGGGCCGAGATCACCCTGCTGAACCCGACCGACTACTTCCTGTACCTGCCCCTGCTGCCCCAGGTCGCCGCCGGGATCCTGGAGCCACGCCGGGTCACCGTCTCCCTGTCGGGCACCCTGCCCCGGGTGCGGCTGATGCTCGGCGAGGCCGACGCCGTCGACCTCGACGCGCGCACCGTCCACTACACCGACCCCGAGGGCGGCGAGGGCACGCTGGCCTACGACCGGCTGGTGCTGGCCGCCGGCAGCGTCAACAAGCTGCTGCCCGTTCCCGGCGTGGCCGAACACGCCCATGGCTTCCGCGGGTTGCCGGAGGCGCTGTACCTGCGCGACCACGTGACCCGGCAGATGGAACTCGCCGCCGTCGCCGACGATCCCGGGACCTGCGCGGCCCGGCGCACCTTCGTGGTGGTCGGCGCGGGCTACACCGGCACCGAGGTCGCCGCGCACGGGCAGCTGTTCACCGACGCCCAGGTCCGCGGGCGCCCGCAGCGGGAGGGCATGCGACCGCGCTGGCTGCTGCTCGACATCGCGCCCCGGGTGCTGCCCGAACTGGACGAGCGCCTCTCCCGCACCGCCGATCGCACGCTCCGGGAGCGGGGCGTGGAGGTGCGCATGGGGACGTCCGTGAAGGAGGCCACGTCGAGGGGGGTGCTGCTGACCGACGGCGAGTTCGTCGAGACGCGCACCCTCGTGTGGTGCGTGGGGGTACGGCCCGATCCGCTCGCCGCATCGCTCGGGCTGCCGATGGAGCACGGTCGGCTGCTGGTCGACCCCCAGCTGCGGGTGCCGGGCCGGCCCGAGGTGTTCGCCTGCGGTGACGCGGCCGCGGTGCCGGATCTTCAGGAGCCGGGGCAGTACACACCGATGACCGCCCAGCACGCCTGGCGGCAGGGACGCACGGTCGCCCACAACGTCGCCGCCTCCCTCGGGGACGGCACCAGCCGGGCCTACGCGCACCGGGACCTGGGGTTCGTCGTGGACCTGGGCGGTGCGAAGGCCGCCGCCAACCCGCTGCACGTCCCGCTGTCCGGGTGGGCGGCCGGCGCGGTGACCCGCGGCTACCACCTCGCCGCGATGCCCGGCAACCGGGTCCGGGTCGCCGCGGACTGGCTGCTGGACGCCGTACTGCCCCGGCAGGCCGTCCAGTTGGGCCTCGTCCGCTCCTGGTCGGTCCCGCTGGACACGGCGTCCCCCGAAGTCCCGCGTGCCCGGCCACCAGCCCGCGACGAACCGACCCGGCGGTGAGCCTGCCGGGAACCGCCCCGGCGCTGAAGGCGCCGAGAACCCCGGTCCGGGTGCCCGCCCCGCCGACGGTCCCGACCAGCGCCCCGACCGTCCCGACCGTCCCCGTCACCCCGACCGCTCCGCCACCTCCGCCTCCGTAGAGGGAGACTCATGAAGACCGCCGAACTCGTGGACCTGGGACAGCAGTTGCGCGTGGACAGCGTGCGCGCCGCCGACGCCGCGGGCTCCGGGCACCCCACCTCGTCGATGTCCGCCGCCGACCTGATGGCCGTCCTGCTCGCCCATCACCTCCGCTACGACTTCGACCGTCCCGCCCACCCCGGCAACGACCGCTTCGTGCTGTCCAAGGGGCACGCGTCGCCCCTGCTGTACGCCTCCTACAAGGCCGTCGGCGCGATCGACGACGCCGAGCTGGTCACCTTCCGCCGGCTGGGCAGCCGACTGGAGGGCCACCCCACGCCCCGCAGACTGCCGTGGGTGGAGACCGCCACCGGGTCGCTCGGGCAGGGGCTGCCCGTCGGGGTCGGGATCGCGCTCGCCGGCAAGCGGCTGGAGCGCACCGGGTACCGGGTGTGGGTGCTGTGCGGGGACAGCGAGCTCGCCGAGGGCTCCGTGTGGGAGGCCGCCGAGCACGCCGCGCACGAGCACCTCGACAACCTCACGCTGATCGTCGACGTCAACCGGCTCGGCCAGCGCGGACCCACCCGGCACGGCCACGACCTGGACGCCTACGCCCGCCGCTTCCAGGCCTTCGGCTGGCACACCGTCGAGGTGGACGGCCATGACGTGGACGCCGTCGACCGCGCGTACGGCGAGGCGGCCTCCACCTCCGGACAGCCCACCGCGATCCTCGCCCGCACCCTCAAGGGCAAGGGCGTCGAGGCCGTCCAGGACCGAGAGGGCCTGCACGGCAAGCCGCTGCCCGACGCCGAGCAGGCCATCGCCGAACTCGGCGGCCCCCGCGACCACCGCGTCCGGGTCCAGGAACCGCCCGCCACCCGCATGCTGCACGCCGTACGCGCCGGGCACCTGGAACTGCCCAGGTGGGAGAAGGGATCCGAGGAGAAGACCGCCACCCGGGACGCCTACGGACAGGCACTCGCCGCCCTCGGCGCCGCGCGCGGTGACGTGGTCGCCCTCGACGGCGAGGTGAGCGACTCCACGCGCGCGGAGGCCTTCGCCAAGGAACACCCCGACCGGTTCTTCGAGTGCTACATCGCCGAGCAGCAGATGGTCGCCGCGGCCGTCGGGCTCGCCGCACGCGGGTTCGTGCCGTACGCCTCCACCTTCGCGGCCTTCCTCACGCGCGCGTACGATGTCGTCCGCATGGCCGCCGTCAGCGGTGCCGGCATCAACCTGGTCGGCTCGCACGCGGGCGTCGCCATCGGACAGGACGGGCCCTCGCAGATGGGCCTGGAGGACCTGGCGATGATGCGGGCGGTGCACGGCTCGACCGTGCTCTACCCCTGCGACCCCAACCAGACCGCACAGCTCGTCGCCGCCATGGCGGGCCTGGAGGGCATCCGCTACCTGCGCACCTCGCGCGGCGGCGGCCCGGCGATCTACGGGCCCGACGAGGAGTTCCCGATCGGTGGCTCCAAGGTGCTGCGCTCCTCGGACCGGGACCGCCTGACGATCGTCGCGGCGGGCGTCACCGTGCCCGAGGCGCTGGCCGCGGCCGACGCGCTGGACGGGCAGGGCATCGCCGTGCGCGTCGTCGACCTGTACTCCGTCAAGCCCGTCGACCGGGCCACCCTGCGCCAGGCCGCCGAGGAGACCGGCTGTCTGATGACCGTGGAGGACCACCACGAGGAGGGCGGCCTGGGCGACGCCGTCCTCGACGCGTTCAGCGACGGCCGACCGGTGCCGCGCCTGGTGCGCCTGGCCGTCCGCTCGATGCCGGGATCGGCCTCGCCCGCAGAGCAGCTGCACGCCATGGGCATCGACGCCGAGTCCGTCGCGGCCGCCGTACGGCTGCTGGTGGAGGAGGCGATCGTACGGTGAGCGCGGACGCCGCTCGGACGGTGCGGGCCGGGCGCCGCACCGTCGAGGTGCACCGGCCGGACAAGGTGCTCTTCCCGGGTGGCAGGGCGGGCAAGGAGTACACCAAGTCCGACCTGGTCGACTACTACCGGGCCGTCGCCCCGTTCATGCTGCCCCATCTGCGCGGGCGCCCGCTGATGCTGGAACGGCTCCCGGACGGCGTGGGCGGTCCGACGTTCATGCAGAAGAACACCCCGGAGTCCTACCCGGACTGGGTCGAGCGCGTCGAGGTGCCCAAGGAGGGCGGCACGGTCTGTCACACCGTGTGCGGCGACACCGCCACCCTCGTCCACCTCGCCGACCAGGCCTGTGTGACCCTGCACCGCTGGCTGTCCCGCGTCGGACGCCTCGAGCGGCCCGACCGGATGGTCTTCGACCTCGACCCCTCCGGCGACGACTTCGCCCCGGTGCGCGAGGCGGCCGTCCTGCTGGCGGAGCTGCTCGACGAGCTGAAGCTGCCCTCGGCGCTGATGACCACCGGCTCGCGCGGCCTGCACGTGGTGGTGCCGGTGAACGGGCACGACGACTTCGACGAGGTGCGCGCGTTCGCCCGGGACGTCGCGGACACCCTGGTCGAGGCCCATCCGGAGAAGTTCACCACCGCCGCCCGCAAGAAGGACCGCGGCGACCGCCTCTACCTGGACATCCAGCGCAACGGCTACGCCCAGACCGCGGTCGCCCCCTACACCGTCCGCGCCAAGCCGGGCGCCCCCGTCGCCACCCCCATGGCCTGGGCCCAGTTGGACGATCCCGGTCTCGACGCCCGCCGTTGGAGCATCGAGGACGCCGTCGAGCAGGCCCGCACCCAGCCGTGGGCCGGTGTGCTGACCAAGGGTCGCGCTCTCGGACCCGCCCGGCGCAGGCTCGACGCGTTGCGTGGATGATCCGTGCAGCTCTGAGAGGTTTGGCGAACGGACTTGCGGCCACCCGAGGTTAAGAGGTGGCCATGACGAACACTAAAGACACATCAGATACACAAGACTCACAGGAATCACCCGAGAAGGCGGAAAAGGACACAGCGGTGGACCGGCCGAACCCCATGCAGGTGCTGCGCCAGGCGCGCACCCAGCTGGAGGAACTCACCGGCATGGTCGCCGAGTCGGTGTCGTCCTTCGAGCAGAGCGAGGACGGCTGGTCCCTGGAGATCGAGGTCATGGAACTCTCCAGGGTTCCGGACACGATGAGCCTGATGGCCAGTTACCAGGTCGAGTTGGACCCGGAGGGCCAGCTGACCGGCTATCGGCGCGTGCGTCGTTACGAACGCGGACGTGCCGACTCGCACCGGGGCCGTTAGGCCCGTCCTTCACTTCCCGCCACACCCACAGACTAAGGAGGCGCGGTCGGCATGACCGTTGTTCCGGCACAGCAGAGCGGCGGCGGAGGCGGCAGCAGTGGCCTCTATGACGTTCTGGAGTTGGTCCTCGACCGGGGTCTGGTCATTGACGCGTTCGTACGGGTCTCCCTGGTAGGCATCGAGATCCTCAAGATCGACATTCGTGTCGTCGTCGCCAGCGTCGACACCTATCTGCGCTTCGCCGAGGCGTGCAACCGCCTCGACCTGGAGGCCGGCCCGCGCAAGAGCCCCGGCCTGCCCGATCTCGTGGGCGAGATAACCGAGTCCGGCGCCCGCGGCAAGTCCAAGGGCGCGCTGTCCGGCGCCGCGCAGACCGTCTCCGACGCGTTCAAGCAGGCGCGCGAGGACAGCGAGACCGAACGGCGGCCGCGGGCCCGCAAGACGACGACCTCGCGCCGGAAGGAGGAGCAGGAATGAGCACGTACGTCTACGGCATCACCGACGGTTCCCGGGACAAGCTGCCCGACGGCATGGACGGGGTCGGCGACCCGCCGCTGCCGGTGCGCATCCTCAAGGCCGGCGACCTCGCGGCCGTCGTCAGCGACGCGCCCGAGGGGCTGCGGCCCAAGCGCAAGGACCTGCTCGCGCACCAGAACGTGCTCGCCGAGTTCGGCTCCGGCGGCTGTGTGCTGCCGATGCGGTTCGGCAGCATCGCGCCGGACGACGACACCGTCACGAACGTCCTCGCCGAGCGCGCCGAGCACTACAAGGAACGGCTCAGGGCCCTGGACGGCAAGGTCGAGTACAACGTCAAGGCCACGCACGACGAGGAGGCCGTCCTGCACCGCGTGATGGCCGAGAACCCCGACCTGCGTGCCCAGACCGAGGCCAACCGGCAGGCCGGCGGCGGCTCCTACGAGGAGAAGCTCAGGCTCGGCGAGATGGTGGTCGCCGCCGTGAAGGCCCGGGAAGCGGCGGACGCCGCCGAGGTGCAGCGCGACCTCGCGGCCGTCTCGGCCGCGGTCAGCGCCGGCCCGGAGTCCACCGGCTGGCTCGCCAACGTGTCGTTCCTGGTGGATCGCGACGCGGCTGAGACCTTCCTGGCCTCGGTGGAGCAGGTCCGCTCCTCCCATCCGCATCTGGAGCTGCGGGTCAACGGCCCGCTGCCGCCGTACAGCTTCGTCGAGCCCGGTTCCGCCGAGCCCGCGGGCGCCACGGCCGGTGCGGAGAGTTCGGGAGAGTGAGGTCGTGGGCCTGATCTCAGAGGTCCTGCTGCTGCCGTTCGCCCCGGTGCGCGGTAGTGCGTGGGTCATCGGACAGGTGCTGCACGAGGCGGAGCGGATCTACTACGACCCGGCCGCGATCCGGACTGAACTCGGGCGGCTGGAAGAGCAGTTGGAGTCGGGCGAGATCGACGAGGAGGAGTTCGACCGCCGGGAGGACGAACTCCTCGACCGACTGGAGATCGGCTCGCGTTCGCACGCCGCCGGTACGGACGACTGGACATCAGGATGAACCGAGTGGGATTGGGCCTCGCGGTAGGGGCCGGGTACGTCCTCGGACGTACCAAGAAGCTGAAACTGGCGTTCGCCGTCGGCACGTTGGTCGCCGGCAAGCGCATGAACCTGAGCCCGCGCGCGGTCGCGGACCTGGTGTCCGGACAACTGCAGAACAACCCGCAGTTCAAAGAGATCGGCGACCAGCTGCGCGAGGACCTGCGCGGAGTGGGCAAGGCGGCCTCGGGCGCCATGGTCGAACGGCGGATCGACGCGATCGCCGACCGGCTGCACGGCCGTACCGCCCAGGTCCGCGACCGGATCGCGGGCGTGGCGCCCGAGGCCCCCGACCTCGATTCCTACGACGAGGAAGAGGACGAGGACGAGTCGCGCGACGAGTACGCGGCCGACTACGACGAGGAGGCGGACGAGGAGCCGGAGCAGGAGCCGGACGAGGAGTCCGAGCCGCGCCGCCGGACCGCCCGGAAGCAGGCGCCGGAGAAGAAGGCCCCGCCCGCGAGGAAGACGGCCAAGAAGACCGCCGAGAAGGCACCGGCCAAGAAGGCTCCGGCGAAGAAGGCCGCCGCCAAGAAGACCACCGGCAAGAAGACCGCCGCGCCCCGTACCGCCGCACGCGGCACCAGGTCCCGGGTGGCGAAGGAAGGCGGTGAGTGATGACCGACACCGTGGGTTCCGCGACGCGCGACACCACCAAGAACGCAGGCCCTCTCGGCTCGATCGCCCAGAGCGAGGCCACCGACCGGCTCAAGGCCGAGGTGCAGGCGTATCTCACCGCGCAGGCCGAGCGCCTGCTCGTCGGGGCGGGCCGCAAGCTCGGTGAGGGCACGGGCAAGCTCAACGACATCGCCGAGGGCAGGAGCCCCGGTTTCGCCAAGCTCGCGCTCGACGGTGGTCGCAAGATCGCCGAGGGCAAGGGCCCGCTGCGCACGGCCCTGGAGCTGGGTGCCTCCCGCGCCAAGGACAGCGTGACCAGCGCGCTGAAGAACCTGGGCGGCGGCAAGGGCAAGGGGAAGGGCGCCGGCAAGAAGCCGACGGTGATCCTGGAGTACGTCGACGTCGGCGTGCCGCTGCGCACGGCCTACGACCAGTGGACGCGGTTCCAGGACTTCAGCACCTTCGCCAAGGGCGTCAAGAACGCGAACCGCGCCGACGACACGACGTCCGACTGGCAGATGAAGGTCTTCTGGTCCAACCGCAGCTGGAAGGCGCACACCACCGAGCAGATCCCCGACGACCGGATCGCGTGGACCTCGGAGGGCGCCAAGGGCACGACCAAGGGCGTCATCTCCTTCCACAGCGTCACCGACAACCTCACGCGGGTCGTGCTGCTGATCGAGTACTACCCCAAGGGCCTGTTCGAGAAGACCGGCAACATCTGGCGCGCCCAGGGCCGCCGGGCCCGCCTCGACCTCAAGAACTACGTCCGCTTCGTCACGCTCAAGGGCGAGGTCGAGGACGGCTGGCGCGGTGAGATCCGCGACGGCGAGGTCGTGCGCAGCCACGAGGACGCGGTCGCCGAGGAAGAGGGCGCCGAGGAGGAGGGCACCGAGGAAGAGGGCGCCGAGGACGCGGTCGCCGAGGACGGCTCCGAGGACGAAGAGGCGTACGACGGCGAAGAAGAGCAAGCTGAGGATGAGGGCCCCTACGCCGAGGACGAGGAAGAGGGCGAGGAAGCGGGCGAGTACGAGCAGGACGAGTACGAGGACGAGGACGGTGCGGCCCGGGCCGAGGACGCGGAGCCCGAGGACGTAGAGCCCGAGGACGTAGAGCCCGAGGACGAAGAGCCCGAGGCCGAGTACGAGGAGGCGGAGGCGGACGACGAGGACTACGAGCCCGCCGAGGGCGGGAGCCGTCGATGACGACCCCCGGACGGCTGCCCGACCCCTACGGCCGCGGTGACGGCAGCGCGAACCTCGCCGACATCCTGGAGCGCGTCCTGGACAAGGGCGTGGTCATCGCCGGCGACATCCGGATCAACCTGCTCGACATCGAACTGCTCACCATCAAACTGCGGTTGATCGTCGCGTCGGTCGACAAGGCGAAGGAGATGGGCATCGACTGGTGGGAGGACGACCCCGCCCTCTCCACCCGGGCCCGTCGTGACGAACTCGCCCGGGAGAACGCCGAGTTGCGCGAGCGGATCGCCCGCCTGGAGCCCGCCGGGACCGAGAAGGAGAGCTGATGACCGGACTGCGTTACGTGTACGCCGTCTGCCGGCCGTTCAAGGCGCCCCTTCAGTCCCAGCTGACGGGCGTGGCGGGCGATCCGCCCCGGCTGCTGCACCACCACGGTCTCGTGGCCGTGGTGAGCCACGTCCCGGAGCGGGACTTCGCCGAAGGACCGCTCCGGGCCCGCCTGGAGGACCTGGACTGGCTCACCGAGACCGCACGCGCCCACCAGAGCGTGATCGACGCCCTCACCGTGGTCACCTCCCCGCTGCCGCTCCGCATGGCCACCGTCTTCCGGGACGACAGCGGCGTCCGCACCATGCTGGAGGCCCGCGAGGCCGACTTCCGGCGCACCCTCGACCGGCTGGAGGGCCGCGTCGAGTGGGGCGTCAAGGTGTACCTGGAGGCCGACGAGCCCCAGGAGGAGGCCGCACCGGCGCAGAAGAAGGCGGCGAGCGGCCGGGACTATCTGCGCCGGCGCAGCTCGCGGGTACGGGCCAACGAGGACGCCTGGCAGCGCGCCGAGGCCTTCGCGAGCCGGCTGCACGAGACGCTGTCCGACTACGCGGAGGACTCCCGGCTGCACGCGCCCCAGAATTCCGCGCTCTCCGGCGCGACGGGCCGCAATGTGCTCAATGCCGCCTATCTGGTGCCGCGCGCCCATTCCGAGGAATTCGTGGAGCTCGTCGACCGGACCAAGGGAGAAGTGCCCGGAATGCGGGTGGAGCTCACCGGCCCGTGGGCCACCTATTCCTTCGCGGGGGAGAAACCGTGACCGTCGTCGAACGCCGAGAGATCGCCCTGGTGGACCTGCTCGACCGGCTGCTCGCCGGCGGGGTCGTCATCACGGGCGACATCACCCTGCGCATCGCGGACGTCGACCTCGTCCGCATCGACCTCAAGGCCCTGATCAGTTCCGTGAACGCCCAAGTACCCTCGCCGTGGGGAGACTCGCCGTGACGCAGGCCCGCAACCGGCTGGACCTCGAACCCGACACCGTCGAGCGCGACCTCGTCAAGCTCGTCCTGACCGTGGTGGAGCTGCTGCGCCAGCTCATGGAGCGGCAGGCGCTGCGCCGCTTCGACGAGGGCGGGCTGAGCGAGGAGCAGGAGGAGCGCATCGGGCTCACCCTGATGCTGCTCGACGACCGGATGACCGAGCTGCGCGAGCGGTACGGCCTGCGGCCCGAGGACCTGAATCTGGATCTCGGGCCGCTCGGACCGCTGCTTCCCCGGGAGTGACATAGCGGGAAGGAAAGGCTCCGGGGAATACCCCGCTAATTCGGCGCCGAAAAACAAAAGCGCCGGACGGGCGACAACGGAGATTCAGGCACTCTTCCTGCACAGGATCTCCCCGTGCAGAACGGCGAACCAGCCGTCCTCGTGCGTCCCCCACTCCCGCCAGGCCTCGGAGACGGCCGCCAGCCGCTCCCGGGTGGCGTGGCCGCCCTCGACGGCCCGGTCGGCGTAGGCCGAGGCCACGGTGCGGTCGGCCCACAGCCCGCTCCACCAGGCCCGCTCCTCGGCGGTGGAGTAGGTCCAGGTGCCCGAGGTGGCGGTGATGTCCGTCAGGCCCGCCGCCAGCGCCCACGATTTCAGCCGCCGCCCCGCGTCGGGCTCCCCGCCGTTGGCGCGGGCCACCCGCCGGTACAGGTCCAGCCAGTCGTCCAGCCCCGGGGATCGCGGGTACCAGGTCATCGCCGCGTAGTCCGAGTCGCGCACGGCGATGAGCCCGCCGGGCCTCGTCACCCGGCGCATCTCGCGCAGCGCCTGGATCGGGTCGCCGACGTGCTGGAGCACCTGGTGGGCGTGGACCACGCAGAAC
The DNA here is from genome assembly GCF_044386545.1 of Streptomyces sp. NPDC020489. Taxonomy (NCBI): domain Bacteria; kingdom Bacillati; phylum Actinomycetota; class Actinomycetes; order Kitasatosporales; family Streptomycetaceae; genus Streptomyces; species Streptomyces sp. NPDC020489. The sequence goes on from NZ_JBIRUZ010000003.1 coordinate 690,662, forward strand.
GTGTCGTCCGGATGGTCCAGGGCGTGCACGTCGGCGACCGCGAAGTCCACGTTGGGCAGAGCGCGTGCGGCGGCCGTGGCCCGGGCCTGCTCCAGGATGCCCGGCGCGTGGTCGACGCCGGTGACGTGGCCGTCGGGGACCAGTTCCGCCAGGTCGGCGGTGATGGTGCCGGGGCCGCATCCGATGTCCAGGATCCGCATGTGGGGCTTCAGCGACCCGAGCAGATAGGCCGCGGAGTTGGCGGCGGTGCGCCAGGTGTGCGAGCGCAGCACCGACTCGTGATGGCCGTGCGTGTAGACAGCGGTCTCCTGCGGCTTCGGCATGGCTGAACTCCCCTGTTCGACGTCCTGTCGGCTCGGTGAGCGCAGCGTACGCCCGCATGTCGAATGATGAGACTCGCGTATTGCCATCTGGACTGACGGGTCGTCAGGGGGCAGGCGGGGCAAGCATCGGCCGGCCCGTCAGCGGTCTCCGGATCAGTCCCCGGGCAGCGGGCGGTAGACCGTGAGCGCCTGGGGGAGCTTCTCCAGGGTCACCTCGCCCCCCACCTCGGTGACCTCGCCGTCGTACGCGAGCAGCGAGCCCGGGGCCACGCCGTCCAGGTGCAGCCGGCCCACCTGGACGGCGGCGTGCGCGGGGGAGCGGGTCAGCGGGCCGGCGAGGGCCGCCGCGAGCAGTCGCAGCGCGGGCCGGCGTCCGCCGTGCACCACCCGTACGTCCAGCTGCCCGTCCGCGAGGTCATGGCGGCGGCCCGGCGTCAGCCCCATCCGGTGGTAGGTGCCGTTGCCGACGAACAGCAGCCACAACGGCCGGGCCCGGCCCCGGAACTCGGCCTCCAGCGGATGCCGGTCCGCGCGCAGCACACGCGTCGCCGCCAGCACCCCGGCCGGCCAGCCGCCGATCCGGTGCGACCAGCGGTCCCGCTCGCGCACCAGCTCCGGATACACGCCCAGGCTCAGGGTGTTGAGGAAGATGCCCTGGGTGTCGCCGCAGCTGAAGCGGCCCACGTCGACCCGTACGCCCGAGCCGTTGCGGACGGCGTCGGCCAGCTTGCGCACGTCCTCCACGCCCAGGTCGTAGGCGAAGTGGTTGAGCGTGCCGCCCGGCAGCACCGCGAGCGGCAGGTCGTGCCGCAGGGCCACCTCGGCGGCGGCGTTCACCGTGCCGTCGCCGCCGCACACGCCGAGCACCCGGGCGCGCGGCGCCGCCTTCTCCAACTCGGCGCGGACGTCGGACGGTTCGCACTCCACGACCTCGCACCCCGGCAGCGCGTCCTGGAGGGCCCGCACCCGCTCGACGCTGCCCGCGGCGTTGTTGGCCACCACGATCAGACCCTCACCGTCGGGCAGCGCGGGCACCTCGGCCCGGGGCCGGGCGGGCGGCACGATCTGGGCACGCGTGGGCACCAGACGCCGTACGACGTACGCGGCGCCCACGCCGAGCGCGGCACCGGCCAGCACATCACTCGGGAAGTGCACCCCCGTGTAGACCCGGGACAGCGCCACCGACCACGCCACCGGCGCCACCGCCGCGCCCCACGCGGGGGACTCCAGTGCGACCCCGGCCGCGAAGGCAGCCGCCGACGCCGAGTGGCCGGAGGGGAACGAGGTGGTGATGGGCTGCCGCTTCAGCTGCCGCACCAGCGGCACCGGGTCCAGCACCGGGCGGGTCCGGCGCACCGAACGCTTGCCGATGGTGTTGATGGTCAGCGAGGCCAGGGTCAGCGAGGCGAGACCACGGGCGGCCGCCCGGCGGGCCCGCGGGGTGCGGCTCGCCGTCATCGCGGCCGCTGTCGCGAACCACAGCACACCGTGGTTGGCACTGCGGCTCAGCCGCGGCAGCACGGGTTCGGCGAAGGGCCAGTTCCGTGCGGCGGCGTACTCGAACAGTCGGCAGTCCAGCCCCAGCAGCGCGTCGCGGACGGCGTGGCGGCCGGGCAGCGGGGCGGTGAGGTCCACGTCAGGCGTCATGCGGTGACGAGTACCCTGAGGTGGCCGTTTCTTGTCCGCGGGGCGGCCATGACACCGGAGGCTTGCTGCATGCGACTGATCCTGGTCCGCCACGGCCAGACCCCGTCCAACGTCGACTTCCTGCTCGACACGGCGGTACCCGGGCCCGGTCTGACGGCCCTCGGCGAACGCCAGGCGGCCGCCCTGCCCGAGGCCCTCGCCGACGAGGACATCGAGGCCCTCTACGCCTCCACCCTGATCCGCACCCAGCTCACCGCCGCCCCCCTGGCCGCCGCGCGCGGCCTCGACGTCGTCGTCCGCGACGGCATCCGGGAGATCTCCGCGGGCGACCTGGAGATGCGGGACGGCCACTCCGAGGCGGGCCGCGTCTACATGGAGACGATCTTCGCCTGGTCGGCCGGCGACACCGGGCTGCGCATGCCGGGCGGCGAGAGCGGTGCCGAGGCGCTGGCCCGTTACGACGCCGTGGTCGCCGAGGCGGCCGACAGCGGCGCCGGGACGGTCGCCCTGGTCAGCCATGGCGCGGCGATCCGCATGTGGACCGCGGCCCGTGCCGACAACGTCGACGTCGACTTCGCCGCCGCCCGCCCCCTCGACAACACCGGCGTGGTGATCCTGGAGGGCTCCCCGGCCGACGGCTTCAAGGCCCTGTCGTGGGCGGGCGCGGCCGTGTCGACCACGGGCCGCGGCCCGGAGAGCGGCCCCGCGGGACGACCGCTCGACGAGGTCGAGTAGCCCGCGCGGTGTCGCGTCGGCGCCGAGGGCGGAGCCGGCGCCTGGGTCGGGGTCGGCGCCTGGGTCGGGCCGGGGCCGGGTGTCCGGGTGGGGTGCCGGGCGGTGGGGTGTACGTCGGACTGCCGACGGTATGCACATGCGGCCGGTGACCCGGGGGTTCGGGACGGCGGTCGGGGCAGGGCGGGGGCCGGGGCGGTGGCGAATATGCGTTTGCCCGGGTCGGTCGCCGCCCAGCAGAATGCGGCCTCATGGGACATCTGGAAGCCGCACACCTCGAGTACTACCTCCCCGATGGGAGGGCGCTGCTCGGCGACGTGTCCTTCCGGGTCGGTGAAGGGGCCGTCGTCGCCCTGGTCGGGCCCAACGGCGCCGGCAAGACGACCCTGCTGCGGCTGATCTCCGGCGAGCTGAAGCCGCACGGTGGCACCGTGACGGTCAGCGGCGGCCTCGGCGTCATGCGCCAGTTCGTGGGCTCCGTACGGGACGAGACGACCGTACGGGACCTGCTCGTGTCGGTCGCGCCGCCCCGGATCCGCGAGGCCGCGAAGGCCGTCGACAAGGCCGAGCACGCGATCATGACCGTGGACGACGAGGCCGCGCAGATGCAGTACGCGCAGGCCCTCTCCGACTGGGCCGAGGCGCACGGGTACGAGGCCGAGACGCTGTGGGACATGTGCACCATGGCCGCGCTCGGCGTCCCCTACGACAAGGCGCAGTTCCGGCAGGTGCGCACGCTCTCCGGCGGTGAGCAGAAGCGGCTCGTGCTGGAGGCGCTGCTGCGCGGCACCGACGAGGTGCTGCTGCTCGACGAGCCGGACAACTACCTCGACGTGCCCGGCAAGCGCTGGCTGGAGGAGCGGCTGAAGGAGACCCGCAAGACGGTCCTCTTCGTCTCCCACGACCGTGAACTCCTCGCCCGCTCCGCCGAGAAGATCGTCTCGGTGGAGCCCTCACCGACCGGCGCGGACGCCTGGGTGCACGGCGGCGGCTTCGCCACCTACCACGAGGCCCGGCGCGAACGCTTCGCCCGTTTCGAGGAGTTGCGCAGGCGCTGGGACGAGAAGCACGCCCAGCTGAAGAAGCTCGTCCTGAGTCTCCGTCAGGCGGCCTCCATCAGCCATGAGTTGGCCTCCCGCTACCAGGCCGCGCAGACCAGGCTGCGCAAGTTCGAGGAGGCCGGACCGCCGCCCGAGCCGCCGCGCGAGCAGGACATCAGGATGCGGATCAAGGGCGGCCGTACCGGGGTGCGGGCGGTCACCTGCGAGGGGCTGGAGCTGACCGGCCTGATGAAACCCTTCGACCTGGAGGTCTTCTACGGCGAACGTGTCGCCGTCCTCGGCTCCAACGGCTCCGGCAAGTCGCACTTCCTGCGCCTGCTGGCCGGCGAGGACGTCGCGCACACCGGCGCGTGGAAGCTCGGGGCGCGGGTGGTGCCCGGGCACTTCGCCCAGACCCACGCCCACCCCGAGCTGATGGGCCGCACGCTCCTGGACATCCTGTGGGCGGAACACTCCCAGGACCGGGGCGCGGCGATGTCCCGGCTGCGCCGCTACGAGCTCACCCAGCAGGCCGAGCAGACCTTCGACCGCCTCTCCGGCGGCCAGCAGGCCCGTTTCCAGATCCTGCTGCTGGAACTGGAGGGCGTCACCGCCCTGCTGCTGGACGAGCCCACGGACAACCTGGACCTGGAGTCCGCCGAAGCCCTCCAGGAGGGCCTGGAGGCCTTCGACGGCACGGTCCTCGCGGTCACCCACGACCGCTGGTTCGCCCGCTCCTTCGACCGCTACCTGGTCTTCGGCAGCGACGGCCGCGTCCGCGAGACGCCGGAGCCGGTGTGGGACGAGCGGCGGGTGGAGCGGGCGCGGTAGCGGAGCCACCGGCCTGAGCCGGGGGACCGGGGCGCGCTCACCCGGCGGTGACAGGCACAGGCTCCGGGGCCCGGATGTTCGTAGAGTGGGTGCGGACAGGCGAGAACCATGGTGCCTTCTCCCGGGTCCCGCTCCGGGGCGGTGCCCCCGGGGCGGGTACTCGGGGGCCATGAAGGAACACGACGAGTGGGACACCGCCATGACCGGAGTCGACCCCAGCAGGCTGGACGACCAACAGCTCATGAAAGAGCTGGAGACCATTCACCGCACGCGCCATGACACGCTGCTCTACGGCTCGAACGACGCACTGCGCGCCCACAACGGCCGGATGGCCGAACTGGAGGGCGAGTTCCTGCGCCGCAACCCGCAGCGCCCGGTCGCCGCGGGCCGTACCCGCGAAGGCGCCCGGGAACGCGGAAGCGGGGAGTCGGCGACTCCCCGCGAATGAGAGGGCCCGCGCGCCGTGCGCCTACGCGCGCCGTGCCTCTACGCGCGCCGAGAGCACTCGGTCCGCCCCCGGTCCCGCCCGCCCCCGGTCCGCCCCCGACCGTGCCCGCTCTACGAGAGCGCCTCGCGCCCGGACGTTCCGCCCGCGCGTGACAGGGGCTGGGGGCGCGCCGGAGGGCGGTCCCGGTGCGGGTCCGTCAGGCGGCCTCCTTGGCGAACACGTCCAGGAAGGCCTCGCCGAACGTCTTGAGGTCGTCCGGCTTGCGGCTGGTGATCAGCTTGTTGGGGCCGTGGTCGCAGATCTTCACCTGCTCGTCCACCCAGGTGCCGCCCGCGTTGCGGATGTCGGTCGCCAGGCTCGGCCAGGAGGTCAGCACCCGGCCGCTCACCACGTCCGCCTCGACCAGGGTCCACGGCGCGTGGCAGATCGCGGCGACCGGCCGGCCCTGGGTGAAGAAGTCCCGTACGAAGGCGACCGCCTGCTCGTCCATCCGCAGTGCGTCCGGGTTCGCGACCCCGCCGGGCAGCACCAGGCCGCCGAACGAGTCCGCAGTGGTCTCGCCGACCACCTCCTGCACGGGGAAGGTGTCGGCCTTGTCGAGGTGGTTGAACGCCTGGATGGTTCCGGGCTTGGTCGACACCAGCACCGGTTCGTGACCCGCGTCCACCGCGGCCTTCCACGGCTCGGTGAGCTCGACCTGCTCGACGCCCTCGGGGGCGGTCAGAAATGCGATACGCATGAATGTCCTCCTCGTTCTTTCGTGGCCGGCCCGTCAGGGGCGCCCCGACGTCGGTCCGTGGCGCCCCACCGGGGCCTGTGCGGCTCTCTTGTCTCTCAGACGGTGTCCTCGTGGTCCGGGGCCGCCCGGCTGATGTCGGCGAGCACCGACCCCGGGCTCTCCGCCTCGGCCAGGTCGCCGAGGCTGACCATGCCGACCGGCAGGCCGTCCTCGACCACCGGCAGCCGGCGCACCGCGTGCGCCCGCATCAGCGCCGCCGCAGCCGCCGCCGGGTCGTCCGGGGCGACCAGCACCGGATCGCGGGTGCACACCGACCCGGCGCTCACGGTCTGCGGGTCGAGGCCCTCGGCGACCGCCCGCACCGTGATGTCACGGTCGGTGAGCATCCCGACGACCTGCTGACCGTCGGCCACCACCACATCACCGATGTCCTGCAACCGCATCAGCTGCGCCGCCTCGACGAGCGAGGCGTCCGGGCGGACGGCGACCACGCCCGGAGTCATGACGTCCTTCACGAATTCGGCCATCACCGCGGCCCCTTCCTCGGGTCTTCCCGACCGGTGGGCTGTCCGGCCACGTCGGCCGGACAGCCGCCCGCCACACCCCGGGGCCGGGCCCGCCCGGCGGGCGCCCTGTACGGGCGGCCGGATCGAGCGCCGGCCCGGCCCCTGCGGGTGCGGCAGGGCCCTACGCCTGCTGCGGCCGGGTCAGTGCCTCGGCCAGTTCCTGGACGGTCGTGTACTGCTCGTCGGGCAGTTCCTCCACCGCGTCGACCAGGGGGTCCGGGGCGTACGCGCGGCGCAGCGTCCCGGCCAGGTGCCGCGGGCTCGCCGGGAACGCGCCGCGGCTCAGATGCCGGGCCAGCTCCAGCCGGACCACCCCCAGCGACGCCCCCGAACGGCCCGGTGCCACCGGCCCGCCCGCGATCACCGGATCGTCGTCGGCGGTCGGCTCGGGGTCGTGCCACTCCTCGGCCCGGGTGGGGTGCCCGGACCTCAGCAGGCCCTGGAGCTCGTGCTTCATCTCGTCGTCGCGGTGGACGCTCAGGCGGTCACTGCCTCGCTGCATTGCTCTTCCTCCAGATCTTCGGAAGTGGCGTCCGCGTACCCGAGGACCGGACCCCGACACAGGGGTTTGTGCGCCGCTTGCGAGGAGACCCGGCGGACACCCCCCACGTGATCCCGGGGAGGGAAACGTCATGGTGCTGCTCACCGTGCTCATCCCGCTCCTCATGCTCGGCACGGTGCTCGCACTGGGCCGCTACGAGGAGCTGCTGCTGCCCGAGGAGCGGGAGGAGCCGGCGGCGCTGCCGGCTACTTCTTCCCCCGGCCCGGCAGGAACTCCTGCATCTTTGCCTTGAACCCCTGCTTGATCATGGAGCCGCGGTCCGCGTCACCCCGCAGGATCGACTCGGCCGTGGCCTCCATCTGGTCCCAGGTGGCATGCGGAGGGATCGGCGGTACGGCGGGATCGGTGAGGAACTCGATCACCGCCGGCCCGTCGGCCTCGAGCCCCGCGCGCCAGGCGGCCTCGACGTCCTCGGGCTTCTCCACCCGGATGCCGGTCAGGCCGAGCGAGCGGGCGAACGCGGCGTACTGCACGTCCGGGAGCTCCTGGGAGGGCAGGAACGACGGGGCGCCCCCCATGGCGCGCATCTCCCAGGTCACCTGGTTGAGGTCGCGGTTGTTCCAGATCCCCACCACCAGGCGCGGGTCCTCCCACAGATGCCGGTACTTCGCCGCCGTGACCAGCTCCGCCAGCCCGTTCATCTGCATCGCCCCGTCACCGACCAGGGCGATCGCGGGCCGGTTCGGGTGGGCGAACTTCGCTCCGATGGCGTACGGCACCCCGCAGCCCATCGTGGCGAGGGTGCCGGAGAGCGAGGAGCGCATGCCGTCGCGCAGGGTCAGGTGCCGCGCGTACCAGTTGGCCACCGAGCCGGAGTCGGAGCTGATGATCGCGTTGTCCGGCAGCAGCGGGTCGAGGGCGCGCGCCACGTACTCCGGGTTGATCGGGTCGGCCGACAGCTCAGCCCGCCGCCCGGTCACCTCACGCCAGTGCGTCACGTTGTCGCACACCGTGTCGAACCACTCGCGCCCGCGCTCCTCGCCGTTCAGCAGCGGGATCAGCCGCTGAAGGGTCGCCCTCGCGTCGCCGACGAGGTTCACCTCGTACGGATAGCGCATCCCGATCATGTGCGGGTCGATGTCGATCTGCACGCCGCGCGCCTTGCCGAACTCCGGCAGGAACTGCGTGTAGGGGAAGGAGGATCCGATGGTGAGCAGGGTGTCGCAGTCCCGCATCAGCTCGTACGAGGGACGGGTGCCCAGCAGGCCGATCGCGCCGGTGACATAGGGCAGTTCGTCGCTGAGCGCGTCCTTGCCGAGCAGCGCCTTGGCGACCCCGGCGCCGAGCAGTTCGGCGATCCGCTGCACCTCGGCCCGCGCGCCCGCGGCGCCCTGTCCGATCAGGATCCCCACCTTGTCACCGGAGTTGAGGATCTCCGCCGCCCGCAGCAGCGACTCCTCGGACGGCACCGTCGTCCAGGAACTGCGGTCCAGGCTGGAGGGCACCATCTTGAACTCGTGGGTGGGCGCGGCGTATTCGAGCTCCTGGACGTCTCCCGGGAGGATGATCGCGGTGGGTGCGCGGCGCGCGTACGCGGTGCGGATCGCGCGGTCCAGGACGTTCGGCAGCTGCTCGGGGACGGTCACCGTCTCCACGAAGTCCGAGGCGACGTCCTTGAACAGGCTGTGCAGGTCCACCTCCTGCTGGTAGGAGCCGCCCATCGCGGTGCGGTGCGTCTGGCCGACGATCGCCAGCACCGGCACATGGTCCAGCTTGGCGTCGTACAGGCCGTTCAGGAGGTGGATCGCGCCCGGCCCCGACGTCGCCGCGCAGACGCCCAGCCGGCCGCTGAACTTGGCGTAGCCGACCGCCTGGAAGGCCGACATCTCCTCGTGCCGCGACTGGATGAACCGCGGCTCGTTCTCGGCCCGCCCCCACGCGGCGAGCAGGCCGTTGATGCCGTCGCCCGGGTAGCCGAACACATGGTCCACACCCCACTCGCGCAGTCGTCGCAGGACGTGGTCGGAGACCTTGGTGCTCATGAAGGGGACCTCCCGGACGCAGGGGATGGGCCCCTGCCGAGTGACCGTACGGGGTCCGGGAAAACCTGGACCGGGTTTGCCGCCGGGGGGTGCGGGCAGGCGCAGGAACAGTGCTTCGGACAGGAGGCACACCCGTGGGAGAGGCCCGTGAGGCCGCCCCGGCTGTCTCTGTCCGGCCGCGCCCGCGCTCCCACGGTGACCGTCCTACCCAGAGCGCGACCAAGGGAGTTGGGACGCACGATGTCCACTCGAGCGAGCGCGAGGCACCACCCGCACGACGACGCCCCCGACACCGCGGAGGACTTCCGCCGGCTCGCCGCGCTGCCCGCCGGCCCGGAGCGCGACAGCCTGCGTGCCCGGACCGTCGAGGCGTGGCTGCCCATGGCGGACCGGCTCGCGGGACGTTTCCGCAGCCGCGGCGAGAGCTACGAGGACCTCCGCCAGGTCGCGGCGCTCGGCCTCGTCAAGGCCGTCGACCGCTACGACCCCGAGCGCGGCAACGCCTTCGAGAGCTACGCCGTGCCGACCATCACGGGTGAGATCAAGCGGCACTTCCGCGACCACATGTGGACCCTGCACGTGCCCCGCCGGGTCCAGGACCTGCGCAACCGCGTCCGCTTCGCCGCCCAGGACCTGTCGCAGACCGTCTCGGGCCGCAGGCCCACCGTCGCGGAGATCGCCGAGCACGCGGGGATGAGCGAGGAGGACGTGCTCGTCGGGCTGGGGGCGCTGGAGAGCTTCACGGCGCTGTCCCTGGACGCCGGGCTGCCGGGGACCGAGGACGGCTACTCGCTCAGCGACGCGCTGGGCTCCCCCGATCCGGCACTGGACACGGTGGTGGACCGGGAGGCCGTGCGGTCACGGCTGGCCGCCCTGCCCGAACGGGAGCGGGCGATCCTGTACATGCGCTTCTTCGGCGACATGACCCAGTCACGGATCGCGGAGCAGCTGGGGATCTCGCAGATGCACGTCTCCCGGCTGATCAGCCGCTCCTGCGGGCAGGTGCGCGAGCAGGTGATGAGGGACGTCGTCTAGCCGGATCTGGCCGGACCCGGTGTCACCCGATCGGGTGTGCGGGTCCCGCTAATGGGGCCCGGCCGCGCGCGGGCCCCGGCCCGGCGGGCTGTGATGGCGGAGTGCCCTTACCGCCGACGGCTCAAGGAGCCCACCCATGCGCCGCACCGCCCGTGCCCTGTCCGTCGCCGTTCTGGCCGGTCTCGCCCTGGGCGTCGCCGTGCCGGTCGCCTTCGCGGACCCGGCCGCGGAGGTCAGCCCCGGCAGTGCCCGTCCGGGCGGCAGCGTCACCGTCTCGGTCTCCTGCGACCCGGACGGCAGCGCGGCACCCCCGAGCATCGAGGCGACCTCGCAGGCCTTCGACGAGGTGGCCGTACCGCTCCAGCTGGTCCCCGGAAACGAGGACGACGTGGCCGGGCCCGCCTACCGCGGCACCGCCCGCATCGCGTCGGCCGAGGACCTGGAGGCCGGTCCCGAAGGGGTCGGCCCGGACTCCGCCTGGACCGTCGACGGCACCTGCCCCGGCGCGGCGGGCGGGGAGGGCAAGCAGTGGAGCGCGACCTTCACGGTGACCCACGGCGGCGCCGTCCCCTCCTGCGCCGAACCCCGCCGCGAGGACTGCTCCGGCGCCGGCCACACCTGCACCGAACCGGGCACCGAGCACTGCCCCGGCTCCGACGCGGGCCACACCTGCACCGACCCGGCCACCCAGCACTGCTCCGCCGCCCCGGTCCAGCGCGGCGTGCGGGCCGGAGCCGGCGGCGCCTTCACCGATTCGGTACCCGCCCTCGTCACCGGCGGTCTGCTGATCGCGGGCGCTCTCGGCGCGGCCGCCTACCGGGTGCATCGCCGGGGGCCGCGCGCCGAGTCCTGAGCCGGGGCGTGTGACCGGCGCAACTCGAGCGGACCCCTATCGGAGTACGCCACCCTGGGTACGCGGACCCCGAGGGCGCCGTCCCGTCGTACACAGGGGCACCGGGGAGCACGCCCCACGGCACCGCGACAACAGCAGCTCACCCGGAGGTACCGATGCGGCGGACGGACCCGGAAGGCCACGGCCCCGTCCGTTACGGGCCGCAGCTCCCGGACGACGGCCTGCCCGTCCTTCCCGAGCTGTCCGCCGAGCTCGCCGCGGCCGCCGTCCGCGGCGGGAGCGAACCCGTGGGCGGCGGACCCGCCCTGCTGGAGGCCGCCGCCGGCTACTGGTCCCGGCGCGGACGGGCCACCGGGGCGGAGCGTGTCGTGGCCGCCCCCGGCGCGCCCGCGCTGCTGGTCGCGCTGACCGCCGCGATCGGCGGTGACGTGCTGGTGCCCCGGCCGTGCGCGGCCTACTGGGCGCCGTACGCGCGCCTGTTGGGAAGACCGGTGTTCCATGTGCCGACCCCGGCGGAGTGCGGCGGTGTCCCGGACCCGTACGCCCTTCTGGAGACCGTGCGCAGGGTCCGTGAGGAGGGCGGCGACCCCCGGTTGCTCGTGCTGTCCGTCGCCGACGACCCCACCGCCACCGTGGCACCGCCCGAGGTGCTGCACGAGACCGTGGAGGCCGCAGCCGCCGAGGGGCTGCACCTGGTCAGCGACGAGACCTGGCGCGACACCGTGCACGCGCCGCACGCCACGGTGCTGATCGGCCCCGCGGAGATGCTCCCCGAGCACGTCACCGTCGTCACCGACCTGGCCGGTGCGCTGCTCCCGCCGGGCTGGCCCGCGGCCGTCGCCCGCTTCCCCGCGAGCGAGGCGGGCGAGGACCTGCACGCACGCGTGCTGGACGTCCTCACCGCCCTCGGCGCCCGCGTCGCGGCCCCCGTCGCCGCCGCGGCCCGGTACGCGCTCACCGAACCCGAGCCGGTCACCGCGCGCGTGGCGGCCACCGTACGCCTGCACGCGCGCGTGGCCGCCGCCGCGCACACCGCCGTCGTCTCGGCGGGCGCCATCGCCCTGCCCCCGCAGGCCGGCCGGCATATCTACGTCGACCTCGGCCCCCTGCGCGCCGCGCTCGGCGCGCACGGCGTGGGCGACGCACAGGACCTGGAGGAGTTCCTCTCCGCCCGGCTCGGTCTGCCCGCACCCGGCGGCCATCGCTTCGGCGACGACCTGGGCGCCCTGCGGGTACGGCTGTCCACGGGCGCGTTGCTCGCGGGTACGGACACGGAACTCGAGGAATGCCTCAGTTCCCCCGCACCGTTGGAACTGCCGCACCTGCACCGTGCGTTGATCAGTCTGAAGTCGGCGTTCGACGATCTCCGCGACGACGCTCAGCGATGGGAGCCTCCTCGATGACGCAGCAGTCCGAGTCGACCAGCACGAGTACGACCACCCGGGAGGCCGGCGATCCGGCGGCGGCACCGGCACCCCTGTTCGCGCCCTCGTTCCCGCCGCTGTCCGAACCCCCGCAACTGTCCGAACCCCGGCCGCTGGGCGAACGCCGGGTGTGGCCGCGGAGCTTCCACGACCGGCTGACCGCACCGCTGCCCGGACTGAAGGCCATGGCCCGGTTCGCCCGCGAGGGCGCCGTCCGGCCCGATCCCGAAGGTCTCGCCGACATTCCGCGGCTGCCGTTCGAACCCGGCCCGCTGCCCCGCGTCGACGCCCGCACGGTCGCCGTCTCCTGGGCGGGACACGCCAGTTGGGTGGTGCGCATCGGCGGGCTGACGGTCCTCACCGACCCCGTCTGGTCCCGCCGCATCCTCGGCACCCCGGCCCGGATCACCCCGGTCGGCATCGCCTGGAGCGCCCTGCCCCGCGTCGACGCCGTCGTCATCAGCCACAACCACTACGACCATCTGGACGCCCCCACCCTGCGCCGCCTCCCGCGCGACACCCCGGTGTTCGTGCCCGCCGGGCTCGGTGCCTGGTTCCGCCGGCGCCGGTTCACCCGCGTCACCGAGCTGGACTGGTGGGAGGCGGCCGAACTGGACGGCGTCCGCCTCGACTTCGTCCCGGCGCACCACTGGTCCAAGCGCACCCTCACTGACACCTGCCGCAGCCTGTGGGGCGGCTGGGTCCTCACCGACCGGGACGGACAGCGCGTCTACTTCGCCGGGGACACCGGCTACGGGCACTGGTTCAGCCGCATCGGCCTGCGCTACCCCGGCATCGACCTCGCCCTGCTGCCCATCGGCGCCTACGACCCGCGCTGGTGGCTCAGCGACGTCCACTGCGACCCGGAGGAGGCGGTGCGGGCGGCGCAGGACCTGGGGGCGCGCAGAATGGCGCCGATGCACTGGGGCACGTTCGTGCTCTCGGCGGAGCCGGTGCTGGAGCCGCTGACCCGGGTGCGGGCGGCGTGGGAGCTGGCGGGGCTGGCGCGCGAGGACCTGTGGGACCTGCCGGTGGGCGGGTCGCGCGTCCTGGAGTAGCGGCGGAGGGCTCTGGTCGGGCGGAAATCAGTGGTCGCCCCGCGCCCGTGATCGCTAGCCTCGCCCTCCATGAAGCAGCGCCGGCAGAAGAAGCTCTCCCGCCACCTCTTCACGGCGACCCTCGCCGGTGACCTCCCTCGCGTGCGGGCGCTGCTCAGGCGCGGCGCGGACCCGGAGCGACGGTACGCCGACGGCGCCACCCCGCTCTACCTGGCCTCGGTGCAGGGGCAGGCGGGGGTGGCCCGTCTGCTCCTCGAGGCAGGAGCAAGCCCCGACACCGAGAGCGCGGGAGACGGCTCGCAGGGCACCCCGCTGTGCGCGGCCGCCTGCTGGGGCCACACCGAGGCCGTGCGGGAACTGCTGGCCCACGGCGCCGACCCGAACGTGCGCGAGGACCACGGCACCGGCTGGGCCCCCCTGGACTGGGCGGACAACGGCCCCCACCCCGACACCGCCGCCCTCCTGCGCACAGCCGGGGCACACCTGCGCGCCGCGCGTCCCTAGGTCCGGCGGGTCCCGCCGGCGACGCTCACCCGCGCGCCCCGACCCGGCGGTCCCGATCGTGCCCGCTGCTCACCCCTGGGCCCGGCGGGTCCTGCCGCCGACGCGCACCCGCGCGCCCCGACCCGGCCGTTCCGATCGTGCCCGCCGCTCACCCCTGGGCCTTGGCGGTCCCGCGTACCCGGCGCCAGGCGCTCGGTGCCGTGCTGACCACCACGGTCAGCACGATCGCCGCGAGGACGCCCTCCCAGGGCTCCCGGAACAGCGAACCGCCGAGGATCCCGATCAGCTGGTAGGTGACGGCCCAGGCCAGGCAGGCCGGGAAGTTGCCGCGGACGAACCGGCGCATCGGCCACTTCGCCATCAGGCAGGCCAGCATGACGGGGATCCGGCCGGCCGGCACCAGCCGGGACAGCACCAGCACGCCCACCCCGTGATCCGCGAGCTTCTCCTGGGCCTGCGCCAGCCGGTCCTCCGGTGCCCGCGAACGGATCGCCTCCAGCCAGCGCGAGCCGTTCTTCGACGTCATCCCGCGCCGCCCCAGCCAGTACAGCGCCGCGTCCCCGAGGAACGCCGCCAGCGACGCCGTCACGAACACCAGGGCCAGCGCGAACGGCGCGGTCTGATGGAACGCCACCACCGCCGCCGAACTCACCAGCGCCCCCGTGGGGATCACCGGCACCAGCGCCCCGATCAGCACCAGCAGGAACAAGGACGGATACCCGAGCGCCTGCTGCGTGGACTCCGGCACGATCGTCGGGACCGCCGCCAGCCAGCTCACCGCGTCACCCCGGGGCGCACGGTCTGTCCGTGCGCCGGCAGATGCACCGCCACACCCGGCGCCCGCTCCGCCGCGAGCCGCACGAACTCCGCCCCGGGCGCGTGGAACTCATGAGGGCGCACGGCGTCCATCCCGATCGGCCAGTACGTGCCGTAGTGCACCGGCACCGCGCTGACCGGATCCAGCCGCGCCAGGGCCTCGGCCGCCCGCCCCGGGTCCAGATGCCCTTCACCGAGGTACGGCCCCCAGCCGCCCACCGGCAGCAACGCCACGTCGACGGGCCCGACCTCCTTCGCCATCTCGTCGAACAGGGCGGTGTCCCCGGCGAAGTAGGTGCGTGCCTCGCCCTCGACGACGAACCCGAGCGCGGGCGACCGGTGCGGTCCGACAGGCAGCCGCCGGCCGTCGTGCCGGGCCGGCACGGTCCGTACGAGCACGTCCCCGACCACCGTCTCGTCGCCCGGGGAGACCTCGCTGACCTGGAGATGGGTGAGCCGGCGCAGTCCCGGTACGGCCCGTGGCGCGCCCCGGGGCACCAGCAGGCGCGTGCCCGGCGCCAGCCGCCGCAGCGAGGGGACGTGCAGATGGTCGGCGTGCAGATGGGACACGAGCGCGACGTCGGCCCGCCAGGCGTTCGGCGGTGGTACCGCGCCCCGGCGGCGGCGCAGATGCGCGAGCCGGCGGGCGAACAGAGGATCGGTGAGCACACGGACGCCCGAGTCCTCGACCGTACAGGTCGCGTGACCCCACCAGGTGATCTCCACCGGCACCTCTTTGCCTCCTTCGCGCGACTCCCCGAAGCCTACGGGCAGGAGTAGGGTCGGCGGCGAAACCCGGAGGTGAGGGGACGCCATGGGACCGGTCCGCGTGACGGCGATCGCGAGTCTGACGCCGCTGGAGGAGCTGGAGGCCGACCCGTTCCTGGTGGACTCCCGCAGCCAGCACGCGATGTGCGCTCGCTGGGCGGCGGAGCGCGGCTACACCGTCAGCCGGGAACTGCTCGTCCGCGGCCTGCGCGCCGACCACTGCGTCCTGTGGGACGGCGTCCGCCCGGGCACCGACCTCTTCGTCGCGCCCAGCCGCCGGGTCCTGGAGAGCGCCCTGTCCGACGTGGAGGAGTTCACCGCCGAGTGCGCACGTCGCGGGGTGCGCGTGGAGACGGTGGGGCGCGCCGAGCCGTCGTACGACGCCCAGATGAAGGCCCGGGTCCACCGCCGGCTGTCGATGCCGACGGCCGGGTACGACGGGCGCTGACCCCCTGGGGGACACCGGGCCGGTTCGATCCGTTGTGACAGGGTGGGGACAGGCCCGCACCGGCGACGGGCCGGGGACGTGAGGTGCGGGGCGTGCGAGGCGGGCGTTGGCGGCGGGTCGCCAGTCAGGCGGGGCGGAGCGTCGCGGTGTGGGCGGTCTCCACCGTCACCATGCTCGTGCTCGCCGGGATCCTGCCGGACTTCCGGCTCCGGTCCGAGGACGGCGACAGCGCCACCGACATCGCCGTCACCGCGGCCCTCGGAGCCGGCGCCTTCGGTGTGCTGTCGGCCCTGTTCTGGCCGCTGCTGGTACGGCTCCTGCTGCTGGTGCCCGCCCTCGTCCTGGGGCTGCTGGTCTTCTTCCTCAACGGCGCGCTGCTCCTGGTCGCGCTGGGCCTGAACCCCGCCGAGCGCGGTGCGGCCGCACCGGAGACCGCGGTCGTGGTGGCCGCGGTGATGTCGGCCGTCGCCTCCGCCACCGGCGCCGCCCTGGCGGTGCGGGACGACGACGCCTACCGGCGCCGCCTGTACCGGCTCGCCGACCGCCGCCGCAGATCGGGCCCGGCCGGCCCCTCCACCCCGGGAACGCTGTTCCTCCAGCTCGACGGCGTCGGCCACGACGTCCTGCTGGCCGCGGTGCACAAGGGCCTGATGCCCACCGTCGCCCGGTGGCTGGACGGCAGCCACCGCCTGACCCCCTGGCGCACCGACTGGTCCAGCCAGACCGGCGCCAGCCAGCTCGGCATCCTGCACGGCAGCAACGAGGACGTGCCCGCCTTCCGCTGGTACGAGAAGGACAGCCAGGAGGTGATGGTCTGCAACCGCCCCACCAGCGCCGCCGAACTCCAGCGCCGGGCGGTCGAGCGCACCGGCGACGGCGGGCTGCTCAGCGCCGACGGGGCCAGCCGCGGCAACCTCTTCAGCGGCGGCGCCGACGAGCAGGCCCTCGTGCTGTCCATCGCCACCCGGCGCCGCAGCCGCGAGACCCGTTCCCGCGCGGGATACTTCGCCTACTTCTCCGACCCCGCCAACGCCGTGCGCACCGCGCTGTCCTTCCTCGCCGAGGTCGGCCGGGAGATCGGCCAGTCCACCCGGGCCCGTATGCGCCGGGTCCGCCCGCGCGTCAAGCGTGGCGGCCTCTACCCGTTCATCCGCGCCTTCGCCACCGTCGTCGAGCGGGACGTCGTGGTCGCCGCCGTGATGGGCGACATGCTCGCCGGCCGCACCGCGATCTTCGCCGACCTGGTCGCCTACGACGAGGTGGCCCACCACTCCGGGCCGCACAGCCGGGACGCCGAGAAGGTCCTCGAACGCCTCGACCGTTCCCTCGCGTTGATCGAGAACGTCGTCGAGCACGCCCCGCGCCCCTACCGGATCGTCGTGCTGTCCGACCACGGCCAGAGTCCCGGCGAGACCTTCCGCACCCGCTACGGCCTCTCCCTGGGCGACCTGGTGCGGGCCGGCTGCGGGCTGCCCGTGCCGCGCAGGGCGCGCCGCACCCACAGCGGAGCCGAGGCCCGCGCCGCCGTGCGCGCCGCGCTGCGCCGGCCCGTCGAGGAGGGCGGCGAGCAGCACCGGCCCTCCAGCCGCCGATCGGAACCCCTGGTGCTCGCCTCCGGCAACCTTGGTCTGATCTCCTTCCCGGACGTCCACCACCGGATGAGCAAGGAGGAGATCGACGCCCGGCACCCCGCCCTGCTGACGACCCTCGCCAACCATCCCGGCATCGGCTTCCTCCTCGTGCGCAGCGAGCAGCACGGGGGCGTGGTGCTCGGCCCGTTCAACACCGAGATCCCGGTCGACGAACTCGACAGGAACCCGGGCCCGTTGGCCGCCTTCGGACCGGGCGCCGCCGACGCCGTACGCCGTACGCACGGCTTCGCGCACACCGCCGACATCATGGTCAACTCCTGGTACGACCCGGCCGAGGGCGAAGTCCTCGCCTTCGAGGAGCAGATCGGCTCGCACGGCGGCCTCGGCGGGGCCCAGGGAAAGCCGTTCCTGCTGTCACCCGTGGTCCTGTCCGCGCCGGTGGCGCAGGACGAGGAACTCGTCGGCGCCGAGCACGTCCACCGCGTCCTGCGCCGCTGGCTGCGCGAATCGGACGGCCCTCAGGTCCCGCTGACGGTACGTCAGGGCGAGGACCGACAGGCGGCGTGACCGCCCGGTCCGCCGTACCCGTGGGCGGCTCCGCCGGACGGCTCCTCCCGCCGAGCGCCCGGAAAATCGTGTGCGCCCCGGGAAGGGGGCCCACCCTGCGCGGCAAGGGGCTCGGTGATGCCCTCGGCGGCCCGCTCGGCTCGCCGCGCGACTACGTCGACCTCGACGAGTTCTACCGCCGCGGCCTCGGTCACGGCCTGGACCTGCACGAGCGGCAGGAACGCGGCTTCCTGCCGGGCGGGCTTGTCGAGGAGATCCGCGCGCTCACCCATCCTCCGCTGCCCTGGGACGCCCGACTGGCCCGCTGGTTGGACGAGTTCGTGCCCCGCCCCGAGCCGCTGCGGTCGTACGCCCGGCCCTCCCGCCGCCAGTCGTCCACCCCCGACATCCCCCGGCGGGCCGCTGGTTCCCGCCCGAGGAGATCGCCCACGGCACCTTCGGTGTCGTTCTGGACACCTCCGGCTCCATGGACCGCACCCTCCTCGGCAAGGCGCTCGGCGCCATCGCCTCCTACGCCGAGGCCCGGGACGTACCGGTCGCACGCGTGGTGTTCTGCGACGCCGCCCCGTACGACGCGGGGTATCTGCCGGTCACCGAGATCGCGGGCCGGGTCCGGGTGCGCGGACGGGGCGGCACGGTCCTGCAACCCGGGGTCGACCTGCTGCACCGCGCGGACGACTTCCCGCCCGGCGCGCCCGTGTTGGTGATCACGGACGGCTGGTGCGACGTGCTGCGGGTGCGGCGCGAGCACGCGTATCTGATCCCGGACGGGGCCAGGCTGCCGTTCAGCGCCCGCGGGCCGGTCTTCAGGGTGCGGTGAGCCCGAGTGTGATCGGATGGGTCCGACAACCCGGAACCGGGACACCATGAAAGGACTGACCGTGGCTACCACGCGCTCCGCACACACCGTCTGGGAAGGCAACCTGCTCGAGGGCAACGGGGTCGTCTCCTTCGACTCCTCCGGCGCCATCGACCAGCAGCCGGTGACGTGGGCTGCCCGCACCCAGGAGGCGAACGGCAAGACCAGCCCCGAGGAGCTGATCGCGGCCGCCCACTCCAGCTGCTTCTCGATGGCGTTCTCGCACGCCCTCGCGGGCTCCGGCACCCCGCCCACCAAGCTCACCACCTCCGCCGACGTCACCTTCCAGCCGGGCGAGGGCATCACCGGCATCCACCTGACCGTCGAGGGCACCGTGCCGGGCCTCGACGAGGACGGCTTCGTCGCCGCGGCCGAGCAGGCCAAGGTGAACTGCCCCGTCAGCCAGGCCCTGAAGGCCGTGCCGATCACCCTGTCGGCCAAGCTCGCCTGAGGTCCGTTCCCACGGCCTTGATGCCGCGTCCCCGCGAGGGGCGCGGCATCCGCCGTTTCGGGGTACCCGGCGGTACGCGCCTTGGGGGTACGCGTCGGTGGGTACGAGCCTTCGGGGGGCGCGGTTTCGAGGGGAACGCGGTTTCGAGGGATACGCGCCTTTCGGGGCAGGCGGCATTGACAACAGCGCGCTCAAGTTTTGTGCTGGAGTCCGGGAAGTGCCCTGGCGGAAGGGGACAGCGATGGGACGCGCGGTCGGGATCGATCTGGGGACCACGAACTCCGTGGTGGCCGTCCTGGAGGGCGGCGACCCCACGGTCGTCGCCAATGCGGAGGGGGCCAGGACCACACCGTCGGTCGTGGCCTTCGCCAAGAACGGCGAGGTGCTCGTCGGGGAGGTCGCCAAGCGGCAGGCCGTGACGAACGTGGAGCGCACGGCCCGCTCGGTGAAGCGGTACATGGGCGACGGGGAGTGGCGCTTCCCCGACCAGGGCTCCGTCGACGGCACCCGCTACCGGGCGCAGGAGCTGTCGGCGCGGGTGCTTCAGAAGCTGAAGCGGGACGCCGAGTCCTATCTCGGCGAGGACGTCACCGACGCGGTGATCACGGTGCCGGCCTACTTCGACGACGCCCAGCGGCAGGCCACCAAGGAGGCCGGGGAGATCGCGGGCCTGAACGTCCTGCGGATCATCAACGAGCCCACCGCGGCCGCCCTCGCCTACGGCCTGGACCGGGGCGAGGAGCAGACCGTCCTCGTCTTCGACCTCGGCGGCGGCACCTTCGACGTCTCCCTGCTGGAGATCGGCGACGGGGTCATCGAGGTCAAGGCGACCAACGGCGACACCCACCTCGGCGGCGACGACTGGGACCAACGGGTCGTGGAGCACCTGGTGAAGAAGTTCCAGGGCAGCTACGGCGTCGATCTCGGCAAGGACAAGATGGCGCTGCAACGCCTGCGGGAGGGCGCCGAGAAGGCCAAGATCGAGCTGTCCAGTTCGTCGGAGACGACGATCAACCTCCCCTACATCACCGCCTCCGCCGAGGGCCCGCTGCACCTCGACGAGAAGCTGACGCGCGCTCAGTTCCAGGAGCTCACCGCCGACTTGCTCGACCGCTGCAAGACCCCCTTCCACCAGGCCGTCAAGGACGCCGGCATCAAGCTCGCCGCGGTCGACCACGTCATCCTCGTCGGCGGCTCGACCCGGATGCCCGCCGTCACCGACCTCGTCAAGGAACTCACCGGCAAGGACCCGCACAAGGGCGTCAACCCGGACGAGGTCGTCGCCGTCGGCGCCGCACTCCAGGCCGGTGTCATCCGCGGTGACGTCAAGGACGTCCTGCTGCTGGACGTCACCCCGCTGTCCCTGGGCATCGAGACCAAGGGCGGCATCATGACCAAGCTCATCGAGCGCAACACCACGATCCCGACCCGCCGTTCGGAGATCTTCACGACGGCCACCGACAACCAGCCCTCGGTGGGCATCCAGGTCTACCAGGGCGAGCGTGAGATCGCCGCGTACAACAAGAAGCTGGGCGTCTTCGACCTCACCGGCCTGCCGCCCGCCCCGCGGGGTGTCCCGCAGATCGAGGTCGCGTTCGACATCGACGCCAACGGGATCATGCACGTCTCGGCGAAGGACATCGCGACCGGCCGCGAGCAGAAGATGACGGTGACGGGCGGCTCGGCGCTCCCCAAGGACGACATCGACCGCATGATGCGGGAGGCCGAGCAGTACGCGGAGGAGGACCGCAAGCGCCGGGAGGCGGCCGAGACCCGCAACCAGGCCGAGCAACTCGTGTACCAGACCGAGAAGTTCATCCGGGACAACGACGAACGCGTCCCCGCCGAGACCCGGTCGGAGGTGGAGGCGGCGATCGCGGAGCTGAAGACCCTGCTGGAGCAGAACGCCGACACCGCCGCCCTGCGCACCGCCGTCGAGAAGGTCGCCACCGTCAGCCAGAAGATGGGCCAGGCGATGTACGCCCAGGCGCAGTCCGAACCGGCCGCCGGGCCGGAGCAGTCGACGCCGTCCGAGCCGCCGGAGGAGGAAGGCGTGGTGGACGCGGAGATCGTCGACGACGACAAGGACCACAAGGGCGGAGCCGCCTGAGGCCACCCCGGCCGGGGTCCCCCTGGTGAGGACGGCTCGCGGTGCCCCGCACGGGCTACGCGTCCGTCTTCTCCCAGCCCCGCCGCTCCGGACGCGGCCCCAGCTGCCTGGGGTCGCGACTGCGGTACACGACATACGGGCGGAACAGGTACTGCACCGGCGCGCTGAACATGTGCACCAGCCGGCTGTACGGCACGAACGCGATCAGCGCCATGCCGATCACCGCGTGCACCTGGTACAGCACCGGCACGCCCGACATCCGGTCGATGTCCGGCCGGAGCGTGAACAGGCTGCGGGCCCAGGGGGCGATGGACTCACGGTAGTTGTAGCCGTCGCCGGAGGCATGGGTGAGCTTGGCGATCATGCCCAGCGCGATCGCCGCGAGCAGCACCAGGTACATCAGCTTGTCGTTGGCGGTGGTGGCCCGGAAGACGGGCGCCTTCGTGCGGCGGCGGTAGACGAGCAGCAGGATCCCGGCGACGGCCAGTACGCCGGCCGCGGTTCCGCCGTAGAGCGAGAGCAGATGGTAGGTGTGCTCGTCGACGCCGAACGTCTCCGTCCACGACATCGGCACGAACAGGCCCATGAGGTGCCCGACCAGCACGAAGAGGATGCCGTAGTGGAAGGCCGGCGAGGCGATGTTCAGCAGCTTCGACTCGTAGACCTGCGAGGAGCGGGTGGTCCAGCCGAACTTGTCGTAGCGGTGGCGCCAGAAGAGTCCGGCGACGAGCAGGGCGAGGGTGACGTACGGCAGCACGCCCCAGAGCAGTGTGGTCATGATCGCACCCCGGTGCGGGTCGGCAGTGTGGCGCACACGGCGTCCAGGACGGACGCGTACGGTGTCCCGAAGTCGGTCAGCCGGGTGCGCAACTGCTCCAGGCCGCCCCGGTGTTCGGTGAGCAGACCGGTGTCGCCGGTGCGGGCCGCGAACTCCAGCACCGCGGGCAGGAAGTCCGGCAGCTCCTCGTCGGTGAACTCCAGGCCCGCCGCCCGGTAGACCTCCTTGAAGCGGACCAGCGACATACCGCGCCGCCGGGTGTCGCCGTCCTGCCACCAACTCAGGTACAGACTGTGCCGGTTCTTGAAGTCGAAGACCTGGACGTAGTGCGCGGCCAGCTCCTGCGGCGCGGTGAGCGCCGCGTGGTCCACGAACTCCCGCAGCTGCGGGGCCGCTTCACGCAGCAGCGGCAGCCGGGCGCGGAAGTCGTCGTCGGGGTACGTCAGACAGAGCGCGGCTGCCTGGTACAGAACGGCGTACGACGGCATCAGACCTCCTCGGCGTCGGCCGGGTCGTCGGAGGTCTGGCGTCTGCGCAGACCATGGAAGTTCTCCACCGAGACCACCGGCAGCAGCTTGCGGCCGGAGTCCTGGCCGAACGGCCCGTCGCCGCCCATGCCCGGCCCGCCGTCGTACTCGAGGCTGCACTCCTGCGGCAGCGCCGACTCCTCCAGCCGGCGGGCGTCGCCGACGGCCGCGGTCGGGATCACGTACCGGTCCTCGTACTTGGCGATCGCCAGCAGCCGGTACATCTCCTCGATCTCGCCCGGAGTCATCCCGACCGCCTCGGTGACGGCCGGATCGGGCTCCTCACCGAGGTTGATCGCCCGCATGTGGGCGCGCATCGCGGCGAGCTTCTCCAGGGACGCCCGCACCGGCGCGGTGTCACCGGCCGTGAAGACCTCCGCGAGGTACTCCAGCGGGATGCGCAGGGTGTCGATGGCGCCGAAGAGGTTGCCGGCGTCCTCACCGTCGTGCCCGGTCTCGGTGAGCGCGTCCACGACCGGCGACAGCGGCGGGATGTACCAGACCATGGGCATGGTGCGGTACTCCGGATGCAGCGGCAGCGCCACCCGGTACGTGCTGATGAGGGCGCGCACGGGGGAGCGGCGGGCCGCCTCCATCCAGTCGTACGGGATCCCCGCCTCCTCGGCGGCCCGCTGCACCGCGTGGTCGTCGGGGTCGAGGAAGACGCCCAACTGGGCCTCGTACAGGCCCTGGTCGTCGGGGGTGGAGGCGGCGGCGGTGACCTTGTCGGCGTCGTAGAGGATCACGCCGAGGTAGCGCAGACGGCCCACGCAGGTCTCCGAGCAGACCGTCGGCAGACCGACCTCGACGCGCGGATAGCACATCGTGCACTTCTCGGCCTTGCCGGTGCGGTGGTTGAAGTAGACCTTCTTGTACGGGCATCCGGTCACGCACATCCGCCAGCCCCGGCACTGGTCCTGGTCGACCAGGACGATGCCGTCCTCGGCCCGCTTGTACATCGCGCCCGACGGACAGGACGCCACGCAGGACGGGTTGAGGCAGTGCTCGCAGATCCGCGGCAGATAGAACATGAAGGTCTGCTCGAACTCGAACCTGACCTTGTCCGCGGCCTGCCTGCGGGTCCGTTCGACCATCGGGTCGAGGTCGCCGTAGGCGGGCGCTCCGGCGAGGTTGTCGTCCCAGTTCGACGACCACTCGATCTTCATCGGCTTGCCGTCGATCTGCGAGACCGGCCGGGCGACGGGGAAGTCGTCACCGAGCGGGGCCTCGGTGAGGTTCTTGTAGTCGTAGGTCCAAGGCTCGTAGTAGTCCTTGATCTCCGGCAGCTTGGGGTTGGAGAAGATGCCGAGCAGCTTGTGGAAGCGGCCGCCCGCCTTGAGCTTGAGCGCCCCGCGCCGGTTCAGCTCCCAGCCGCCGCGCCACTTCTCCTGGTCCTCGTAGCGGCGCGGATAGCCCTGTCCGGGCCGGGTCTCGACGTTGTTGAACCAGACGTACTCCATGCCCTGCCGGTTGGTCCACGCCTGCTTGCAGGTGACCGAACACGTGTGGCAGCCGATGCACTTGTCGAGGTTCATGACCATCGCGATCTGAGCCATCACCCTCATCAGAACTCGACCTCCTGGCTGCGGCGGCGGATGACCGTGACCTCGTCGCGCTGGTTGCCCGTCGGACCCAGGTAGTTGAACGCCCACGACAACTGGGCGTAGCCGCCGACGAGATGGGACGGTTTGAGGATCAGTCGGGTGAGCGAGTTGTGGATGCCGCCGCGCTTCCCGGTGGCCTCCGCCTTCGGGACGTTCACCGTGCGCTCCTGTGCGTGGTGCATGTAGACCGTGCCGGCCGGCATGCGGTGCGAGACGATCGCGCGGGCGACGACCACGCCGTTGCGGTTGACCGCCTCGATCCAGTCGTCGTCCCGCACGCCGATCGCGTCCGCGTCCTGCGGGGACATCCAGATCGACTGACCGCCCCGGGACAGGGCGAGCATGAACAGGTTGTCCTGGTACTCGGAGTGGATGGACCACTTGTTGTGCGGGGTGAGGTAACGGACCGTCACCTCCCGTTCCCCGTCCGGGCCGAGCCGCGGTTCACCGAACAGCTTGTTCATGTCGAGCGGCGGACGGTAGACGGGCAGCGCCTCGCCCAGCTCGTGCATCCAGTCGTGGTCGATGAAGAAGTGCTGCCGGCCGGTGAGGGTGTGCCAGGGCTTGAGGTGCTCGGTGTTGAGGGTGAAGGCGGTGTACCGGCGCCCACCGGCCTCGCTGCCCGACCACTCCGGCGAGGTGATCACCGGGACCGGCGCCGCCTGGGTGTCGGCGTAGGTGATGCGCTTGCCCTCGTGCTCGGCGGCGAGGTGGGCCATCTCCTGGCCGGTGCGCTCCTCCAAGGTGTGGAAGCCCTGGGTGGCGAGCCGGCCGTTGGTGGTGCCGGACAGGGCGAGGATGGTGTTCGCGGCCTTCACGGCGGTGTCGATCGAGGGGCGCCCCTGGTAGCCGGTGCCGTTCAGCTCGCGCAGGTGCCGCACCTCCTCGTCCGGCCTGAGGGCGATCCCCTTGCACGGCAGCCCCAGTTCCTCCACCAGCGGGCCGAGCGCGCGGAACTTGGCGCCGATCGCCGTGTAGTCCCGCTCGACGACCGTCAGGTTCGGCAGGGTCTTGCCGGGCACCGGTTCGCACTCGCCGCGCTTCCAGTCCAGGACCACCCCGCCGGGCTGGGCGATCTCGCCCGGGGTGTCGTGCTGCATCGGGGTCGCCACCAGGTCCTTGCGGACACCCAGGTGCACGACCGCCATCTCGCTGAGCCGGTCGGCCAGCGCCTTGAAGGTGTCGAAGTCGGTGCGGGCCTGCCAGGGCGGGTCCACGGCCGGGGTGAAGGAGTGCACGTAGGGGTGCATGTCCGTGCTGGACAGGTCGTGCTTCTCGTACCAGGTCGCGGCCGGCAGGACCACGTCCGACAGCAGCGTGGAGGACGTCTGCCGGAAGTCCAGCGACAGCAGCAGGTCGAGCTTGCCCTCGGGGGCCTCCTCCCGCCAGGTCACATCGCGGGGCCGCTCGTCCACCGCGGCCTCCTCGGCGCTCAACGACGAGTGGGTGCCCAGCAGATGCCTGGTGAAGTACTCGGCGCCCTTCGCGGACGAGCCGAGCAGGTTGGCCCGCCACAACGTCAGCACCCGCGGCCAGTTCTCGGGCGCGTCCGGGTCCTCGCAGGCGAACTTCAGGGTCCCGGCGCGGAGTTCGGCCACCGCCCTGGACACCGGGTCGCCGAAGGCGGCACCGAGTTCGAGGGGGTTGCGGTCGAAGGTCGGGTACGAGGGCATCCAGCCCGAACGGGCCGACAGGGCGAGGCAGTCGGCGCCCGTCATGCCCTTGAACCGGCCCTCACCGAGCGGTGAGGCGAGGACGTCGGCGGTGAACCGGTCGTAGCGCCACTGGTCGGTGTTGAGGAACCAGTACGCCGTGCCGATCATCTGGCGCGGCGGCCGGGACCAGTCGGAGGCGGCGGCCAACGTGGCCCAGCCGGTGACCGGACGGCACTTCTCCTGACCGACGTAGTGCGCCCAGCCGCCGCCGTTGCGGCCCTGGCACCCGGTCAGCTGGAGCAGGGCGAGGAAGGCGCGGTAGATCGTCTCGGAGTGGAACCAGTGGTTGGTGCCGGCGCCCATCAGGATCATGCAGCGGCCCTTGGAGCGCTCGGCGGTGCGCGCGAACTCACGGGCGATCTTGACGCACTTGGCGGCCGGGACGGAGGTGTGCACCTCCTGCCAGGCGGGGGTACCGGGCGCCTCGGCGTCCTCGTAGGACGCCGGCCAGCTGCCGGGCAGGTCGGGGCGCCGTACGCCGTACTGCGCCAGCAGCAGGTCGAAGACGGTCGTCACCAGGGGGCCGCCCGCCCCGCCCAGCCGGGTCGCCGGCACCCCGCGCCGTACGACGTCACCGCGACCCTGGCCGTGCTCGCCGCCCTCGGTGTCGAAGCGGGGGAGGAGGACCTCGACGCCGGCGGAGATACTCTGCCCGTGCAGGGTCAACGTCGGTTCGATCGCGCCGAGTTCGAGGTTCCAGCGGCCCTTGCCGGACTCGGTCCAGCGGAAGCCCAGGGAGCCGTTGGGGACGACGGCCCGACCGCTCGCCGCGTCCAGCACGACCGTCTTCCACTCCGCGCCCTCCCCCTCGTGGCCGAGGTCGGTGGCGCGCAGGAACTTCGAGGGGACGTAGCCGCCGTCCTTCTCGTCGAGTGTCACCAGGAAGGGCAGGTCGGTGAACTTCCTGACGTAGTCCGCGAAGAACGGCGTCTCGCGGTCGACAAAGAACTCCTTGAGGATCACATGGCCCATCGCGAGGGCCAGGGCGCCGTCCGTGCCGGGATGCGGGTGCAGCCACTCGTCGGCGAACTTGGCGTTGTCGGCGTAGTCCGGCGCGACCACGACCACCTTCTGGCCCCGGTAGCGGGCCTCCGCCATCCAGTGCGCGTCCGGCGTACGGGTCACCGGGACGTTCGAGCCCCACATCATCAGATACGCGGCGTCCCACCAGTCGCCGGACTCGGGGACGTCGGTCTGGTCGCCGAAGACCTGCGGGGAGGCGACGGGCAGGTCGGCGTACCAGTCGTAGAACGACAGCATCGGGGCGCCGATGAGGGAGTGGAAGCGGGCGCCCGCCGCGTGCGACACCATCGACATCGCGGGGATCGGCGAGAAACCCGCGATCCGGTCGGGGCCGTACGTCTTGATCGTGTGGACCTGTGCGGCCGCGACGATCTCCACCGCCTCGTCCCAGGTGGCGCGGACCAGGCCGCCCTTGCCGCGGGCCTGCTGGTAGCGGCGCCGGCGCTCGGGGTCGCCCTGGATGTCCGCCCAGGCCAGCACGGGGTCGCCGGTCCTCGCGAGCGCCTCTCGGTACATCTCCAGCAGGACACCGCGGACGTACGGGTAGCGCACCCGGGTGGGGGAGTACGTGTACCAGGAGAACGCGGCGCCCCGGGGGCAGCCGCGCGGCTCGTACTCGGGGCGGTCCGGGCCGACGCTCGGATAGTCGGTCTGCTGGGTCTCCCAGGTGATGATGCCGTCCTTGACGTACACCTTCCAGCGGCAGGAACCCGTGCAGTTCACCCCGTGCGTGGAGTTCACGACCTTGTCGTGGCTCCAGCGGTCCCGGTAGAAGGCGTCCGCCTCGCGCCCGCCCGTCAGCCCGATGCTGTGCAGGTCGGGCGCGGCCCGGCCCGGCCGGAAGAACCTCCCGGCGCGCAGCAGCGCCGCCCCCGGCTCCGTGGGCGGTGTGGGCGGGGTCTGGGTGTCGGTCACATGCGCTCCCTTGCTGGCCCGTGCCTTCGAAGCTAGGGCTGAGCAGGGGAGCGCACCCGTCGGCGGCACCCGTTCGAGTCAGGTCACACCGTGCGGGCGACCCCCGCGTACACCGGCACGATGCCCTCCGCCTGGGCCGCCACGTCCTCGGGCCCCGGCCGCCAGCCGGAGACCGGGATCACGCCCGGGCCGAGCAGCTCCAGGCCGTCGAAGAAGCGGGAGAACTCGGCCAGGGAGCGCGGGTAGAACGGGGTGCCGCCGGCCCGGAAGTGCTCGGCGGCCCGGGCGATGGCCTGCGGGCTGAGGTCGGGCGTGACCTGCGACAGGATCAGGTAGCTGCCGGGCACCAGCTCGGCCACGTACCGCTTGAGCAGGCCGTAGACGTCGTCCCCGTCGGGGTCCTCGCTCAGGTAGTGGGTGAGCGCCACCAGGGAGAGCGCGACCGGCTGCGAGAAGTCCAGGGTCTCGGCGGCGAGCCGCAGGATGGTGTCGGGGTCCCGGACGTCGGCGTGCACATAGTTCGTGGCGCCCTCGGCGGTGCTGTGCAGCAGCGCCTGCGCATGCCTCAGGACGATCGGGTCGTTGTCGGCGTACACGACCCTGGCGTCCGGGGCGACCTCCTGCGCCACCTGGTGCAGGTTGGGCTCGGTGGGGATGCCGGTGCCGATGTCCAGGAACTGACGTATCCCGGCCTCGGCGACCGTGCGCACCGCGCGGTGCATGAACCGGCGGTTCGCGCGGGCCCCGCGCACCGCCGTGCCGTCCGTGGCGAGGATCCGGCGGGCGAGCTCCTCGTCCACGGGGTAGTTGTCCTTGCCGCCCAGCCACCAGTCGTACACCCGCGCCGGATGCGGCCGGCTGGTGTCGACGGCGGTGGGGGCGGCTTCGGATCCGGTCATGGGGTGTCTTCTCCTCGGTGCTCGACGGGTTCGCTCGGGAGTCGTCGGTGCTCGACGGGTTCGCTCGGGAGTCCTCTGGTGCGGCCGGAAGGCGGTTTCGCGCGGCTCAGTAGCTCGCGCGGCGCTCCAGCAGGATCTTCTTGGTGCGCTCGGCGGACGCGGCACGTGCCGTCATGTGGTCCAGGACCTCCAGGTGCGCGGAGACCTCCGTGCGGGAGTCCAGGTACAGGGCGCCGGTCAGGTACTCGGTGAACGCCATGTCGGGCAGCTCCGGCTCGGCGAAGCGGAACAGCGAGAACGGTGCGTACGTCCCCGGGTGCGGACCGGCGGCGAACTCGGCGACCTGGAGGGTGACCCGGTCGCGCTCGGCGAACTCCAGGAGTTTGTCGAGCTGTTCGCGCATGACCTCGCCGCCCCGGCCGACCGGACGGCACAGCACGGTCTCGTCCATGATCACCCACAGGTGCGGCGGATCGGGCCGCTCCAGCAGCTGCTGCCGGGTCATCCGCAGCGACACATGCCGCTCGATGGTGTCCGAGCCCTGCTGCGCGATGGTGCCCGCCTCCATCACCCCGCGCGCGTACGCCTCGGTCTGCAACAGCCCCGGCACGAAGTGCGGTTCGTAGGAGCGGATGATGCGGGCGGCGCCCTCCAGGCTCACGTACATGCTGAACCAGTCCGGCAGGACGTCGTGGAACCGCTGCCACCAGCCCGGTCGGTTCGCTTCCTCGGCCAGCGCGACGAACGCGTCCGCCTCCTCCTGCGAGACGCCGTACGCGGACAGCAGCAGCTGCACGTACGGGATCTTCAGGGCGACCTCTGCCATCTCCATACGCCGCACGGTCGCGGGTGCCACGCGCAGGACCTTGGCGGCCTCCTCGCGTTTGAGGCCGACGGCCTCCCGCAACTCCTGCAGTCGCTTGCCGAGCACCACCTGACCTACGGTGGGCGCAGGACGCCGCTCACTCACGCCACGCCTCCCCTACGCGCCGAAGTACGCAGGGCAGTGTGTCATGTTCCCCTGCCGGTCTCACAGGATCGACGGTGAGGCGCTCGCCACGTGGGGCCATTACCCCGGGGGTAATCGACGCCGGCGGCCACCCCGCGGGATCGTGATGACACCGGGTTCCGGGCCGGCGCACTCCGGTCCGGCACCCGGGTCCGACATCCGTCCCTGCCCCGACTCGACCTCGCCGGAGGGTGATTCGCCATGTCCGCCACCCAGCTGTCCGCCCTCGCCCGCACCACCGACCCGCACACCGCGCTGCGTCGCTTCCTCGCCCTCGACGCGGTCGTGACCGGCGCCAACGCCCTCGCCTACCTGGCCCTCTCCGGTCCGCTGGGCCGCCTGTTCGGGGTCGATCGCGCGCTGCTGCTCGCCCTCGGAGGGTTCCTGGCGGTGTACGCGGCCGCCGTCGGCCTGCTGGGCTCGCGGGCCCGCCCCGCCACCCTGCCGGTCCAAGCCGTCGTGGAGGCCAACCTCGCCTGGTCCGCCCTGAGTTGTCTCGCCCTCGCCCTGTGGCTGACGCCGACCGCGACGGGCGCGGTGTGGGCCGTCCTTCAGGCGCTCACCGTCGCCGGGTTCGCCGTCCTCCAGTACGCAGCGCTGAGAGCGCGTCAGGAGACCAGCGTCTGAAGGTACTTGACCGTCGCCGGGTCGGCCGGGAGGAACGTCTCGATGGCCAGCTCGGCGACGGTCACGTCCATGGGGGTGTTGAAGGTCGCGATGGACGAGATGAACGACAGCACCCGGCCCCCGATCTCGATCTGCATCGGCAGCGCGAAGTACGGGACGTCCTCCAGGGGTTCACCGGGGCCGGTGTCGGGCACCGGATAGGCCGCCACCTCCTCGTACAGCTCCCGCAACGGCCGCGACCGGTGCAGCGCGATCTGCCGTTCCATCTGTGCCAGCAGATGCCCGCGCCACTCCCGCAGGTTGCGGATCCGGGGCGCCAGGCCCTCGGGGTGCAGGGTCAGCCGCATCGCGTTCAGCGGCGGTTCGAGCAGCGACTCCGCGACACCGTCCAGCAGCATCAGGATGCCCCGGTTGGCCGCGAGCACCTGGTACGTCGCGTCCAGCACCAGGGCCGGATACGGCTCGTAGCCCTGGATCAGCCGCTCCATCCCCGCCCGCACCGCGTCCAGCGCCGGGTCGTCGAGCGGGGTCTCGGAGTAGTGCGGGGCGTAACCGGCCGCCAGCAGCAGGGCGTTGCGCTCCCGCACCGGCACGTCCAGGTGCTCGGCCAGCCGCAGCACCATCTCCTCGCTCGGCCGGGAACGGCCCGTCTCGATGAAGCTGATGTGCCGGGCGGAGGAGTCGGCACGCAGCGCCAGCTCCAGCTGACTGACCCGGCGCTGCTCCCGCCAGGCCCGCAGCAGGGGGCCGACGCCTGTGTCGGGCCTGTCGGCCTTATGGGCTTTGTCGGCGGCAGTGGTGGTCATAGGAGGACCGTAGACGACGAGGGGGCGGGACGGGGAAGCAGGCCGGGGTCGGCGAGGAACGGGCCCTGGGGAGGGCAGGCGTGGGTCCTGAAGCAGGCCGTGGACGGCGAGGCGTGGGCCCGGAGGCAGGCCGTGCACGACCCAGGGGCGGACCAGCGGGGCGGGAGGCAGGGCGGGCCCTTCTGACCAGGGCTCCGGCGGGTCCCGTGTGGCAGGCTGAAGGGGAACCCGACGCCCAGGAAGGAGCGACCCCATGCCCCTCGAACCGCTGTCGCAGAAGGAGATCGAGGACCGGCTGGCGGAACTGCCGGGCTGGTCGCTCGACGGGGACCGCCTCGCCCGCTCCTACCGCCTCTCCTCGCACTTCGCGGCCACGGCGATGGTCGTCCACATCGCCCAGGTCCAGGAGGAACTCGACCACCACTCCGACCTCACGCTCGGCTACAACACCGTGTCCCTGACGGTGAACACGCACAGCGTGGGCGGCGCGGTGACCGAGAAGGACTTCGAGCTCGCGCAGCGGGTGGAGGCGCTCGCCCCCGGCCACGGAGCCCGGTGAGGTGCTGGACTACGACAAGGAGGCCGACGCCTACGACGTCAGCCGCGGCGGCGAGCCCCGCGCCGCCGCGGCCGCCGACGCCGTCCTCGGCCTCGTCCCCGACGGTGCCCGCCGCCTCCTCGACGTGGCCTGCGGGACCGGCATCGTCACCCGGCGGCTGGCCCGGGCCCGGCCCGCGCTGCGGGTGGCGGGTGCCGACCTGACGTACGGCATGGCCCGGATGGCGGCCGCCCGGCTGCCCGGCGCGATCGTGCTCGCGGACGGCCGCCGACTGCCCTTTCCCGACGGGACGTTCGACGCGGTGACCAGCGTGTGGCTGCTGCATCTGGTCGACGACGCCGACGACGCGCGCAGCATCGTCGCCGAGTGCGCCCGGGTGCTGAGACCCGGCGGGGTGTATGTGACCACCGTCGACAAGGCCGCCGCGCACGACGTCGGCAGCGACATCGACGCCGTCCTCGCCCCGCGCCCGCGCCGGCCCGCCCCGGACGCCGCGTCCCGTGTCGAGGCGCACGCCGCGGCGCAGGGCCTGGTCGCCGCCGGGCGGGCAAGCTTCCCGGGCCGGGGCCGCAGCCCCCGGCGCACCGCCGCCGACCTGCGACGCGGCTGGTTCACGCTGCTCCCGCCGGGCGACCCGCGCACGGAGGACTTCGCCGTACGCCTGGAGGCACTGCCCGATCAGGACCGGCCGCGCGCCGACCCGGTGTTCACGCTGCGGGCGTTCCGGAAGCCCGAGTGAAGTCCATGACCCAGTTCGTCAGCCAGGTCCGCCCGCCGTCGCGTGAGAAGGCCTGTTCCCAACGGGCCCCGGTGGCGGAGCAGTCGGACCAGACGAACCGCACGCGCACCTCCTCGCCCCCGTGGGTGTCGTCGCCGTAGAACGCGCCGCGATCGCCCTCGAAGCGTCCCACGACCGGTGGGTCCACCGAACCGCCGCGGCTGGACGCCCAGTTCAGCGACCACTGCCCGCTGTCGTGGTCGAAGAGCCGCAGGGTCGCGCCCTTCGCACCGAGGTGCGGCATGTCGATCTCGTCGATGTTCGCGGCACCGTCGAACAGCGGCCGGCAGCTGCTGGTCCCCGCGAACTCCTCCCAGCCGCCGTCCGGGTCGAGGAAGTCGGTGCGACGGCGGTGGTGGACCTGCCAGTCGCCGTGGAAGAAGTCGAAGTCGCGGGCGCTGCTCATGAACGGTCCCCCGTGGTTCCGGCGGGCAGGGAGTCGGCCACGTAGGCCTCCAGGTCCGGGACTTCGGGCGCCAGCAGGTGGCGGACCCAGGCGTCCCGCTCGTGCCGGATCGGCGGCAGCTCCCAGACGCAGCCGATCCAGGGCAGGTCGGGCCTGACGAAGTGGGTGGGATCGTCGTCCGGGCAGCCGAGCACGGGCTGGCCGGCGGCGGCGCCCCGGAAGTGCAGGACGTTGTCCCACACCCAGCTGTACGCGTTCAGGTAGGCGCCGTCGTCGCCGCCGCGGTGCAGCACCACGAAGGTCGCGGGCGGTGTGCCGTCCGGCTCCGGCAGCAGCTCCGGAAGGATCTCGTACGCCGCCCTCGCCACCTCGGGGGCGATGCCCGCGGGGTCGGAGGTGACGTGGTAGCGCTTGATCCGCCGGCCCGCCACCTCGATGGGCGGGGGGACGGTCAGGAGTTTCTCGGTGAATCCCATGGCGGGACGCTACGACGGCTTCACTGACAGCTTGTGTCAGTGAAGTCTGCGACGCTGTGACGGTGAAAGCTGGCCGACTCGTCTCGATCCTGTTGCTGCTCCAGACCCGGGGGCGGATGACCGCCGCCCAGCTCGCCGAGGAGCTGGAGGTGTCGGTGCGCACGGTCTACCGGGACGTGGAGGCGCTGGGCGCGGCCGGTGTGCCCCTGTACGGCGACGCGGGGCACGCGGGCGGCTACCGCCTGCTCGACGGCTACCGCACCCGGCTGACCGGCCTCACCGCCGACGAGGCCGAGGCGCTCTTCCTCGCGGGGGCGCCCGGTCCGGCCGCCGAGCTGGGACTGGGGTCGGTGCTGGCGGCCGCGCAGCTCAAGGTGCGGGCCGCGCTGCCGGCGGAGCTGCGCGCGCACGCCGACCGGGTCAGCGGCCGCTTCCACCTGGACGCGCCGGGGTGGTACGCGCAGGCCGAGCAGACGCCGCATCTGTCCGCGGTCGCCGACGCGGTGTGGAACAACCGGGTGCTGCACATCGTCTACCGCCGTTGGCGCACTCCCACCGATGTCGAGCGCCGCCTGGAGCCGTACGGGCTGGTGCTGAAGGCGGGCCGCTGGTACGTCGTGGCCGGGCCGGGGCCGCGGACCTTCCGGGTCGACCAGATTCTGGAACTCACCGCGTCCGACGAGGAGTTCGAGCGGCCCGGGCAGTTCGATCTGGCCGGGTACTGGGCGGCGTACCAGCGCGACTTCCACGAGCGGCTGTACCAGGGGGAGGCGGTGGTGCGGCTGGCGCCGGGCGTGCGCATCGCCAGAGCCGTGAACATCCGCGAGGAAACCGGCGGTTGGACTCTGGCCACCGTCCCCGTCGAGTCGACCGACCATGCCCTCGGCGAGTTCCTGCGCATGGGCGCGGACGTGGAGGTCCTGGAACCACCCGAGCTGCGCGAACGGCTCGCCGCCACGGTGGCGCGACTGGCCGAGATGTACGGCAACTCCGGGGCACACGGCGGCCACTGAGGAGCGGAACCCTCCCGTCCGCACGGGACCCGCGACCGACGGTCCACACGCCGTGAACAGGCGTGGGTGCGCGCCCTCCCGGAGGGCGCGCACCCACGCGCCGGTCAGCTGCATCCCCGCCGGGTCCTGGGCGGGAGGGGGCGTGTACCGCGGTCGGCACACGCCCCCGGTGCTCAACTCACCGTGCAGGTCTGGTCACCCAGCTTGAACGCCGTCGGTCTGGTGTTCGTGCCCGACCAGGTGCCCGTGAAGCCGAAGCTCACCGACGCGCCCGCCGCCACATTGCCGTTCCAGTTGACGTTCTTGGCCGTCACCGCCGCGCCCGACTGGGTGTGCTCGGCGTTCCACAGCTGCCCGATTTTCTGGCCGTTCGGGAAGGACCAGCCGAGCGACCAGCCGCTCCAGGCCTTCGAGCCCGTGTTGCTGAGCTGGACGTCCGCCTGGAAACCGCCCGACCACTGGTTCGTGATCTTGTACGTCACGGCGCAGGCACCGGTGGGGGTCGGGTCGGTGCCCCCACCGCCGCCCCCGCCCGTGTCGGAGGAGTCGCCGTAGATCACGCCCCGGCCGTTCGTGGACACGTAGACCCGGCCGTACACGCGCGGGTCACCGGTGATCGCGCCACCCGTCCAACCCCACTGGTGGGCGTCGTCGTTGATGCGCGTCCAGGTCGAACCCTGGTCCGTGGAGCGGAAGATGCCCCGCACCCCGCCGATCTTCGCGCTGGTGTAGAGGGTCTGGTACGACGACCCCGTCGCCGCCTTCCCGAAGCCGATGGTGTCCGCCTGCTCGACGCCCGCCAGCTTGGTGAAGGACGTGCCGCCGTTCGTCGAGTGCCACAGCCCGTACGCGCCGTCACTCGCGCCGCCCGCCAGCCACACGTCGCCCTTGCCTCCGGGCAGCGCCTTGAAGCGCACGCTGTCCCCGCTCGGCAGCCCGGTGGCGGCCGAGGCGGTGAAACTCGCGCCGCCGTCCGTACTGACGTAGAACTTCCCGGACTTGAAGCCGTAGAAGGTCTTCGGATCGACCCGGTCGGACTCGACGATCGCACCGGCGGGGATCCCGCTCGACGCCGCCCACGAGGAGCCGAAGCCCGTCGTGTACTGCACCCCGGTGCCCGCCGGGCTCCACACGAAGCGGCTGCCGTCGGAGGCCGCCGCGACCGTGCCACCGCCGCTGACCCCCGAGGGGTCGGTGCCGCCGAACCAGTTGGCGCCGTTGTCCGTCGAGAACGCGATGTGCGGCCCGGAGTCGAGGTCGCCGACCCGGACCACCGTGTTCGGATTCGTCTCGGCGAAGTCCAGGCTCGTGGTCGT
Organism: Streptomyces sp. NPDC020489; assembly: GCF_044386545.1. Lineage (NCBI taxonomy): Bacteria > Bacillati > Actinomycetota > Actinomycetes > Kitasatosporales > Streptomycetaceae > Streptomyces > Streptomyces sp. NPDC020489. Next base: position 726,468 of record NZ_JBIRUZ010000003.1, read on the forward strand.
GGTGAAGTTGGGCTGGGTGTACATCATCGCCGGCACCTTGGTCAGGTCCGTGTGCCGGAAGCCGCCGATGTCCCCCAGCGCGCTGAAGAGTTGGGCGCCGCCGGACGGGGGCGCGGCGAGATCGGTGACGGCGGTCTCCTCCAGGCCCTGCACCATCGGCTTGATGGTGAACTGGCTGCCGGAGTCCCAGTTCGTGAGGTTCTCCGTGCCGTAGACCGTCGCGCCCGTGCCGTACATCATCCGGTCGGAGTCGAACGGGTCGATCTCCAGCGCCTCCGTCATCCAGCCCAGCTTCGGCGCCTGTTCGGGCGGCGAGGGGTTCGCGCCCCAGGTCAGCCAGGGCGACGAGGAGACGTCCATGGTGTAGCGGTTCGAGCGGTTGGGATAGGAGGTGTAGTCCCAGGCGCGCGTCCAGGTGGCGCCGCTGTCGGTGGAGCGGAAGATCTGGGTGTCCGGCCACCAGGAGCTGTAGGCCGTGGCCATCAGCGTGCCGGGGTGCTGCCGGTCGACGGTCAGCCCGCTGAAACCGTAGTACGTGTCGGCCTCGGCGACCGGGCTGATGTCGGTCCAGGTGCCGGTCGCGGTCGCGTACCGCATGAGCCGGCCCTTGCCGCCGTCGTAGGGGCCGCCCTTGTCGCTGTAGGCGAGGTACAGATAGCCGTTGGCGGTGTCCAGCACGCCCTTGTGGGCGAGGTAGCCGGTCGGCTGCCCGGCCAGCCGCGACCAGCTCGCCCCGCCGTCCGTGGAGCGGTACACCGCGTTGTCCTTGTCGGCCACCCCGACGTAGATCGTCTGCGTCGCGCTGCCGGAGCCGCCGGTCCGCTCGTCGAAGGTGACCCAGACGATGCCCTGGTTGTCGCTGGCGTAGCCGGAGGTGTCGCTGGGGTCCTGTACGTAGGTGCCGACGTTGGGGAAGTTCGTCACCTGCGACCAGGTCACCCCGGAGTCCGTGGACCGCCACAGGCCCTTGCCGCTGGGCGCGCCCAGGTAGAGCACGCTGTTCCTGTGGGGGTCGATCGCCAGGCGCTCACCCATGCCGCGCCCCGGCATGTTGCCGCCGAGCTTGAACGGCAGGTCCGTTCTCGCCCAGCTGGCGCCCCGGTCGGAGGAGCGCAGGATCGCCCCGTTGCCCGGGTCCCAGCTGTTGGTGTACGTACCGACGGCCGCGTACACCCTGTCGGGGTTCACCGAGTCGGTGGCGATGCTCGCCACGCCGGTGTGCCCCCAGTCGTTCCAGCCGACCGAGTCCAGCAGCGGGGTCCAGGTCTTGCTCGACTGCTGCCAGCGGTAGGCGCCGCCGATGTCGGTGCGGGCGTAGGCGAGGTTCTTCTCGCTGCGGTTGAAGACGATGCCGGGGACGAATCCGCCGCCGTCGATCCGGGCGTTCTTCCAGGAGTAGGTGTCGGCGGCGAGGGCCGGCTTCGCGCTGTCGGCGGCGAGTGCCGGCGGGGTGCCCGCGAGCAGGCCGGCCGCGAGCGCCAGCGCGGCCGTGAGGATGCGTGTTCTTCGCACGGGGGGTCCTTTCCGGGACGTGAGGGGGAGGGGAAAGTGCGAATAGCAAGCGCTTACCAGGTGGGGTGAGAGGTGCCGGGCGACCCCCAGTGCGGGAGGGGGCCGCCCGGCGAGTCGGCCTCGCCGTCAGGTGGCGAGACCTCGTACGCGGGCTCTTAAGCGGTTCCGCGGAACGAGCGGTGCCTGTCCCGCGCCCCGGAAGGGGCGCGGGGAACTGCGCGACCAGCCACAACGGACCCGCAGTCGAGCACGGCGCGCCCCGCGGAGCGCTTCGCGGGGGCTATTCGAGAAGCTCCGCGTACGACCCCATGGCCAGGGCGATGTCCGCCTGGGCCCAGAACCGGTGATACGTGAACGACGGCACCGCGCCGCCCTTGAGATACGCCTCGATCTTCGACCAGGCCGGGTCGCTCTTGTAGAAGGACCGGATGGACGCGAAGGTGGACGAGGAGTTGATGGCGTCGCCGTTGGGCATGGTGCCGGTCCAGCCGCTCGGGATGTACACCGTGTCGTCGAACCGGTTGTAGTCGGCCCGGTTCTCCGGCACGGCGATGCCCAGGGCGTCCTGGTAGTTGTCCCACATGCCGTCCAGCAGCGCCTTCGCCGTGTTCGCGGCGGCGGTGTCACCGGAGCGGTCCGCGTAGTACGTCAGGGTCTTGGCGTACGCCGCGGCCACGCCCACGTCGTTGGTGTAGTCCGCGACGGTGACGTGAAGTCCGCTGTTGGCGCCGGGACTTGACGGGTTCCAGGTGTCGGGCTGGCCCGACCACTGGAGTGTCGAGGGGATCTGGTAGGTGCCGTCGGGGTTGATGGTGGTGTGGTCGAGCGCCCAGTCGACCCACTTGTCCAGGACGGTCTTCGCGGCCGCGTTGCCCGTCTGCTGGTAGTACTCCGCCACCCGCTCCATCGACCACGCCTGGAAGCCGAACCACTGGTTGGACGGCGGGTCGTGGTAGACGGGCTGCTGGTCGTAGTACATGCCGTAGAAGGTCGACTTGCCGGCCGGCGGGGTCGCGTAGCGGCCCGCCCAGCTGTTGGTCGCACCGCCCGCGATGGCGCCCTCGTTGGACTGGAGCCAGCGGTAGAACTCGATCTGCCGGGTCAGCGAGGTGCCCCAGTCCGCCGCGCCCGTCGCCGACTTGGGCTTCAGGTCGGCGTAATTGCTCAGGGCGTACGCGGCCATCGGGTTCTGGTAGCCGCCGTGCGCGTGGCTGGAGCCGATGCGCCAGGCCCAGCCCGCCGAGGTGTCGGTGGCACCGCCCCAGGCGTAGTACCAGGACAGCAGGTACATCGAGGCGTCCTTGCCGGTGCCGGCCGGGCAGGTGGACGGACCGACGCAGTTGCCGATCTTCTTGAAGTACTTGTCGTACATCGAGTAGCGGAGGTAGTCGCCCATCTTCGCGGCCTTGGCCACGGTCGCGGAGATCTGGCTGCCCTTGCCCTGCGCGTCGGCCCACTTGTCGGCCCAGTAGGCGGCCTGCACGGCGCGGGCGTCGGCGTCCGGGGCGTTGGTGAACTTCCACTGCTTGGCGTACGAGGAGTCACCGGTGAACAGGTCCAGGTAGCCGTTCTTGCCGCCGTACTTGAAGGCGTCGCAGGTCGGCTGCGGAACCGTCTCCCACACCGACTCCTGCGCGCCGCGCTGGAAGGTGTTGATGTACGACGGGCCGGTGTCCGTCGGACCCGCCTCGCACTTGCCGGGCGAGTTGCCGAAGCCGTAGACGTTGTCGACGTCCTGGAGCCAGTGCATGCCATAGATGTCGTCCGTGCCATACGCGGACTTCAGCTCACCGGCGATCGGGTCCGACCCCGCCGGCACCCCGGAGTCCAGCTTCGCCGGGTACTCGTTGGGCGTGTCCAGCTCGGGGGCGTAGGTCGCCGGCTTGGAGGCGTTGTAGAAGGAGTTGGTCGGCTGGTCGGCGTGCGTGGGGATCATGTACTTCTCCATGATCTCCCAGGCACCGTTGAACTTGGACCAGTCGCCGGTCACCTTGCCGTACATGGCCTGCAGCCACAGCAGGTAGCTGTAGGCCTCCGAGGTGGTCTCGTGACCGTGGTCCGGAGCCTCGACGATCAGAGTCTCCACCGAGTGATAGGGGATGCCCTCGGGGGAGAAGTAGCCGTTCGCCGGGTTGGTGATCTTTCCGTACAGCTCCAGGAAGCGGGCGTCGTACTCACCCGCCGCCTCGATCTGGGTGACCGTCACCGACGACTTCGCGTGACCGGTGGCCGTCGACTCGAAGGTCGCCGCGCCGGTGCCGGTGGCGGCTGCCGTGATGGTGACGTTCTGGGCGGTGTTCCAGTTCGACGGGGTGAAGGTCAGGGAGGCCCCGCCGGTCACGGACAGACCCGTGTTGCCGCTCGTGCGAGCGGTCGTCACCGTCACGTTCGCGGACGGCTGTGTCGACAGCCGCACCCCGAAGGTGCCCGTCTTGCCCTGCTGCACGGCGAGTTGGGTGGCCGAGGCCACCACGGCGGGACCCGAGGCGACCGTGATGCCGACCGGTGTCGAGGACGCCGAGGCGCCCAGACTGTCGTACGCCTTCGCCACCAGCGAATGACTGCCCACGGTCAAGCTTGAGGCCGAGAGCGAGTACGGCGCGGTCGTGTCGGTGCCGAGCAGCGTGGTGTCGTCGTAGAACTCCACCTTGCTGATCGTCGCCCCGTCCGCGGCGGCGGCGGTCGCCGCGAGCGGGACGGCGCTGCCCTGCGTGTAGACGGCGCCCGCTGCCGGGCTGGTCAGGACCGTGATCGGCGGCTGGTGGGCGCCGGTGCAGGAGGTGCCGTTGATCGCGAAGGAGGTCGGAGCGGCGTTCGTGCCGCTGTAGCTGAACTGCGCGCCGGTGGAGACCGCGGCGCCGGCCGCGATGTTCGCGTTGTACGACGCGTTCTTCACCGTGACGTTCTGACCGGACTGGGACCAGGTGCCGTTCCAGCCGTTGCTCAGTTTCTGGTTGCCCGCGTAGGCGTAGGTGAGGGTCCAGCCGCTGATGGCGTCCGTACCACGGTTGGTGATCGTCACGTCCGTGGTGAAGCCGGAGCCCCAGTCGTTGGTCTTGTAGTCGACGCTGCACTGAACTGCTGCTGCCTGTGCGGGAGTTGAACCCGTGCTCAACATCGTGATCGGCAGGGCCAGGGCGGCCGCGACGGCCGTCCACAAGCGCCGGGCAGTCCGGCGTCTCTTTCTGGGGGGCATGTGCTGGTCCCTCCTTGCGGCTCGGAGAAGTCAAGGCTTGAACCAGTGGGAGCGCTCCCATAGTGAGGACGTGGGTGTGGGGGGTCAAGATGCTTGAAGAGTCGAAACGATTCGACGAAGGCGGCTCAGGAAAAGTCAAGTGACTCCTCTGTTCTTTGCCGTCCCGTGGCGCTAGCTTCAAAAGCACCAGTGGGAGCGGTTCCATCAGTCGACGCGTCCGTCACGGCGCGCTGAGCTGCAAGGAGTCGCTCATGCGACACCCCCCGCGTTCAGTACTTTTAGCCGTCAGCGCCGACGTGACCCCGCTCGGGTCCGTGACGGCCACCGACAACACCGCCGTTAGGCGCAGTTGGAGCCCCGCCTTCGACCTGATGGGCGGTCAGAAGCTCGACCAGGGCCGGAACGCCGGGTGCAAGCTCGGCGACGCCGACGGCCCCACCCGACGTCCCCTCGACGTCAACCGGTCCGGCGGCGAGTGCCGTCGTGTGCCGGGCGACGGCATCCGGGGAACCGCTCCTGCGGACCAGCCCTGATCTCCCGTTACGACGGTACGCCGACGACGTACGGCATCGGGCTGCGCGCTCACCCGCACACCCTGCACGGACAACCCCCTCTCGCACGACCGAGATCCGAGCACCTCGCAACCGAGAAGGAAACCCCCACTCATGAGTCGCACCAGAACCGCGCTCCTCGCAGCCATGGCCCTGGTCGCCGGGGCCTCCGGGACGGCGCTGGCCGTCAACCCCGCCGACGTCGGGGCGGCCGCCGTCCCCTGCACCGTGGACTACAAGATCCAGAACGACTGGGGCTCCGGCTTCACCGCCGCGGTCACGATCACCAACAACGGTGCCGCCAAGAGCAGTTGGGCGGTCAAGTGGTCGTACGCCGGCAGCCAGAAGGTCACCAGCGGCTGGAACGCGAAGATCACCCAGAGCGGGACGGCCGTCACCGCCGCCAACGAGAGCTACAACGGCACGCTCGCCACCGGCGGTTCGACCAGCTTCGGCTTCCAGGGCACCTACAGCGGCACCAACGCGATCCCGGCCACCTTCACCCTCGACGGGGTGACCTGCAACGTCGACGGCGGTGGCGGCCCGACGGACCCGCCGGACCCCGGCACCGGCACCCGGGTCGACAACCCGTACAGCGGCGCCAAGGTGTACGTGAACCCGGAGTGGTCCGCCAAGGCGGCCGCCGAGCCGGGTGGCAGCCGTATCGCCAACCAGCCCACCGCGGTGTGGCTGGACCGGACGGCGGCCATCAACGGGGTGAGCGGCGGCATGGGAGTGCGCGCCCATCTCGACGAGGCGCTGCGGCAGAAGGGCTCCGGCGAACTCGTCGTCCAGTTCGTGATCTACAACCTGCCCGGCCGGGACTGCTCCGCCCTCGCCTCCAACGGCGAGCTCGGCCCGACGGAGATCGACAAGTACAAGACGCAGTACATCGACCCGATCGCCGCGATCTTCGCCGACCCCAAGTACGCCTCGCTGCGGATCGTCACCACGGTCGAGATCGACTCGCTGCCCAACCTCGTCACCAACACCGGCAGCCGTCCGACGGCCACCCCGCAGTGCGACGTGATGAAGGCCAACGGCAACTACCAGAAGGGCGTGGGGTACGCCCTCAACAAGCTCGGTGACGTGCCCAACGTCTACAACTACGTCGACGCGGGACACCACGGCTGGCTCGGCTGGGACGACAACTTCGCCCCCAGCGCGGCCATCATGAAGGAGGCGGCCACCACCGAGGGCGCCACCGTCAACGACGTCCACGGGTTCATCACCAACACGGCCAACTACAGCGCCCTGAAGGAGAACAACTTCTCCATCAACGACTCCGTCGGCGGCAAGTCCGTGCGGGAGTCCAAGTGGGTCGACTGGAACCGGTACACCGACGAGCTGTCGTACGCCCAGGCGTTCCGGAACCAGCTGGTGTCGGTCGGCTTCAACTCCGGCATCGGCATGCTGATCGACACCTCCCGCAACGGCTGGGGCGGCACCGCCCGGCCCACCGGCCCGGGACCGATGACCGACGTCGACGCGTACGTCAACGGCGGCCGCTACGACCGTCGCATCCACGTCGGCAACTGGTGCAACCAGTCCGGAGCCGGTCTCGGTGAGCGTCCGAAGGCGGCCCCCGCCGCCGGGATCGACGCATACGTGTGGGTGAAGCCCCCGGGTGAGTCCGACGGTGCGAGCTCGGTCATCGACAACAACGAGGGCAAGGGCTTCGACCGGATGTGCGACCCCACGTACACCGGCAACCCGCGCAACGGCAACAACCTGTCCGGCGCCCTGCCCAACGCGCCGCTGTCCGGCCACTGGTTCTCCGCGCAGTTCCAGCAGCTGATGCAGAACGCCTACCCGCCGCTGTCGTAAGCGGCTGAACGTCGGGGCCCGGACTTCCCCCACGCCGGGCCCCGGCGGACCGCGACCTGGACTCTCCAGGGAATCCGCACCCCCGTTTTTTGCCGCCTCGGCAACAGTACTGGCCTCCGCACGGTGCGTCGGCGCACGCTGGTCGCACCCGGACGAGAGGCTGACCCCATGGCGCACGATCACCAGGACCAGCACGGCGAGCACGATCACCACCACGAGGACCGGCCCGGTCACCACCACGACCACACCGACATCGACTGGGCCGAGATGGCCCCGCTCCTGGAGGACCAGGCGGAGCTGTACACCCCGCTGTACGAACGGGCGACGGCATGGCTCGCCAAACGGCAGACCGAACCCGGGCTGATCGTGGACGCGGGCAGCGGCCCGGGCGTCGTCTCGTGTCTGCTGGCCGAGACCTTCACCGGCGCCCGGATCGTCGCCGTCGACAGCTCCGAGCCGCTCCTGGAGCGGGCCCGCGACCGGGCCGGCCGCCTCGGCGTCGCCGACCGCTTCAGCACCCTCGCCGGTGAACTGCCCGGCGTGCTCGACGACTTGGACTACCCGGCCGACCTGCTCTGGGCCAGCTGGAGCCTGCACCACCTCGGTGACCAGCGGGCCGCCCTCGCCGCGTTCGCCGACCGCCTCGCCCCGGGCGGCACGCTGGCGCTGCTGGAGGGCGGCCTGCCCACGCGGTACCTGCCGCGGGACATCGGCATCGGCAAGCCGGGCCTGGCGGCCCGGCTCGACGCGGTGCACGAGGAGTGGTTCGCCGAGATGCGGGCCGCTCTGCCCGGCGCGGTCGCCGAGGTCGAGGACTGGCCCGCCCTGCTCACGTCCGTCGGCCTCAAACACACCGGCAGCCGCAGCTTCCTGCTGGACCTGCCCGCCCCGACCACCGACCGGGCACGCAGGTGCGCCGTCGCGACCCTGACCCGGATGCGCGACGTCCTCGGCGAACGCCTCGACCCGGACGACATCGCCACCCTCGACCGACTCGTGGACCCGGACGACAAGGCGAGCGTCCACCACCGCCCCGACGTCTTCGTCCTGACGGCCCGCACGGTACACACGGCCGCCCGCGCGGCCTGAACCGTCAGCGACGTCCCGTCCGGGCGGAAGGCGGTCCGACCGCGGCGCAGTGGCGGCGTTACCTCCCCGCGTCGAAATACCGTGACACCTGCGGCACTTGACTTCGAGAAGGCTCCAAGTGATCTACTCCCCGGCATCCGCAGGAGACGGGTCTCGGCAGGAGACCGGCAGCCGCGGGACATCGGCATCCGTGGGGAACCATGACCCCGCGGCGCATCGGCCTCCGCGGGAAACCCCGCGGGACATCACAGGGGGCAACCATGACCGACTCTCCGGTCGCACTCGTCACGGGCGGCGGCAGTGGTATCGGCGCCGCGGTCGCGCGGCAGCTGCTCGGGGCCGGGTACCGGGTCACCGTGACCGGGCGCGGCGAGGAGCGGCTGCGCGGCTTCGCCCAGGAACTCGGTGACCCCGAGGGGTTGTTGACGCTCGTCGGTGACGCCGCCGACTACGACAGCGTGCGGTCGGCGGTGGACCGTACGCTGGAGGAGTTCGGGCGGCTGGACACCGTCGTCGGCAACGCGGGCATCGCCACCCATGACTCGGTTGCCGAGGGGGACCCCGCCGGCTGGACCGAGATGGTGCTGACCAATGTGCTCGGACCGGCGCTGCTCATCCGCGCCTCCGTCGACGCCCTCAAGGAGACCCGCGGCCGGATCGTGCTGGTCGGCAGTGTCGCCGGGTTCGTGCCCACGCCGGGGAACATCTACGGCGCGACGAAGTGGGCGGTGACCGGCCTCGCCGAGAACACCCGCCGCCAGGTCACCGAGTGGGGCGTCGGGGTGACCCTCATCGCCCCCGGCCGGGTCGAGACGCCGTTCTGGGACAGCTACGGCAGCCTCCCGCCCGGCCATCTCCTCACCGCCGACCAGCTCGCCGACTCGATCGTGTGGGCGATCCGGCAGCCCGAGGGGGTCGACGTCAACACCGTCGTCGTACGGCCGATCGGGCAGCCCAACTGACGGACGCGGGCCCGGCCCCAGCGCGAAGACCCGGGCGGTGTGTCACCGCCCGGGCCTCCACGTGCTGTGCGGTCAGGCCGCGTTGAACGTCGACGGGTCCGGGCCCAGTCGGCGGTCCTCGTTCAGCGCGCTGATCGCGGCCAGGTCCTCGGTGTCCAGGGTGAAGTCGAAGACCTCGATGTTCTCCTTGATCCGGGACGGCGTCACGGACTTGGGGATCACGATGTTGCCCAGCTGAAGGTGCCAGCGCAGGACGACCTGGGCCGGGGTGCGCTCGTGCTTGCGGGCGATGGCCACGACCGCCGGGACCTCCAGGAGGCCCTTGCCCTGGCCGAGCGGCGACCAGGCCTCGGTCGCGATGCCCTGCTCCGCGTGGTAGTCGCGGGCCGCGCGCTGCTGGAGGTGCGGGTGCAGCTCGATCTGGTCGACGGCCGGGACGACGGACGTCTCGGCGATCAGCCGCTCGAGGTGCGCGGGCTCGAAGTTGGACACACCGATGGCCCGGACACGGCCGTCGGCCTGGAGCTTCTCGAACGCCTTGTACGTCTCGACGTACAAGTCCCGCTCCGGCGTGGGCCAGTGGATGAGGTACAGGTCCACGTAGTCCAGGCCGAGCTTCGCCAGCGAGGTGTCGAAGGCGCGCAGCGTGGCGTCGTGGCCCTGGTCGCTGTTCCAGAGCTTGGTGGTGACGAAGATGTCCTCGCGCGGGAGACCGGAGGCGGCGATCGCCTTGCCGGTGCCCTCTTCGTTGCCGTAGATCGCCGCTGTGTCGATGCTGCGGTACCCGGCCTCCAGAGCGGTGCTGACCGCCTGCTCGGCCTCGTCGTCGGGCACCTGCCAGACTCCGAAGCCCAGCTGGGGCATCTCCACGCCGTTGTTGAGGGTGATCGAGGGGACCTTGCTGCTCACGAGCTGTTGATCCTTAACGTTGTCGACAGGTGGTACTCCCATCGTCAACGATCAGGGGGCCTGATGCATTCCTGACCGCGGAATCGGACGGAATTCGCCGGAAACTCGCTCAGGCCCGGTACAGGGCCTCGACCTCGTTGGCGTACGTCGTCTCGATCGCCCTGCGCTTCAGCTTCAGGGACGGGGTGAGCAGCCCGTGCTCCTCGGTGAACGGCTGCGCGAGGATCCGGAACGTCCGGATCGACTCGGCCTGCGAGACCAGCGTGTTCGCGGCGACCACGGCCCGCCGCACCTCGGCCTCCAGATCCGCGTCGCGCACCAGCTCGGAGGCCGTCATGCGCGCCTTGCCGCGCATCGCCAGCCAGTGCTCGACGGCCTCCTGGTCGAGGGTGACCAGGGCGGCGATGTAGGGCCGGTCGTTGCCCACGACGATGCACTGGGCGACCAGCGGATGGTCCCTGACCCGCTCCTCCAGCAGCCCGGGCGCCACGCTCTTGCCGCCGGAGGTGACGAGGATCTCCTTCTTGCGGCCGGTGATGGTGAGGAAGCCGTCCGCGTCCAGGGAGCCCAGGTCGCCGGTGGCGAGCCAGCCGTCGTGCAGGGTCTCGTCGGTGGCCTTCTGGTTGTTGAGGTAGCCCTGGAAGACGTTGGGGCCGTTCAGCCAGATCTCCCCGTCGTCCGCGATGTGCACGGTGACGCCGGGGACGGGCTGTCCGACCGTGCCGTAGCGGGTACGGCCGGGCGGGTTGGCGGTCGCCGCCGCCGTGGACTCGGTCAGGCCGTACCCCTCGTAGATCTGCACGCCCGCGCCCGCGAAGAACAGCCCGAGCCGGCGGTCCATCGCCGAGCCGCCGGACATCGCGTTGCGGATCCGGCCGCCCATCGCGGCGCGCACCTTGGCGTAGACGAGCTTGTCGAAGAGCTGGTGCTGCACGCGCAGCCCCGCCGAGGGGCCCGGGCCGATGCCCCAGGCCTTGGCCTCGATGGCCTCCGCGTACTTCACCGCGACCTCGACGGCCTTCTCGAACGGCCCCGCCTTGCCCTCCTTCTCGGCCCTGCGGCGGGCGGCGTTGAACACCTTCTCGAAGATGTACGGCACCGCGAGGATGAACGTCGGCTTGAACGCGGCCAGGTCCGGCAGCAGGGCCGCCGCGTTGAGCTGCGGCTGGTGGCCGAAGCGCACCCCGCGCGTGATCGCGGCCACCTCCACCATCCGCCCGAAGACGTGGGCGAGCGGCAGGAACAGCAAGGTGGCCGCCTCGTCGCCCTTCTTGGAGTGGAACACCGGCTCCCAGTGCTCGGCGACCGTGTCGGCCTCCCACATGAAGCTGCCGTGCGAGATGACGCAGCCCTTGGGGCGGCCGGTGGTGCCCGAGGTGTAGATGATCGTGGCGACCGAGTCCGGGGTGACCGCCTGCCGGTGCCGGTGCACCACCTCGTCGTCGATGGCGGCCCCGGCGTCGTACAGCTCGTGCACCGCGTCGGCGTCCAGCTGCCACAGCCGGTGCAGGTGCGGCAGCCGGTCGATGACGGTGGCGATCGTCATGGCGTGGTCCTCGTGCTCCACCACGGCGGCCGTGCACTCGGCGTCGTACAGCGTCCAGAAGCACTGCTCGGCCGAGGAGGTGGGGTAGATCGGCACCACCTGGGCGCCGATGGTCCACAGGGCGTAGTCGAACAGGGTCCACTCGTAGCGGGTGCGGGACATGATGGCGACCCGGTCGCCGAACCGGACGCCCTGGGCGAGCAGTCCCTTGGCGAGCGCGAGGACCTCGTCCCGGAACTCCGCGGAGGTGACGTCCTGCCACCGGCCCTGCGCGTCCTTGCGGCCGAGCGCGATGTGCCGCGGGTCCTCCTGGGCGCGCCGGTAGACGACGTCGGCCAGTCCGCCCACGGGGGCCGGCAACGCCAACGGAGGGTTGGTGAACTCGCGCAAACCCCGCTCCCGCTCCCTCGGTCCCCGCTCCTGATGACGTTCTGTATAGCGCCGTGAAAGCTACCCCACCTTGCCTCGGGGCGGGAGGGGGTGCGGCTCCGGGCCCGGTGCGGGTACGCACAGGTCAGCGCAGGAAAATGCGCTCACATGGGGAAGGGTCGGACAGAAAACTGACGGCCGGGTAAGTTTCGGTCCCGTAATCTCCACCGAATCTGTACGCCCCGGCCACGGCCCCCGGCCGCCTGCGCTGAGCGGGTCTGGCGAAGTCGGCTGCGGTGCGGCCGCGCCCTGAAGGGGCGCGGGGAACTGCGCGATCAGCCACGCTGGTGCCGCAGACGGCATGTCGCCGCCCCTCCAGCGGAGCGCCTAGCGCCGGTGCAACCGGTCCCCGCCCGCCAGGATCGCCGCGGCCAGCGCGTCCGCGGCGCCCTGGGCGGCCGTGCGGCGGCGGCCGTGGACCAGGACGAAGTCGACCCGGCCGAGTTCCGGAAGGCCCGCGCGGTCCGGGGTGCGGACCAGGCCGGGCGGGATCAGGCCGCGGGAGTGGGCCATCACGCCGAGGCCGGCGCGGGCGGCCGCGATCAGGCCGTTCAGGCTGCCGCTGGTGCAGACGATCCGCCAGGGCCGCCCCTGCCGCTCCAGGGACTCCAGGGCGAGGGTCCGGGTGATGCCCGGCGGCGGATAGACGATCAGCGGAACCGGCCGGTCGGGGTCCAGGCGCAGCCGTTCCGCCCCGATCCACACCAGGCGGTCGTGCCAGACCAGCTCGCCGCGCGGATCCTCCGGCCGGCGCTTGGCCAGCACCAGGTCCAGCTTCCCGGCCTCCAACTGCTCGTGCAGGGTGCCCGAGAGCTCCACGGTCAGCTCCAGGTCGACCTCGGGGTGGTCGTGGCGGAAGCCCTCCAGGATCTCCGGCAGCCGGGTCAGGACGAAGTCCTCCGAGGCTCCGAAGCGCAACCGGCCCCGCAGCCGGGTACCCGTGAAGAATGCCGACGCCTGTTCGTGCACCTCCAGGATCCGGCGCGCGAAGCCGAGCATGGCCTCGCCGTCCTCCGTGAGCTCCACGGAGTGGGTGTCCCGGGCGAAGAGCTGCCGTCCCGCCGCGTCCTCCAGCCGTCGTACGTGCTGGCTGACCGTCGACTGGCGCAGCCCGAGCCGTCGGGCGGCCTGCGTGAAGCTCAGCGTCTGGGCCACCGCCAGGAACGTGCGCAACTGGGACGGGTCGTACATGTCCCGCAGCCTATCGCGGAACGTGATGACAGTCAGAGCGGTATGCCGGATTCCCGATCGCGGGTTCGAGGAGGACGATGAAGGGGGGCCCTGCGCCCCCCGTACCACCGACCGTCACCAGCTAGATGGAGCACCGTGAAACGCCTGCGTTGGCCGAGTTGGATGCCGATCGACCCGTACATCCTGCTGCTCCTGGGCACGGTGGGCCTCGCCGCCCTCCTCCCGGCGCGCGGGACGGGCGCGGACGTGGCCTCCGGCGCCTCCACCGCCGCCATCGCCTTCCTCTTCTTTCTCTACGGCGCCCGGCTGTCCACCCGCGAGGCGCTGGACGGACTGAAGCACTGGCGCCTCCACGTCACCGTCCTGGCCTGTACGTTCGTCGCCTTCCCGCTGCTCGGCATGGCGGCCCGCGGCCTCGTCCCGGTGCTCCTGACCCAGCCGCTCTACCAGGGACTGCTCTTCCTCACCCTCGTCCCGTCGACCATCCAGTCGTCGATCGCCTTCACCTCCATGGCCCGCGGCAACGTGCCCGCCGCGATCTGCGCCGGCTCCTTCTCCTCCCTGGTCGGCATCGTCGTCACACCCCTGCTCGCCGCCGCCCTGCTGGGCAGCAGCGCGGGCGGGTTCTCCGCCGACTCGCTCGTGCAGATCGTGCTCCAGCTGCTGGTGCCGTTCGCCGCCGGGCAACTGCTGCGCCGCTGGATCGGCGGGTTCGTCACCCGTCACAAGAAGGTCCTCGGACTGGTCGACCGCGGCTCGATCCTCCTCGTCGTCTACACCGCGTTCAGCGAGGGCATGGTCCAGGGCATCTGGGGCCAGGTCAGCCCGCTCAGGCTGGCCGGACTGCTCGTCGTCGAGGCGGTGCTGCTCGCGGTGATGCTGGTGCTGACCTGGTACGGCGGCAAGGCGCTGCGCTTCGACCGGGAGGACCGGATCGCGATCCAGTTCGCCGGCTCCAAGAAGTCCCTGGCCTCCGGCCTGCCCATGGCGAGTGTCCTGTTCGGCGCCCATGCCTCGCTGGCCGTGCTGCCGCTGATGCTCTTCCACCAGATGCAGCTGATGGTGTGCGCGGTCATCGCCAAGCGCCGCTCGCAGGACCCGACCCCGCCTCTCAGCGCCCAGGCCTCAACCGCAGCGTCACGAACCGCGGTCGGTACAGGGACACGTTCCGGTTGAGCTGCGCCGCCGCGGCGGACGGCTCCAGCCAGTTGACGTCGTAGCTGAGCACCAGCCGTCCGTCGCCGGAGGAGCCGTCGGACAGGGCGGGATGGACCTGCGGGTTGTACGCCGCCACATCGCCCGCCGGGAGCACGGCACGGAAGTCCTTCGCCGGCCCGTGCCACGGCCCGGTGGGGGAGCAGGCCCAGTACGAGGTCACCGTGGTCAGCCCCGCGGTGCCCGCCGCCATGGTGAACAGCACGTACGTCCCGTCCTCGCGCACGACGGAGAAGGCGCTGCCCACGCCCGTGCGCCGGTGCACGTCGCCGAGCACGGCCCGCGGCCGGGCACCGGCCGCCCAGCGGGAGCCGTTCCAGTACTCCCACGCGCCGGGCTGCCCGAGGCCGCCGTCCGGCACCCGTGCCACGTACGCCGACGACACGGGCCGCCCCGCCGCCTGTCCGTCGTCGCCGCCGAAGACGTACGTCCAGCCGTCCTCGTGCACGAGCGTGGTGCCGAACTGGACCCGGCGCGAGGGATCCGGGACCAGCTGCTGGTCGAAGACCTTGGTGACGGACTCGACCCGCAGGTCGGGCAGGGAGAGCGTGGCGACCTCCGTCGCGGTGGGCATGCCGTAGATCCACGGCGCCGCCCCCGCCGTCCGCACCCACAGCAGCACCCGAACCACCCGCTCGTCCGACCCGGGCGAACGGGGCTCCACCCGCGCCGCGACCGGCCACCGCCACCGGTTCGGGCCGGGATCGCCGAAGAGCGGGGCGGGCAGGGTGGTCTCCAGCCGGCCCTCCCGCATCAGCACCGCCGAGTTGCGCACCAGCGGGGCGGTGGTGTCCCGCCAGGCGAACGACTCGCCCACCGGGTTGGGCGGGGCATACACCTGGCCGAGATAGGTGTCCGAGAACAGCCACAGCACCCGGCCGTCCGGCAGCCGCACCGAGTGCGTGCCGTCGCCGCCGGTCCAGTCGTCGGCGCGGCCGGCGTCGTCGCCGTAGCGGGCGAACTCGCCGGTCAGCCGGTCGTCCGCGGACCATGCGCCGACGGTCCGCGGCACGCAGTCGTCCGCGTCCTGCCGCCCGTCGTCCTCCGGCAGCCCCCTGAGCAGCACGGCCCCGAGAACCAGGGCCAGCAACAGGCCGAGCCCGGTTCCCGTCCGCTGTCGTGCTCGTACGTCGTCGGGCACCCACGGGACGGTAGTGGCTGACGCTGATCCGGTCCAGCGGTGGGGCGTCCGAACCGGGTTGCCCGGGAGCGGTGTCGGTGGGCGGTGTTCACGGTCGCGGCACGACCCGCGCAACCGACGACGAGCTGCTCGCCCCGCCGACCGCGAGCGAACGCGAGCTGTTCACGGGCCTGTTGATCCGGATTTCCGGTACGCGCGGCGGACGGCGGATAACGTTCCGTCATGACCGCACCCCGCACCCTCGATCCGGCGCGCTGCGCCCTGGTCCTCGTCGATCTCATGGACCGGATCGTCGCGCTGCCCCTGGAACCCCGCAAGGGGACCGAAGTCCTGTCCGTGGCCGAGGAGTTGGCGGCCGTCTTCCGGGCGGCGGGCGCCCTCGTCGTGCTCATCCGCGTGGAGCGCCCCGGTGTCGTCCAGCAGCCGCCCGGCAGCGGGTTGGTGGAAGGCCTCGCGCAGGACGGCGACCTCGAGATCGTGAAGCGCACGATCGGCGGCTTCCAGGGCACCGGCCTCGACGACCGGCTCCGCGAACTCGGCGTCACCACGCTGGTGTTCGGCGGCATCGCCACCAACCTCGGGGTGGAGTCCACCGCCCGCGCCGCCGGGGACCTCGGCTACGACCTCGTCTTCGTCGAGGACGCGATGGCCGCGTTCACCGCCGCCGAGCACGAGGCGTCCGTACGGCTGGACTTCCCGCGGCTCGGGACGGTGGTGCGGGCGGGCGAGGTGCTGTTCCCGCGGGAGGGCTGACCGGGTGCCGCGGGGCCGGGCGCGTGCCCCGTCCGCCGGCCCGGTCAGCTCGGGGCGGCCGTGGCCTCCAGGGCGATGCGGTCCGGTCCCGCGTACACGTTCATGGAGGAGCCGCGCAGGAAGCCGACGAGGGTGAGGCCGGTCTCGACGGCGAGGTCGACGGCGAGGGAGGACGGCGCGGAGACGGCGGCCAGCACGGGGATGCCCGCCATGACGGCCTTCTGGGCCAGCTCGAACGAGGCCCGTCCGGAGACCAGCAGGACGGCGCGGGAGAGAGGCAGGTCGCCGTTCTGAAGGGCGCGGCCCACCAGCTTGTCGACCGCGTTGTGCCGGCCCACGTCCTCGCGGACGTCGAGGAGTTCGCCGGTCTCGGTGAAGAGCGCGGCCGCGTGCAGACCCCCGGTCCGGTCGAAGACCCGCTGCGCCGCGCGCAACCGGTCGGGGAGGCCCGCGAGCAGTTCGGGTTCGAGGCGGACCGGGGGAGTGTCGGAGATGGGCCAGCGCGTCGTCGTCCGGACCGCGTCGAGGCTCGCCTTGCCGCACAGGCCGCAGGACGAGGTGGTGTACACGTTGCGTTCGAGCGTGATGTCCGGGATCACGACGCCGGGCGCCGTCTGCACGTCGACCACGTTGTAGGTGTTCGAGCCGTCCACGGTCGCCCCGGCGCAGTAGACGATGTTCCGCAGATCGGACGCGCTCGCCAGGACGCCCTCGCTGACCAGGAAGCCGGCCGCCAGGGCGAAGTCGTCGCCGGGGGTGCGCATGGTGATCGCGAGCGGCTTGCCGTTCAGCCGGATCTCCAGCGGTTCCTCGGCGACGAGCGTGTCCGGGCGGGAGGAGACCGCCCCGTCCCGGACGCGGATCACCTTGCGTCGTTCCGTGACTCGTCCCATGTCCTGATCAACCCCGGTTCTGTACGCTCTGGTGGCCGAAACGGCCCTTGATGCAGAGGTTGCCTCCGGTCACCGGGTCGTCGGGCGGCGAGGTGACCTTCACGATCTCATTGTCCTGCACGTGCGGGATCGGCCCACAGCCCACCCCGCAGTGCCCACCGGTCGGCCCCGGGCGTCGTCGACAAGTCGACCGAGGTCCCCGCCTCGGGCCGGTTCACGCGGCGGTCTGGTGGGCGAGGAGGTCGCTGATGGCGTGGACGGTGCGCAGGGTGGGGACGTCGACGTGGGTGATGTCGGCGAGTTCGATGACGGCGGCGAGGAGGACGTCGAGTTCGAGGGGTTTGCCCGCTTCCAGGTCCTGAAGGGTCGAGGTGCGGTGGTCGCCGACGCGCTCGGCGCCCGCGAGACGGCGCTCGATGGAGATGCCCACCTCGCACCCCAGCGCCTCGGCCACGGCCAGGGTCTCCTCCATCATCGTCTCGATGACCTGGCGGGTGCCGCGGTGGTCGCACATCTCGCGCATGGTGGCCCGGGCGAGCGCGCTGATCGGGTTGAAGCTGATGTTGCCCAGGAGCTTGAGCCAGATGTCGTTGCGGAGGTGGGGTTCGACGGGGCACTTGAGCCCGCCCTCGTGCATGGCCCGGCTGAAGTCCTGGCAGCGGGTGGAGAGGGTCCGGTCGGGCTCGCCGATGGAGAAGCGGGTGCCTTCCAGGTGCCGCACCACACCCGGTCCCTCGAGTTCGGTGGCCGCGTAGACCACGCAGCCGATGGCGCGTTCGGGGGCGAGGACCGCGCTGACCGAGCCGCCCGGGTCGACGCTCTCGATGCGCCGGCCGTCGTGGGGTCCGCCGTGTCGGTGGAAGTACCACCAGGGGATGCCGTTCTGAGCCGCGATGACAGCGGTGTCCTGGTGCAGCAACGGCCTGATGAGCGGCCCGCACGCCGCGTAGGAGTTGGCTTTGAGGCCGAGGAGCACGTAGTCGACGGGGCCGATGTCGGCGGGGTCGTCGGTGGTGTGGGGGCGTGCGACGAAGTCGCCCCGGGGGCTGAGGACGTGGACGCCGTGGCGCCTCATGGCCGCTAGGTGCGGTCCACGGGCGATGAGGTGGACGTCGGCGCCTGCCCGGTGCAGGGCTGCGCCGACGTAGGCGCCGATGGCTCCGGCGCCGAGGACTGCGACTCTCACTGTGTGGCGCTCCGTTCGGTCGAGGATGTACCGCGGAACTGTCGAACGTCGTCGACTCCATATTGTCTACAGTATGGTCGAGGCGCCCACAAGGGTGTGGGGCCGGAGCGAAGGGCTTCGCGGAAACCGGCCGGCCCGACCGTTCGGCGCGTACGGCATACCGTTCATCGCATACGTTCGCCGTGCCGCCTTCTCAACTGCCGTGGTTCTCCCTACCGTCCGGGATCATGAGTCCCCCCGTCGCCCCCGTCGGCTGGAGCCGCTGGCTCGTCCCCCCGGCCGCGCTCTCGGTCCACCTCTCCATCGGTCAGGCGTACGCCTGGTCCGTGTTCAAGCCGCCCCTGGAGTCCGCGCTCGGCCTCAGCGGCACGCAGAGCGCGCTGCCGTTCCAGCTCGGCATCGTCATGCTCGGGTTGTCGGCCGCGTTCGGCGGCACCCTCGTGGAGCGCAACGGTCCGCGCTGGGCGATGACCGTCGCCCTGGTCTGCTTCTCGTCCGGGTTCCTGCTCTCCGCGCTGGGCGCGTACACCGAGCAGTACTGGCTGATCGTCCTCGGCTACGGCTTCGTGGGCGGGATCGGCCTCGGCATCGGCTACATCTCGCCCGTGTCGACCCTGATCAAGTGGTTCCCGGACCGGCCCGGCATGGCCACCGGCATCGCCATCATGGGCTTCGGCGGCGGCGCGCTGATCGCCTCGCCCTGGTCGGCGCAGATGCTGGAGTCGTTCGGCTCGGACAGCTCCGGGATCGCGCTGGCGTTCCTCGTGCACGGGCTCACGTACGCGGTCTTCATGACGCTGGGCGTGCTGCTGGTCCGGGTGCCGCGCACCGAGAGGCCCGCGGGGGAGAGCGGACCGAGCACCCTGGAGGGACCGCAGGTCTCCGCCCGCAGTGCCGTGCGGACCCCGCAGTTCTGGTGCCTGTGGGTGGTGCTCTGCATGAACGTCACCGCGGGCATCGGCATCCTGGAGAAGGCCGCCCCCATGATCACGGACTTCTTCGCGAACACCTCGACAACGGTGTCGGTGTCCGCCGCGGCCGGCTTCGTGGCGCTGCTGTCGGCGGCGAACATGGCCGGCCGTATCGGATGGTCGTCCACCTCCGACCTGATCGGCCGCAAGAACATCTACCGCCTCTACCTGGGCGCGGGCGCTCTGATGTACCTGCTCATCGCCCTGGTCGGTGACTCGTCCAAGCCGCTGTTCATCCTCTGCGCCCTGGTGATCCTCTCCTTCTACGGCGGCGGCTTCGCCACGATCCCGGCGTATCTGAAGGACCTCTTCGGCACCTACCAGGTCGGCGCGATCCACGGCCGGCTGCTCACCGCCTGGTCCACGGCCGGTGTCCTCGGACCGCTGATCGTGAACTGGATCGCCGACCGGCAGGAGGAGGCCGGCAAGGACGGCGCCTCGCTCTACACCCTGTCCCTCTTCATCATGATCGGGCTGCTGCTGATCGGCTTCGTCGCCAACGAGCTGGTCCGGCCCGTCCACGTCCGTCACCACATCCCCGCACCGAGAAAGGCCGCCGATGCCGGAGCACGACAGCAGTCAGAGTCCGCCTGACCGGCGCCCGCTGATCGCCTTCGCCTGGCTGTGGGTGGGCACGCCGCTCGCCTACGGCCTGTACGAGCTCGTGCGGAAGGCGACCCAGCTGTTCACCAACTGAGTGTTCGAGAGGTGTTCGGGCGTCCGAGGGTCTGACAGAAGCCGACAACCCGGGCGCCCGTTTCCTGTGCCAACACCTGCCGTCGTACCCGCGAGTCACTGATCAGACTGGTGGATCCCGCTACCCAAGGCAACGAGGGGGACCACCCGATGAACGGCTCGCGCATCGCCGCACTCGGCCATTACCAGCCCGCCAAGGTACTCACCAACGAGGACCTGGCGGGCCTGGTCGACACCAGCGACGAGTGGATCAGGAGCCGGGTGGGCATCCGCACCCGTCATGTCGCCGGTCCCGACGAGCCGGTCGACGAGCTCGCCTCGCACGCCGCCGCCAAGGCGCTCGCCGCCGCCGGCCTCACGCCTGGCGACATCGACCTGGTCCTGGTCGCCACGTCGACCGCCATCGACCGTTCCCCGAACATGGCCGCCCGGGTCGCCGCCAGGCTCGGCATCCCCTCCCCGGCCGCGATGGACGTCAACGTGGTCTGTGCGGGCTTCACCCACGCCCTGGCCACCGCCGACCACGCCGTGCGGGCCGGTGCCGCGACCCGGGCGCTGGTCGTCGGCGCCGACAAGATGACCGACGTGACCGACTGGACCGACCGCACGACCTGCGTGCTCGTCGGTGACGGGGCGGGGGCCGCCGTCGTGGAGGCCTGCGGTCCGGGCGACGAGCCCGGCATCGGGCCCGTGCTGTGGGGATCGGTGCCCGAGATGGGGCACGCGGTGCGCATCGAGGGCCAGCCCGCCCGGTTCGCGCAGGAGGGGCAGAGCGTGTACCGGTGGGCGACCACCCAGTTGCCGGCGATCGCGCGCAAGGCCTGCGAGCGGTCGGGCGTCGCCCCCGACGAGCTCGCCGGGGTGGTGCTGCACCAGGCCAACCTGCGGATCATCGAGCCGCTTGCCGAGAAGATCGGCGCCGTGAACGCCGTCGTCGCGCGCGATGTCACCGAGTCGGGCAACACCTCCGCGGCCAGCATCCCGCTTGCCTTCTCCAAGCTCGTCGAGAAGGGCGCCCTGACCACGGGCGACCCGGTGCTGCTCTTCGGCTTCGGCGGGAACCTGTCGTACGCGGGGCAGGTGGTGCGGTGCCCGTGAGCGGGCGAGGGTGAATCGTCGTCTGGGGCGGTCGTGCGCTGCCTGTGGTCGGGCGGTCGGTGAGGTGGTCGTGCGCTGCCTGTGCTCCGGCGGGGGGCGGTGAGAGGTGGTTGTGCGTCGCACTGTGATCCGGCGGTGCCGTGAGGTGAAGGTGCGCCCGAGGGTGCCTACGCGCCGCTCCTGACGCGTACGCCACGTCCTGTCCGACCCGCCCAGCCCGCCGCTGCGTTCGCCGGGGCGGGCCGCTCGGTGTCCACCGGTGCTCGGCAGCGTCCCGACTGTCCTTTGTCCTGAGAGTGGAGAAAGTCCTCACCAATTCGTGCACAGCTTCTTCCCAGGTTCGGCAGCCGCTGCTACGTTCCCCTCGAAAGCACGACGGCAGGCGGCCGATTGAGGCGGGGAGGGGCTCGTGAGACGTATGACGGCACGACCCGCGAACAGTCATCAGGCCAGGCTGCTCAAGCTGTTGCGCGACGGGGGTCCCAACTCCCGTGCGCAGCTGGGTGATCAGGTCGATCTGTCGCGGTCGAAGCTGGCCGTGGAGGTGGACCGGCTGCTGGAGACCGGCCTGGTCGTGGCCGACGGGCTGGCCGCCTCGCGCGGCGGACGCCGGTCCCACAACATCCGGCTCGCACCGACGCTGCGTTTCCTCGGTGTCGACATCGGTGCCACGTCGATCGATGTCGCCGTCACCAACGCCGAGTTGGAGATCCTGGGGCACCTCAACCAGCCCATGGACGTACGCGAGGGCCCGGTCGCGGTCTTCGAGCAGGTCCTGTCCATGGCCGCCAAGCTGAAGGCCACGGGGCTCGCGGAGGGGTTCGACGGCGCCGGCATCGGAGTCCCGGGCCCGGTCCGCTTCCCCGAGGGCGTACCAGTCGCGCCGCCGATCATGCCGGGCTGGGACGGTTTCCCGGTGCGCGAGGCGCTCAGCCAGGACCTGGGCTGCCCGGTCATGGTCGACAACGACGTGAACCTGATGGCGACGGGGGAGCAGCACGCGGGCGTCGCGCGCTCCGTGGGCGACTTCCTCTGCGTCAAGATCGGCACCGGCATCGGTTGCGGCATCGTCGTCGGTGGCGAGGTCTACCGCGGCACGACGGGCAGCGCGGGCGACATCGGGCACATCCAGGCGGTGCCCGACGGCCGCCCCTGCGTCTGCGGCAACCGGGGCTGCCTGGAGGCCCATTTCAGCGGGGCGGCCCTCGCCCGGGACGCCGTCGAGGCGGCCCAGCAGGGACGCTCCGCCGAACTCGCCTCCCGGCTGGAGACGAACGGCACCCTGACCGCCCTCGACGTCGCCGCCGCGGCCGCGGCCGGTGACGCCACCGCCCTCGACCTCATCCGCGAGGGCGGCAACCGCACCGGCCAGGTCATCGCCGGCCTGGTCAGCTTCTTCAACCCGGGCCTGGTGGTGATCGGCGGCGGGGTGACCGGCCTCGGCCACAACCTGCTCGCCGCGATCCGCACCCAGGTCTACCGCCAGTCGCTGCCCCTGGCGACCGGCAACCTGCCCATCGTCCTAGGGGAGTTGGGACCCACCGCCGGAGTCATCGGCGGGGCCCGGCTGATCAGCGACCACCTGTTCTCACCCGCGTAGGTCCGCGCGGACCTCCCGGGCGGCCCTGCGCACCCACTGGTTCCGACACCGCTCACCGGCACGATCCGTCACGCGCTGCCCCTGTACCGCTTCGCCCTGCCCTGAACCGGCCCGCACGCCAGCCGAGGGGAACCACACATGGCACCAGAACCACCGCTGCTCAGCATGTCCGGCATCACCAAGTCGTTCCCCGGAGTCCGGGCCCTCGACGGCGTCGACCTCGATGTCCAGGCCGGTGAGGTGCACTGCCTGCTCGGCCAGAACGGGGCCGGCAAGTCCACCCTCATCAAGGTCCTCGCGGGCGCCCACCAGCCCGACGGCGGCACCATCTCCTGGCGCGGCGAGCCGGTCACCCTGCGCTCACCGATCGCCGCCATGCGTCTGGGCATCGCCACCATCTACCAGGAACTCGACCTGGTGGAGCACCTGTCGGTCGCCGAGAACGTCCACCTCGGTCACGAACCCACCACGGCCGGGTTCGTCGTACGCGGCAAGGCGGCCCGCGAGTCAACCGGTGCCCTGCTCAAGCGCCTTGGGCACCCCGAGATCGATCCGGCGCGGCTGGTGGGGGAGTTGTCGGCGGCGCAGCAGCAGATCGTCTCCATGGCGCGGGCGCTCTCCCACGACGTACGGCTCATCGTGATGGACGAGCCGTCCGCCGCGCTCGACCCGGACGAGGTCGACAACCTCTTCCGGATCGTCAGGGATCTCACCGCCGAAGGCGTCGCCGTCGTCTACATCTCCCACCGGCTGGAGGAGATCCGGCGGATCGGCGACCGGGTGACCGTGCTCAAGGACGGACGGGCCGTCGCGGGCGGGCTGCCGGCGAAGTCGACGCCGACCCGCGAGGTCGTGGCGCTGATGACCGGACGGAACGTGGAGTACGTGTTCCCGGACCGCCCGGTCGCGCCCCCCACGGGCACGCCGGTCCTGGAGGTCAGGGGGCTCGCCAGGGACGGTGAGTTCGAGCCGCTCGACCTCACCCTGCGTCCCGGCGAGATCGTCGGGCTGGCCGGACTCGTGGGGTCCGGACGCTCCGAGATCCTGGAGACCGTCTACGGTGCGCGCAAGCCCACGTCCGGCCAGGTGCTGGTGGACGGCCGCCCCCTCAGGCCCGGCAGCGTCCGCGCCGCGGTCCGGGCCGGCCTCGGTCTCGCTCCCGAGGAACGCAAGGCGCAGGCGCTGCTGATGCTGGAGTCCGTCACCCGCAACGTCTCGGTCTCCTCCATGTCCCGTTTCTCCCGCGGCGGTTGGATCGACCGGGGCGCCGAACTGGGCGCCGCCCGGGCGGCGGTCCGAGAGCTGTCGCTGCGGCCGGACAACCCGTCCGTCCCGATCCGCACCCTGTCCGGCGGGAACCAGCAGAAGGCCGTCCTCGCCCGCTGGCTGCTGCGCGGCTGCCGCGTGCTGCTGCTCGACGAGCCCACCCGCGGCGTCGACGTCGGCGCCCGCAGCGAACTGTACGCAGTCGTCCGTCGACTGGCCGACGAGGGCCTCGCGGTCCTGCTCGTCTCCAGCGAGGTGCCCGAGGTCCTCGGCCTCGCCGACCGGGTGCTCGTGCTGCGCGAGGGCCGTGTCGTCCACACCGCCCCCGCCCGTGAACTCGACGAACACCGTGTACTCGACCTCGTCATGGAAGGAAGCCCGGCGTCATGACGCAGCACGTCTCCCCGCCCCGGGGCGGTACCGAGAAGACCACGCCCGTGGACCAACCCCCGGCGTGGCGGGCGGTGTTGGCTCGCGCCGACGTCCGCACCCTCTCCCTGGTCGGTGTCCTCGCCGCGTTGATCCTGGTCGGCGGGATCACCAAGCCGGACGAGTTCCTCGACACCCGCAACCTCCAACTCGTCCTCACCCAGGCCTCGGTGATCGGCGTGGTCACGGTCGGCATGACCTTCGTGATCATGTCGGGCGGCATCGACCTGTCCGTCGGCGCGATCGTCGCCCTCTCCTCCGTCTGGGCGACCACGGTCGCCACCCAGGAGTACGGCTTCGGCGGCATCCTCCTCACCTCGGTCCTGGTCGGCCTCGGCTGCGGCCTGGTGAACGGACTGCTCATCGCGTACGGCGGGATGGTGCCGTTCATCGCGACCCTCGCCATGCTCGCCTCGGCCCGCGGTCTCGCCCTGCAGATCACCGACGGCAAGACCCAGATCGTCACCGTCGACAGCGTCCTGGACCTCGGCCTGCGCGACGCGTACGTGCTCGGGATCCCGCCGCTGGTGATGGTCTTCGCCGTCGTCACGATCATCGGCTGGCTGGTCCTCAACCGCACCACCTTCGGCCGCCGCACGGTCGCCGTCGGCGGCAACGCGGAGGCCGCCCGGCTCGCCGGCATCGACGTCCGCCGCCAGCGCCTCTACCTCTACCTGCTGTCCGGACTGTGCTGCGGCATCGCCGCGTTCCTGCTGATCATCCTGTCCGGGTCGGGTCAGAACACCAACGGCAACCTCTACGAACTCGACGCGATCGCCGCCGCGATCATCGGCGGCACGCTGCTCAGCGGCGGCCGCGGCACCATCACCGGCTCCGTCCTGGGGGTCCTGATCTTCACCACGATCACCAACATCTTCGCCCTGAACAACCTGCAGAGCGACGTCCAGCAGATCGCCAAGGGCGCGATCATCGTCGCCGCCGTGCTGGTCCAGCGCCGTACCGCGAGCACGACCTGAGGAAAGGGTTCACCGCCATGCCACAGCTCCCCACACGCAGAGGGCTGCTCTTCGGGGCCGCCGCCGTTTCCGCGGGTGCCGTCCTCACCGGCTGCACGAGCAACGAGTCGGACGACGAGCCCGCCGCGAACGACCAGCCGGCCGCCGACGACAAGCCCGGCAAGCAGGTCACCATCGGCTTCGCGGGACCGCAGGCCGACCACGGCTGGCTCAACGCGATCAATGACAACGCGAAAAGCCGCGCGAAGAAGTATTCGGACGTCACCCTGGAGATCACCGAGGGCTCCAACGACACCGCCCAGCAGATCGGCCAGATCGAGACCCTGATCAACAAGAAGGTCGACGTCCTGGTGATCCTGCCCGCCGACGGCAAGGCGCTCACCCAGGTCGGCCTGAAGGCGATGCGCGCGGGCATCCCGGTCGTCAACCTCGACCGGGTCTTCAACACCCCGCAGGCGTACCGGTGCTGGATCGGCGGCGACAACTACGGCATGGGCCTGAACGCCGGCCACTACATCGGCCAGAAGCTCAAGGGGAAGTCGAACGCCCGGGTCATCGAACTGGCCGGCCTGGACAACCTGGAGCTGACCCAGCAGCGCACCAAGGGCTTCGACGACGCGCTGAAGAACTACCCGAACGTCAAGAAGGTGGCCCGGCAGGCCGCCGAGTTCACGGTGGAGTCCGGGCAGGCGAAGATGGCCCAACTCCTCCAGGCCCAGTCGAAGTTCGACGCGCTGTGGAACCACGACGACGACCAGGGCGTGGGCGCGCTGCGCGCCATCGAGCAGGCCGGGCGGGACGACTTTCTGATGGTCGGCGGCGCGGGCGCGCTCTCCGCCTTCCAGGCCATCAAGCAGGACGACGGCGTGCTCAAGGCGACGGTCCTGTACCCGCCGACCATGGCCGCGTCCGCGATCGACCTCGCCCGCGCCCTCGGACAGAGCAAGGGGATCGGCGGGCTCGCCGAGTTCGAGATCCCGGCCTCCCTCACGCTCTACTCGGCCGTCGTCGACAAGACCAACATCGACCAGTACATGTCCACCGGCTTCAAGTGAGGCGTTCCGCCCGACGCGCCGGACGGCCCGTCGGGCGGGAGGCACCCCCCACCGCGCCACGACGACGAGGAGGACATCGCGCATGGCACAGCCGCAGCAGTCAGAGGGGGCCGACAAGCCGCCACTCCGGGTCGGCATGGTCGGCTACGCCTTCATGGGCGCCGCCCACTCGCAGGGGTGGCGCACCGCGGGCCGCGTCTTCGACCTGCCCCGGCAGCCGGTGCTGTCCGCGATCTGCGGACGTGACCCGGTCGCCGTGCGGGCCGCGGCCGACCGGCACGGCTGGGCGGCGGCCGAGACCGACTGGCGTGCGCTGATCGCCCGGGACGACGTCGACCTCGTCGACATCTGCACCCCCGGCGACAGCCACGCCGAGATCGCCGTCGCCGCGCTCGCCGCGGGCAAACACGTGCTGTGCGAGAAGCCCCTCGCCAACTCCGTCGAGGAAGCCTCCGCCATGGTCGCGGCCGCCGAGGAGGCGTCCGCACGGGGCCAGTTGGCCATGGTCGGCTTCAACTACCGCCGCGTGCCCGCCACCGCGCTGGCCCGCGCCATGGTCGCCGACGGCCGCATCGGAGAGCTGCGCCATCTGCGGGTGACGTACCTTCAGGACTGGCTGGTTGACCCGGAGTTCCCCCTGACCTGGCGACTGCGCAAGGAGCACGCGGGCTCCGGCTCGCTCGGCGACCTGGGCGCGCACATCGTCGACCTCGCCCAGTACCTGGCGGGGGAGCCGCTCGCGGGGGTCTCCGCCCTCCTGGAGACCTTCGTACGGGAACGTCCCCTGCCCGTCGGCGCCACCAGCGGACTGTCCGCGGTGTCGTCCGCCGGCACCGGCCAGGTCACCGTCGACGACGCCGCGCTGTTCACCGGCCGCTTCACCTCCGGCGCCCTCGCCTCCTTCGAGGCGACCCGGTACGCCACCGGCCGCAAGAACGCCCTGCGCATCGAACTCAACGGCTCCCGCGGCTCGTTGGCCTTCGACCTGGAGCGCCTCAACGAACTCTCCTACCACGACGGCACCGAGCCGGGCACGCACGCCGGCTTCCGCCGCATCCTCGTCACCGAACCCGAGCATCCCTACCTGGACGCCTGGTGGCCGCCGGGCCACGGCCTCGGTTACGAGCACACCTTCGTCCACCAGGCCCGCGACCTGGTGCACGCCATCGCCGAGGGCCGCCGTCCCGAACCCTCCTTCGCCGACGGACTCCAGGTCCAGCGCGTCCTCGCGGCGGTCGAGGAGAGCGCCGAGAAGAACTCCGTCTACACGCCCATTGCCGTCTGAGGAGGCGACGCGACATGCCGCGCCAGTTCACGCTGTTCACCGGTCAGTGGGCCGATCTGCCGTTGGAGGAGGTCTGCCGTCTGGCCCGGGACTTCGGCTACGACGGGCTCGAACTCGCCTGCTGGGGCGATCACTTCGAGGTCGACAAGGCCCTGGCCGACCCCGGCTATGTGGCGTCCCGTCACCAGCTGCTGGAGAAGTACGGGCTGAAGTGCTGGGCCATCTCCAACCATCTGGTCGGCCAGGCGGTGTGTGACGCGATCATCGACGAGCGCCATCAGGCGATCCTGCCCGCGACGATCTGGGGCGACGGTGATCCCGAAGGGGTGCGCCGGCGTGCCGCGGAGCGGATGAAGGACACCGCGCGGGCGGCGGCCGCGCTCGGGGTGGAGACCGTCATCGGGTTCACCGGCTCGGCGATCTGGCATCTGGTGGCGATGTTCCCGCCCGCGCCGGAGTCGATGATCGAGCGCGGGTACGAGGACTTCGCGGCGCGCTGGAACCCGATCCTGGACGTCTTCGACGCCGAGGGTGTGCGGTTCGCGCACGAGGTCCATCCCAGTGAGATCGCCTACGACTACTGGACGACCGTGCGTGCGCTGGAGGCGGTGGGGCACCGTGCGGCGTTCGGGCTGAACTTCGATCCCAGTCATTTCGTGTGGCAGGACCTCGACCCGGTGGGCTTCTTGTGGGACTTCCGGGACCGGATCTACCACGTGGACTGCAAGGAGGCCCGCAGGCGCCTGGACGGCCGCAACGGCCGCCTGGGCTCGCACCTGCCCTGGGGGGACCCGCGCCGCGGGTGGGACTTCGTCTCCGCCGGCCATGGTGACGTGCCCTGGGAGGACGTGTTCCGGATGCTGCGCTCGATCGACTACCAGGGGCCGATCTCGGTGGAGTGGGAGGACGCCGGCATGGACCGGCTCCAGGGCGCCCCGGAGGCGCTGAAGAGCCTGAAGACCTACGACTTCGAGCCGCCGTCGGCCTCCTTCGACGCGGCGTTCGGCAACTGACGGCCTGCCACCTCACCCCGCCCGTCACCTGTCCTGGAGGGCGTCTTTCCCGGGCACGAGTACGGACCGGCGTCCGGAGGGAGGAACTGCCCGTCAAGGGCGGCTGAGCGGCGGCGGGCGGGGGACGCCGGACCCCTGCCCGTCGCCTTTTCCACCCCTGAACGGCGCTGCCCCGCACGGGCGTTCACGGAACGCGCCGATGCCGGGCGTCCTGTGCCCGAAGCCCCCCTCGCGTGCCGGCCCTGCCCCGAGCCACACCGCCCGCGTCCAAGGAGCGGCCCTGATGCGCATCTTCGACCCCCACATCCACATGACGTCCCGCACCACCGACGACTACGAGGCCATGCACGCCGCCGGAGTCCGCGCCGTCGTCGAGCCCGCCTTCTGGCTCGGCCAGCCCCGCACCTCGCCCGCCTCCTTCCTCGACTACTTCGACTCCCTGCTCGGCTGGGAACCCTTCCGCGCCGCCCAGTACGGCATCGCCCACCACTGCACGCTCGCCCTCAACCCCAAGGAGGCCAACGACCCGCGCTGTGTGCCCGTCCTCGACGAACTGCCCCGCTACCTCGCCAAGGACCAGGTCGTCGCCGTGGGCGAGATCGGCTACGACTCCATGACCCCGGCCGAGGACACCGCCCTCGCCGCCCAGCTCCAGCTCGCCGCGGACCACGGACTGCCCGCCCTCGTGCACACCCCGCACCGCGACAAACTCGCCGGCCTGCGCCGCACCCTCGACGTGGTCCGGGAGTCCGCGCTGCCCCCTGACCACGTCCTGGTCGACCACCTCAACGAGACCACCGTGGAGGAGGCCAAGGACAGCGGCTGCTGGCTGGGGTTCTCCGTCTATCCCGACACCAAGATGGACGAGGAGCGGATGGTCGCGATCCTGGAGCGGTACGGCCCCGAGAAGGTGCTCGTGAACTCCGCCGCGGACTGGGGCAGAAGCGACCCACTCAAGACCCGCCGGGTCGCCGACACCATGCTGAGCAGCGGGTT
This sequence comes from Streptomyces sp. NPDC020489, assembly GCF_044386545.1. Taxonomy (NCBI): domain Bacteria; kingdom Bacillati; phylum Actinomycetota; class Actinomycetes; order Kitasatosporales; family Streptomycetaceae; genus Streptomyces; species Streptomyces sp. NPDC020489. The sequence goes on from NZ_JBIRUZ010000003.1 coordinate 756,254, forward strand.
CGACGAGGACGACGTCGACCTCGTGCTGTGGCGCAACCCCGTCGCCTTCTACGGACTCAGCGGCCGCCTCGCCCTCGACACCGAGGCCACCCCCGCCGGGGCGAGCCACGAGGGCAACTCGATCCTGCGCGGAGGCGAGTAGAGGATGCGCTTCCGCCACCCCGACGGCTCCACCGTCCACCTCGCCTACTGCACCAACGTCCACCCCGCCGAGACCCTCGACGGCGTCCTCGCCCAGCTCCGCGACCACTGCGAGCCCGTACGCCGCCGCCTCGGCCGCGACCGCCTCGGCATCGGCCTGTGGCTCGCCGCGGACGCCGCCCGCACCCTCGACTCCGACCCCGCCGCCCTGCGCACCCTGCGCGCCGAACTCGACCGCCGCGGCCTGGAGGTCGTCACCCTCAACGGCTTCCCCTACGACGGGTTCGGCGCCGAGGAGGTCAAGTACCGCGTCTACAAGCCGGACTGGGCCGACCCCGAGCGCCTGGAGCACACCACCGCCCTCGCCCGGGTCCTGGCCGGACTCCTTCCCGAGGACGTCACCGAGGGCAGCATCTCCACCCTGCCGCTCGCCTGGCGCACCGTCCATGACACCGGACGCGGTGAGAAGGCCCTGCGCACCCTCGCCGAACGCCTCGACGCCCTGGAGGAGCTGACCGGCAAATCCGTCCGCGTCGGCCTCGAACCCGAACCCGGCTGTGTCGTGGAGACCACCCGTGACGCCCTCGCCCCGCTCACCGCGATCGCCCACCCCCGCATCGGCGTCTGCGTCGACACCTGCCACCTCGCCACGTCCTTCGAGGACCCCGACACCGCCGTCGACGCCCTCACCGCGGCCGGCGTCCCCATCGTCAAGTCGCAGCTCTCGGCGGCCCTGCACGCCGAGCACCCCCATCTCCCCGAGGTCCGCGCGGCCCTCGCCGCCTTCGACGAACCCCGCTTCCTGCACCAGACCCGCACGTCCACGGCCGCCGGTCTGCGCGGCACCGACGACCTCGGCGAGGCACTGGGCGGCGACACGCTGCCCGACGCGAGTCCCTGGCGCGCCCACTTCCACGTCCCCCTGCACGCGGCCCCCGCCGCACCCCTCACCTCCACCCTCCCCGTCCTCCGGGCCGCACTGACCCGGTTGATCGGCGGCCCGCACCCGCGCACCCGCCATCTGGAGGTCGAGACCTACACCTGGCAGGCACTCCCGCCCGAGCTGCGCCCCCGCGGCCGGACCCAACTCGCCGACGGCATCGCCGCCGAACTCACCCTGGCCCGCGACCTGTTGACGGACCTCGGTCTGAAGGAGCTCCCATGAGCACCCACGACGCCGCGCCCCACCCCGACCGCCCAGCCCCCGCGCCGCACCCAGCCCCCGCGCCGCACCCCGACCGTCCCGCCCCCACCCCGCTCCTCGTCCTCGACGTCGTCGGCCTCACCCCCCGTCTCCTCGATCACATGCCCCACCTCAAGACCCTCGCCCAGGCGGGGTCCCAGGCACCCCTCGGCACCGTCCTGCCCGCCGTCACCTGCGCCGCCCAGTCCACCTTCCTGACCGGCAGCCTCCCGGCGGAGCACGGGATCGTCGGCAACGGCTGGTACTTCCGCGAGCTCGGCGACGTCCTGCTGTGGCGCCAGCACAACGGCCTGGTCGCCGGTGACAAGCTGTGGGACGCGGCCCGCCGCGTGCACCCCGGCTACACCGTCGCCAACATCTGCTGGTGGTACGCGATGGGCGCGGACACCGACATCACCGTCACCCCCCGGCCGATCTACTACTCCGACGGCCGCAAGGAACCCGACTGCTACACCCGGCCGCCCGCCCTGCACGACGAACTGACCGAGAAACTCGGCACCTTCCCCCTCTTCCACTTCTGGGGTCCGGGCGCCGACCTCGTCTCCAGCCAGTGGATCATCGACGCCACCCGCCACATCATGGCCACCCGCCGCCCCGACCTGACCCTCTGCTACCTCCCCCACCTCGACTACGACCTGCAACGCTTCGGCCCCGACGACCCACGCTCCCTGAAGGCCGCCGCCGACCTGGACCGGGCCCTGGCCCCGCTCCTGGACGACGCACGCGCCGAGGGCCGCACCGTCGTCGCCCTGTCCGAGTACGGCATCACGCGCGCGGACCGCCCTGTGGACATCAACCGTGCCCTGCGCCGCGCCGGGCTGCTGGAGGTGCACACGCAGGACGGCATGGAGTACCTGGACCCGATGACCTCCCGCGCCTTCGCGGTAGCCGACCACCAGATCGCCCACGTCTACGTACGACGGGCGGAAGACCTGGAGGCGACCCGGGACGCCCTCGCCGACCTGCCCGGCGTCGAGCAGCTCCTCGACGACGAGGGCAAGAAGGCCCACGGGCTCGATCACCCGCGCTCCGGGGAGCTCGTCGCCGTGGCGGAGCCGGACGCCTGGTTCACGTACTACTACTGGCTCGACGACGCCCGCGCACCCGACTTCGCGCGCTTGGTCGAGATCCACCGCAAACCCGGCTACGACCCGGTCGAACTCTTCATGGACCCCGTCGACCCGTACGTCAAGGTCAAGGCGGCGACCGCACTGGCCCGCAAGAAGCTCGGCCTGCGCTACCGCATGGCGGTCGTGCCTCTGGATCCCTCACCTGTGCGCGGCAGCCACGGCCGCCTTCCGGCGAGCGACGACGAAGGTCCGCTGCTCATCTGCTCCACCCCCCGCGCTGTCGGCGACCGCGTCGCGGCCACCGATGTGAAAGCACTCCTGCTCGAACTGGCCGGTCTCACCTGACCCGTCCGCACCCCAGACCTCACCACCGGCCTCGTACGACCGCTGCGTTCCGACTGGTCACCCTTCCGGCAGATCACCGTTCCGACTGCTCACCAGTGAAGCACCCGCCACTGACAACGCCCTCCCACACCGAGGAGTCCCAGGCATGAGCCGCATCTCCCAGCCCGACCCGGAGCTCTCCCACCGCCTCAGCAGACGAGGCATCCTCGGCGTGGCCGCCGGTGCCACCGCCGCCGCGCTCGTGGGAGCCGCGGCCGCCCCCGCCGGGGCCACAACCACCGCGGACGAGGCCGGAGCCCTCGCCGGTACCGCCGGTCGCGGCCGTCCTGTCCTGCCCCCCGGCCGGCTCGGCATCCAGCTCTACAGCCTCCGCGACAAGGTCTCCACCCTCGGCTTCGCCCCCGTCTTCGCCGAACTGGCGAAGTACGGCTACGACGAGGTCGAGTTCGCCGGCTACACCCAGGGCTCGGCCGGCCCGATCACCCTCGCGCAGCTCAGGCGGCTGGCCAGGAATTACGGCCTGAACCCGATCGGCAGCCACGTCGGCTACTACTCCGACGACCCGAACGCCTACACCTTCGCCCAGAACCTCACCAAGGTCCTCGACGACGCCCAGGCCCTCGGCCTCAAGCACATCGGCACCGCCTCGGGACCCTTCCGCTACGGCTCCACCGTCGACGCCTGGAAGCGGGCGGCGGAGGAGTTCAACACCTACGGCGCGGCCGCCCGCGCGCGGGGCATGAAGTTCTACCAGCACAACCACTCCGAGGAGTTCTCCTTCGCCACCGACAACCCCAAGGTCCGCCTCTACGACGTGCTGCTCGCCGAGACCGACCCCGACCTGGTGTTCCTGGAGATGGACATCTTCTGGGCGTACTCGGGCCAGTTCCGCTTCTCCAAGCGGCCCGACGGCACGCCCGCGCCCTTCGACCCCCTGGACTACGTCCTGAAGCAGCCGCACCGCTACCCGCTCTTCCACGTCAAGGACGGGGTGAGCGACCCCGCGAACACCTACGGCTACCGCATGACCGACGTGGGCGACGGCGACATCGACTACCGGCGCTTCATCTCCGCCGTGACCAGGCTGCGCGGCGAACGCTTCGCCCACCACTGGCAGGCTGAGCACGACCAGCCGACCGAGTCCTTCACCTTCGCGCGCCGTTCCAGCGAGCACCTGCATTCACTGCGCGAGAAGTGCTGACCGGCCCCGCACACATGAGGAGGCCCTCCCGGCATCCCGGGAGGGCCTCCTCACGCGCGCGTGCCGTCAGCCGGCGGGTTGCCGCACCGCGCGGTGCCCGGGCTGCCGCAGCAGCAGGGCGATCACCGCGGCCACCAGCGACACGGCACCGGCCAGGGCGTACGCCCCGTCATAGCCCCAGGCGGCGACCACCATGGAGCCGAGACCGCCGCCGAACAGACCGCTGATCAGCTTGCCGCTGTACACCAGGCCGTAGTTGGAGGCGTTGTAGTTCTCCCCGAAGTAGTCCGGGGTGAGCGCGGCGAACAGCGGGTAGAAGGCGCCGCCGCCGAAGCCGGACAGGAAGGCGAAGAACAGGAACAGCGCCTCGCTCCTGACATCGCCCGCCCAGATCACGCCGAACTGGGCGAGGCCCAGGACGACGATGACGAACACCAGGGTGGGCTTGCGGCCCCACTTGTCCGACAGCCAGCCCACGACACCCCGGCCGATGCCGTTGATGACCGCCATGACGCCCATCGACGAGGCCGCCACCAGGGGACCGAACCCGACCTCCTTGGCGTAGTCGACCTGGAAGGAGATCCCGAAGATCGACACCCCCGCGGTCAGCACGATGGACAGCCACATCAGGGGGAGCATGCCGGTCCTGATGGCCTCCTTGGGCGTGTACTGCCTCACCGCCGGAGGGTTCTTGGCGAGGCTCGTGGCGTTCTTCGTGTCACCGGAGTACGCCAGCGGATCGATCTCCGCGGGCCACCAGTTCTTCGGCGGATCCTTGAAGAAGAACGCGCACCCGAGGACCACGATCATGATGTAGCAGCCGATCAGGTCCAGGACCCGGTGGTAGTTCGCGGTGTCGAAGCCGTAGTTGAAGATGAAGATGAACGGCAGCGATCCGTACGCGAACCCCCCGTTGACGAACCCCGTCCGCGCGCCCCGGCGTTCGGGGAACCACTTGCCGACCATGTTGATGCAGGTCGCGTACACGAGCCCGGCGCCGATGCCGCCGACGACGCCGAACCCCAGGATCGCCAGCCATACGTTGCTCAGGTGCGACAGGGCCAGGAACCCGACGGAACACAGCCCCGAGCCGATGTACATGGCCTTGCGGGCCGTCAGCACGCCCTTCTCCCGCAGCCAGCCCGCCGGGAAGGCGACGCCGGCCTGGAAGAACACCCAGACGCTGAGGATCCAGAAGGTGTTGCTCTGCGTCCAGCCATGGGCGTGGGACAGGGTGTCCTCCGCCGAGCCGTACGCGTACTCGAAGACACTGATGGCCATCATGGCGATCCACGGCAGATACACCATGAGCTTGCGCGAGTGACCGAGGATGTCCCGGTCGGTCTCGCCCACGCGGTAGACGCGGCCGCGCGCGTCGGTCACTTCTCGGTAGGGACGGTGTGCGGCGTCGGGGTGGGACGACGGGCTGTTCGATGCGATGGGATCTGCCGTCATTGCAGGGCGATTCCTCCGTGTCAGACCATGTGTGTCAGGCCGTGCGTGTCTTGCGGCCCGTGGGGTCAGGCCGTGCGTGTCCTCGGCCCGTGGGTGTCAGGCCGTCTCCTCGCCGAGCGGCTGGGGGTTGGGAGCGATACGGCGGGTGGTCCTCGGGGCGCCGGGCGCCTTCAGGAAGACGGCCAGGACGGCGGAGCACAGACCGATGGTCCCGGCCAGGACGAACGCGCCCTCGTAGTCCCACACGTCGACGACGACCGCGCCCATGCCGGAGCCCACGAGGCCGGAGATGAGCTTGGAGCTGTAGACCATGCCGTAGTTGGAGGCGTTGTTGTTCTCACCGAAGTAGTCCGCCGTCATGGCCGCGAACAGCGGGAAGATCGCGCCGCCGCCGAAGCCGGAGACCATCGAGCAGAACAGGAAGAACGGCATGCTGCCCATCTGGCCGGAGACCAGCACACCGAACTGGGCGGTGCCCAGCACCAGACAGACGATGATCAGGGTGTTGCGGCGCCCGTACCGGTCGGAGATCCAGCCGATGACCCCGCGGCCGGTGCCGTTGACGATCGCCTTCAGGGACATCGCCGTGGCCACGATCCCGCCCGCGAAGCCCATGTCCTTGCCGAACGGCACCTGGAAGGCGATACCGAAGATGTTGATGCCGGCCGTGCACAGCAGGCAGAACCACATCATCCACAGCACGGGCTGACGAGCGGCCTCCTTCGGCGTGTACTGCTTGGGCGACGGCGGGTTCTTCTCCAGCGCCCGGCGGATCTTCGGGTCGTCGGTGACCTTGAGCGGGTCGACCTGCGCGGGCCACCAGTTCTTCGGCGGGTCCTTGAAGAACCAGCCGGCGGAGGCGACGACCAGGCACAGTCCTACGCCCACGCAGGCGAGCACGACCTGGTAGTTGCCGAGGTCCATGTACGAGGTGAACAGGAAGACGAAGGGCACCGAGCCGTAGGCGAAACCGCCGTTGACGAAGCCGGTCTTGCCGCCCTTGCGCTCCGGATACCACTTGCCGACCATGTTGACGCAGGTCGCGTAGACGAGACCGGCGCCGATACCGCTGCACATGCCGAAGCCGAAGTAGGCCACCAGCACGTTCGGCGCGAATGCCAGCGACACGTAACCGAGCATCGTGCCGACCGCGCCGAGCATCATCGCCGTACGGGCGGGCAGTTTGCCGCTCTCCCGCAGCTGGCCGGCGGGGAAGGCCACGGCCGCCTGGAAGAACACCCAGACGCCCATCAGCCAGAAGATGTGCCCACTGCTCCACAGGTGAGCCTCGTGGAGCGTGTCCTCCGCGGAGGTGAACGCGTACTCGGCGGAGCTGATGCCCATCATGCCGATCCACGGCAGGATGACCATCCATTTGCGTCGGCGGCCCATGATGTCCACATCGGACTCCCCGATGCGGTACACACGGCCGTTGTGGTCCGTCACCTCCCGGTACGGGACGGACGTCGAACAATCGATGGTTGTCATCGGGTCAAGCACTCCTTGCGTCGAAAGATCTGGCCAGCGCCCCCTGTCCAAATGCCTTTCGTGCGCGCACGGATCCCGGGGCCGGCCGACGCGCACCGTCGGCGGCTCCCGTGCTCGGTCAGGTCATGGACCGCCCCCCAACAGCCGGGAGACGCAGCCCTTCGGTGGTGCGCTCGACGGTCCCCACCTCAGACCACCCCGTCCGCTCTGAGCTGACGCAATTCCTCGTCGCTCAAGCCGAGTTCGGTGGTGAGGATGTCGTGGGTGTGTTGGCCCAGGAGGGGGGCGGGGGTGATGCGGGTGGGGGAGTCGGAGAGTTTGAGGGGGTTGCCGACGGTGGTGAAGGTGCCACGCCCGGGCTGGTCGACCTCGACGATCATCCCGTTCGCGGCG